>JAFSYU010000054.1 GCA_017443595.1 Clostridia bacterium
GGATTTTCGGACGAACAGATCGTTGTTCCTGCGAGGCAAAGCCCGCAGGTGCTACTATACGTAACAGCAAGGGGTTTAACGAAGCAGGAGCGGCGAGATGCCGTCCGAAAACGTGGTTCGGATAATTCTCGTTACCCTAAAGTGAAAAATACAAATATAGGTAAAAAGAATTTATTTGCAATAAGATTTTACACAAATAACTTTGTAAAATCAAGTTCTTTGCTGTGCATTTTTTTGAATAATGTATTTACAAAAGGCAGATTTTGTTGTATAATGGTAACGATGGTAAAAGAAATACGGATATACGTACGTTGATTTTGGAAAACACGGATCCCGGAGGATAAGATGAACAAGAGAGTTTTGGTGCTTTCATCTGCTTATATGTGCCTTGACGCGCATATGCCCGCTCTGCCCGCCGGCGCGTCGGAAAGAGAAGGGGACGGATATAACGTCTGCCCCGGCGGCAAGGGACTTACCGCCGCGCTTACTTTTCGCGCCATGGGACTTGACAGCATTTTATGCGCCGGGATAGGCGACGACGAGTACGGCAGACAGATAGATAATTTCCTTATGCGCACGGGAGTTGACAGACGATTTATAAAAAAATGCACGGGCGCAAAGACCGGACTTTATCTGTCCTTGCATGAAAGCGACCGCGGACCGAGGATGATCAAATTCCGTCAGGCGAACGGCCGCCTTACAAAAGATGATATAGAAGCCGCGTTTATGGTTTATCCGGACGCTTTGTATATACAAAACGAGCTTCCGTTTGAGCTTTCTTCATACGCCGTAAACGTTGCAAGGTCAAAGGGCGTGCCCGTTTTCTGGCAGCCGTGCGCGGTACCGGAAAGATACGCGGAAATACTGCCCGGCAGTTTTGAAGCCGTTATATTTGACGCAAACGAGGTAAGCTCCTACTGCGGAGTCTCCCCCGACGGATACGATAAATTCCTTGCCGCCGCTATGGCGCTTTCATCTCATATAAAAAGCAAATACATTATCATACGTCTGCCGGACCGCGGCGCGTTCATATACGACGGTTTGCATCACGATATGGCGGGAGAATACCCTTCCACGTATCTTGACGAAACCGGATCGTCCGTCGTCTACGGAGCAGCGTTCATCTCCGCTTATCTGAAAACGGACGGCAACGTGAAAAAAGCCGCGAAATGCGCGGCGGCGGCGTACGCCTACTCTTCTTCAAACAAAGGAGACGTATCTTCCGTACCGTCCGTATCCGATCTTGTCAGATTTTTGAAAAAAGACCAGTTTTAACATACTTTAAGGAGTACATACAATGAAAAAGACAGTTAAGTTTATATCCGCGATTCTTGCGGTTTTAATGATCTTATCTTCCGTTTTTGTCCTGACCGCTTCCGCGGACGACGACGCGTACAAAGCAGAGCTTATTGCAAAGGGATTTCCGGAGGATTACGCCGTAAAGCTGACTGCTTTGCATAAAAGGCATCCGAAATGGAATTTTGAACCTCTGAACGTAACGCAGATGAGCAGAGAAATGAATAAGTCCAACGCGTACACCTGGGAGTACGTATTATATATGGAAACGGACGACAGCCCTAAAAGAAGTCTCGTATATAACAGCGATACGTATAAAAAATGGCGTCATCCCGCGCAGGAACAGTACGACTCCGGCTGGTGGAGAGCTTCCATAGAAGCCGTCTCGTATTTTCTTGATCCGCGCAATTTTTTGACTGAAGAGCAGATATTCCAGTTCTACGATCTCAAGTGGAACGACAGTATGACGCTGTCCGCCGTTGAAGCCGTGGTAAAAGGCACGTTCATGGAGAACAAAAAACTGGACGATAAATACTCCGACACGACGTATGCACAGTATTTTTACGATATAGGCAAAGAACTCGGCGCAAACCCCGTTTATCTCGCTTCAAGAGTGAGGGCTGAGCAGGGATCCGCCGGAACGAGCCCGCTCATAAACGGCAACGTTGGCGATAAGCTCTGGTATTATTACTCCAACAAAGTGACCGGAAAGGACGAAGCGGGGCATATAATAAACGCGCCGACCAGCGGTTATACGCAGGAACAGCTTTTATCTTATAACGGATATTATAATTATTTCAACATAGGTTCCGCGGGAACGGGCTATTTCAATATCTACAAAAACGGTATTGACGAGGCAAAAAAGGGAACGGAATCCAAAAAGAGCGAATGGGGCGGAGACGCGTCCTGGAACAAACACTGGAAATCCCTTTACGGCGGCGCCTATTCCGCTACAAACAGATACATAAACGACTATCAGAACGTGCCGTATCTGCAGAAATTCAACGTGGATCCGCGTTCTTCACGCAATTTCTGGGGCCAGTATATGCAGAGCATCACCGGCGCGCAGGGAATGGCGACGCAGTCCTACAATTCGTTTAAAACAAACGATATGCTCGGACTTTCTTACGATTTTCTTATCCCGGTGTATGAAGGTATGCCTGCCGATCCGTGTCCGCATCCGGACACGCTGCCGACGCCTACCGATTATGCGAGGATGACGGACTGCTGCGTTGATTCAAACAGTTTTGCAAACGACAGATTCAGCGCGGCCGGATGGACCGGAAGCAACTTTGCCATAAAACGTCTCGGTTACAGCATAGACGGCGGCGCGACGGTATGGAGCGGCGTTTCAAAAGTGGATTTTGCAAACGCGGATGATGAATCCGCGATCAAGGCGCGCGCGGGAGTAAACGCAGTAAGGTTCCGCGCTTCGATCAAAGACAAAGCGTTTACGATAGGCGATCACACCGTTATGATAATGGCGGAGGTGAACGACGGCAAAAATTCCGTTATAAAAGTTTTGGGCAGCGCTGTAAAGGTGACCGTCACGTCAAATAACAGCGCTCAGGCGTTTGTGACAAATTCCTACGTCGACAGGGAAAACGACTCCGCGGAAGGCAGAGAATTATGCTTCTTTACGGATGAAAGCGAGACCGTATGGTACGTCAAAGGCTGGTTCGGCGTAAATTACGACGCGGAGGAAGTCGGATATTCCATAGACGGCAAAGACACGGTTTACGATAAAAGCGTAACGTTTAAGCGCGACACGGGTCTTGATCCGCACGTAAACGGCGGTATAGGCTACAGATTTGAGTGCAATATAGACACGTCAAATCTTAAAGCCGGCGAGCATACGCTCGTTATAAACGTACTTGTAGATCACGACGACACGGTACTTAACGCCTTAGGCAACAGAGTCATAACCGTAAGCAAAACGGTGTCGCCGGAAACCGGGGATGATACCGATGAGAGCGTGACGGAAGATATAAGCGAAACGGGAACTGTCACGGAGCCGGATGATACGGAGACCGCTCCGGCTGAAACCGAAACGGGCGCGGAAACTGAAACGGACAAAGTTACTGAGATAAAAGGCGACGTCAACGACGACGGAGAAGTGGATAACAAAGACGTCGTGGCGCTGTTCCGTTACGTATCGTCCGCCGTATCGTCTTCAGACTACGTATCCGCGCTTGATTACAATGATGACGGCAACGTAGACAATAAAGACGTCGTAGCGCTTTTCAGAGCTTTGAGCACTATTTTATAAATTACAAAACGGAGAAACAGATGAAAAGAAAAGATTATATAAGCTGGGACGAATATTTTATGTCCGTGGCGCTGCTTGCATCAATGAGGAGCAAGGACCCGAACACGCAGGTCGGCGCCTGCATAGTAGGCGAGGACAAACGCATAATATCCACCGGCTACAACGGTTTTCCGTGCGGCTGCTCCGACGACGAATTCCCGTGGGACAGAGAGGGAGAGGAGACGAAATATCCGTACGTCGTACACGCGGAGCTCAACGCCATCTTAAACGCTGGCGGCAGGAATCTCAACGGATCAAAGCTTTACGTCGCGCTGTTCCCGTGCAACGAGTGTGCAAAAGCCATAATCCAGGCGGGCATAAAAACGGTAGTCTATCTGTCGGACAAATACGACGGGACGCCGTCCGTTATGGCTTCAAAGCGTATGCTGAGAGCCGCGGGAGTCGAGCTTGTTAAATTCGAGCCGGAAACGGATAAATTAGAGATAAAGTTCAGATAATGGAAATTATTATAAAAAACCGCGCGCCGTCCGTATACGGAGAAGCGCTTTCCGTTGCCGCGGCAGACGGTGGAAAAGAGCTTTCAACGGGTATATTCACGCTGACGGAAACGCAGTACGGAAAAAATAAGATAAAAACGCTGCTCGCCGGCGGTATCGAAACGCCGGTGATACACAGGCGCGGCGGATGTGTGCGTGAAATGCTGTCAAAAATGCACGCGTACGGCGCGGAAAACGGCTGTGTTTTAGCGCTTTTGCATCCGTTTTCATTCGCTTTTTACCGTAAATTCGGATACGAAAGAGCAGCGGATCATATAATAGCCGGTTTTCCGACGGCCGTACTTGATTTTGTTCCGCGTGTGTGTGAGCTTGTGCCGTACGATGAATCAAAGCTGCCGGATATGCTGAAAATATATGAAAGCTTCGGCAAGGGAAGAAATCTGCTTTTGCCGCGGACTGACGGATCGTTTTACGCAGGCGGCGGCAGACAGACGTATATTTACTATGACGGAGATGAACCGTCAGGGTACGTTGTTATTGCCGGCAGCAAGTCCATGTATGTAAATCACTATACGGATACGGTACTTACCGTAAAGGAGCTTGCGTATATAAGCCCGAAAGCGCTTAAAGCGATATTCTCGTTTTTGCGTATGTTTGAAGGCGAATACGACCGTATTGAGCTGTATGACTGCGGGCTTTGCCGCGAGGCTGAAATGATGCTTAAACACCATATGCACACAGATTACAGGACCGTGCCGGATATAATGGGCAGAGTGCTGAACACAAAGAAACTTCTTGAAGCGCATGATTATCCCGATGAGCCGGGCGAGTTTACGGTATGCGTCAAAGATGAGGTGCCGACGGCGGGCGGCACGTACCGCGTTTCATACGGCGGCGGAAAACGCGAGGTAAGCGCGACGGATAATGAGCCGGATATAACGCTTTCGGTCGGAGCGTTTACACAGATCGCGCTCGGTTTCCGCGCGCTTGATATGAACGGCGCCGCGTATCTTGACGGCGTTATGATGCATAAAGAATGCGGTGATTTTTTCAGGGCTTTCCCGCCCGTTCCATGCGGTGTTTTTGAGCACTTTTAATATCTGTAAAAAATTTACAAAGGAGGCTTGACAAAAGTCTCCTTTTGTGCTATTATTCCCCCTCGGAATTGAGGCGATAAATTGACAAAAATATTATCATTTGCTAAAAAGAACGCCGTAATGTGCATAGCCGCGCTGCTTGCGCTCGTAACTGCGTTCATAGTGCCGCCGGACGCGCAGTATATAAAATATTTTGATCTGAAAACGCTTACGTGCCTTTTCAGTACGCTTGCCGTGGTCTGTGCGCTCAAAAACATAAACTTTTTCTATATACTTGCAAAAAACACGGTAAAGATGTTCAAAAACACGCGCGCCTGCGTGCTTGTGCTCGTTTACATAACGTTTATCGGTTCCATGCTGATAGCAAACGACATGGCGCTTCTGACGTTTCTGCCGCTCGGTTATTACGTGCTCAAAAACTGCGGAAAACAGAAGAACATAGCCTTCTGCTTTATAATGCAGACGGTCGCGGCGAATTTAGGCGGTATGCTGACGCCGTTCGGCAACCCGCAGAATTTATATCTTTACACCAAATTCAATATATCAAACGCAAATTTCGTGCGGATAATGCTGCCGTCGTTTTTGCTTTCCGTAACGCTTATAACGGCGTGCTGCCTTATTTTCGTAAAACCGGAACCGCTTTTCGTTACGGACGAGAAAATAAAGCTTGACAAAAAGAAAAGCGTGATCTACGGCGTTCTGTTCCTTATCTCCGTCCTCATGGTGTTCAGATTTTTGCCTTACTACATAGGCGGACTGATAATCCTTGCGGTGATACTTATAGTGGACAGACGCGCGCTCCTTACAGTTGATTATCCGCTTTTGCTTACGTTCGTGTTCTTCTTTATATTCTCCGGCAACGTTTCAAGGATAAGCCTGTTCCAGAACACGCTCGGCGTGCTGCTGAACAAAAACGTACTTCTTGTATCTTCGCTTTCTTGCCAGTTCATAAGCAACGTTCCGTCCGCGATACTGTTATCCAACTTTACTACGTCATATCCGCTGCTTCTCGTCGGAGTGAACATAGGCGGCGTCGGCACGCTCATCTCGTCTCTTGCAAGCCTTATAACGTACCGCGAGTATTCGAGCAGATACCCGAAAGATACTAAAAAATACCTGCTTGAATATTCAGCCATAAGCTTTTCGTTCCTTTTGATCCTGATACTTTTCAATCTTTTGATCTACAGCAGTTAAATAAAGAACCGCTTTCCGTCTGTTCCGGGCGGGAAGCGCTTTTTGTATCGTATAATTAAATAAACTACCACTTGTGACTATTGACAAAGCGGCAGTTTTGTGATAGAATAAACGCGTAAAGATTACAAATATAAGAAAGGAAACATACAAAATGGGACTTATTAAAGCTATAACCGGTGCCTTAGGCGGCACTCTTGCGGATCAGTGGAAGGAATTTTTCTACTGTGAATCCATACCGGAAGACACTCTTATGGTCAAAGGCGAAAAGAGGATCACCAACCGTTCCAGCAATACAAAGGGCAACGACAATATAATTTCCAACGGCTCGGGCATAGCCGTTGCGGACGGCCAGTGCATGATCATAGTAGAGCAGGGCAAGGTAGTTGAATTCTGCGCGGAACCCGGTCAGTTCACCTGGGACGCCAGCTCCGAACCCAGCCTCTTCGCGGGCAAGCTCGGCACCTCTATAATAGAGACCTTCAAGACCATAGGCAGACGTTTCACATACGGCGGCGATACCGGTAAGGATCAGCGCGTCTATTACTTCAACACCAAAGAGATACCGAACAAGAAGTTCGGCACCGCTAACCCCGTACCGTTCAAGGTAGTCATAAACGAACAGCTCGGCTTCAAGCTTTCCGTAGACTTAAGGATCAACGGCGTATATTCATATAACGTTGTTGACCCGCTGCTCCTCTACACCAGTTTCATGGGCAACGTAGCGGACGAATTCAAGTGCGAACAGCTTGACGGAATGTTAAAGGCTGAGCTTATCCAGGCTCTTCAGCCCGCTTTGGCGGTCCTTTCCGCACAGGGCGTTTCCTACGATCAGATCCCCGCTCACACCACCGAGGTGCGCGACGCTCTTAACATAGAGCTCAAAGACACGTGGGGCAAGCGCGGTATCGAGGTCAACTCGCTCAATATGGGCGTACCGTCCATACCCGAGGATCAGAGAAAGAAGATAACCGAGTGGGAAGAGACCTCAATGACGCTCAACCCGAACGTAGGCGCGGCGCGTATGATCGGCGGTCAGATCACCGCTATGAACAAAGCGGCTGAAAACGAAGGCGGCGCGATGAACGGCTTTATAGGTATGGGTATGGCTATGAACGCCGGCGGAATGAACGCATCCAACCTCTACGCCATGGGCCAGAATCAGCCCGTACAGCAGGGACAGCCCGCAGCTCCCGCGGCAAACTCCTGGACCTGCCCGAAATGCGGCGCGACCGTTAACGGCAACTTCTGCCCGGAATGCGGCGAAAAGAAGCCCGCTCCCGCGGCAAGCTGGACCTGTCCTAAATGCGGCACCGTGAACAACGGCAAATTCTGCTCCGACTGCGGAGAAAAGAAACCGGAAGCGGCTGCGACCTGGACCTGCCCGAAATGCGGCACCGTGAACAACGGTAAGTTCTGCTCCGACTGCGGAGAAAAAAGACCCGACTAAGATATAAGCGGAAAAAGAAGCTGCTCGTCCGGTTTGCCGGGTGAGCAGCTTATTGTTAAAATTATGCAAAAGATAATTAAATGGTTCAAAAACTACTGGTATTACTATAAATGGCAGGTACTTGCTTCGGCTTTCGTACTTTTTGTCGTTGTTTTCTGCGTCGTTCAATGCTCAACTCAGGATAAATACGATATACACTTCACCTACGCCGGTCAGAATATAATATCAAATCAGATAGACGATATCCGCTCCGCGATCCGCGCGACGTTTACGACAAAGGAAGAAAAAGAGTCAAAAGGTATATCCGTGCGCGACATAGTGTGGGTAAACGACGCGCTCGCTTTGGAATATCAGCGAAACGATATTTATTATGACCCGAAAACAAACAGCGACAACGCAAAACTGCTTTATAACGAGGCGGCGTCCGGCAACTCGTTTATCTATATCATAGACAAACAGCAGTATGAAAGGCTTAAAGCGGACGGAATTTTCGCGCCGTTATCCGACGTTTTCGGCGATAAGGCGCCGGAGCACGCGATAGACGAATACGGCATAGATTTTTTGAGTACTGATTTTGCAAAGTATTTTGAAGTGTTCAAGGAATGGAAGGGCGACCTTGTTTTGTGCCTGCGTTCCGGCACGCTTTCCGAAAGCCTTATAAACAGGATAAAGGGCAGCAAGCAGTACGAGAGATCTTATGATCTTCACAAGCAGGTATTTATTGATATCGTGCAGTTCAAGGCGGGGTAAAAAAATGAAAAAATACGATATTGCAGCGTTTATATGGCCGTCATACACGGGAAAAGAAGACAGAAGTCTCATATTCTGGCCGGACGGAGAGGGCGAATGGCAGACCGTGCGGCACGCGACGAAAAAATGTGACGATCACATCCTGCCGCGCATACCCGCGCTCGGCTATAAGGACGAGGCGGAGCCGGAGACGATGGAGGAGCAGATAGAGCTTGCGTCTTCTCACGGCGTAAACGTTTTTATTTACGACTGGTACTGGTACGACCGCCGTCCTTTTCTTGAAAACTGTTTGAACGACGGCTTTTTGAAGGCGAAAAACAAGGATAAAATGAAGTTTTATCTTATGTGGGCAAATCACGACGCGGGCTACACCTGGGACAAGCGGCTTGCCGGCGGGCGCGACGTTCCCGTCTGGCTCGGCTCCGTTGACCGCACGCAGTTTGATACGGTCTGCGACAGAGTTATTGAAAAGTATTTCAGCCAACCGAATTATTATAGAATAGACGGCTGTCCCGTGTTTTCGATCTACGATATAGATAATCTGATTAACGGCCTCGGCGGGATCGATAAGACGAAAGCGTCGCTTGAATGTTTCCGTGAAAAGACGGTCAAAGCCGGGCATAAAGGACTTCACCTGCAGCTGATCCTGTGGGGCGAGCGTATGCATAACGTAACCGGCGTTGACGGGGAGCATATGTATTCGTCCGAGATAGCAAAAACGCTCAGTTTTGACAGCACGACGAACTATCAGTACGTGCATTTCGTAAACATAGACCGCGATTATAACGAGGTAATGAAAGACGTCGAAAAAGAATGGGAAAAATTCGCCTCGTTCGGCGTAACGTATTATCCGCACGTTTCGGTCGGCTGGGACAACAACCCGCGCTTCAACACGTTCCGCCCCGGTATTTTAAGAAACAACACGCCGGATAACGTAGGCAAAGCGCTTTTGTCGGCAAAGAAATTCGCGGATGAACACGGCGTGGATCTCATAACCGTCAACAGCTGGAACGAATGGACGGAAATGAGCTATCTTTTGCCGGACAACGTGTACGGGGAAGGTTATCTTGATCAGATAAAAAAGATATTCGGACAGATAATTTGATATAAAAATCAAGGGCGGCTTCTGCCGCCCTTTTGGATTTTATCTTATCACGCATCGCTTGCGAGCCTGAAAAGCACCGTTACGTCTTTGTTGTTTACAACGTTGTCACCGTTTACGTCGTACCTGTATACGTAGTCAACGTCAGTGCCGGAGGAAACGTATCTGAAAAGCTCCACAACGTCTTTATTGTTAAGCTCGTTATCTTTATTAACGTCGCCCTGGATCACCGGAGTGTATGCCTCCCATATGGCGTAAATCGATATAACGTGATCTTCTTTTACCCACAGTTTGCCGGATTCCGGTCTGTACCATACGAACTGATCGTAAGGCTTGCCGCTGGCATCGGGCATTGAATTCCAGATGCGCGGCGTTTTTTCGCCGACGGACGGATACGGGAGCTCAAGATCTTCACCGGGTTTTACAAAACGCACCTCGTCTTTCAAGGCGTCGTTCTGATAAAACATCATTACAGCCAGCTCTCCGAAATAATCCAGAGTCAAAACCGATGATTTTTCCGGCATGAGTATATTGAACTGACGCTGTATCGGTTTATCGCTGCCGTATGTAAAATATTTTACGGGTTTGCCGTCCAGCTCCACATTGCACAAATAGACGTTTTCGTCACATTCGTTATATATCTTCTGATACTGTTCCGCGTTAAGCTCAACGGTTATGTAATAAACCTTTTTGCCGTCAGCGTAACCGCTCATCTCGTCGGGTATGACCTTTTTAAGATCCTTTGCAAGAGCCGATTTGACGGTAAAAGTCAGATCGTATATGTAATCGTCCGGTACCGTTACGTTGCAGTCCGGCATTTTTTCATCATACGTTATGGGAACGTCCGGAAGCTCTATGGAAGTGCCGGACACGGTTGCGGTAAGTAAAACCGCGGCAAGAAGTACGGTCAAAAGCTTTTTCATTATGTGTCATCCTCCTTTATTTTTTGTATTATAACATACAAATTTTTATTTGTCAATCTCAATCACGTATTTATACTTGTTAAGAAAAAGGAAAAACAGAGAATTATTATATGATATTTTACAAAAATACTTGAAAAATACACTGTTGTGTGATATACTTAAACTAACCGGGCAGAAAAGCCGGTATAAATACAGGATGGTTATGATATGTCGATTTTTGATCAGGTCGAATCTGAGGTAAGATCTTACTGCCGCTCCTTCCCCGTCGTGTTTGACAGGTCGGAGGGCTGCTATATGTACGATGAAAACGGGCGCGGATATCTTGATTTCTTCTCCGGCGCAGGCGCCTTGAACTACGGTCACAACAACCCGTATATAATAGAAAAAATGACGGAATATTTAGCGCACGGCGGTATCCTTCACGCGCTTGATATGAATACCGTTGCAAAACGCAAATTCTTGGAGGATTTCAACGAAAGGATCCTCAAACCGCGCGGACTTGATTATAAGATCATGTTTCCGGCGCCCACCGGCACCAACGCCGTTGAATCCGCTTTCAAGCTTGCAAGAAAAGTGAAGGGAAGACAGACTATTTTCGCGTTCCAGGGCGCGTTTCACGGTATGTCGCTCGGCGCTCTTGCGGCAACGAGCCACGCGTATCCGAGAGCCGCTTCCGGCACGCCTTTGTATGGCATAACGTTCATGCCTTATCCGTTCGGCTTCAACAAGAGCTTCGATACGATAGGCTACATAGAAAACGTAATAGAGGACGACCATTCCGGCTCGGAGGTTCCCGCGGCTATCGTCGCGGAGACCGTTCAGGCCGAGGGCGGCATCATCCCCGTTGACGTGCAGTGGCTGCAGAGGCTCCGCAAGCTCTGCGACAAACACGGCATACTTCTTATAATCGACGATATACAGATAGGATGCGGCAGGACGGGCGAATTCTTCTCGTTTGAAAAAGCGGGTATAGTGCCGGATATGGTAACGCTTTCAAAATCTATCGGCGGCATAGGTCTGCCCATGTCTCTGCTTCTTATGAAGCCGGAGCTTGATATATGGGGACCGGCGGAGCATAACGGCACGTTCCGCGGCAACCAGCTCGCTTTCGTCGCGGCGGACGCGGCGCTCGACGTGCTTGAAGATACAAAACTTCTCGATCACGTAAAAGAAATGGAGCAGGTCGTCATAAAGTATATAGAAGAGAATATATTACCCGTAGACCGACGCATAGAATACCGCGGACGCGGACTTATTTACGGTATTGACTTTACCGCGCTCGATCCGTCCGGCGCGCTTGCGGGAAAAATATCAAAGAAGTGCTTTGAAAACGGACTTATAATAGAGCGTTCCGGCAGAAACGACACGGTGCTGAAGATCCTGCCGCCGCTCGTTATAACGGAAGAAGAACTCAAATCCGGCCTTAAAATAATAGCCGATTCCGCAAAGGAAATAATCGGTTAATAAAAAAAGGAGAAAACATTATGAATTACAGCGATCAGAATTTTACCCCCGTTACCGAGCGTGACGACAAAGCCGTACAGGATATGAAAAAGTTTCTCGGGCTGGAGCATTTCGGCTGGAAGTTCGGAGCTATAATGACGCTTATCGCCGCCGTTATGATGTTTTTAGCCTCGATAATCATGATAATATCCGGAGCGGTGGTGCTTGCAAACGCAAACACGCAGCAGTTCGGCGGAATGCCCGCCGCGGCTAACGCGTCCATTCTCATTATGGGTATAACGTACATGATAATATCCGTAACGCTTATCCCGGAAACCGTCATATGCTTTATTATGATAAAAAAAGTGGAATATTACCAGAGTACGCTCGGAACGGATATTTCAATAGCGCGTACGCGCTGCACGTCCGTCGGTATGATGGTGTTCTGCATACTCTTCAACACTCTTGCGGCGATATTCTTTATAATCAATTTCGTAAAAACGAAAAACAACGCCGCCGAGTTTGACAGAATAGAAGCAGAGCAGAAGGGAACGCTTTGAAATTCTGTGTAAACTGCGGAGAACCGATCTCCGATAACGCGAACTTTTGCCGCAGCTGCGGCGCGCCGGTCGCCGATAACGCAAATTTCCGCGGCGCCGAGCGCAATTTCAGCGGAACCGATAACACGGCGTATTCCGATATGGACAGGTTTTTGAAATACGAACGTATCGCATGGAAAGCGGGCGGGATAATTTCCGTTTGCATATGCGCGGCGATGGCGCTGTACGCGTTTGTTATTATGATCATTGGAGTAATAGCCGCCGCCGCGGCAGGCAACGACGTTTCGGTCGTCAACGGCGCGGGCGGCAATTCATCAGGCTATATTCTGGCAGCGGCGGGAATAGCGACGGTATATTATATATCCGTCGTTATTATCACCGTAATGCCGCTTGTTATAGTCGGCTTTAAAATGGTGGGACGCGTTGATTATTACCGGTATATGATGACGACGGATATCGCGCAGGTACGCAAACGCTGTACTTCCGTGGGGATGATAATATTTGCCGCGATATTCAACAAAGTTGCAATGGCGTTTATTATCGTAAATTTCGTAAAGACAAAAACCAACGCCGCCGCGTTTGACAGACTGGAAGCGAAAAAACAGATATAACCGGAGGAAATTTATTTTGAAAATAAAGGTCTCTTTACTGACGGTCGTCTTTATGATCGCAGCGGCGATAACGTGCGCCGCATCTGCAAGCGAGGGGCTGATCAGTGAAAATACTGACTACGGCGGAGATTGGCAGGTAAACGGAACGACTTACGTCTGCAAAGAACGTATAAAGTGGCCGGATTTCGGTTTTTACTCTCTCGGAAACACGTCGGAAAAGCTGAGACTTTATATGGAGTTGACGGTTTCCGATAAAAAATCCGAACCGGATGAGCTTGGCGGAGATTCCGGATTTCTTGTCGGCGTAACTGACGTCAACGGCAACGGCGTGATAGAGGAAGGTTCTGACGAATACTACCTTATAGATGTGGCAAGCAGTACGGACGGCGGTTTTATAGGCATTGAAAAGAACGTCGGCAAATGGGGAGACTGGGCGGCTATAGACCGTTCCACGGGCTTCCGCGCCGGCGACAAGGTCGGACTCTGGCTCATATACGATCCGGAAAATGCGCACTTTGAAATATACATATCCGATATAGCAGAAGACGGCAGCGTTATGACGGAAATAGAGCCGTTCCTTGAATGGACGGACAAAAGCGATCCTCTGACCGGAGCGGGCTACGGAATATGCTCAAAGATAACGAACAGTACGTTTACGAACGTGACCGTAGCTCACGCGGAAAACGCGACTCCTCCGACGGAACGCGGCTATACCCCGCTTGACGAAACGGCAAGCTCGCTTATAATTGCCGATTTCACCGATCCCGCGGTCGTTGCGAAAATGATGGGAACCGGAAACGACTGCACACTTGAATACGACGAAGTTGAAGGGTGCATGAAGATAACCGTTACGGGAGGCGACCCGTTCTTCTATCTTCCCATGAATATGTCAAAATATTTCAACGCGGACAGATATACAACGGTCGTTATATCTTACAAAACGGAAGAAGACTGCGAAGGCGAGATATTCTATACGTCAACGGAATCGCGTACCGATATTCAGAAAAACCATATTTTCTATTATATGGATGCGACGGAGGACTACGCCGAGCTTGAAGTCAATATGCTTGAGGACGAATACGGCAACTGGTATGATCAGGTACGTTCTATACGCATAGACCCGGACAGATACGGTTCGGAGGATACGGTATTCTATTTCAGATCCGTATCAGTAAAGACGGAAGCTGAGGAAACCGCAGAAGAAACGGAGACCGAAACGGAGACCGTGACTGAAACAGACGTTACGGAAACAAAGACCGAAGCCGGGCAGCCGACCGGTGAGGAACAGACAGACGCGGAGCAAACGACCGCAGGTGAGGACGAGCCCGGAAAGAAAAGCTCAAATACTGTCCTTGCCGTTGTCATGTGTTCCGTCGCCACCGTATTGGTCATAGCCGCCGTTGTTGTCGCGATCATATTAAAAAAGAAAAAGAATAGTTGAATAGAAACGGAGAATAAGAATTAAGGGGCGATAGGTTTTAGTCTATCGCCTCTTTTTATATATGTTTGCTTTAAAAACTCCTTCCGTCTCGCGCAAGGCGCGAGCCACCTCCCTAACAGAGGGAGGCAAACGCTTCTGAATTCTTAATTCTTAATTCGGGAGGGGGAGACCCCTCCCCTACAAAATTCAAATCAGCGAGGTTTCTACTAAGCAGTACCTTTCTTCATACGGCCACGGTCTGTTGTAGCTCCAGATGCAGGATTCATAGTAGAAGCTCTGCGGGGAAACTGCGAAAAGCTCGCCGCCGGTATTGTGGTGCGGTCCTAACAGGTTTCTTAAGTTGTTTGCCATAGTGAGCTCGATCTCGTTTTCGCCTTTATTTAAATATTCCGTTATATCAAGCTCGTACGGCGTGAACATAAGAGTTTTTACGTCAGCTCCGTTTATCTTAACGTGTATCGCGTTTACTCCGCGCTTGTCAAAGCGGATGAGCGTGGGTTTGCCGTCGGATACGATATTCTTTTTGAAAGTCAGCTTGCCTGAGAAGAACGGGAAGCCCTGCAGATCGAGCCTGTGCAGATATACCTGCTCTTCCGGTTTATCAATTATCATGTCTCCGCCGAAGAAATACGCATCGTGCGGGACCTGCTCAAATTCACCCTGCAGTCTAACGCCGAAATCGCCTACCAGATACATGGATTCAATTTCCATATCGTACGTCAGCTTGTTTTTCTCCGACTCAAAGACTTTTGCTTTTTCCATGTTTTCATATACTTCGGGCGACTGGACGAAATGCGTGTCAAGCGTTATTTTGTTTTCACCGATAATGAAAAGCCCGGATACGTCAAGCAGATGGAACGCGGAATCACGGAAGCAGCCGTAGTCTTTTTTATCTAAAGTCCTGCCGTTTATGCTTATATTGAAGATCTCGGGCGTCTCACACGCAAGCATGAGTTTTTCCGGCACGTATTCGGCTTTTACCGTAAATTCGCATTTGATATCAACCGGTCTGCCGAGCTCGTACGCTCTCTGCGCAACGTTTAAGATGTAGCCGTTTTCCTGCTGAAGAACACCGTCAAACCAGTACGTGCATTTATCAAGCGTCAGGCTGTTAGGCGTCTTTCCGGTTATATCCCATTTGCCGGAAAGATCCAGTATCTCTTTTTGTACCGCCGCCGGTTTTACAGCGTGCGGCTTTCCGTCGTCTATAACTATAAGGCTTGACATTGGCGCAAAATCGTATTCGCCGTAGAAATCAACAAGGTCTCCGGTCTCCTGAACAAGCATTTTGCCGCCGCAGTTTATCTTTGCAGACTGATTTTCAGACGTAGAGTTTACGAAATAATGCATAACAAAGCCGTCAAATATGCGTTTTGTGTAAGTTATGCTGCCGTTGTCGACTATCTCGTTTGCCGCAAGCTCTTCCGGCGCGACTACGGTGCCGCCGTTGGCCTTGAACTGTGCAAGCAGTTTTTCCGTGTTTTCAAAGAAGCAGACGTGCGGCGGGATAATGACCTTTTTATATCTCATCTCGCATATAACAAGCGTGTCGCCTTCGACTCTGCCGTGGCGCTCCATCATAATTTCGTCGCCTAAATGGAAATTGATGTGTTTTTTCTCCAGCTTGTCAATGATCTTAAGCATAGCGTCGTTATACTCCTGAATACCGGCGTTGTCGCGGCAGTTGAAGAGAGTCCAGGCGCTTGTCATGTTGTGGATAAGGAGCGTGTCAACGTCGAGCTTGCCTTCGGACAGTATCATGCCCGTGCGCGAGACCGCGTCGTTCCACTGCTTGTAATACTCCCACCACGGCTGCTGATAGTGCATTGCCGGCGGATAATCGCGCTTTCTTATACCGCGCAGAGAATAGCCCTCAAGATGCTGGCAGAGCAGGTTTACGCCGCGCACCATCATCCACTCGTAGTTGCGTTTTAATTCCTCGTGTGATACGTTGTGTCCGCAGAGCGCGAAGCTCTCCGTCAAAATCTGCTTTTTGCCGGTCTGCGCCGCGGTGGAGGCGAGCTGATGTATGGTAAGGCACGGATATATCGGACGGCAGAGCCAGTCCATACCGGGAATATCAAAATATTCGTAATGCGGCATGCACGCGCCGTTTGACGTTATCTGCCAGTCAAGCCGTTCTTCAAGTACCATGTGGCCGGTGAATTTCAAGCCGTGGCTTACGCACCAGTCGTGTATCTGCTTCATGAAATTCTCGGAGAAAAGCATAGTCACAAGACGCCAGAATTTCACGCGGACGGCGGCGTAATCGCCTTCTTCATAAAAGAGTTTGTATAACTGCGGCAAAAGATTTTCGCCGTACTCGTTTTTGTATTTTTCCGGTAAAGTAAAGCTCCACGGGATACCGTCGCGCGATATCTGCGGTTCGTCCGTGAAAAAGCCGTCAAAAGTGCTTTTGTATTTATCGTAGTACGGATCGTATATAACGCGTATGAATTCTGCAATGACCTCTTTATCAAGTGTGTCGACGTAGAACGGGTTGACGTCAAAATAGTATAAAAATCTGTCGTCGCGGTATATCTCATGTTCTGATTCGCTTTTATCTTCAAGCTTTGCTATGCGCAGATATTTCTGCTGATACTTTAAGCCGAGCCCGTTGACCTTGCCGCCGCCGAAGCCGGACGGCCAGCCGTTTTCATCGTACGCCCAGGCGTGCATACCGCGCCTGTTCGCTTCGTCTATCGACGCGCCTACGTTTTCAAACCATTCGTCACCCATGTATTCCGTCTGAAGTCCGCCGCGCGCGTGCATGAAGAAGCCGCCTATGCCGACGTCGTCCATCAAACCTATCTGACGTCTTGTTTCAGCCGTGTTCAGCTTCTCGTTCCAGGACCAGAAGGGTATAGGACGGTATTTTTTGTCAATGCTTTTGAAATCCATAATAAATCTCCTTTTATCATAACGACAGTTTAAGCCCGTCGTAAGCTACGTTTATGTTATCTTTTCTGCATATCTGCACCGTTTCCGCGTGTGATCTGTGCAAAGACGGCGCCAGATGTGAAATGTATACGAGCGTATGATCGTCAATAGTTCCCACCGTGCGAAGCGACGGGAGCATAAGGCGTATCATAGGTATGCTGTTGTGCTCGCCCATGCGGTAATCGCCCTCATAATCTCCGCACGTTCCGTCGAGGATGCAGAGATCGAGATTCGTTTTCCACAGGTGCATATACGTCCTGAAAAGCAGCCAACCGCCGTCCATTCCGTAAAATATCTTTTTGCTGTTTATTTCTATCAAAAGATGTCTCGGGAACACTTTATCGTCGTGGTTTGCGATAAGTCCGGTGACGGACAGATCGTCGCTCACCTCGTATTTTTCATAGTTTTTCATCTTTATAACGGTCACGTTTTCTATTTCGGGAACGACCGCGTCCTCACGCACCCACAGCGTCACGGGATGGTCTTTTGCGATAAAAGCGACGCTGTCCTTGTTGAAATGGTCGCGGTGCAGATGCGTGACTATTATATCCGTTACTTTATTCGGATCGTTTCCCGATATTCTGAAAGAATCCGGGCAGTGCGGCCCGCAGTCAAGCAGATACCGCCCGTTTATAAGCGCGCACGAAGCGCGGCGCGCGTCAAAATCAAATCTGTCCTTACAGTCATCCTGCAGTCTTGGTGAAAAGTCCGCCGCGCAGGTGCCTAAAAACGTAAAATCGACTGACATTTTTTACCTCCGGAATGGTTATCATCCTTATTTTACCACAAATTTTTATATAGTCAAGGCATATTTTTACACCCGGTAAAAATTAACAAACAGTTTTATAATTATATGAAACTTTACCGTATCGAATAACGTCTATATTATATAACATCGTTTACTTGACAAAGTATATTAAATATGATATATTTAGAGAAGTATAAAATAGGAGAAATATTGCTATGAAAATGTTATCGGCGGAAATAACGGAGCCGACGTTCTGGCAGAGCATTACCGGACACCGCGCGATATTCTTATATATCGCGGTGCTTTTGTGCGCTCTTATTGCGCTTATGCTTCTTTTCGTCATAAGAAGCGTGCGCGACGTTCAGGCAAGGGAAAAGGAGAAAAGACTCAAAAAGGAAAGACGCCGTTTCAGCCGCTTAAGCGAGATCGACGCTCTTACAAAAAATAAAAAGGAAGAAAAGTTTGATAACAATATAAATCTGTCGGAGATATGCGAGAAATTCAGGAATTTCGCATCGTCTCAAATGGGGCTGTATTACGAGCCGGAGACGGTCCGGGCTTTCGTTTCGTCTCTTGCGGTAAGCAGGCTTGTTATAATGCAGGGCATTTCCGGCACAGGCAAAACGTCGCTCGCGTACGCTTTCGGCAAATTCATACGTCATGAGGCGTCCATCGTCCCGGTACAGCCGTCATGGAAGGACAGGACGGATATGCTCGGTTATTACAACGAGTTCACCGGTAAATTTACCGAGACCGATCTTTTATACGATCTTTATAAAGCGAACACGGACGACGAAATTTATCTTACCGTTCTTGACGAGATGAACATATCCCGCGTTGAATACTATTTTGCGGAATTCTTATCCGTTTTAGAGCTGCCGGAGCTTGCCTCGAGAAAAATTGAGGTCGTATCCGACGTGCAGGACAACGATCCGAAGCTGCTGTCCGGCGGAAAACTGACGGTGCCGGACAACATATGGTTTATCGGAACGGCAAATAACGACGATTCAACGCTTTCGATCTCGGACAAGGTCTACGACAGAGCGATGATAATAGAGCTGCAAAGCCGCGCAAAGCCGTTTTCCGCGCCTTACACGGAGCCGGTTTCCGTAAGCTCAACGTATCTGCATAAACTGTATGAACAGGCGCTGTCCGATTTTGAGATAGACGAGGGAATAAGATCAAAATTAGAGCAGATCGACGCGTATATGTCGGATCACTTGCAGATAACTTTCGGCAACAGGATAATGCGGCAGACGGAAAAATTCTTACCCGTATATAACGCCTGCGGCGGCACGGAATACCGGGCGCTTGATCTGATCTTATCCAAAAAAGTGCTGCGCAAGCTTGAGATACAGAATCCCGTTTACGTTGCATCCGAGGCGGGCGGGCTTATTTCCGCAATAGAACGTATCTTCGGCGACGGTATGATGCCGCTTTGCGTATCATATCTGCAGAAGTTTATCAGGATATAGGTTCATTATGAGCAGTAACGAGGTAAAAAGACGGGCGGCTCAGTACGGCGTGCTGAAAGAAATGTCGCGCATATGTTCGTCAGATCCTATAAGATCTGCGCTCGAAAAAGCGTTTGACAGCAAAGGCGACGGAGAGTACGTTTCCGGCGCGAGAAAAAAAGTGACCGTGGACGAGAGTTGGCTTATAAAATGCGAGGAAGCTCTGCCGCATATAAAAGAGGCGATAGAGCAGAGCAGGAGCCTTATAAAAAAAGAGGGCGAGGTAGTAAGGATAGACCGCGCAAAGCGCCCTTCAAAAGATTCCGTAACGCATCTTTGCCGCCACAGCAATTATATAAAGGCCGTAACGGAAGACGGCAAACTTGCCCCGGAGCAGATATACGTGACGGACAACGACGAGGATCTTGCTGTATACGAAAACCGCTTTCTCTGCTTTGCGCTGAATTATATGCATTCTTTCATATCTCACAGGTATGAAAAAATGGTCAGGATAATGGCGGAGTCCGGCGTTTCCCTGCGCGTGTGCAAAAGCAGCAGAGAACAGAACAGAAGCATACTTTACCGGCTTGAAATAGCGGAGACCATGAACGGCTCCGATAATTCAACGGATCTGAAAAACGACGCTGCGGCGTCAAGGATCCGCGCCGTTCTTAATTCCGTATCCGGTTTTTTGTCAACGCCGCTGATGAAAAGCGTGTCCGCGGCGCCGCCGCTTTCGCCTCCGATAGTCAGGACCAATATAATAAAAAACAACGTGCATTTTGCGGCCGTGTATATGCTTTACGCTTATCTTTCCTCATATCAGGGAGACGGATTCACGGTAAAAAACGACGTGCAGAACGAAACACAAGTGCCGGAAAGAGTATCAAAAGCTCTGTCCGATATTGCCGCGCTGCAGTTTTTTGCCGCTTATCAGGGCGTCTTTGACGGCTGGGATGACTGCGAGGCGGCGTATGAAGAAGTGGAAGCGGAAAAGCGCAAAGAAGAGCTGCGTAAACTTTTGCTTGACGCGGAAGCGGCAAAAGAAGCGCTGAAACGCGGTGAAAGATCGGCGGAGGAGTATATAGTCCTGCTTGAAAAAAGCAACGCGGCGCTTTCCGAATCATACGAAAAAGCCGAAGAAGATATAAAAGCATATCAAAAGACGGAAAAGGAACAGGAAAGAGAGATAAAACGTCTGTACGCGGAATACGACATGATGAACGATCAGATGAGCAGTCTGAGAGAGCAGACGGAAGAGCGTATAAGAGACGACGCCGTAAGGATAGAAAAGAAATACGCGGAAAAAACAAAGCAGGCCATCCGTATACAGATGGAAAAGCTTGATAATGAAAGAGAGGCGTGGCAGGCGGAAATAGAGCTTTTGAACGGCAGACTGCACGCTTACAGGATAATTTCCGGTGAAAAAGACGCGGAGGAAGAAATAGACAACCGCGAGAATTTCATAAAACTTGAAAAAGAGTATAACGCGCTGTCCGGTTATTATAAAAAACAGTGGGCAAAAGCAAAAAAACGCATACGTAATAACGAATATAAAAACAGAAACGGCGGGGAGAAAAAGTGATGAAAAGATCCGTTGTCCTATCCGTCATACTGTCCGCGGCGGCGGGCGTCATAACGCTTATCGGAGTGCTTTTGGTAATAAGTCTGCTTCAGCATAACGAAACGCAGGGCGAGGCGGGCTGGAATTCGTTTCTTATGCTGCCGGATTCCGCGGCTGTAGTCGTATCCGTCATACTCATACTGCTCGATATAGCCTGTACCGTCTTTGCAGTTATGCTCATAATTTCAAATATCAGAACAAAAAAAGCCGCGTCAGACAGTGAAAAAGTATCAAAAAAGACGCGTTTTTCAAAACTGCACCGCATAGATTCAGACGTTTTCAAAAAAGAAAAACCGCCGTATGACGAGGTGAAGTCTTTACAAAACTTCTGCGAGAGCTTCCGTGATTTTGCGGCGTCTGAAATGGGGCTTTACTACGACAGATCGGTCATCAGAGCGTACGTTGCCGCCATGTCCTGCACTCATCTTATAATACTGCAGGGTATTTCCGGCACGGGAAAAACGTCCTTGCCTTTTGCTTTCGGCAAATATATAAACAGCGACGCGTCCGTCACGCCGGTACAGCCGTCGTGGAAGGACCGCTCCGACCTGCTCGGATATTATAACGAATTTACTGATTCATATACGGAAACGGAGCTTTTGTGCCGTTTGTACGAGGCGAATCTTACGGATGATATTTATACGGTAGTGCTTGACGAAATGAACATAGCGCGCGTGGAATATTATTTTGCGGAGTTTCTGTCTTTGCTTGAGCTTCCCGCCGGCGCGTCGCGCAGGGTGAGAGTCACCTCCGACAGCAGACCGAGTGACCCGGCGCTGTTCAAAAACGGAACGCTTGCCCTGTCGAACAACGTGTATTTCGTTGGTACCGCCAATAACGACGATTCGACGCTTTCCATATCGGACAAGGTGTGCGACAGAGCTTTTATAATAGAGCTCAACAGCAGAAGCAAGCCGTTTTCCGCCGTCAGCGCGGGCAGATCGCATATATGCCGTACAAAACTGACGGAGCTGTTTAATGAAGCGCGCGCGTCGCATCCGATGTCGGAGCAGATGAAGGGCAAGCTGAGCCGGCTTGACGAATATCTTACGGACCGCACGGGCATTTCGTTCGGCAACCGCGTAAAAAGGCAGGCGGAGATATTTATCCCCGTCTACGTATCGTGCGGCGGCGAATGGGAAGAAGCGGCTGATATGCTTATAAGCCGCAAGATATTAAACAAAATGGACTCGCTTGACCCGGTTTTCTGCTGCGGTGAAGCGGACGGGATACTGCGGCAGCTTGACAGCCTTTTCGGAGAAGGAAAAATGCCTTTGTGCGCAGCATATTTAAAGAAATTCAAAGCGGTGATCTGATATGAAGGATAAAAACGTATTTGAAAAAGCGCGGATGAACGGCGTGCTCATACCGCTGGCGGGCTTTGTCGCCGCGGCGGCGCTGATACTTGCCGTAATATTCATATCCGCTTATTTCGGCGCGTTTACCGGACTGTCCGACAAAGAAAAAGAACATAGCGCTGAGTTTGAAGAGCCGGCGCCGCCGTCGTATGATTACGGTATAGAAACCGTAAACGAAGAGCCCGAAGTTGAAGTTGAGATACGTATACTTGAATTCACGTCTTCCGACGACGGAGACGTCAGCTATAAACTCAAATTAGTAAACAACAACGGAACGCCGGCAAAAGTAACAGACGCAAGATGTATGATGTACGAAAAAGAAAAGTGCGTTAAAAGCAGTACGCTTGCCAAGGATATAACGCTTGAAGGAGGCACCTTTGCGGAATTGTCCGGCGCGGAGAAAACAGACGGCGCGGACACCGTAATATTTTACGTCAGCTGGGAAGATCAGTACGGATCAAAAGCCGACGCGTATACAGTCTGCAAGAAAAAATAAAGAGGCATAAATGACATACGACGAATACACGGTAAAAGTCAGGGCAAGAATGAAAAAACTTGTCCGGTTTGAAAACTTTATAAAAAAATACCGCTTCCTTATGATAGCCGTGGCGGATATTCTTTTTATTGCTTTCATTTTTACCATGTACTTCGCCGGCAGCTATATAAGAGACCTTTCCGCTCGCAACGTGGTGTACGGAGACGAGGGGATCACGCGCGCCGTATCGTTTTTGTCGCGCGTCGAGTATAAATATATCGAAAACGGAGAAGAAAAGACCGGACTTCCTTACGGCGCCGGCACGTTTGACATTACGGCGGAAACAAAAAATCCGTTCGGCGTTGTAAGAAGACAGACCGCTTCTCTCATTGTATTCAAAAGGCCGGCGATCATAAAACTATCCGATTTCAGCGTTGAATACGGAGAAGAGCCGGACATAAAAAGCATAGTATCCTCGTCCGATCTTGCGGAGGGCGACGTTATAACGGACGCGGAGATAAGCTACGGCAGATTTGAAAAAACGTCCGACGCCGCAATTACAAGCGTTAAAATAGTCAATAAATACGGTTATGACGTGACCTCCTCCTACGATCTGAAATTAGGCTCCGGCAAAGCCGCGGTCCTGCAAAGAAAAATAACCGTTGACACGGGCTCGTCCGAGAAGAAATACGACGGCAAAGAGCTTATATGCAAAGAATTTGAAATTACTCAGGGCTCGCTTGCGTATGAAGACAGGATCGAAGCGGAGTTTCCGGTATCCGTTACAAAGCCGGGCGCCGCGTCAAACAAGGCGGATATAAAAATATATTCAAAAGACGGGGAGGACGTAAGCGATAAATACACGGTCACGGAGCGCATAGGCAGTCTTACCGTCCATCCACTCGTTGTAAGGATAAAGACAGGTTCCGCGGAAAAGGAATACGACGGTAAATCTCTTTCGTGCACGGAATACGAGCTTGTATCCACAGATTTTCCGGAAGGTTACGGCTATGAGGTATCCGGCTTTTCAAAGATCACGGATCCCGGATCCGTATATAACAGCGCGAGGGTCAAAGTAACGGATCAAAACCACGTTTACGTATACGACGATATATACGAGGTAAAGCTCGATCGCGGAACGCTTACGGTAAAGGGACGAAAAATTACGCTGAGAAGCAGCACATCCGTTTACGTCTATAACGGAAAACCGCACAATGCGAACAGAACCGTGAAATTAGTGTCGGGAGAACTTTATAAAGAAGATTCTTTTTCAACGTACAACCATCCGTCAAAGGTATTTGCCGGAGAGTACGAAAACACGTTCTCCGTCACGTTTTCCGGCAGAGTACCCAAAAACGCGTATGATATAACGTATGAATACGGAACGCTCAAAATAACTAAAAAACCGCTTACGCTGACCGTGACGGTACACGGAGACGCCGCGCGCGGCAAAAACGCCTTTACCGCGGATATAAGCGGCAGCGTTGTTGAAACAGATACGATAAATACGCCTCTTTTTATCCCGGCGGACACCGCATACGGCGCGTTTGAAAATTATATTTCAAACCACCTGGTAATTTCTCACGGCAGCAGTAAAGCCAATATCGCTGATTCTTACGATATAACTTATATTATCAAATATGATGAAAACGAACTTGATTCGTTAAGAGCTGAAGCGGGCGTAACGGGCAACGGCGGCGGAGGCGGCGCGCCGGACGGAGAAGGCACCTCCGGCAGCGGTAAACTGCCGGATATGGATCTGCCGGACGAAACGGGACCAAAGATCCCGGCGACTGAAAAATACGGACCTTCCGGGATTGGATCTGCCGGCGTAGGCGGCGGCATAGACAACAGCCCGAGCCCGTACGCCGAGCTGCCGGATGACGCGCCGGACGTTGAAAAAACGGCGGTGGGCAATATAAGCAGTTACAGAGAGGGCGCCGTATATCTGCGCCTGCGCAGTTTCGGAAATTACACGGGCAGCGGCTGGGCGGAGCCGGCGCTGTACGAGAAAACCGCGTCTATACATCCTCTTGATATGACGTACGCCGCGCTTCTGGAAAACAACTACGCGGAACTGAATGAAATAGAGGTTGAATATAACGCGGAGGACGGACTTGTCCCCGTTCCGTATTACACCTTGTCGCAAAGATATAAAACGTCGCTTCTTATGACGGACGTCGCCGTGCCGAGAGAAAACAAAGATAAAACGTTTTATTATAATCAGATACCCGTTCTCGGCATATCATCTCTGCTTTCGCTTGAAGACGCGGGGACTGTGGACGTTAGATACAAAGAATTCGTTTACGAAAACTACCTTTCACTGCCGGAGAGCACGGAAACAGAGATAAACAGGGTAATAAAAGACGCCGGACTTGATATATCTTCGCCTACAATAATACAGGACGTTGCTGATTTTGTAAAACGGTGTGCTTCATACAACGGTTCTTTTGAAAAAATACCGGACGGTGAGGACAGAGTCATATACTTCTTAACAAAAAGCAAAGAGGGTATATGCGGTCACTTTGCGTCCGCTGCGACCGTCATTTACAGAGCGCTCGGCATTCCCGCGCGTTATACCGTCGGATATTACGTCGTAACGGACGGCAAATACAGCGTTACGGAGTTTTACGAAAAAGACGCGCACGCGTGGGTAGAGGTGTTCGTTGACAGTATCGGCTGGATACCCGTGGAGGTAACGTCTGCCTCTGTCGGCGAAGGCGGAGAGGGATCTCAGCTCCGGCCGCCGCAAAGCGGATCCGAAGTATTTTACAACAGACTTTATTATCAGATGGCGTCAAAGTCAAAAGTATACGACGGAAAGCCGCTGTATTCGGATACCGCGGAGCTTTCACCGGGCAGCAACCTGCGTGAGGGCGACAGGATAGAAGCAAAGACAAGATCCGTCAAATACGCCGGCACTGTCCTGTCGGGATCCACTGCTTTTTCCGTATACGACAAAGACGGAAAAGACGTGACGTATATGTATGATATAACGGAGGTAGGACAGGCGGAGCTGACGGTGCTTCCGCTGACGGTCGATCTGCCGGAAATAAAGCTGTACGTAGGGCAGAGCATAGTCATCCCGTCTTATGAAAACGCCGCGGATGAAAAAACGGCTGCGCTTATGGGCGTGAATAAGATAGAGTTTGATTTTGATCTGATCCGGTCGCTGGCTGTAAGCGGTGACGGAACGGTCACCGGGCTGTTTGCGGACAGCGGAAGTACTGCCGAATGTTTGATAGATTTCGGTATCAACAGCTATTCGTTATCCGTAAATGACGGCGGAGCGGAAATAGTGTTTTCCCAGAGCTTTACCGTTTTGCCGTTTGAAAACGTGCGCATAAAGCATGAAGACCCGCCGGAAAAACAGACCGCCCCGGAGATCATAAGAACGACCGGAGAAAACGGGAAAATATATAATTATCTTGCAATAAAGTCAGCTGACGCTGAAAAGTACTTTGACGGAGAATATTTGTATTCATCCGGCTATGAAATATTAAAAGGCGCGCTTGAAGAAAGCCACAGGGCTGAATTTGAGGCAGGATCGTATCAGTTATACGTCGGAGAAACGGATAACGTTTACAGAAAAATACGCGTAACGGATGAACGCGGAGCAGACGTGACGGGAGAGTACATAATAGACTTTTACCCCGGCAGGCTGACTGTATTGCCGGGAGAATACACCGTGACGGAAACGGAAATAGACGCGGAGGTAGATGAAAAACTGCCGCTTGACAGCGTCAGCAGGACCGCAGGTGTGTCAAACGTCCGCGTAAGCTACGACAGCACGGGAGATAAACCGATAGTAAGAGTTGAAAACGGCGTGCTTATCGGTATCGAGCCGGGCGTGACTCACATAAACGCGCTCTTTCACGGCGAAGATCTGAACGGCGACGGAGTTGACGAATACGTTTCTTCAAATCATATACTGACCGTAAACGTTAAGCCGAAAGCACGGACGGTCAACGCGGGGCTGTATATCGCTTTGGTTTTGACCGTAACGGCAGCCGGAGCCGCCGCAGCGTTCGTATCACTAAAAGCCGCGCGGATAAAAAAAGAGGAAGCATTAAAGAACTGAAAAAAGGGCGACGTCCGTCGCCCTTTAACGTTTTTATTACGATACTAAAGTGCTTACGTATCTGAACAGTTCCACAACGTCCTTGTTGTTTACCTCACCGTCGCTGTTAACGTCGTATTTTACGTCTTCTTCAGCGGTATGATTGCCGGATGAAGCATATCTGAACAGGAACACTACGTCTTTATTGTCTACGCCGCCGTCGCCGTTTACGTCAGATTTATCCTTTATATCAACAGTTTCCTTGCCGGTTTCTTCCGGTTCAGTTTCTGATTCTTGCGGATCAGTCTCGGTTTCGGATTCTTCCGGTTCAGTCACGGATTCAGATTCTTCCGCATCTGTCACAGATCCTGATTCTTCAGGCTCGGATACTGATTCTGATTCTTCCGGTTCGGTCATTGATTCGGATTCGGTATCGCTTGTCGCTGCTTTTTCCGCTTCAAACATGAGCGTTATGTCGTACGATGAAACTGTCCAACCATCGCCACCGGTTTTACCTGTGGCAGTAACGTTGTTGGCGGCATCGCAGGGAACGTAGCAGATCATAGCCGTGCAGATTGCACCTTCCTCACTCGGGTCAAATTCAGTAAGCGGTGTGTTAGTTGTGTTAAGATCGGCAGTTCTGTCAGCGCTTGCTATCATTGACCACGGTATTATGCATTCCATGGACCAGCCTGCCACTGTTCCGGCTTCATACAATACCGAATATTTTCCATCGTAACCCGCTTCGTTCGTCGCGTCTTTTTGGTCGTTTGTTACCTGCCAATTATGTCTGTAAAGAGCTACGTTGTCACTGCCTTTTATCGGACAGAATGAGAAGAACAGACCCATATAACTGCCGGCTATGATGTTACCCGGATTGAGAGCTATCTGAAAACGTGTTCCCAAATCGGTTTCCGCAAATGCAACGGCGGTGTCCTTTATTACCGCGCATAAGTAAAGACCGTCATCGTTCCAAGCAGTATTGAATACTATCGGACCTTCATACACTCCGGCAAACCATCCGACAAGGTTGTCTGACGTAAGTGTCAAGCTGCTTTTGTCAGGCCATTCGCCGTCTTCGATCTCACCGTCTATCGTTATATCGTCTTTCGCCGCGTATGATACTGTTACATTGCCGTCGTTACCCGGCTGCGCGTAAGCGATTATTACGACAGTCATTACAGAAACGGTCATGACCGCCGCAATAAGCAATGCTAAGAATTTTTTCATTGTTGACCTCCTAACGTTTTTTTAATTATAGCACATTGAATATATATTGTCAAGGATTATTATTTTGAGCTTACGTATCTGAAAAGCTCAACTACGTCTTTGTTGTTGACTTCTTTGTCGCCGTTATAATCGTATACCGTTTCATCCGGTGCTTTTTCGCCGCCGGAGACGTATCTGAACAGTACGACAACGTCTTTGTTGTCAACGGCTCCGTCGCTGTTGCAGTCTCCTGCGGGCAGGTCGCCGCAGCTATACACGATAAGCGCTTCAAGCAGCGGATCGTTATACGTTCCGATATCTATTTTCTGTCCCTGATCTTTGGTGCCGTTGAAGTAAACAGTCTTTAATTCATAGCATCCCTCAAACGCGGCGTAGTCTATTTCTTTAAGAGTCGAGGGAAGCGTAATGCTTGACAAACCATAGCACCAGCCAAACGCGTATTCTCCTATTAACGTTATGCCTTCGGGTAAAGTCAGATCCGTAATACTGTAGCATCCGCTGAACGTGCTGTCTTTGATTTCCGTCACACCTTCCGGGATGTTTATTTCTTCAAGGCTGTTGCACCAGCTGAACGCGTATATGCCTATTTTGTTTATATTTTTGCCCAATTTGACTTTTTCAAGATCAGAGCAGTTGTAAAACGCAAAATCGCCTATGGAAACAACGCTTTCAGGTACTGTTATTTCCTTGAGCATATCACAATCCAAAAAAGCGTCCGTACTGATGAATTTTGTATTTTCGTTTATCTCAAAGGAAGTGCAGGTATTGTCCGCAACGTTGACAAGCACTATGTAGCTGTTGTTTTTGCTTCTTAAATACAGACCGTTTTTGTATTCGTTGAGCGGCACGTTATCTAAGAAGACGAACACGTTTTCGCCTATCTCGGCAAGGTTTGCCGGCAGTATCAGATCAGTCAGATTATAGCAGTTGTAAAAGCCGTAATCAGCTATTGATAAAACGCTTTCCGGCACGGTGTAGTTCAATATCTCACTTGCCATGGGGAAAGATATAAGCTCGGTCATGTCTTTGCTGAACAGAACGCCGTCTTCCGAGGCGAAGGACGCGCTGTCTTTGCTTACGTTTATGGTTTTCATCGCACTGCAGTTGGCAAACGCGCCGGTGGATATCTCCTTGACGGAAGCGGGAATATCTATGCTTTCGATATTTGAGCTGCAGAAGAACGCAAACCTGTCTATTTTCTGCAGGCCTTCCGGCAAATTCACTTTTTCAAGCGTGAAGCAGCTGTAAAAAGCGTAATCTCCTATTTCCGTAACGTTATCTGAGACGGTGTATTCCGTTCCTCTGCCGCAAGGAAACGAGAGAAGCGTCTTTTTGTCCTTGCTGAAAAGCACGCCGTCCACGTCGCAGAAAAGCTTGTTGTTTTTGTCAACAGAATATGCTGTGAACGAATCGCAGTCTGAAAACGCGAGTTCTCCTATAAATTCCACGTTTTTCGGTATACTTATGCTTTCAAGCTTATCGCAATCCTGAAACGCGTTTTCATAGATCGCAGTAAGGCTGTCCGGCAAGACCACTTTTACAAGATTGTTACAGCCGAAAAAAGCGTTTCCGCCAATGGACGTTATGCCTTCCGGAACGGTAAATTCCTCAAGCGCGTAACAGCAGTTGAACAAATAGTATTCAATAGACTCCAAAGCGGCGGGCAGCTTTATGCTTTTTAAATTATGGCAGTCCGAAAACGCGCCGGCGTTTATACAGTTCACGCTGTCCGGCACGGTCACGCTTGTTATCTTTTCGCAGTATTCAAACGCCCAGGAGCCTATTGTCGTAACGGGCAGTTCGGTGCCGTTGAATTCTACCGACGACTCTATAACAACGTCGCCGCTCAGATCCGTGCTGCAGTCTTCAACGCTGCAGAACGTTTCATAAGGCACATATTCTATTCCGTTTATTGTAACGGCTTCATTTTCCTCCGCCGCTTCATAATCCGCAAAGACGCCGAATGTCATAAAAGAAGTCATAAGGACGGATAACGTTATTATAACGCACAAAAACCTTTTCATTTTATACCTCCGTTTCTGTTATCTATATTATATCTCTATTTTTTCATAAATTCTATTCAAAAAAATATAATAAAGTGTTAACGCGTTTGTGTAAAATGACAAAAACCGGATAAAACGCAGTGTTTTTTAACAAACAAAAAACAAGCTGAGGACTGTATAGATCCTCAGCTTGCTGCCGTTTATTTAACCGAGGCGCTTTTCAAGCGCGTCAAGCTCTGTTTTCAGTTCCTGCGGGACTCTGTCTCCGACAAGGGCGTAGAATTCTTTTATGTTTGCTATATCGTCTTTCCATGACTCTGTATCTATCGAAAGAAGATCCGCAAGCGTTTGTTCTGAAATATCCGTGCCTTCAAGGTTTATATCCTTTTCGTACGGTACGTATCCGATAGGCGTTTGTCTTGCTTCCGCCTTGTTTTCGCAGCGGGAAAGTATCCACATGAGAACGCGCATATTGTCGCCGAAGCCCGGCCAGATGAAGTGACCTTCGTCGTCACATCTGAACCAGTTGACGTGGAATATCTTAGGCGGATTCGGTATGCGTTTGCCCATTTCAAGCCAGTGCGCCCAGTAGTCGCCCATATCGTAGCCGACGAAAGGACGCATTGCCATCGGGTCGCGGCGTACGACGCCTATAGCGCCGGCGGCCGCCGCGGTCGTTTCGGAAGCCATGATGGAGCCCACGAACGTTCCGTGCTGCCAGTTGAAGGACTGATATACGAGCGGAGCGGTCTTTGCGCGTCTGCCGCCGAAAATGATGGCGGATATCGGCACGCCGTCCGGATTGTCAAACTCGGGTGAGACGCACGGGCAGTTCTTTGCAACTGCGGTGAAGCGTGAGTTCGGATGAGCGCCGGAGGTGTTTATCTTGTCGTTTTTGTCGTACGTTCTGTAATCCCACTTCTCGCCTTTCCAGTTGAGCGCGTTTGTCGGCGGGTTGTCGTTCAAGCCTTCCCACCATACCGTGTTGTTGCCAAGGTCGTGGCAGACGTTAGTGAATATCGCGCCGCTCTTCGTAGCCGCCAGAGCGTTCGGGTTTGAATGTTCGTTCGTGCCCGGTGCGACGCCGAAGAAGCCGTTTTCGGGGTTGACAGCCCAGAGCCTTCCGTCGGCGCCTATGCGCAGCCAGGCGATATCGTCGCCCACGCACCAGATCTTATAGCCTTTTTTCTTGTAGTATTCCGGCGGTATGAGCATTGCGAGGTTCGTTTTGCCGCAGGCTGACGGGAACGCCGCCGCGACGTATTTTATAACGCCGTCCGGAGACTGTAAGCCTAAGATGAGCATATGCTCAGCCATCCAGCCTTCTTTTCTGCCTAAGTATGACGCTATGCGCAGAGCAAAGCACTTTTTGCCGAGAAGAACGTTTCCGCCGTAACCGGAGTTGACGCTCCAAATGGTATTGTCCTCGGGGAAGTGGCAGATGTAGCGGTTATCCGGATCGAGCGTCGCCTTTGAGTGCAGACCTTTTATAAAATGCTCGTCAAGATATTTGCCTACGGCAGCGCCGGCGCGCGTCATGATTACCATGTTGAGCACGACGTATATGGAATCCGTAAGCTCAACGCCGTATTTTGCAAAAGCGGAGCCGAGCTGACCCATTGCGTACGGAATAACGTACATGGTCCTTCCGACCATTGAGTTTTTATATAATTTTCTGAGCCTTGCGTAGCATTCCTGCGGCTCTATCCAGTTGTTTATATTGCCGGCGTCTTCTTTAGTCCTTGTGCATATGAAAGTGCGCGCCTCAACTCTTGCAACGTCGTTGACGGCGGTACGGTGCAGATAACAGCCGGGCAGAAGCTCCTTGTTCAGCTTGTAAAGCTCTTTTGTTTCGCAAGCCTGTCTGCGCAGTTCTTCAAGCTGTTCTTCCTCCGCGGTGATCCAGACTATCTTATCCGGGTTTGTAAGTTCCGCGCATTCCTGTATCCAGTCAAGCACGTACTTGTTATCGGTTAGCTGTTTGTTTTCAAATTTCATTGTTGGACCTCATTTATTTCATTATATGAATAGTTATAAAAAAACGTACTCCGATTCTGCATTATACCACCGTGCCGTTACGTAATCAATATACAATATTGTATCAAATCGTGAATTTTTTATGCCGTCAATCTTGCAAATCCTGTTTTTATACAATATACCTTGAAAAAGTCATAAATATTTGGTATAATATGCACAATATGATTTATTGATATATAATAAGGCGAGCCGGTTTGACGCCGCCGTTCGCGCACGACGGTAAAAAAAATAACAGATCTGCGCAATTTTGCAGGATTTGATGCGTCTTGTTTCATTTCGCGCTGGTTTTCACCAAAAGAGCGTACGGCTTCAGCGGCTCACGGCGACCGGCGGCCGTTTTTCAAATAAAAATGCGTTGAATTATTCATATATTAAAGTTATAATATGCAAGAATAATCACACGGAGTATAGCTTTGAAAGATTTTAATATAAATATGACGGAAGGTAAGCTTTTCCCTAAGATAGTGAAGTTTACCGTTCCCGTAGTGCTTGCGGGCATACTGCAGCTTTTATATAACGCGTCCGATATGATAGTCGTCGGCAAATTTGCCGAGCCCGGCTCTTTAGGTGCGGTGGGCGCGACAAGCTCGCTTATAAATCTTATAGTAAACGTATTTATCGGGCTTTCCGTCGGCGGCTGCGTAGTTGCGGCGAGATATTACGGCCAGAACAATAACGGGGGCGTCTGCAGAACGTCAAACACCGCGTTTCTGATATCTCTTATAGGCGGATTTTTCCTTGCTGTCATAGGATTTTTCGCGGCGCGTCCCATGCTTTCCGCAATGGGTACGCCGGACGACGTTATAGACCGCTCCGTTTTGTATATGAAAATATACTTTATAGGTCTGCCGGGCAATATGATATATAACTTCGGTTCCGCCGTCATGCGCGGCTGCGGAGATACGAGAAGACCGCTTATTTATCTTTCGACTTCGGGCCTTGTAAACGTTATTTTGAACCTTATTTTCGTAATAGTATTCAAAATGGGCGTTGCCGGAGTCGCGCTTGCGACGATAATATCACAGGCGCTTTCCGCGGCTATGGTCGTTATATATATGATAAGAACGGACGCGCCGTGTAAAATAAGTTTAAAGACGCTTAAAATAAGCAAAAAAGAGCTTATGATGATAATCAAGATCGGGCTTCCGTCCGGTATCCAGGGCTCCGTTTTCTCGATTTCAAACGTTTTGATCCAGTCGTCCGTCAACTCGTTCGGCTCAGTCGTTATGGACGGCAACACAGCCGCGGTGAACGTTGAAGGGTTTATATACGTATCCATGAACTCCGTGGCGCAGGCGGCTATGTCGTTTACGTCGCAAAACTACGGCGCGGCAAAATTCGACAGAATAAGAAAGACCGTTATGGAATGTGCGGCGCTCGCGGCGGGCGTGGGGATCGCTATGGGTATGCTCGCGTACGTATTTTCGCCTTACATTCTGCGGTTGTATATCAACGCGGATCTGCCCGACCCTCTCGTTATACAGACGGGACAGCTGCGTCTGTCCGTGATCGCGACAACTTATCTGCTCTGCGGCGTAATGGATACCCTGTCATACTCCGTGCGCGGTATAGGTCACTCGACCCTTTCAATGGTTGTATCGCTTATAGGCGCGTGCGCTTTCCGTATTTTCTGGATATATACGGTTTTTGCCGCGGACAGATCGCTTGCAACGCTTTATCTGTCGTACCCGATCTCATGGGCGCTGACCGCCTCCGCGCATCTGATATGCTTTACTTTGATGTTCAAAAAAGAAAGAAATAAAATTCTGCAGTTAAAGGAGGAATTATCATGATAGATTTTGCAAAATATGAGGAATATTACAAAAAAACGCTTTTAACTCTTATGAACACGCCCAGCCCCTCCGGCTATTATCACGAGGTCATGCCGGTCGTTAAAGAGTTGTGCGAGGCGGACGGATGCGAATTTGAGATGACGCGCAAAGGCTGCGGCATAATAACCGTAAAAGGCGAAGACGACACGGTCATCGGCTGCGCCGCGCATTGCGATACGTTAGGCGCTATGGTTCGCCACATAGCCGAAAACGGCGATATCACGTTTACCCGCGTAGGCGGTCCGATGCTCAACACGCTTGACGGGGAATACTGCACGGTCTTAACGCGTGACGGCAGAAAATACACCGGCACGTTTTTGTCCTGCTCGCCCGCGGCTCACGTTTACGGCGACGCCGATTCAAGAAGAAGAGACGAGGAAAATATGTACGTCCGTCTTGACGAGGTCTGTAACAGCGCCGAGGATATAGAAAAGCTCGGTATAGAAAACGGAAATTATATTTTTATAGATCCGAAAACGGAGTTCACGCCGTCCGGCTTTATAAAATCACGCTTTATAGACGATAAAGCGTCAGTCGCGTGCCTTCTTACCGCCGCGCACATAATAAACGAGGAGAAGATAAAGCTGCCGCATACGGTGAAAATGCTTATCACCATATACGAGGAAGTCGGTCACGGCGCGTCGTGGGTGCCGTCGGATATTACCGAAATGCTCGGAGTCGATATGGGATGCATCGGAAAAGACCTGGCATGTGACGAGTATAAAGTATCTATCTGCGCAAAGGACAGCAGCGGTCCGTACGATTATTCCATGACTAACAAGCTCGTATCGCTTGCAAAAGAAAACGGGCTTGATTATGCGGTCGATATTTATCCTTACTACGGCTCTGACGTGGGCGCTATGTACAGAAGCGGATACGACGTTCCCGGCGCTTTGATCGGTACGGGAGTTCACGCGTCGCACGGAATGGAACGCACGCATATGAACGGTATTAAAAACACCGTTTTGCTCATTATGTCGTATCTTCTTGCAAAATGACGGTTTCTTGTTAAAAAATCATACAAAAATCAGGACAGCCGCAAGCCGTCCTGATTTTGTTATACCCGTTTTCAGTCAACGAGATTGAACGCTTTTTTAAGATCGTCTACTTCTTCTTTTGAAATGTGTACTATTTTGCCGATAGACGTTGAGTTGAGTATGGAATGAGCCGTGGATTCAAGAACTTCCATTCTGTCAAACGCCTGCAGCAGCGTGGAACCGGTCACTATAACGCTGTCGTTCTGGAAAATGAGAGCGGGGCGGTTCGGCGCAAAGCTGTCCGCAACCTTCTTCGGGTCTACGTAAAACTCGGAGAACGGATGCTTTTCAATATCGCGCAGCAGTATATAACTCTCCGGTATCGTGCGCGGATCAAACGTCGCGTCGGTTACCGCAAACGCCATAGCGTACGGCGGATGAGCGAGAAGAACGGCGTTTATATCCGGATTTTCCTTATAGATCCAGTCGTGCGCAATAACGGCTCTGGACGGGATCTTGCCCTGTTCCTTCATGCCGTTCTTTATACGGACGAGGTCTTCCGGCTCAAGATACGCTCTGTCGCGTCCGAACGGGGTTATTATAAAGCTTCCGTCGGAAAGACGCACGGAGTAAGTGCCGTGAGTAGCGGTGAAAAGTCCCTGTTTGTACGAGCGGCGGATGAGTTTTATCATCTCGCGGCGTGCTTCAAGCTCTTCCGACGTGTGGCTGTTGGGAACGAAATCGTCCATCATCAGATGGAAATTCGTTTCCGTTATTTTTATATCGTCGGCGGAAAGGCGCTTTATGCCGCCGAGCTTGGAAGCGTAGATCTCAAGATTTGCGGAATAGTCAAGCGTTTCAAACATCATAAACGCGGAGAACATATTTGCCGCGCCTATGCATACGCCGTGATTTTCAAGCAAAACTATGTCAACGCCTTTGGCAAATTCTTTGCCTATGTTCTTGCCGAGCTCTTCCGAGCCGGGAACGGCGTACTTCGCGATGGAAACCTTGCTGCAGGTCTTTCTCACCGTCGGGATGAGGTCAAGATCCGGAATTTTTCTCGCTATTGAAAACGCGACGAGTGCCGGCGGATGCGCGTGGAGCACCGCACGGATGTCCGGACGCATTTTATAAACGGATTCATGGAACGGGAGCTCGCTTGAGGGCTTGTGGTTGCCTATTATCGAGCCGTCGGGCTTGACGCAGATAATGTCGTTTCTGGTGAGCGTTCCCTTGTCTACCGACGCGGGCGTGATCCATATGTTGCCGTCGCGGTCCATTATGGAAAGGTTACCGCCCGACGTGGTGGTAAGTCCCTTGTCGTATATACGCTGCATAAACATTACGAGCTGGTCAGCGGGATGCATATACTCTATATTCATTTGAAATCCTCCTTAAAAATCATTATCAATCAACATATAATACCATAAAATTATGAATTATTCACGGTTTTATATTTAATCATGAGGTTTATTTGATTAACAAATTGATATTTTTTGATAAAAACCGCGGGCGACCGTTGACGGATCGCCCGCGCAAATCAAATTGAAGCAAACTTTTTTAATATGACCGAAACGTCCTTTTCCGGCTCGTAACCGTGCCACGCGACGGACGCGTGAGATTTTACCGAAAAGCCGAGCATCTGTCCGTTCATCCCGCCTTTTGCGTAAAGTCCGGCGTCGCCGTAACGCCCGAATTCATATTCGCGCGAAAGCGAAAGATCTATCCAGTCCTCCGATACGACGGTCTTTCCGTTATACTCGCCGCCGTTTGCGTAAGCGTAACCGAGCTTTGCCATATCTTCGGAGCTTATATACAGTCCCGTCGCTCCCATGGCGTATCCGCGCGGACACTTGCTCCACGCAAGCTCCTGAAATCCGAGAATACCGAAAAGTACGGGACGCAGAAAATCGGACAGCTCCGTTCCGCTTACCTCACTCACTATGCGCGAGAGCAGATAATAAGCCGCGTCCGAGTAAACGTGTCTCGTGCCGGGCGTGAAGGGAAGAGGTCTGCTCAATACTATTTTAAGAAAATCGTCCGTTTTATACTTTGATATATCTTCCACGTCGATATCAAGAAACCCGCACTCAAATCCGGCTTTGTGCTTTAAAACGTCGTCTACCGTTACGTTTTCCCACGTAGGATCGTAACTGTCCGGAAATTCATCGCGCATAATATCAAAAACTCTATCGGTCACGTCCAGCTTTTTCTGATCCCGCAGCATTCCGACAGCCGTCATAGTAAACGCTTTCGCAACTGAGTAGCTGTTGTTGCAGCGGTTCGCGGGTATCAGCTGCGCCGTATGTATCCCGTCTCCGTCAATAACGGCTATTGAATATATATTCAGACCGTTTTCTTTTGCCGTTTTTACAAGTTCGTTTATCATTATTTTTCGGGAATATACGGCTTGTCGGACAATTCTGCGTTTCCGCCGCTGACGTAACGGAACAGCGTTACTATATCCTTATTGTCTACCGCGCCGTCGCCGTTCGTGTCAAGCGCGTATTCGTTAACGGAAACGTCTCCGCCGCTGACGTAACGGAACAGCGTTACGATGTCTTTATTATCCACGTTATCGTCGCCGTTTATATCGCCCGGCATCCATTTTATTTCGTCTTCAGGCTCACCGGCTTTGATTTCCGGAACGTTCTTTTCTTCTCCGAATTTCCCGGCGGTGTATTTTACAAGCTGTTCCATATCGTTGACAGGCAAAAAATCAGGCGCCGCTTCGTACAGGATCATTTCGCCCTTGCCGGAAGCGTTCCCGAAGTTTTCAAACCAGCAGCCGTCGCCGCTTTCACCGCCTATGCAGCCGCAGTAGAACGTACCGTCCAGCGTCATTTCGGCGCCTTCAAGGTTTACCACGGATCCGCCCATCTGGCTCTTAAGCACGGCGCCTTCATGCAGCGTGAGCTTGCCTTCGTTCACTATATCGCCGCCCATCGTCGTGGCAAGGACGCCGCCCGGCATAACTTCTATCCTGCTTCTGTTTCTGATACCGCCTTCAAGCTCGGCTCCGCCGTTTACCGTCAGACTCGCGTCTTCCGCAACGACGAACAACGACATAACGTTTATCGACTCGCCTTCGGGTACGACCACGTTGCCCATAATGAAAAAGATAAGGTCCATATTGCCTTCCACGTGCTCGCCGGCTACCGTGCGGTCTTTTGAGAGTGACTTGATCTTTTCGTAAGAGGTCACTTCATACTGTACGAATATATCTATATCTTCCCAGTTTTCAAAACGCGACGTCTGGCCTAACTGCGCCATCATACGCTCGATCATAGCGTCCATATCGGGCATCGGCGCGTCTTCGGGTCCCATGTAATCAAGCGTTACGTAACCGCTGCCGGTCACCTCGCCGTGATTTTCAAACAGCATCACGCCGCCGTCAAACTCGAGGACGCCGCACATAAATTCACCGTAGAGCTCTATAGTGCCGCCCTCTTCATTTATTATCGGGGTACCGAAGCGGGAGATCATAGTGGCTTTTTCTCCAACTCTTATAACGCCGTTGTTTACGCTTTTTCCGCCCTGCGTCGTCATATACAAACCGCCGTCAACTATAACGGTGCCGTTGTTCTCGTTGGCGCACATTGCAACCGCGCCGTCTTTAATTATAACCGTACCGTTGTTTTCATCAAAGTCACCGTCTATCCATCCGCGATCGCCGACTATAACGGTGCCGTTGTTTACCACGCGGCCGTTCGGCGTGGGGGGCGTTTCCCAGTCACCCTCAAACGTGAACCAGGCAGAGCCTATGCTGCCGCCTTCGGCGACGGTCATCGTAACGCCCTCGTTTATCGTAACCACAACGTCTTTATAATTGTCGATATGCTCAGGGTCGAATTTTACCGTGCAGTCGCTGTTAACGGTAAAATCGGAGATGATATTTATTGCGGCTACGGGAGTATCCATGTCAAGCGCCGCAGCGAATTCAGCCTCGCTCGTTACGTCAATCACCGAACCCTCGGCTGACGCCGTAACGGCGACGAGCGGTATGAGCCCCGCTGCCACGATAACGGCAAGAAATACGGAAATTATCCTGTTTTTCATTTTTGATCTCCTTAAATATATTATTCGTTTTTCCAAGTATCACGATTATACCATATTTTATCGGAAAAATCAATATCGCCTATGAAAAATCTCTTCTGAAACCGCAAAATCCGTCTTCCAAACTTTTTAAGCAAAACGTACAAAAATATCGAAAAATATCCCGTTGCTTTTTTGATGATATGTATAACTTTTTGACATTTATGATATTTTTATAAAAACTTATTGATTTTTTTTATATTATATGATAAAATAGAACGGATTTGAAAAGAAGATACATGTGTAAAAGGAGGAAAAGGCACATTGAAAAACAAAAAAATCAAAATTGCCATCATCTTGCTTGCTATCCTTCTTGCTGTCAGCGTGACCGCACTCGGCGCGGTTTTGATATATCGCGCCGTAAAAAAGCAAACGGTCAGCGTTGTAGTCCCGGATAACTATATATCGGAAAGTGATAAAGCGGTCACGGAAGAACCCGGGACCGATGAAGATAGCTCTTCCGCCGCGGAAACTGAAAGCGAGACTGCCGAGGTAACGGAAACTCTTGCCGAACTTGACACGGGGGAAGACACGGTAACGGAAACGGAGACCGCCAAAGAGACCGAAACGGAAGAAGTGACGGAACAGAACAACGCCTCAGAAAACGGGGAAACGGCGCAGACCGGTCAGGTAAACGGTAACGAAGCCGGCGAAGAGACCGAAGGCGAAGAAGAGAAGACCGTCAAGGCAACGTCTATCGAGCTGAGCAGCAGAAACAGCGACGATAACGTTCCGTTCCACGTTGACAATATGTTCCCGGGCGACGTGATAACGAAATATTTTCAGGTCGCCGTATATTATAAAAACACGGTTTACGTTCGCTTCCATGCGGACGTCCGTCCCGGATACGAAAAACTTGCCGAGGTGCTTAAGTGCAGGATAACTCTCGTAGGAGGCGAAGTGCTCTACGAGGGACTGATGAAGGATATGCCTGAATCGTTGACGCACACGCTTACCACGGATGAAAACTATACATCAACAAAGCTTCTCTATGAGATCACGGTTTATCTCGATACCTCCGTCGGCAACGATTATCAGGAAAAAGACCTGATAGCCGATTTCAGATGGTGGGTCGAGGAGAAGGGAAATCTTACCCCGCCTCCGACCGGAGACACAACGCATATCGTCCTCTGGTCCGCGGTCGCGGTCGTTTCCTTCTCTCTTATCCTGATCCTTCTGTTCAGGAGAAGAAGACATAAAGAACAGGAGACGGAAGAATGAGCGCACAGAAAAGTACTCAAAAAAGAATGTACGGCAGCATTGCCGCCATTATAGCACTGGCGATCTGCCTTGTGCTTACGACGTTTGCTCTCGTATACGCAACGGTCAGCGTGGAAGAAAACCTGTTCCGTACCGGCCGCGTCAAGATCAATCTTAACGACGGAGAGCCTATAATAAGGGAAGACGAATTCCTGTTTGAACCGGGAATGACGGTCAAAAAGAATATATTCATAGAAAACGAAAGTACGTGGGACGTATATTATAAGCTGTATTTCAGCAACGTTGAAGGCGGTCTTGCGGACGTTCTGCAGATAACTGTGGAAGACGGGGACAAAGTCCTCTATTCCGGCACGATGAACGAGCTTTCAAAGGATAAAGCGCTCCCCGTCAACGATCCTCTTACGGTCATGGAGCGTAAGACCCTGACCGTTGTATTCCATTTCCCGGAAGAAAAGGGAAACGCGACGCAGGCTTTGTATCTTAAGTTCGATATGCACGCTGACGCCGTACAGACGAAGAACAATCCCGACCGTTTGTTCCGGTAAACCGGATCGCCCTGTAAGGCAAGGAAGGACCTTGTTTAATGAGAAAAGCGCTGCATATTATAAAAACAATTTTTGTCTGGCTTCTGATGATCGCGGCCGTCGCCATGGTGGTCTTCACGATCATATCAAAAACCACTCTTGACCATAACGACCGCTCCCTGTTCGGCTTCAAATTCTTCATTGTTCAGACTGATTCAATGAGCAAAACGGATTTCAGCGCGGGAGATCTGATATTTGTCCGTACCGTTGAGCCTTCAACGCTCAAAGAAGGGGACATAATCACGTTCGTTTCAAAAAACAGCGAGAGCTTCGGCCAGACCATAACGCATAAAATACGTAAGCTTACCGCAGACGCAAAAGGCGCGCCCGCGTTCGTCACGTACGGTACTACCACCGGTTCGGACGATGAGGAACCGGTCGGATATTCCGATATAGTCGGTAAATACATCGGCCATATTCCGAAAGCCGGCACGCTTCTGTCAAAACTCCAGACGCCGACAGGATTTATCGTCTGCGTCGTCGTCCCGTTCGGCATATTCCTGATCCTGCAGGGCTTCAGCATAGTCCGCACTTACCGCAGCGGTAAGAAGGAAGAAGAGAACGAGATGGAAGAAGAACGCAAGCGTATCGAGGAAGAGAAGAAAAAATCCGACGAGATGTATCAGAAACTGCAGGAAATGCAGGCAATGCTTCTGGCGCAACAGGCGAGTATGCAGCAGCAGAACGCACAGCAGCCCGCGCCGCCTGCCGACAGCACGGCGGTGCAGAACGGCGACAATGATCAGACCGTGAACGCTCAGCCGGCGGAAAACGTCGAAACCGTGTCCGATACGGAAAAAGAAAACAGGGTTTGAGCAAAAAAACGGCAAAAAAGCACAAATAACCCATAATTTTCTCTTATAATTATAAAAGTTTATATAAAAAATAATCACAAATTTTGATTTGCCTCTTGCATTTTATAAAAAAATGTGATACAATACGTTTTGTTAAGATGGCACGTTTATCTGCTGAACCGGTTTTATTGCGGATAAAACAGCGTATGGTCATCCCCTTTTTGCGTTTTTTAAGACTTGAAAACGGGAATGATATCCGACGTAAACGTACCGCAAATCATGTTAATATAGTATTTTATCTTTATAAATAGACAATTCGATCACTGACGGAAAAACCGCAAAAGGAAAGGCAAGGAAACCGTATTGAAAAAAGTTCTGAATATTATCCGGATCATTCTGGTCTGGACGCTGGTGGCGGTTGCCGTCTCTATGATGATCTTTACGATCGTATCGGTGGCTACGTTCAACTCGACTGAAAGAAATCTCTTCGGCTTCAAATTCTTCGTCGTACAGACGGATTCAATGAGCAAGTCTGAAGAACCTAACGACAAGGTCACGACAAGCATCTTCTTCAACGCCGGCGATATAGTTGTCGTAAGAGACGTTGAGATGAGCAAACGCGCGGAGCTGCAGCCGGATGAGGTAATAACCTTCATATCGCGCAACAACGCCAGCTTCGGTGAGACCGTAACGCACGCCATCCGCAGAAAAGCGGTTGAAAGCGACGGAACACGAGGATTCATCACCTACGGCGCAAACACCGGCGCGGATGACGAATCAGTCGTTGAATACGGAGACATCGTCGGTAAATACGTTGGCCACATCCCGATGCTCGGCAGATTCTTCCTGTTTTTGAAGACGACGCCCGGTTACATAGTATGCATATTCGTTCCTATAGTGCTTCTCATACTCTACAACGGCACAAACGTGATACGTCTCTTCCGCAAGTACAAGAAGGAACAGACGGCTGAAATGGAAGCGGAACGCAAGAAGATAGAAGAAGAGCGTCAGCACTCTATGGAAATGCTCGCACAGCTCCAGGCGCTGCAGGCTCAGCTCGCAAATCAGCAGAACAACGGCCAGGCGCCTCAGGCGCCGCCTCAGGCACCGCCCGCACCCGAAGTAAAGGTTGAACCGGAAGCGCCCGCACCCGAGGTTAAAGCTGGACCGGCGCCGGAAACGCCCGCTTCCGAGGTGAAAGCGGAGCCGGAAGCACCGGCAGAAGATAAAGCGGAATAGTTCGCAGCGGCGTCGCCGCATTAGTATAGAATAATATAAATGTAAGGAGATTTGCAATGAAAGTAAAGAACAGTACCGGAAAAGCGTTGTCATTATCTATCTTGTCCACTTTTCTGTGCGTATGCATGCTTTTCGGCATGACTTACGCGTGGTTCAAAGTTGATATTGACTCCGGCAACAACGTTATCAAGATCGGCGCTTTTGACGTGAATGTTTATTACAGCAATACCTATATTGCCGCGGATGCAGACGGGTGGACTGCTTTTAAAGATAACAGCATATTTGAAAACGTCACGCTCATCCCCGGTGACGAGGTAGTCCGCTACGTGAAATTTGAAAATAAATGCGATTACCCCGTAAAATTTGACCTTGTTCTCCCCACCGGAGCTACTTTCGATGCAAACGGCAAAGTCAATAATTTAAACATTTATACCGCTGACACCGTGACCGCGGCCGTAACGGTAGCCGATATGGTTTCTTTGAACAATCTTGGCGCGTTACACAGCGCTGCGACTGCTGCGGCTCCCACGCTGCTTGTCACAAAGACGCTTGCGGCAAACACTTCCGCTATAGTAGCGGTCGGCGTTAAACTCCCGGAAACTTACGATAGTGTAAGCGCACAAGCAATATCCGAAACGTTCAAACTCCGTGTAATAGCAACTCAGTGGAACGCACCGCACACGAGCGTTACAGCCGTAGCAGCAGCCACGGAACAGACGCTTACTGCGGATAACGTCACCGTTATAGTTCCCGCTGCAGACGTTGAGAAAAACGATAACTTTGCGCTCGTCGTATCCAATATTAGTAGTACGGAAGGTACTTTCAACTGTGATATCGCTCTTAAGAAAAACAATGAAACAGTTGAAAACGCACCCTCACCCATAACCGTTAATATAAATATCGGAAAAGAAAAAACCGTAACGTCGTTAACTCATAACGGTACCGCGATAACAAATTATGATTATGATTCAACTACCGGTATACTCACGTTCACAACGTCTTCGTTCAGTCCGTTTGAAGTAATCTATGAAACCGGAGTTTACGAAGCAAAGATCGGTGAAACCAAATATGCAACGCTGCAGGCTGCGCTTAATGCCGCAAACAATAACGATAAGGTCGTTTTGGCAACTTGCATTAAGCAGGACGCAGGATACCTGTTTGGTGGCGCAGGTAAAACAGTTGATCTTGACTTGAACGGCAAAACAATAACCGTAAACAACGGTGCAAACGTAAATAACAGAGCAATAAAGATCGATGACGGTACATTGAACGTTTACAACGGATCTATCGTGGCGGTCGGCAGCGGAACCAACAGTTCAAACGGCTCAGGCTGCTACGGTGCTTTCAGAATTGAAGCAAACGGAAAGCTTAACGCAACAGACCTTACTCTTAAAAAATCACGTCCGTGGGGATTGAACGTAAAGGTCCTCGGCGGTGAAGCGACGCTGACAAACGTAACGATTGATTCCTCATATGGCGGCGGAATAGAAGTTACTGAAGCTGATCTCGGAGGAAATTCCAAGAAAGGTAAAGCAACTTTGACAGACTGCACGTTTAAACAGTCAAATTACTTTGATCACTGCAGTTCTGCGATTTCTGTTTCCGGCGGCAGCTTACTGACGGTAAACAGCGGTACGTATGAAGGTGAATATGCTGCGTATGTATTCTCATCCGGCGGAGTTATTGATATTAAAGGCGGTACGTTTACGGCAAAGTCGAAAAACGTAGTAATAGCCGCGATTGATATTAATACATATCCTCAATACACCGGCGGATTTACGATATCTGGCGGAGATTTCAACGGAACGTTTAATATAACTTCACCCGCGTATTTAAGTATATCGGGCGGTACGTTTGATCACGATCCTTCTGCTTATGTTCCTGATTCCGGATATACCGTTACGCAATCAAACGGCAAATGGATAGTAAATCCCGTAAACGTACAGCAGTCTATAGTGGTAAATGCTGCAGCAGCCGACAGAGGTTTACTTCCCGAGCTTATAACACCGTAAGTTAAATAATTACTGATCGTCTCCCCCGCTCCGGCGGGGCGGGGGAAGACTTTCGGGTATGTGGAATGGCTCAAAAGCTGATTTTGATCCATTCCATGCATCCGGACTATATATAATGATGAAAACAAGAAAGGGGAACAGCATGGCAAAAGTAAGTACATACAGGGCGATGATATCGGCATTGGTATGCACGTTCCTCTGCGTGGCAATGCTATGCGGCATGACGTACGCGTGGTATCTCGGCACTATTGACAGCGGCAGCAATACCATAAATATAGGCACGTATGACGTCTCTGTCAAATGGGCGAGCAACGAGCTCCCGGCGACGTTTACAAGCTCGATGACTGACGGTCAGGTAAACTTCAACGTGACCGGAATGGGTCCCGGTGACGTCAAAGTATGCTATTTCCAGATAAATAATGATACCGCTTATCCGGCAAATCTCAAAATCTACGCTCAGCACGGTGAAAATACCGGCGCGGATCTTAGAATATACGCCGCGTCCGTTACGGGTACATACGTCCCGGTCGGCGTCGGAACGGATCTGACGACTCTTGCTGATGAAACGGCAATAAGTCCGGAGGGCGGATTTACGGTCCCGGCAAAATCCGGCAACACCGCCGGCACGCTCGTCGTGGCCGTGGCTGTAAAGCTTCCGGGAAACAGCATGGCGGTCAACGCAACAACTGATTTCACGCTGAAATTCAACGTTCAGCAGACGGGTAATTCCTGATTTAAGCCTTCCCCTGTCGGGGAAGGTGTCAGCGCAGCTGACGGATGAGGCTTAGCCTCCCTCTTGAGGGAGGTGGCTCGCGAAAGCGAGATGGAAGGAGTAAGATAAAGAGTAAACTCCTTCAGTCACCTACGGCGACAGCTCCCCCAAAGGAGGAGCCAAAAACAGTCTTCCCCCGTCGGGGAAGGTGTCAGCGCAGCTGACGGATGAGGCTTAGCCTCCCTCTTGAGGGAGGTGGCTCGCGAAAGCGAGACGGAAGGAGTAAGATAAAGAGTAAACTCCTTCAGTCACCTACGGCGACAGCTCCCCCAAAGGAGGAGCCAAAGACAGCCTTCCACCATAGGGGAAGGCAAAGTGATGGATGAGGCTTAGCCTCCCTCTTGAGGGAGGTGGCTCGCGAAAGCGAGACGGAAGGAGTAAGATAAAGAGTAAACTCCTTCAGTCACCTACGGCGACAGCTCCCCCCAAAGGAGGAGCCAAAAACAGCCTTCTCCGATAGGGAAAGGCAAAGTGACGGAATGAGGCTATCTACCGCCGTTACGTTGTGCAAAACCCCTTACGCACCATTCAAAAGCCTCATCCACCGTGTAAAACACGGTCCCCTTCCCCCCATAGGGGAAGGCAAAAAAGTGTTCTTTTACAAATAAATATTATTCCTAATTCAGTAAAACGGAAGACGCCGGGGCGGCAGTGCGCTCTGCCAAAACCGAAAAGGTCTTCCGCCTGATGACGTTTTTTAAGGTGTGCGCTCACCTTGAAAATATATTTTAATCATTTTATAAAAGGAGAAAAAAATGAAAAACAAGACAATGAGAAAAGCAATGATCACCAGCATCATCGCGCTGGTACTTTGCTTTGCTATGTTGGTCGGCACGACTTACGCTTGGTTTACTGACAGCGTAACAAGTGCTAACAACATCATTAAGTCCGGTACGTTAGACGTTAGCATGAAATGGGCTAACGGAACCGAAGCTCCTGCCACAGCAACTTGGACGGATGCTTCCACCGGAGCTATATTCAATTATGATCTTTGGGAGCCCGGTTACGTTGATGTTCGTCACATAAGAATATCCAACGACGGAACACTTGCTCTTAAGTACAAGTTACAGATTGTACCGAACGGCGATGCTTCTGAACTTGCTGACGTTATCGACGTTTACTTTGCAGATCCCGCTGTTCAGGTAGCTGACCGCGCTGCTCTTGCAAATGCGACCAGACTCGGCACTCTTACCGAAGTTCTTGCCGGTATGGGCACAACTTACGGAACGAACCACCTGCTTGCAGGTCAGTCCGTTGACGTAACTCTTGCTCTTAAGATGCAGGAATCTGCTGGCAACGAATATCAGAACAAATCCATAGGCACTGATTTCTCCGTTGTACTGCTTGCAACTCAGTACACTGCTGAAACTGACAGCTTCGACGATCAGTATGATGCTCTTGCTCAGTATCCCGTAATCGATGCTGCTGCTGCTACCGCTGCTCTCGCGGCTGGTCAGAACGTAGTTCTCGGCGGAGATATAGCTGTAAGCGGTCCTCAGGCTATAGACGGTGCTGTTCTTGAC
>JAFSYU010000055.1 GCA_017443595.1 Clostridia bacterium
CTCACGGGAACCCCCATTGCTCACTATGTTCGCAACGGGGAACCCCTTTGCTCGGCTTCGCCGAGAACCCCCCATACCCCCCTGTCCCCTCCCGGGAACCCCCAACGCTCTCCAGTTCGCGCCGGGGAACCCCGGTCCCACGATCTCAAAAGAGATTGAGGGGCGCGATGACAAAATTAAAAACGGGCGACCTATGGTCGCCCTGCCGTTTATAACATCTCTTTGAATTTCACCGCTTTTTCGTATGCGAGCTTTAAAAATTCAAGCTCAGACAGCGACGAGTAAATATCGTGCGTGTTTTTGCCCGGTTTGCTGTTTTTCGTCAGCTCAAACGTCATCTCGCCTTTGTAGTTATGCTTTTTCAGTCTGTCCGCGACGGATTGCCAGTCGGTTTTGCCGTCAAAGGGCATCATGTGCGAATCGTCAAGCCACGTCATGTTGTTTTTATCGGTCATTCCGAAGTTGTCGTTCAAATGCGTGCAGACGAGCCGGTCGCCGTATTTTGCCGTCATATCCTCGCCGTAATTGTAGCACAGCTCGTGTCCGGTGTCCCAGCAGAAGCCGACGTATGAAGATCTGAACTGATCCATAAGAGCCTCAAGATATTCAACGCCCTCGGTATTCTCAAACGCTATGTTGATCCCGATTTTCTCCGCGCGCTTGACTATGCGGCAGAATCTCTGCAAGCCTATTTCCGTAGGCTCGTGCCTGTCCATGCCGATTATCGCGTGGAAAACTATCAGAGGCACGCCCGCGTCCTTACATTCGTTTACGCATTCAATCAGCTTTTCTTTTACGTACTCGCCCTTGTCGCCGGGACGCCAGAGCGCGTCGACCTCGGTAAAAGGCGCGTGTACGGACTGGTATAAAAGTCCGTTTTTATCAGCCAGAGATGCGATATTTTTTATTTTTCCTTGATGATACGACGTAAAGAAGCCGTCAAAACCGGCTTCTTTTATATGTGATAATTTATCTTCAAGGCCGGTATCAAATCCCAGACCGGTGTTTATGCAAAGCTTGTACATTATTTTCTCCTCCAGGTAGCAGGAGAGAAGAGTATGATCATAGGCATTATCTCAAGCCTGCCGAAAAGCATATCAAGTGACAGAACTATTTTTGAAAACAGCGAATAATCCGCATAGTTTCTTGTAGGTCCTACCGCGCCGAAACCGGGACCGATGTTGTTCAAACACGCCATAACGCCGGAGAAATTCGTTTCAAAACTGAATCCGCTGCCGAAAGTGAATTTGTCAAACGAAACGAGAAGAACGGAGAATATAAGCACCGCGATATAAAGCGCAACGTAGTTCACCGCGGATTTCACGGTCTCCTCCGATACGGGTTCTCCGTCCATTCTTACCGTGTTTACGGAACGCGGATGAAGCATATGGCGTATTTCTCTTACGATATTCTTGAATACTATTATGATCCTTGATACTTTCACGCCGCCCGCGGTCGAGCCCGCGCACGAGCCGACGAACATAAGGAATATCAGAAGCGATTTTGTAAGAGCCGGCCAGACGTCAAAGTCAGCCGTTGAAAATCCGCTTGTTGATATTATGGACGTGGTCTGGAAAAACGCTTTTCTTATGCAGTCTTCAAGCCCCGACGACATATTGTACGTCTGTACGCATACTATGACCGTGGCGACAAAAGCTATGGAAAGATATACGCGCAGCTCTTCGCTTTTTAAAACCTCGCGCCATTTTCTTATGAGCAAAAGGAAAAACAGGTTGAAGTTTATACCGAAAATCAGCATAAACACCGCTATTATCCACTCTGCCGCGGGATTGTGATATCCGGCTATGGAATCGTTCATAACGGAGAAACCGCCGGTGCCAGCCGTGCCGAAAGTCGTAACGAGCGCGTCATACAGCGGCATACGCGCTATGAGCAGCGCTATGACTTCCGTTAAAGTAAGACCTATATATATAGCGTAAAGTATTATAGCCGTGTGGCGCAGTTTAGGCACGAGTTTGCCCTTTGTAGGTCCGGGGACTTCCGCGCGCAAAAGATATATGGCGTTGCCGCCCTGCGGAAGGATGGCGAGCATGAACACAAGCACGCCCATACCGCCTATCCAGTGCGTGAAGCTCCGCCAGAACAAAATACCCTTAGGCAAGCCTTCTATAACGCGCAGGATCGACGCGCCGGTCGTTGTAAAGCCGGAGCACGTTTCAAAAAACGCGTCTACGTAGTTAGGTATCGCACCGCTGAAAACAAAGGGAAGCGCGCCGAACGCGGACATCAGAAGCCACGAAGCCGCAACGGTAACGAAACCCTCTTTGGCGTATATTTTTGTATTTTTAGGTTTTTGCAGAATACCCGGAAGCGCAGCGACGACAAGCGCGCCGATCGTTATGACGAAAGGCAAAACGCTCTCGCCGTAGATGACCGCGACGAAAAGCGGGATAAGCAAAATTGCCGCTTCAAGAAGCAGTATCACGCACAAAAGGTACAGCAGCATTCTGTAATTCATAACAGCTCCTAAATCTTAAAGCACTTTTTAAGATCTTTCATATCTCCTATGACGTATAAAACATCCTGTGCGTCCATTACCGTTTCAGCGCGCGGCATGATTATTTTTCCCTCGCGCTTTATGGAAATTATATTTATATTGTATTTTTTTCTGATATCCATCTGAAGAAGGCTCTTGCCTACCCATTCTTTAGGCATTGCCATCTCATATATTGAATAATCCCGGTCAAGCTCTATAAAATCGAGTATGGTGTCTGAGGACATTTTTATTGCCAGACGCTTTGCGGAGATCTTTTCCGGATATACCACCTCGTCCGCGCCGTTTCTGAGCAGGAATTTTTCCTGCACGTCGTTTGCCGCGCGGGATATTACGAGCGCCGCTCCCATTTCCTTCAAAAGCGCCGTTGCTTCAAGAGAGGACTGGAAGTTGTCTCCTATGCAAACTATGCAGACGTCGTAGTTGCGAACGCCGAGCGACTGTAAAAAGTCTTTGTTGGTTCCGTCGCCGATCTGCGCGTTTGTAACGTAGGGGAGTATCTCGTTCACGCTGCTTTCTTTTATATCAACAGCCATTATCTCACAGCGAAGCTCATTCATCACTTTTGCTATATGCGTGCCGAACTGTCCGGCGCCTATTATCAAAACAGATTTCATTGTTTCTCCTTTATATCAACCTATTGAAATTCTTTCAAGCGGAAGTTTTGCATCCGTATCCGTACGCGACGGCAGAGCCGCGTATATGAGCGTCAGTCCGCCTACCCTGCCCGAGAACATCAAAACCATCAGTATTATGCGCGAGGCAAGCGACAAAGACGGCGTTATGCCGAGTGTGAGCCCGACCGTACCCAGCGCGGATCCCGTTTCAAACATACACGTTATAAGCGGCAGACCTTCAATAAGGCTTATCGCAACGGCGGTAGCGAGAAACAGCGTCATATACATAAACAGTATCGCTCCGGCGTTTCTTATGGCTTCCTCCGGTATGCGTCTTCTGAAGCTCTCCACGTCGTCACGCCGTCTGAAAACAGTCAGAGCGGAGAGGAAAAGCACCGCTATGGTAGTTGTTTTCATACCGCCGGCGGTAGATCCGGGCGAGCCGCCTATGAGCATCAAAGCAGTCATTATAAGTTTTCCCGAATCGTGCATACCGTTAAGATTCGTCGTGTTGAAGCCCGCCGTCCTTGTTGTGACGGACTGGAAAAAGCTGTATAATATACGAGCCCCGAGCGGTTTGTCGCCGTATTCAAAGAAGAACAGATAAACGGCGGGGATCAGTATAAGTATAAGCGACGTGATAAGTATTATTTTGCTCTGCAGGCTGAATTTTTTCAGTCTGAACTTGTTTACTTTGAAATCGTCCCACGTCATAAAGCTTATGCCGCCTATGATTATGAGAAGCATTACAACGATATTAACGTAAACGTTGTCCGCGTATGAGGTAAGCGAAGAGAAACCCGATCTTATCCCCATCAAATCAAATCCGGCGTTGCAGAACGCGGAGACGGCGTGGAAGAACGAATACCATATGCCGCGCCCCACGCCGAAATCGCGTATGAACACCGGCATCAAAAGCGCCGCGCCGCACGTTTCTATTATCGCGGAAGTGCGGATGATAAAGCCGGTCAGCTTTATGATGCCGCCCACCTGCGGCGCGGAAATGGACTCCTGCATTGTGCTTCTCTGCCAGAGCCCTATTTTTTTGCCCGTTATGCTTATTATTGCAAGACCTATCGTAACAACGCCCATACCGCCTATCTGTATAAGCACGAGTATGACCGCCTGACCGAAAACGGACCAGTGCGTCGCCGTATCAACGGTGACAAGACCGGTAACGCATACGGCGGAAACGGCGGTGAACACCGTGTCTGAAAACGGAGTTACAGAACGGTCCGCCGACGCTACGGGGAGCATCAGTATAAGCGAGCCTGCGACTATGAGAAGCAGAAAACCGAATATTATTATCTGAAAAGATACTGTGCTTCTTTTTTTCAGAAGATTTTTACGTTTTTCCAATTTGTTATTTAATATCCTTTATACTGTTTATCTTTACGTCGGACGCGACTAAAACGACCGTGTCGCCTTTGGATATAACGTCGTCGCCTGTGGGGATAGTGATCTGATCCTTGTTGGCTATGCAGATTATAAGCACGCCGCGGCGGGGTTTGAGCTTTTTGAGCGGTATGCCCGTCAGTCCTTCTATCTCGTCCTTTATTACTATTTCTATCGCTTCCGCTTTTTCATCCATTATTTTATGTATGGATTCTATCTCCTCGTCACCGGATGCGTTCATCTTTGATCTGACGTAACGCAGAATGTAACCGGCTGTGGATGATTTGGGCGAGACTACGCTGTCTATACCGGCGCTCTTGAAAAAGTCTATGAACTGCATCTGGTTTATAAGCGTTACGACTTTGGGAACGCCTACGGATTTTGCAAACATGGAGACTATAGCGTTTTCCTCATCCCTGTCGGATAAGGCAAGGAAAGCGTCCGTGCGCTCGATACCTTCTTCTATCAGCACGTCCTGCCTCGCGCCGTTGCCGCAGACCACTCTGCAGTCAAACCGGCTTGACATATCTCTGCACGTTTCCTTGTTGTTTTCGATGACCACGGAGGAGAATTTGCTTTTCTTCAAAAGTCCCTGCAGATAATACGTGACGCGGCTGCCGCCGAAGATCATTATATCTTTGAGCTTGTGGCGGTAAATGCCCGCCGCTTTGAAGAACGCGCGCGTGTCTTCCTCCGACGCGGTCACGCCCAAAACGTCGCCTTCTTCTATATGGTATCCGCCGGACGGGATTATGACCTCCGCGCCGCGCAGAACGCAGCACACGAGGAATTTCATTTTCAGCTCCGAACGCAGCTCGTACAGAGTTTTGCCTATAAACGGAGAATCCGGACCTATGGCAAACTCGGCAAGTTCAACTCTGCCGCGGCAGAACGTCTCAAGCTTTGCGGCGGACGGGAAGCGGAGCATACGGTATATCTCTTTTGCCGCGTAGAACTCCGGGTTTATGGTAAGGGAAAGGTTCATGTCCGCGCGCATAAGCTGCATGAGATCGGAATACTCCGGATTTCTCACACGTGCTATGGTATGATGCGCGCCGAGCTTTCTCGCGGCGGAGCAGCAGATGATATTTATCTCGTCGCTCGCGGTAACGGCGATAACGAGATAGGCTTTGTCAACGCCGGCTTTGCGGAGCACGGGTATGCTCGCGCCGTTGCCGTCAACACCGTAAACGTCGTAAGTGTTGCAAAGCTCCGTTACGGCGGCAGCGTCCTCGTCAACGACGGTTATGTTATGTCCCTCGCGGGAAAGCTGCGCGCATATCGCAGCTCCCACCGTGCCGCAGCCGATTATAACAATATCCATTATATTTAAAATCCATCCTTAAACGCATATTGATATCATATTTTACCACTTTAAAGAAAAAAATGCAAGAGGTTACGGATAAAAACTTGACAGATGACAAAAAATTGAGTATAATAATATATAATAACGTGCAATAACGGCGGACTTTGTTAAAAAAATCACAAAAAAGGAGGCAAAAAACATGAAGCTTAAAAAAATAACGGCGTTTATACTTCTGTTATCCGTGTTTTTGTCCCTTTGTTCATGCAGTAAAGGCACGGTCACAAAGATAACGGACGGCGGCTTTGATCCGTCCGTTACGTCCGCGCACGATAAAGACGCGTATACGGAATTTGCGCTGAAGCTCGTAAAGAGCGCGGCGTCGGAGCGCGGCAAAAACGCCGCCGTCTCCGCGTATTCCGTTATCTCCGCTCTGGCGGTGCTTTCAAACGGCGCAAAAGGCGAAAGTCTTGCACAGATAGAAAAAGCGACGGGCTGCAGCGCGGCGGCGCTGAACGCGGAAGCGCTGTATCTGCATAACGCGGCGGAAAATGAAGACGGCGCCGAAATAAAAGTATCAAACTCCGTGTTTATGAAAGACGGCTTTGATATTTTGGAAAACGCGTATACCGCCGGCGCTTCGGTCTATTCCGCCACGCCCGGGAAAAACACCGTAAAATTCATAAACAACCTCTGTTCTGAAAATACGAACGGAGAAGTGAAAACCGTGATCGACAGCTTTAACGATACGGAGCTTACGGTTTTGAGCACGCTGCTTTTCGACTGCTCCTGGAATGAGATATATGAGGATAAGGACGTAAAAACGCGAAAATTCAAAAACTACGACGGCACGGTAACGGAAACACAGATACTTTGTACCAAAGAAAACATCATAACAAACGACGAATACATAGGCTTCAACAAAAAATACAAAAACGAAAAATACTGCTTTACCGTTATAATGCCGAAGGATGAAAACGTGGATATCTACGATTTTCTTGAAAGCATAGACAAAGAGAAATGGGAGCGTATATATTCGGATCAGAAAGGCGTGATGGTAGCCGTAAGATTCCCGGAATTTTCCTTGGCGTGTACCGCGGATACCGTAAGAGCGCTTGAAGATCTGGGAATAACGGACGTTTTTGATAAGGACAAGGCGGATCTATCCGGTATGTTTACCGGCGGCGCGTACTGCAGTGATATAATACAGGGCAGCTGCGTGGAGATAAACAGAAAAGGTACTGGCGTGCTTGACAGCGAGCTGTTCAAGGAGCGCGGGACAGAGGCTTTGCCGGATTACGATCTGATATTCGTAGACCGCCCGTTCATTTTCGCCGTAACGGACGAAACAACTCTTTCTCCCATATACATAGGCGTTATAGCAAATATGGAAGAAGCAATACGGAAATAAAAAACGCTGTTGACAAGCAGCGAAAAAAACTCTATCGCATAAAAACGAATTACAGATAATATATTGACAAAAATGAAAAGGCGTGATATAATATAGACACAAAGAGAGAGCATACCGATAGCGGTTTGCCTCCGGAATGGTTAAGAACTAACCGAAGTTGGAAGCTTGGCGGTTAGTTCTTTTTATTGCTGTTGAATATGAAGACAACGAGCTGAATGATCGCTACGATCAACGTTAACAGAGCTAATATCTCTATCCATGTAATCATAGTATCACCTCCCCGTCCGTACAGATTGGGAGGTTTATCATTTTTAAAAAGACTCGCCTCCCTGATAAAGAGGAGGCAAACCGCCACCGTTTGAGTATGCTCTCCGGAAAATAATTTTCCTGACGGACCAAGGCCCGCTGAATAGGATGATATCACATTTTATTCTTTTTGTCAATATGTGTAAAAAAACAAAAGCTGCCGTATCAAACGGCAGCCTGAATTGTTATTTCAGCTGCGGAAGGATGCTTTCAAACCACTCGTCCGCGGCTTTCTGTTCTTCCTCTTTGGCTTTTGTAAAGGAGAAAAACTCGGACTTTACGTACAGCACGTTATCTATAACGTTCGCGCCGCTTTCTTTAAGCAGCTTTATGAATTCCTTTGCTTCCGCCTCCGGTCTGTCCGTGTATAACGCTATGTTTTTCACGGTAGCGGGTTTTAAATTCAGGCAGAACCTGCGTACGTCGTCCGGGAGTTTTTTGAGCTTTGACATACCTAAAACGAGAAATTTTTCCTTGTCAAGCGAATAATCCGGCGGTATTGTATCCGGCTTGTAATCGTCCGAATTTTTTGATAAATATTCCGCAAGATCCGCTATTTTTTTCTTGTTTGAATAATATATAACTCTCATTTTCATAGCAAATCACCTCTCGTTTTTTCTTATTATATCACAAAATATGATTTTATTCTGCAATATATTGTAAATTCAAAGTTATAAAAACGGCCGGGATTTTTGTAATAAATGATAAAAAACGCGCAAAAACGCTGTATATAATATGCAAAAGAATACTTGACAAAACGGCTTTGTATGCATATAATATGTATAATATACAAATTGAGGTGAGTTATTATGAAAAAATACAGAGCCGGTATAGTAGGCGCCACGGGCATGGTTGGACAGAGATTCGCCGTCCTGCTTGACAAACATCCTTTCTTTGAGGTAACGGCTATCGCCGCAAGCCCGAGAAGCGCGGGAAAAACTTATACCGAGGCGCTTGACGGACGCTGGAAGCTTGACGTTTCAATGCCGGAATATATAAAAGATATGGTCGTTATGGACGCAAACGATATAGAAGCGATAAAGCCGCTTGTCGACTTTGTTTTCTGCGCCATAGATCTGCCCAAAGCGGAGGTGCGCGAGCTTGAGGAAAAGTATGCAAAGGCTGAGATAATAGTCGTGTCCAACAACTCCGCCTGCAGAGGTCTGCCGGACGTTCCGATGCTCATTCCCGAAATAAATCCCGAGCATACGGCGGTCATAGAAACGCAGAAAAAGCGCCTCGGCACAAAGCGCGGATACATAGCCGTAAAACCGAACTGCTCAATACAGAGCTACGTTCCGATGATAACACCGCTGCTTGAATACGAGCCGTATGAAATGGTCGTAACGACGTATCAGGCTATTTCCGGCGCGGGAAAAACTTTCGCGCAGTGGCCGGAAATGGTGGATAACGTTATCCCCTACATCGGCGGAGAAGAAGAGAAGAGCGAAAAAGAACCGCTTAAGATCTGGGGCAAGGTGGAGGACGGCGTTATAAAGAGCGCGTCGCTTCCCGTTATAACGACTCAGTGCATAAGAGTGCCGGTAACCAACGGTCACTTAGCCGCCGTTTTCGTAAAATTTAAGAAGAACCCGACCAAAGAGCAGATATTAAAAGCCTGGGACGAATACGAAGGCGAGCCGCAGAAACTGAAGCTGCCGTCGGCTCCCGCCAAATTCATCACGTATTTTGAGGAAGACAACCGTCCGCAGACAAAGCTCGACCGCGATATTTACGGCGGCATGGGCATAACCGCGGGCAGACTGAGAGAAGATACCGTTTACGACTGGAAGTTCATCGGCGTGTCTCACAATACGCTGCGCGGCGCCGCAGGAGGCGCGGTTTTGTCAGCCGAATATCTTGCTGCAAAGGGACTTCTTGACTGACGGCGAAAAATACCAAAAAACAGCAAAAAAAATCAAGAAATTTGAAAAAACCCCTTTACAAAAACAATATCTTGTGATATAATCTTTGACAGTAGATCTTTAAGCTCTCGGATCTGATCCGATTCGGTACGGAGATACCGGCAAGATTATACGCAATAAGTGTAAATTGTGCATTCCTGCCGTGTATCGGCAGGAATTTTTTATGGAACTTGTTTTAAAAGCGGAACTTATGGATGAAGCGGCGGTGCGCCGCGCTATAACGCGTATCTCGCATGAGATAGTGGAAAAAAACAAGGGCACGGGCGACGTGGTGCTCGTCGGCGTACGCCGCCGCGGTATGCCGCTGTCACGTATGATAGCAGAGAATATTGAAAAAATAGAAGGCGCGGCCTTGCCGTGCGGCGAGCTTGACATCAAGTTTTACCGCGACGATATCTCGCCTGAGCACAAAGATCCAACGGTAACGCCGTCAAAGCTGCCGTTCGACGTTGCGGACAAGCGCGTTGTTATAATAGACGACGTGATGTTTACCGGCAGAACAGCGCGCGCGGCAATAGAGGCGATATTCGCCATAGGGCGTCCGCGCTGCATACAGCTTGCGGTGCTTATAGACCGCGGCCACAGGGAGCTGCCCATACGCGCGGATTACGTAGGCAAAAACGTGCCCACCTCAAAATCGGAGGTCATATCCGTACACGTTCCCGAATATGACGGCGAGCTTTGCGTAAAGCTGTTGCAAAAACAGTAAATCAAGCCGGAAGGCTTTAAAATAACGGAGGTTTTTATGAAACTCATTTACGGTGTAAAAGACAAACCGAAGGCCGGTCAGACGATCGTATTTGCTATCCAGCAGTTACTTGCGATCATGGCGGCGACACTCGTTGTACCGGTCATAATCGGTCACGGCATGCAGCCGACAGCGGCTCTGTTCGGCGCCGGTATCGGTACTCTTGTATACCTGCTCTTCACCAAATTCAGAAGTCCTGTTTTCTTAGGCTCTTCATTCGCTTTCTTAGGCTCAATGGCCGCAGCGTTCGCGGGCGGCGTTTCGGCGGCTCTCGGCTATCTCGGACTTATCATAGGCGCGGTCCTTGCCGGCCTTGTATACGTTGTTATAGCTATTGTCGTTAAGTTTGCCGGCGTCAAATGGATAAACAAACTTATGCCGGCAGTCGTCATCGGTCCTACGGTCGCTATAATCGGTCTTTGCCTCGCGGGCAACGCGGTCGGCGACCTGCAGACTGTAAACTACACTAAAGTATTTGACAACAACGATTATCAGATAGTTGCGGTTGAAAAAGCGTACGACGTTGACGATGACGGAAACGTGCTGTTCAATCAGACCAGCCCCGATTCCGTAGTAGTCGTTGACAAAGACGTTGACGTGACGGAAAAAATACCCGCCGATAAAATACACGGCGAAATAACCGCAACAAAACAGGATGACGGATCATACGTGCTGACAAACGTTCCCGGCTCGTCAAAGATCGCCATCTTGTGCGGTCTCGTAACGCTGGCTGTCACGATGCTTTGCTCCGTATACGCAAAGAAAAAGAGCATGTTCAGACTTATACCGTTTATCATCGGTATCTGCGCCGGTTACGTCTGCGCTCTTGTATTCTACTTCATAGGCAAGGCAACGGGCAACGCTTCGCTCATGATAATAGACCTTTCACCGTTTGCCGGACTTCTGACTGAAGGCAAGGTAACGATAGAAACGTTCATATCGCTTCCCAAATTCACGTTCCTTACCGCATTCGGCGCTTTCGGCGAGCTGAACGGCGCGTATATCGTAACGATAATCGCGGCATACGTTCCCGTTGCGTTCGTCGTATTTGCCGAACACTTGGCGGACCACAAGAATATTTCTTCCATCATAGAAAAAGACCTGCTTGAAGATCCCGGTCTTCACAGAACGCTCCTCGGCGACGGTATCGGATCCATGGCAGGCGCGTTCTTCGGCGGCTGCCCGAACACCACGTACGGTGAATCCATAGCCTGCGTAGCCATAACAGGAAACGCCTCCGTTATAACGATAGTATTCGCCGCGATAGGCGCGATACTCATCTCCTTCCTGTCCCCGTTCGTAGCGTTCGTCAACTCCATTCCGAGCTGCGTAATGGGCGGCGTATGTATGGCTCTGTACGGATTCATAGCCGTATCCGGTCTTAAGATGATCCAGAAGGTAGACCTTGAGGACAACAGGAATCTGTTCGTCGTATCCGTCATACTCATATCCGGTATAGGCGGTCTTGCAGTCAGCTTCGGCCAGGTCACGATCACGAAGATCGCCTGCGCTCTGATCCTCGGTATACTGACCAACCTCATGCTTTCCAAAAAGAAGAAAGAAGAATAAGAGATCACGTAAATGATCAATAAAAAAAGCTGCTTCGGCAGCTTTTTTTTCGGTGAAGCGTTCCGCAAAAGCGGAACGTGAAGCAAAGTGAAGTACGCTTTACGGCAAGTGAAGCACGCCGCGCACGATAAGGCGCCGGTCTGTGCGGGTGAACGCGATTTTTGCATGACAGGCACCGTTGATTTTGCAAAAATCAGTCGGGTTTCTTTTATATAAATCTTATTTTGAAGGCTAAACAGGCAAATTTTGCAGGATTTGCATATATTTTTCTTCTGTTATTGCATATTTTTTAAAAAAACGCTTGCTTTTTTATATTGACTGTGATATAATCAACGCAGTATACGTTTCAGAAGGCAGATTTATAATTATGGATATTTTACAAAAGATAGAAGCCAGCATGCCCGGCTTTTCAAAAGGGCAGAAAGCCATTGGCAATTATATTCTTGAGCATTACGACAAAGCGGCGTATATGACCGCTCTGAAGCTCGGCTCCACCGTTCACGTTTCGGAATCCACGGTGGTGCGTTTTGCCATTGAGCTCGGTTTTGACGGATATCCCGATCTGCAGCGCAGTCTGCGCGAGCTGATACGCGCGCGCCTTACATCGCTGCAGAGGATAGAGATAACCAACGACCGCATAAGCGACAACGAGATACTTGAAAAGGTGATGGAGCTTGACATTGAAAAAATGCGCAACACCGTCGCCACGATAGACAAGACCGCTTTCAACGCCGCGGTGGACGATATCATAAAGGCGAAACGCATATATATAATGGGTATGCGCTCGTCTTCTTCTCTTGCCGTTTTTTTGAATTTCTATTTCTCCATGATATTTGACGACGTGCGTCTCGTAAACTCCACGTCGCGCTCCGAGATATTCGAGCAGCTTTTCAGAATAGGCCCGGAAGATATCATAATAGGCATATCGTTCCCGCGTTATTCCAAGCGTATAATCCAGGCTATGGAATTTGCAAAAGAGCAGAAAGCCATGTCGGTGGCGGTGACGGACTCCATGGATTCGCCGCTTGCGGAATTTGCGGATCACACTCTCGTTGCAAGAAGCGAGATGGCGTCTTTCGTCGACTCGCTCGTAGCGCCGCTGTCCGTCATAAACGCGCTTATAGTCGCCATAGGAAAGAAGAAGCAGGCGGAGGTAAGCGAGGTATTCAACAGACTTGAAGACGTCTGGGATGAATTTGAGGTCTACAATAAGTTTTCCGGACAAGTGGGAAATAAATGAAAATAGCCGTAATAGGCGGCGGGGCCGCCGGGATGACAGCCGCCGGATTCGCCGCGCAGAACGGCGCCTCCGTTATACTGTTTGAAAAGAACGAAAGATACGGGGCAAAGCTCCGCATCACCGGCAAAGGCAGATGCAACGTTACAAACAACTGCACAAAAGAAGAGTTTTTTGATAACGTGGTGTCAAATCCGCGGTTTTTATATTCTTCGTATTCAAAATTCGACTGCGCGGCGGTCATGGACTTTTTTGAAAGTCTCGGCGTACCGCTTAAAACGGAGCGCGGGAACCGCGTTTTCCCGGCGTCCGACAAGGCGGCGGATATTGCGGACGCGCTTATAAAATTCTGCCGCGACGGCAAAGTTAAGACTTTGAACGAAAAAGTCTGCGGTGTTGAATTTGAAAACGGCGGTTTTACGGTAATTACTTCGCGTCAGAAACACAGCTTTGACAAAGTTATAATCGCAACGGGCGGGCTTTCTTATCCGCGTACCGGCTCTACCGGCGACGGTTACGCTTTTGCAAGATCGCTCGGTCACAGCGTGACGGAGCTTTCCGCTTCACTCGTGCCGCTTGTATGCCGCGAGGATATTTGCGGAAAATGCCGGGGCTTATCGCTTAAAAACGTAAAGCTTACCGCGACTGACAACGTAACGGGAAAAACCGTTTATGAAGAGCAGGGCGAGATGCTGTTTACCGAAAACGGCGTAAGCGGTCCTCTCGTACTTTCCGCCTCCGCTCACATGGATGACGAAAGCGGAAGATACGGGCTGTTTATAGACTTAAAGCCCGCGCTTGATATAAAAACGCTTGACAAAAGGATACTGAGGGATTTTTCCGATAATAAAAACAAAGACGTTATAAACGCGTTTTCTGCGCTTCTGCCGTCAAAGCTCATTGAACCATTTGTTGATCTGACAGGCATACCGCACGATAAAAAGGTCAATTCCGTTACGGCTTCTGAAAGAGAGCGGATAGTACGGTTATTGAAGCGCCTGCCGCTGACGGTCAAATCAAAGGCTCCGATAGATGAGGCGGTGATAACGCGCGGCGGCGTTGATACAAAGCAGATAGACCCCAAAACCATGCAGTCAAAGCTGATACCCGGGCTGTATTTTGCCGGAGAGGTGATAGACTGCGACGCGTATACCGGCGGATTCAATCTGCAGATATCGTTCTGCACCGGTCATACGGCGGGTATATCCGCATCAGAATGAATTTGAAAGGACGTATGTTATGAGCGTTTTCAGAATAGCAATAGACGGTCCCTCCGGCGCCGGCAAAAGCACGGTGGCGAAGGCGGCGGCAAAAAAACTCGGCTTCGTTGTGGTGGACACGGGAGCGATGTACCGCTCGGTAGGACTTTATATATACCGCAAGGGCTTGCAGCCGGACGACGCGGATGCGGTAGTGCCGCAGCTTGAAAATATAAATATCGACCTCGGTTTTTCCGAAGAAGGGCAGAGGATATACTTAAACGGCGAAGACGTTTCGGAAAAAATAAGACAGAACGAGATATCGGCATACGCTTCAAAGGTCTCCGCGATACCCGCGGTACGCGCTTTTCTGCTTGAAATGCAGAGAAAACTCGCGGCTGAGCACAGCGTGGTAATGGACGGGCGCGATATAGGGACCGTGGTTTTGCCCGACGCGGAATTGAAGATATTCCAGACCGCGTCCGTCAGAGAAAGAGCAAAACGCCGCTATCTTGAACTTACCGAAAAAGGTCAGACAGTTGATCTTGAAACTATAAGAAAAGAAATAGAAGAGCGTGATTACAACGATTCGCACCGCGCGGCGGCTCCGTGCATACCCGCGGACGACGCGGTCATAATAGACAATTCAAATATTTCGATTGAGGAAAACGTCGCCATGATCGCGGCGCTTTACGAGATGAGAAGATGACTTTATACGATAAGCTGGTAAAACGTCTGGGCGGATTGTTCCGGCGGGTATATAAGCTGGAGGTCATAGGCGCGGAGAACGTTCCGGAGAACTGCGGATTTATTGTCAGCAGCAACCATACGGCGTCTTTTGATCCCGTAATGCTGATATTATCCGTGCCGAGACGCATACATTTCATGGCGAAAAAAGAAGTGTTCAAGACTCCGATCTTAGGTAAGCTTGCCGATAAAGTCGGAATGTTTCCGGTAAACAGAGGAAGCGTGGACACGAAGGCCATAAAAACCGCGCTCGGATATATAAACAACGGAGAAGTGGTAGGAGTTTTTCCGCAGGGAACGCGTATGCCCAACGTCGACCCGAAGCAGACAAAGGCAAAGGAAGGCGTCGCGATGATAGCGTACCACACAAAATGCCCGGTGCTTCCCGCGTTTATAAAAACAAAGAATAGAAAACTCAAACCGTTTTCAAAAACGACCGTTATAATAGGCAAACCGATAACGCTTGAAGAACTCGGCATAATAAACGGCACGCCGTCCGAATACAAGCGCGCAACGGAACGCATCTTCGGCGATATATGCGATCTGGAAGACAAGGCATGACGGAGATCGCGGAATACAGCGGCTTTTGCCCGGGCGTTTCACGCGCGGTGTCTACGCTGAAAAAGCTGACGGAAAGCGGAGAGGCGGGGAAAATATACACTCTCGGCGATATTATCCATAATCCCACGGTCGTCTCGGAATTTGAGGCGGCGGGCGTCAGATCCGTCAAGCCGGAAGAGCTTGAAGAACTCTGTGACAATGCAGTCGTAACAACAACTTTCGTCATAAGAGCGCACGGCTCCGAAAAAGAATACTCCGATTATCTGTCGGATAAGGCAAAAGAAAAGCCGAATATAAATATAATAGACTGCACGTGTCCGTTCGTTGCAAAGATCCACGGGATCGTACGGGAAAACACGAATGATGATACGACCACGCTCATCTTCGGCGACGACGGTCACCCGGAGGTGCGCGGCATAAAAAGCCGCGTTAAAGGAAAAGTTTACTGCTTTTCCGACAAAAATCAGCTGGAGAATGAAATTTGTCCGCGGATTTTGCCGGATGAAAGCGTGATTATGGTGTCACAAACCACTCAAAATTTAACAGAGTGGAAAAAATGTCAAAACTTTATTGAAAATCTATATACAAACGCGAAAATATTTGATACAATATGTTCCGTGACCGAAAAACGCCAGAAACAAACGCTTGATCTGGCAAAGCGCGTTGACGTTATGATAGTCATAGGAGGGAAAAACAGCTCAAACACAAACAAGCTGTATTCCACAGCCGCATCTGTATGTGAAAAGACTTATCTCGTGGAAAACGCGGACGAGTGCAAAAGGATAAAGATCGGCAAAAATCAAAAACTGGGAATTACTGCCGGAGCATCGACCCCGGACAGTATAATAGAGGAGGTAAAAACCATTATGAGCGAAGAACTCAAAGAGTCCGTATCAAGCGGACAGAACGAAGCTGAAGAAAGCTTTGAAAAACTTCTTGATGAAACCTTTAAAACTTTAAATACAGGAGACGTCGTAACAGGCACGATAACGCAGATCTCTGGCACAGAGATCAAAGTTGACCTCGGTACTAAGGTTACCGGCATACTTTCGTATGACGATGTATCAGATGAACCCGGCGTCAACCTGAACGATCTGTTCAAAGTCGGCGATCAGATCACCGCGTACGCGGTAAGGGTTTCGGACGTTGACGGCGTTGCAACTCTTTCCAAGAGAAAATACGACGCCAAAAACAACTGGCAGCAGATAGTTGACGCGTATAACAGCGGCGAATATCTTGACGGCAAGTTCGTTGAGGTGGTACGCGGCGGCGCTATCTGCACCATCAAAGGCGTGCGTGCTTTCGTTCCCGCATCCCACACCACCGTTGAAGAAGACGGCGATATGAACTCCATAATAGGAAAGAAAATGCCGTTCAAGATCATTGACGTTGACAGCAGCAGAAGAAGAGTAAAAGCTTCCGCACGCATCCCGGCAAGAGCCGCAGAGAGAGCTGAGCGCAAAGCTGCCGAGGCTAAGTTCTGGGAAGAGATAGAAGAGGGCAAGGAATACGAAGGTATCGTCCGCTCCATCCAGAGCTACGGCGCGTTCGTTGAACTCGGCGCGGGCGTTGACGGTATGGTACACACCACGGAGCTTTCGTGGAAGCATATCGGCAATCCGTCAGAGGTCGTTTCCGTAGGCGAAAAGATAAAGGTCTTTGTCAAATCCTTTGATAAGGAAAAGAAGAGAATTTCCTTAGGTTATAAGACCGAGGAGACAAATCCGTGGACGCTGTTCACAAACGCTTACCAGACAGGCGACGTTGTCAACGTAAAGATAGTCAACATCAAGCCGTTCGGCGCTTTTGCCGAGATAATCCCCGGTACTGACGGACTTATCCATATTTCCCAGCTTTCCAACAAGCGTGTCGGCAAACCCGAAGACGTTGTAAAGCTCGGCGATACGGTAGACGTCAAGATCACCGATATCGATTACGACAAGAAGAAGATCAGCCTTTCCATCCGCGCACTTCTTCCGGAAGAAGAACCGGCAGAAGAAGCCGAGGAGGAAGCTGCTTCAGAAGAAGCTCCCGCGGAAGAACCCGCTGAAGAAGTTCCCGCAGAAGAGCCCGCAGCAGAAGAAGCTCCCGCGGAAGAACCCGCTAAAGAAGAAGCTGCCGAATAATTAAAAAAACAAAAATCTCCGCTTTATTGCGGAGATTTTTTACTGAAAGATCCTTTTAATCTGTCCCGTCATATTTTGAGAACTCTTCGCTCATATAATACTGTTTATTATACATATCTTTCATAGCGTAGTATCTCGGATGAGTCCTCCAGCCCTGGTCTACGGAACCGGAACCGACGTTTATTACGGTAGCGTCGGGGTGCAGCTCGCGGAGCTGATTTATCTGAGAATCCGGAACGTACGTGTGTTCTATCCAGAATCTTTCAATAAGCGGCAGATCCATAAGTGCGGAAATATCTCTTATATCAAGATAACTGATATTCACGTCAACAAGCTCTTTGCACTCTCCCAAAGGCGATACGTCTTTAAGATTGGGATTTACGAAAAGCTCTATATAATGCAGGTGTTTCAACTTAACTATCGGAGACAGATCCTTGACTTTGTTGTCCGCCAAAATGAGTATGCGCAGCTCCGGCAGATAATCGCAGATGACCGAGATATCCGTTATGGCCTGATGCCCGAGATCGAGCGCCTGAAGATCCGTACAGTATTTCAAACACTGTATGTGTTCGTCCGTAAGTCTCGGATAATCGTATTCGCGTATCAGATCCGAAAAAGCTATCGCGTCAGTCTTTGTTTTCCACTGCAGCATATGGAGCATCCAGACTATTTTTATATTCGGAAATTCTTCTCTCAGCGCGCCGAGCTCCTCGTTCGTGGCGGTGATATCGGAAAGATCGACGCGGATAAGCCATGACATCAGTTTTAGTTTCTTCCGCATTATATCCGCCGTAAGCTCTTTTTTGTTTGAAAGATCAAGATCAGTCGTTTCCGGGTCGTACTTTTTGCCGAGTATCTCGACCTGCCATAAAAATTTCACGTTTGGAAACTCAGATGCGAGCGCGTACTGCCCGTCCTCGTCAAGCCCGGTGTCAAACAAGCTCACGCTTTGAAGCAGCGGAAGATATTTCAGAGCCGCCGAAAGCCGTGCGGCGTCTGTATTCACGCCGTTAAAGTCAAGCTCGGTCGCGTCGTCTCTTACGCGGACGCCGTTTATGTCGACCGTGCCGGGAATATCAAACGATACTCCGGGAAACGCGGTTTTAAGACTGTTTTTATCCGCCGCCGGTATTTCCGTATCCGAATATACGCGAGTGATATTTGAAAGAGACGAGAGGGCGACGTTTAAGGCTGTTATATCTATCTCTTTGCCGGACAGATCGATCTCGGTTTCGTCTTCATAAATCTTTTCGCCGGACAGGAGAGCATAAGCCCTGCATCTGATCTGCGCGCCCGGAAATTCATCCGTCAGCCGCTTTTTATCGCCGACCGTCAGCTCGTAACCGTTCAGATCTATCAAAGATAGACCCGAAAACCGTTTAAGTGAAGACAGCAGATCGTCAAAAGACGTTATTTCGTCCTTATTTAAAGATATTTCTGAGGTATCGGACGGATACGTTTTGCCGAAAACACTTACCGTCTCCGCGTCCGTGGCGGCCTCCGCGGTCTCCGATCCGGTATAGATAGGCGGCAGAGTTTCCGCCGCTTTTGTTTCTTCTCCGGTCTTGCCGCAGCTTATGAAAGTCAGAGTAAAAGCCAAAAGACAAACGGCGGCAGGTATGCTGATTTTAACATCAAAACGCTTCATAAAAACAACTCCGATCTGTCAATACTGTTATAATAATATCCGAAATAATACGATTTGTCAAGTATTTATAATAATAAAAAACGGACGGTTGATCCGTCCGTTTTGACGTGCGTTTATTATCAATATGCAACGCCCTGCCAGAGCATAGCGTCCGCAACTTTGAGGAAGCCCGCGATGTTCGCGCCTGCAACGAGATTGTCCGCAAGTCCGAACTCTGCCGCAGTCTTTGAGCAGTTCTTGTAGATGTTGACCATAATGTCGTGCAGTTTTGCGTCAACTTCTTCAAACGTCCAGGACAGACGCATGGAGTTCTGGGACATTTCAAGAGCGGATGTGGCAACGCCGCCCGCGTTTGCCGCTTTTGCCGGGCCGAAGAGAACGCCGGCAGCCTGGAACGCCGCAACGGCTTCCGGGGTTGAAGGCATATTCGCGCCTTCCGCAACGGCCTTTACGCCGTTTGCGATAAGAGCCTTGGCGGACTCAAGGTCGATCTCGTTCTGAGTCGCGCAGGGAAGCGCAACGTCTGCTTTGATCGTCCAGATGCCTTTGCAGCCGGGAGTGAACGTTGCCGACGGAACGGCTTTTACGTATTCGCTTATACGCGCTCTGTCAACTTCTTTTATTTTCTTTATTATATCGAGTTTTACGCCGTCTTTATCGTAAATGTAACCGGATGAGTCGCTCATTGCAACTACTTTGCCGCCGAGCTGCGTCGCTTTTTCGGCGGCGTAGATCGCAACGTTGCCGGAACCGGATATAAGAACGATCTTGTCTTTAAGATCTATGCCCTTGTCGGCAAGCATTTCTTTGGTGAAGTAGAGCAGACCGTAACCGGTAGCTTCTTTTCTTGCAAGCGAGCCGCCGTATGAGATGCTCTTGCCGGTCAGAACGCCGGTAAATTCATTTCTTATGCGCTTGTACTGACCGTACATATAGCCGATCTCACGCGCACCGGTGCCTATATCGCCGGCGGGAACGTCCGTATCGGCGCCTATGTGCTTGCAGAGCTCTGTCATAAAGCTCTGGCAGAAACGCATGACTTCGCCGTCGCTCTTGCCCTTCGGATCAAAATCGGAGCCGCCTTTGCCGCCGCCGATCGGAAGACCGGTAAGAGAGTTTTTGAAGATCTGTTCAAAGCCCAAAAACTTGATAACGGAAGCGTTGACGGACGGATGAAGTCTTATACCGCCCTTGTAAGGACCGATAGCGGAATTGAACTGATATCTGAAGCCTCTGTTGACTCTGACGTTGCCCTGATCGTCGACCCAGCTGACGCGGAACTGAAGGCCGCGCTCAGGCTCTACTATTCTGTCGATAATGCCGGCGGCAACTATGTCCGGGCGTCTTTCAACTACGGGTTCAAGAGATTCAAGAACTTCGCCTACAGCCTGGAGAAATTCCGGCTCGTTGGGATTTCTTTTGCATACGTCATCATAAACTTTTGCAAGATATTCGCTTTTAAATGTCATATTATACCTCCTGATATAATAATTTTTTTGAATTATAGCACAATATATGCAACATTGCAATACAAAAATCTCATAATTTAAAAAAAATTAAAAATATTTGCAAATAGGCTTGAAAAATGAAAAAAAGTATGATATACTATACCGCGTAAATAAGCCGGTGTGTTGGAATTGGCAGACGAGGAGGACTCAAAATCCTTTGCCAGCGATGGCGTGCGGGTTCGACCCCCGCCACCGGCACCATCCCGAAAGCCTTGTTAATCAAGGCTTTTGGGATTTTTTTGTGCCGGAACGCAGCTCGATTTGCGTTTTTTACTTTGGATAATACGGCATGATCGCCTCGGCGGACGCCACCTTGGAGCTGAAATCGAGGTGGGTGTAGATGTTGCTCGTTGTTAATATCAAAAATCCTCACTTGTTTTGTTCCCACGATTGGAGTTGTTCGGATTTAGCGGATTTGTCGATGAGTTTGTAGTAGATGTGGATCTCGCGCGGCTCTTTGCTGTACTTGCCCGGGC
>JAFSYU010000056.1 GCA_017443595.1 Clostridia bacterium
TATTTTTCAGAAAAATACCTTCCCCCTTGGGGAAGGTGGCACAACGGGACGTTGTGACGAAAGGGGCTTTTCAAACTGCAAAAATCATTTTATAGCCTCTTCCGTCACTTCGTGACACCTTCTCCAAAGGAGAAGGTAAAAAAACTGCTTTGTCTTCACTCTGAGACGGCGGGAAAAATCCCGCCGTCCGTATTTTTCTTTGCGCTGATAACTTTTTTGACGAATATATTATTTGAATTTTATCTCGCCTTTGACTATCGCCTTTTTAAAATCTTCAAACGCCATGGGCAGGCTGTGATCCTCATCCAGTTTGCCTTTGAGTTTTTCCTCTTCTCCGTCGTTATGACGTCTGCGGACCTCGACCACCTTGCCGTCTTCGGTAAGGCAGGTTATTTCAAGTATGTGTTTCTCCGGGTCGGATTCCTGGATGACAGTCCAGCCGTTTGCGTTCCATTCTATTTTTTTCATGATATTTACCGTTCCTTTCAGAATTTATTACGCCTGAAATTATATCATATCCGTAAGGTTTTGTCAAGTGCCGATTAAATATAAAGATACCTATTGACAATACCGGAATTGTCGTATATAATATTTAACTGCATACAGCAAAGTCCTTATAAGGACATTATTATTTGGAGGACGAACTATGAAAAAACTGATTTCCATTGCGATCGTAACGGTCATCACGGTCGCGCTTGCTCTGTCCGCCAACGCGGCGACGGTAGCAAACCATCTTTTTGACAAACAGGGCGGCATTGACGCCGGAGGACAGACCTGGAGCGTTTACGGCTGGATAGTCACGGATACGGATATCACGTCTGTCGGCTACATCCTTGACGGCGGCGACGTCAACTCTTACAAAGCCGTTGTCACCGGCATAGAAAACGACACGCGCGAAACAGCCGATACAAAATCCGGCGTAAGCGACGCGTTCCGCGATCTTGCGCTTGAAGAAGCCGTCAAAAACGGCGGTATGTCAGCCGGAGTAGGCTGGGACGTTTTAAGAGCTTACAGGATACAGATAGTTTTGGATATATCCGAACTTGAAGTAGGTCAGCATTCCATTCTGCTCTGCGCGGAATTTTTGGGCGGCGGATTTACGGAAGCCTTCAGAAACCAGTCCGAATTCACGTTTACTAAAGCGGAATCCGGCAAAGAGGTGATCGGCGGCAAAGGCGCAAGCACGCAGTTTCTTATAGATTCCGACACGAGCGACGAAACAAAAATTGCTGCAACGGGCTGGGCGGGTTCCACAGTGGAGACCGTTAAGCTCGGTTACAGGATAGACGACGGGGAGACGGTATTCAACGAAAGCCACGTCAAACTCGTACCGCTTGACGTTGCCGAACCGGGCGACGCCGCGGTCATGGACGCCGCCGGCATATACGCGTTCCGCTTTAAAGTCAATTTCCCGTTGAACGAGCTGCCTGAAGGCGATCATTACATAAAACTCGTTATGGTTGATGAAGCCGGCGGCGAAACTGTAGTCGGATCGTCCGGCGGAAGCGAAGAGCTTATATTCCGTTACGAAGCCGAAGAGGTAACGGCGGCGACGGAGACCGAGACCGAAACGGAGACCGAAGCGGTGACCGAGACGGAGACGGAAGCGGTCACGGAGACCGAGACCGAGGAAGCAGTAAAGACAGAAGCGGAAACCGTGACGGAGACAGAAGCGGAAGCGGTGACGGATACCGAAACCGAAGCGGCGACGGAAGCCGGCACAGAGGCTCAGACCGAAGAAGCGAAAACGGAACCGGACGAAGCCGAAAAGGACGGCAAAAAAGGTCTTCCCACGGGTGCGATAATAGCCATTATCGCGGCGGCTGTCGCGGTAGTCTGCGTTATAGTTGTTGTTATTGTGAAAAAGAAAAAATAATTGACCCAAGCAAAAAAGCTGTCGGATCGGTCCGGCAGCTTTTGTTTTTAAATCCTTATCCCATATTTGCCACAATGACTTTTAATTTTGCTTCAAGTCCCATGTACGTCGCCGTCACCGTGGTTTCTCCCACGGCAAGCGGTTTGATTATACCGTCTTTATCTATTTCTATGATCGCCGTATCATAATCCGAGTACTTTACGGACTGTTTCCAGTATTTCAGATCCTGGCTGCTGTCGCAGGCAAGTTCGTTATTCTTTCCCCAGAGGATCATATAATCGTTCGCCGCGCTTTTAGCTATAAATCCGGGCTGTTTTACCTCGTCTTTATAATAAAACGTTATCGTATCCTTTTCCGGATAAAACGATACGGGCGCGTCTCTTTTGACCGAATTCGGTATCACCGTAAGCTCTGCCGTAAGCGAGCCGTATCTGGCGTATACGCGCGTCAGCTTGTCTCCTATGAACGTAACGGTCTGATTTTCACCGTCCACCGTGACCTGTTCCGGATCGTAGGTATATTCTATCTTACTTAATATATCCTTGTCCGCTTCTTTTGAATCTCCGTTTTTATCCACGTAAACAACGGTAAAATTGTACGCCATGCCTTTGAAACGCACGGGAACGTTTGACGCTTTGTACGGTCCTTCAAGGCGTATTCCCGCGACCTCCGCGGCGTTTGCCGTGTCCTTAAGACCGGTATCGGACGCCGGGCGGGATATGACTTTTTCCGGCGTGTTATAATTGTCCGATCCTATGAACTGCACGGGAGCGAGCCGCAGTCCCCATACGCCCCAGGCGGAGCCTTCCGGCGAATAGGCGTAGCCTATAAACTGCTGTTTGTTGAATATATCTATATGACCCGAAGCGTCTCCGGTAATACCCATATTGTGCATGCCGGAGCCTATAAGCGAGCTTTCCGTTTTGTGTTTCAAGCGCACTTCGCTTCTGTAGTAGATACCGTCGTATGAAACGTTTACGTGGACGTAGCAGTCGTCTGAAAATCTGTTGCCCGCCGCAACGGAAACAAAGCATTTATACGCGTCAACGTATTTGAAATCCGCGCTGTCTTCTCCCGGACTGTCGTGACGGTACGCTATACCGCGGAATTTCAGCGTTTCCGGCCAGTTTTCGCTTGTCGCGTCGGCGGTGTAAACTCTTGTGGAAAACGTATCGTCGCACCACGTTACGTATAAATACAGCGTATCGCCTAAGACTACCATCGAGCCTTCGCCCGCGCCCCACTGACCTTTCAGCCCGTCAAACGCCACGATAGGTCTCGGTTCCGATCCCCAGCCGTTTTCTCCCCATTTTTCAATGCAGGTGCCGGCGGGATCCTTTGTTCTGGCTACGAAAAGGTTGTTGTCAACGCCGCCGGGCCAGAGCACGGAAGTATACGTTATATAATAGTAATCGCCTATTTTTATCGTTCCGGGATCGCACGTCCAGTGCCAGTCCTCGCTCGCGTAAGTAGGTCTTACGGCGGCGACGTCCGGCGTCCAGGTCAAGCCGTTGTCGTACGATCTTCTGTAAACTCCGACGTCCGCTTCTCCGCCGAAGCCGAGCGTTCCGGCAAGCCAGCAGTCAAGCGTTCCGTCGTCGTTTATTATCATGCTCGGACCGTATCTGTAAGTGCCGTAGAAGATGTCCCAGCCTTCGTTTGCAAGGCGGAACAGCGAGCCGTCCTCGCTTGCCGCGCCGTCAAGATACGCTGTTTTGATATCGTATCCGTCCGCGCGTTTTTCTATGTAAAGCTCCCCGTCCTTTTCAACGCACAGGACAAGATCGAGCTTCAGCGTGTTTGACAAAAGCTGAGCGTATTCAGCGTACGTCACGGTATCCGAATTCTTTTTTGACAGATCCATATAATCGGATACTCCGGCTTCCGCGGCGACCTTTGCAACGCCGTTTTTGTCCGCATAGTCTCTGTAGCCTAACGCGTATAAAAGTCCGCGCAGTACTTCGCCGTACGTTACGGGCCGGCCGGGTTTGAATTCAGGTGAAGCGGGCCTTAACATAAAGCCCTGGTTTACGGCTATCTCCGCAAATTTCATCTCCTGCGAATACGCGGTCATATCCGTATAGTCGTTTTGGCATATATAATAATGCTGCCGTTGTGCAAAGCCGGAATACTTTACTATATCCTTTGCAAAAGAGCCGCGGTCAAGCAACGCGGAGGCTTCCGCGTTTTCATTTCCGAAGTATGAATCCGCTTTGAGCCGCTCAAATATCGCTTCTCCGTTGCCGTCGTCCGGCAGCGGATCTTCCGACGTATTCATACCGGACAGCTCCTCGTCCGGGATCGTATACTGCGTATCGTCCGCCGTCTCTGTCGTTTCGGCTGTTTCCGGGGCGGAAACGGTTTCTGCCGTTTCCGACGCCGCTGTTGTTTCAGGCTCTGTATCCGATATATGCGTGCTGCAGCCGGATATAATCATCATAGCGGCGATAATGAGAGCCGCAAACCTTAAACGTTTCAAAATATTTGTCCTCACTTTCTGTCATATCGTTTTTTTAAAACGTTTTGGCGTGTTTTATTCAGACCGCCTTTATCTTCTCCGGCACGGCGAAAACAACAGAGGCGCCGTTTACCGGTATATACGGTTTATCGGAAAGCTCCGGTTCATCTTCCGTCAGACATCTGAACAGTACCGTTATGTCTTTGTTGTTTACGTATCCGTCGCCGTTCACGTCAAGCGCTATTTCGCACACTTCAACGTCGTAACCGCTGAGGTATCTGAACAGGATGACGACGTCCTTGTTGTTGACGTGTCCGTCGCCGTTTATATCGCCGGGCAAAAACTGCGGTTTTTCTTCTGCTTCATACGTCGCCGTGTAGGTAACGTCCTCCGTTGCCTTTGCAACAGCTTTATCCCAGCCTTTGAACGTATAAGTATATTTATCGTCGTCCGCTCTTATCGGATCCTCCGGCACGTAAACTCTGCTGCCGTAGTGATAGATCTCTTCGCTTATCAGCGTGCCGTCGTGATCAACGAATCTGACGGTATATTCAATATATTCCTTCTTTTCGTCCTTGTGCGTCTCGCCGTTGAAATCAACCGTCGCCGTATACGTTACCATACCGTTTTCCTCCGTCTTTGCGACAGTCGCGTCAAGCGCGGTCATATATCCGTCGGATCTGATGAACGTTACCGTCGCGCTGTCAAGCGCCTCCGACCACTCCCATACGGGCGCGCTGTAAACGGGAACGTCCGAGACGAACAGGCTGCCGGATGCGGCGGGATGGCCTGCGTTGGATTCTTCCGTAGTTACCGTGACGGTCTTGTCGCCGTCGGAGACTGTACGGAGCCATACCGTGGCGATCACCTCGTCCTCACGGTATCCGTCCGGTTCAACGAACGCCAGGGTAAAAACGCCGTCCACCAGATTCACGGCGTTATATTCCGCGTCAAAGTAAAAGTCTGCGATCTCGTAAACGTCCGGATCGAACGAAACGGTGTAAAGACCGTTGTTCATAAACTCTTCCGCCGTTATGTCAAACGATACGGAGCTGAAGCTGACGCTTCCCGGCGCTTTCGCTTTTACCGCGGCGCGCGGCAGTTCAAGTTTTTCCGTCACCGCGCTTACGGACGCTGTCTGATCGGACTTCTTTGATCTTACGTTTTTCGATTTTATCATCGCTTCAGCTTCTGCGGAAACGCCGCCGTTTGTTCCGGCGCCGTCAAGCGTCACAAGATCACTGTACGCAAACGCGCGTGATTTATTCTTTTCATAAATGCCGCCGAGGGGCCATACGTCGTAATCAAGAGCTCCGAAATCGTACATTATTATATCATCCGTATCGGTCATATCGTATATGTAAATGTATACGTATGAGTCGTTTCCGCCCGTGTATGTTCTTGACCAGACGAGATATCCGTCGGTATCAAGGTACAGCGACTGGTAAAACGGAACGTTGACCGCGTCTCCGATATTGCCCAGATCCGTAACCGTCAGTATTTCGGTCCCCAGATCTTCCTCCGGATCTTCGTCTTCGAATATTCTAAGTTCCGTATAATACAGCTCTCCCGAAATATCGATAAGGTAATATTTATCTATGTATGATTTTCCGGTGTTGTCTATCTCGGAAGAAATAAACGCAACGCCTACCAGTTCGCCGCCTAACGTGTAATCGCTGAAATCCTGCGCCGTGCGGAATTCGCCGTCGTCGGTATCTACCCATAACAGATACGTGGAAAACGTTCCTGCCAGATACTGATGTTTTGCGAACGCCGACGCGGCGGGAGCCGCGGCGATATCGGTATATGCGATGCCCGATGAGCCTACGTACGTTACTTCATACGTATCTTCGTTTACAATATACAGCTCCGACGTGTTTTTGTTTTCTCTGTAAGTTGCGCCGAACAGAGTTCCGTCAACACCGTAGCACAGCGAAGCGATCGGATACGGCAGGGGCTCGCCGGATTCAACGCTGTACCCGTAAAGGTCTTCCGGATCAAACGTTATAAACATTTTATCGGAGTTTTCGTCCCATAAAACGCCGGAATACGTGCGGTTGAGACTGAAAACGCTGACGTTTATCTCGGCGTAAATGTTCGGGTCGTCTTCCGCCGCCGCGGTTATGACCGTGCTGCCGATGCCGACGCCGGTTATCACGCCGTAATCGTCCACCGTTGCGATACTGTTGTCGGCGCTGGACCATACGACTCTGCAATTCTTGCCCCAGGGCGTGACGGACGCTTCTACCTGCCCGGAAACGCTGACAGGCAGATCGAGTTTATCCGTGCTGACCTCAACTTTACGGTCCTGGGCAAATTCCTGTTCGTTTAAGTTTATATAATACGCGGTCTCGTTTGTGGCGTAATCGAATACGAACAGCGCCAGATGATCAGGCAGCTCTGAAAGGTCTTCATACTTTTTCGTAAGATCGAACAATATCCTTCTGATGCTGCCGGGGGCGGCCGTCGGGTCGTTGTCGGAGCCGACCGCACATATGGCGTTTTCATCTTCATCCGTCAGGGCGACAAACGACGTGTACTGATTGTCTCTTACGGTTATCCTTACGGCGTCATAAGCCTGCGCGTAGGAATCGTAATGGAATTCTACCGCCAGGACCTCCGGAGCGGTGCCGTCTACCGTGAACTGCTGCGATAACCTTGTGCTGTCGGGGAACGAATCCCAGTCGGCAGTATTATTCATCGTGTAGTATTCAGGAGCCGTGCGGAAAGTTACCGTGAACGCCGTGCCTTCTTCCAGAGTTGACGGATCAAACTCTATATTTGCCTTTCTTGCCATATACTTCCACTCTTCACTGTCAAGGGAGTAAAATGCAGACGGAAGCTGGCCGTATTTTTTATTTATAATCTCTTTGCCGTCTGAATCTGTGATAACAACCTCAGAGGCGTCGGAGTTTCTTATAAGCGTGAATCTTACGCCTTGCAGCGTGTCCTTGGGAGAGATCGCGTTGCGCTCGGGCATATATACGTCGTCCGGATAATACATATTTCCCATATATACGTAAGAGCCCTGATCCCTGTAATCGATCAAGAAACAGTTGGTGTTGTAAGCCGATTTTCCGAGCTCATAAGCCAGATACGGCGTTACGCCGGATGTACCGTATACGATCTCCATATTTGAAGCGTGATCGAACATACTGAAATCATACCAGTTGCCGTAGTAGCCTAATACTGGGATGGATGAAACAACGCCGTCCTCTTCCGCCTCTGCAACGAATACGAAGCCTTCCACGTACGCGCCGTTTATGTCATATTCGTCTATGTCAAGAAGCGTTACGGAAACGTTGACGGTCGCGCTTTCACCGGCGGGGACCGTTACGTTGACGTGCTTAAGAATATCGTCAACGAGATACGCGTCGTACGTATCTATATCTCCGTCGCCGTCAAGGTCCGCGTTTTCCATCAGATCAAACGTGTCGATATTGCCCGTAACGTAATCAAGTATTGTCTGAACGTCAAGATAAGTCAGCACACCGTCTGCGTCAAAGTCGTATTTTGCGTCGTTTTCAGCCGTTACGTTCACTCCGTTGACGGTCCATACGACGTACGTCTGCAGATCCGTCGTGGTCAGATCCATATAAAGACGTGTCTTTTCATTTCCTGCCGCGTCAAGTTTCACGTATCCGTAAGCGTCAAAATCAAGCCCTTCTATATAATCCTGCGTGAAAAAGTCCGCGCTCATGGTATAATCCGATACGGCGCTGCCGAAGTTGTTTACGTTGAACGTAAAGTCAAAAGATTTATCATTGCGGGATATTTCTCCGATCTCCGCTTTTACTTTACCGTCCGCGTAGGAAGCGGTTGCGTCTTCATTCATCGTGATGAACGTATGAGTTGAAAACACGGCTTCCGTATCAACAAGGCCGGAGCCCTGTTTCAGGATCGAATAATAATTATCCGAGCTCTCCTCAAGCAGGGGGCGCGACGTACCCATCAAAAGAGACGCCGTCAGCTGCCTTTTTGTAAGGCCGGTTTTTGCCGTAAGATCGTTTTTGCGTATATACTCCGAAATAAGAGCGCTTATGCCCGCTATCTGAGGAGACGCCATGGACGTACCGCTCATCAGCTCGTACCTGTCGTTGCCGACGGCTTCAACGATGCCGTTTTCGTTTGTGGCTTCGCCGTATACGGAATAAATATTTCCGCCGGGAGCGGTTATCTCGGGCTTGATAAGCAGAGAGCCGGGAATTCCCCACGACGAAAAATCGCTCATCACGTAATAATCAAGATCGTGTTCGGTGACCAAAACCCCCTCGGGTATACGGAGCGTGCCGGTGTAATAGATGACGTTTCCTTCACCGTCCGTCACCTTTTCCGCGTTCGCTTTTATAAAATTACCGTCTTCAAGAGATATGAGCGCTACCGGGAGCGTGTGGCTGTAACCGGTCAGATTCATAGTCAGAGCTTCAGGTACGTTGTTGTATATGATCGTTGCGATCGCGCCGTTTTCCGCGGCGTTGTCAGCCTTGATGTAAAACGAATTCACTCCGCGTGAGCATATGAAGATCTTTCCGGGCAGAACGTCGGCAACAGCGGCAAAATCCTCCGCTGCTCCGAATCCGTCAACCGCGATGAATTCGTGTTCGCCTAAAAGAGTATCAAAAGGATCGGCGCCGTATGAAGTGGTTTCGGTGTACGACATTTTTCTGCCGGAAAATTCTATAACGGGAGCCGTCATGCCACAGTTATCGACAGATGCAACGGATAAACTGTTTACTGTCGTTGAAGGAGTGCCGGACGTGGTCATATTTTTGTCTTCGGCATACGGAAGACCCGCGTACGTGTGCTCCGACCAGTAACCCGCGTTTCCGGCGGACATGGTGACGGTAGTGTTGCACTTTCCTATATTGTCTATAATTTCCCGGAATTCCGGGTCGGCCGAAAAGCCCGGGGTGCCTGAGCCGAGAGAGAGGTTTGCCGCGTCAAGTCCGAGGACTATAGCGTCTTCAACAGCCGCATAGTAGTCCGAATCATACGCACCGCCGTTTATGCCGAACACTTTCATTACGAACAGCTGCGCGTCAGGCGCCTGTCCCTGAGTCTTTACGGAGGTCAGCGCTTCCTCGTATCCGCCGTTTCCGTCGGGCACGTATCTGTTTGCCGCCGCAATACCGGCAACGTGAGATCCGTGTTCACTTTGACGGTCGTTAATGTGGGTAACGTCAAGGTTCCCGTCAACGTAGTTGAATGCAAACGGGATCTTTGAAGAAATATATACGTCGTCCACCGTCAGGCCCTGCATCTTTTTATGTATGTTGAGCTGATCGAACACAGCCGCTATATCTTCTTTTGTAACAAGGTCGGCTTCCTCGTCAAGAGTTCCCAACGCATATTCAAACGCGCCCTCGTCAAACGATTTATGCTTTACGTCTATACCCGTATCTATTATCGCGATAGTCGTGCCGGCTCCGGTATATCCGTTTTCCCAGATGGGATACGTATTGGTCATATCGGCTGCCGTATACATTTCGGGATCTGCGGTATCTGTTACGTATCCGTCGTTTTCGATATTGTGGTACGATTCAATGACTACGTTTTTGACCTCCGAAAGCTTTTTGATGTCTTCTGTCTTTCCGTATTCAACGTTTGCGGAAATGATATCGGCCGCCAGGGTCAGATTCCATACGACGTCCAGCTTCTTGCCTTTTAGAACGGTTTTTGATATTTTATCCGATACTTTGTCCTGATTTGATCTCAGCTTTGAGCGGTAGCTTTCAGCCGCTTTGTTATCTGAAATATCATCCGGCGAATATTTTTCAACAGTCGGAATATCGTTTAAAATTATGGAGACTCGCACGATATCTTTTGCGGAATACTGCGCCGTTTCTTCTGTGCCTTTATCCGCGTATCTTTCGTCAAGCCCGAAAGACGATGCGCCGGAGCCTTTTTCAAAGCTGACCGAACGCCATCCGTCCGAACCCTGACCGCCCGCGGCGAAAACAGACGTGGATATCACCGATACCGTCATAAGTACCGACAATACGATCGCTATAAATCTCTTTTTCATGGTAGATCCGTTCCTTTTGTATTATATTTATATCTTGATTATTATATCATACTGTTAAATAATATTCAAGTCACGTTATGACTTTTTTACATTCCGTCTTAATATTGTTATCACATTATTGCATACAATACCGATTCAGACGTAAAAAAACGCATCAAAACGCCCCCGCTGCAAAAAGAACAATCTTGATTTTTTCATAAATTTGCTTTATCATATCTGACAGAGTTTTATTATCGGACAGGCGGTGAGTCATATGCGTTACGATCACGATATAATAGTAGTGGGAGCGGGAAACGGCGGTCTTGCAGCCGCGTGCCGCGCCGCCGGCGCGGGCTACGACGTTGCCGTTCTTGAAAAACACAATCTTGCAGGCGGCGTTGCGTCAAGCTTTGTACGCGGCAGATTTGAATTTGAGGCGTCTTTGCATGAATTATGCGACGTAGGCTCGGAAGACGATCCCGGCGACGTACGCAAGCTGTTTACGGAACTCGACTCAGACGCGCGCTTCATAAACGAAAAAAATCTTTTCCGCGCCATAGTCACCGGGCGCGACGGGTACGACGTGACGCTTTCCGCGGGCAGAGAGAATTTCAGAAAATCGCTGTTAAAAGTCTGCCCCGGATGTGAAAAAAGCCTTGACAGGCTTGCTTCCATGCTTGACCGGACGTCGGAGGCTCTCGCCTACAACGATTCAAAAAAAGGAAAGCCGAACAAACTTGTAATGATGTTCAAATACGGCAAATTCCTTATATCCGCGTCACATTCGCTTGACGACGTTTTAAGATCGCTCGGTTTCAACTCGCGTGAGCGCAGCATACTTGAGACTTACTGGAGCTATCTCGGCGTTCCGGCGGACGAGCTTAACGCTTTCCACTATTTTGAAATGCTCAAGGGCTATATACGCCACGGCGCCGGCATACCTCTTTTGAAGTCTTACGGGCTTTCGCTTTCACTGTGCGACTCGCTTCTCAGACGCGGCGGATCCATACGCTATAACTGCGAGGTCACGGAGTTTATATTTGACAGTCAGAAAAAAGTTATCGGAGTGCGCGCGGGCGGCGACGAATACTACGCAAAACACGTTATATCAAACGTGATACCGCACAACGTATTCGGTATGTCCGGCAAAAACAACGTGCCGGAAAAGGACAGGCGTCTTTTGAACGCAAGAAAATTCGGTATGTCCTTTATCTGTATTTATCTCGGGCTTGACAAAAGCGCGGAAGAGCTCGGCATTAAGGATTACACCGTATTCATATCGCACAGAAAAACTTCTCGTCTGCAGTACGACGACGAGGAAAATATGGGATTTTACGTTGTAAACTGCCTTAATCTCGCCGTTTCTGAAGCGTCGCCGGAAGGCACGTGTTCTCTTTTCATAACGGTCCCCGTGACAAACGGAAAACTTATGCGCGGCGTAAAGCCGGAAAATTATTACAAATTCAAGCAGCGCATAGCTGAAAAATACGTTGACGACCTCTGCTCCGTGCTCGGCATAGACATACGCGAAAATATTGAAGAGATTTCCGTCGCAACGCCGGTCACATTCGCGCGTTACTTCGGCTCGCCGGACGGCACGGCTTACGGATACAGGCTTTCCGGTTGGGACGGACTTATGGCAAGGATGCTGAGCAAAGGGACGGAGCTTGATATAGAAGGCCTTACGTTCTGCGGAGGTCACGCCAGCTCCGGCGACGGATTCGGCGTCAGTTACAGATCCGGCGTTGAAGCCGCGGACGAGGTGATCTCAAAACTCGGAGGCAAAAACGATGGCTGAAGATAAAAAACGTATAAAGCTCAACATGGGCAAATTCTTAAAGATCATCCCGGAGAGACTTAAACGCATAAAAAACTCGTCGGATGATGATATGAAGCCGCTTTATTCATACAAGCCCAACGCTCTCGCGGCAGCCATACATCCGAAAGAACAGTTCGTTATTGTGGGAAATATAGAAAAACTCTGCTCCGACACTCTGCTTTTCACGCTTTTGCCGGATAAGGAAAAGGGAACGTCTTCTCTGTCGCCTTTTCAGGCGGGACAGTATATCTCCGTTTCCGTCAGCTCAGGCAAAAGAACATACAGCCGGCCGTATTCCATCTGCTCGTCGCCTTCAGAGTTTGCAGACAAATACCAGATAGCGGTCAAAAGGACGGACGGCGGCGTTGTGACCGGTATCCTGCACGAAGAAATTAAACAAAACGATAAACTGACGGTCTCCGATCCCTGCGGCAGCTTTACTTACGAGCCGCTCCGCGACGCAAAAACTGTAATCGGCTGCGCCGGCGGCGTGGGAATAACTCCGTTTATTTCAATGATCCGCGCCGTAAAAGACGGTATGGAGGATTTTTCGCTGACGCTTTTATACGGCTGCAAAAAGCCGCAGGACGCGCTTTTCCGCGATCTGCTTGACAAAATAAACGATCCGCGCATAAAAATCGTATACGTCTTTGAAGAAGGCGCGGAAGATAACTGTGAAAAAGGGATAATAAACGCAGAGCTCATAAAAAAATACGCGCCGGCTGACAAATACTCTCTGTTTGTCTGCGGACCGCATAATATGTATACGCATATTGAAAAAGAAGCGGAAAAGCTCGGCATAAGACGCAAATATCTGCGTGAAGACGCGCGCGGACAAATGATCCACCCGGAAAAAGAGCCGGATTTTTACCCGGCTGAAAACGGTGATTACGCCGTAACCGTCATATCGTCAAGCGCAAAAACAGAGCTCAGATGCAAAAGCGGTGAAACGCTGCTTTCCGCAATGGAGCGCGCCGGCGTTACCGCCCCGTCGCGCTGCAGGAGCGGCGAATGCGGTTTCTGCCACAGCAGGCTCGTGTCCGGCGTCTGCTATACGCCCGCCCGCGCCGACGGACGGCGCGCCGCTGACAAGGTCTACGGTTACGTACACCCGTGCTGCGCTTTTCCGAGATCGGATATTGTTATTGAAATAAAAGCGTGACAAAAATCCGCCTGTCCGTATCCGGATACGAATTCCGATACGGACAGACGGTTTTTTTATTTACTTAGGGTAACGAGAATTATCCGAACCACGTTTTCGGACGGCATCTCGCCGCTCCTGCTTCGTTAAACCCCTTGCTGTTACGTATAGTAACACCTGCGGGCTTTGCCTCGCAGGAACAACGATCTGTTCGTCCGAAAATCCTATAGGACTCAAACGGATGAAATTTCGAGATATTTTCGGCGCGGAGGAAGCAGGAATACGCCGGTATTCCAATGACGACAAACCGAAAA
>JAFSYU010000057.1 GCA_017443595.1 Clostridia bacterium
GGCTATATGAAAGACCCGCTGAACAAGAAAAAGTGGGTGATCGATCCGGAAGCGGCAGGGATCGTTCGTGATATCTTCCGTATGTGTCTTGAGGGAAAAGGCAACGAGACAATCGCCCGGCTTTTGCAGGAGCGACAGGTGCTCGTTCCGATGGCGTACTGGCAAAGCAAGGGCTTGCCGCGCGGAGGCAAGAAAACGCAGGAAAATCCGTATAAGTGGTGCAAATCCACAATCGCTAAGATCCTTGCTCAGCAGGAATACTGCGGAGACGTGATCAATTTCAAATCCTATTCCAAGTCGTTCAAGAACAAGACGCGCATCCAGAACGATCCGTCTCAGTGGAAGATTTTCAAGGACGTCCACGAGCCGATTATCAGCCGCGACACCTTTGAGCAGGTACAGGCGCTCGTCGCCAAAACGAAGCGCCGCGCGCCGAACAAGAAACTGGCGGAAAAGAATATTTTCTGCGACATTCTCTACTGCGCGGACTGCGGGCATAAGATGTGGTTCAACGTTTGCCATCCGAACACGAGCATCAAGCATTTCAAATGCTCCAACTACAAAAGCGGTCGCGGCACTTGCGAGGGAACGCATTATATCCGCGCCGATTCGCTTGAGACGGTGGTGCTGATGGAACTGAAGAAGCTGACGAACTATCTGAGGGACGACGAGGAGGAATTCGCCGGCGTCCTCGAAGCCAAGACGAACAGCAGCATTGCCGCCCAGCAGAAAGCCACTCAGGAGGCGCTTCAGAAAGCCATCGTTCGCAGTAAAGACGTGGACAGGCTCTATGAAGGACTGTATGAGAATATGGTAAACGGCAAGGTCACGGATCAGTGGTATATGCACATGTCGCAGAAGTATGAGATCGAGCGCGGCGAATTGCAGGACAAGATCAGGAAATACCGTGTGGAGCTCCTCGGTTTAGAGGACGTCCGCCACGAAAAAGAGCATTTCCTTGCCGCGATCCGTACCTTCATGCGTATGCAGACGCTGACGCCCGTGCTTCTGCGGGAGCTGATCGAGAAGATCGAAGTCCACAGGATCGAAGGAACCGGCAAGAACCGTACCCAGCAGATCACGATCCACTACAAATTCATCGGGGTATTGGAAATTCCTGCAACACCGTTGCAGAAAAATCACAAACTCGATACCCGTCGCGGCGTCACGGTCGAATATCTTCCGAATACCGTGACCGCCTGACAAAAAACGAGCAGACTCACTGAGCCTGCTCCCCTACATACGAATATCAGATAAGTTGAATATATAGAAAAACTGAGTGTCCATAACTCACTTGCGTTATGAACACTCAGCATGGTGCGAGAAACGGGACTTGAACCCGTACGGTGTAATCCACACGCCCCTCAAACGTGCGCGTCTGCCAGTTCCGCCACTCTCGCAAATCTGTCCGCTTTTTTCAAGCGGCGGATATTATTATACATATTTTTTTGCATTTGTCAAGTGGTTTTATGAAAAAAATGAGCGCGTATCACAAAAAAATACGTTTGACTTGACAAATACATATTTTGGTGTTATTCTGTATTTAAAGAAATTATGAGGTAAAATAATGAAAATTTGCGCAAGTACGTACAGTTTCGGTCATTACGGCAAAAACGGAATTGATTATATGACAGACAAAGCCGCCGAGCTCGGTTTTGACGGGATCGAGATAGTTGAAGGAACGTTTGACGGTTCCGGTGACGTAAAAACGGCGGAAGAAGTCCGCGAAAAATGCAAGGAAAAAGGGCTTGTCGTCGCTTCGCTCTGTACCGGCGCGGATCTTTTATACGGCGATTCGGCGGAGCAGACGAAACGTTTGCGTGCATTAGCCGATACTACTGCGGCTTACGGCGCATCCGTCATGCGGCACGATGTCTGCTACGGCTTCCGCGGAGAGAAAACGCACAGAAGTTACGACGACGCGATAGTGAAGACAGCTCCGATATGCCGCGCGGTCAGCGAATACGCGAAAAGCATCGGCGTCGTTACCTGTACCGAAAATCACGGTTTTTTCTCTCAGGACAGCAGCCGCGTCGAAAAGCTTATAAACGCGGTGGGATACGATAATTTCGGCGCTCTTGTCGATATAGGCAACTTTATGTGTGCGGACGAGGACCCGAATTATGCCGTGGGCGTCATGTGCGGCTACGCGCGCCACGTACACGCAAAGGATTTTTATCTCAAATCCGGCAACGTGATCGATCCCGGCGCCGGGTGGTTTAGAACACGCGCGGGAAATTATCTTAAAGGGACGATAATAGGTCACGGTGACGCAAACGCGGCGCAAAGTCTGGGAATACTGAAAAGATCCGGTTATGACGGCTGGATATCCGTTGAATTTGAGGGCATGGAAGACAACCTGACCGGTCTTAAACTCGGACTTGAAAACGTAAAAAGATTCTGGGAGATGTTTTGATGAACAACCGGGAAATACAAAGACGCGACGCGGAGCAGGAAGCTCTTGTCCGCGCGCTTGACGCAAAAAAACGCAAAAGAATACTCATAAAAGTAATAGTGTGGGTCTGTATTGCGCTTGTGCTTTTGGTCGTGATCTGGCTTTTGCTCAAAAACTGCTCCGGAAAAGGCGAGCAGCCGTCTTATTCATTCGATCCTCTTTCGGGAGATTACGGCTCCGGATTCTATGAGCAGGAGCTTGATTTTGATATTTTTACTGACGAAGTATACGCGGACAAAGACATAGGCGTAAGATTTTACGCGGACAACGTGGAAGAATATTTCCTGCCTGAGGATAGAGACGACGCTACGAGCCAGCAGAAGCTGTTTATAGATTATTTCAACGCCGCCATACACGGCGACGGTAAAACACTGAACACGCTTTTTACAGACGAATATTTTGAAAACGCTGGCAAGCCGATCAAAAAGTACCCGGATAAATTCCAGATGCAGAAAATTTACGGCATCAGAGTTGAAAAGACCGGCACGGTCACCACGGAAAACACCTCCGACGGAACGGTGATATACGAGCATTACAGAGTGTCTTTCATAATCAAGGACAACAACGGAAAATTCCGTCCCGACCTGCCCGAAGAAGAGAGCAGTATTCCGCTCATATACGACGTTATAACGTCGCAGGGAGAGTCGAAGATAAACAGGATATTTGAGATCGTGTATAATAAATGATAAATTAAGAATTCAGGCGGTAGGGGTCGGCGCCTCGACGACCCGTTCGTAGGGGAGGGGTCTCCCCTCCCGAATAAATAATAAAGAAGAAATAAGGAAGAAGAAAGAATAAAAATCGGTGTCGCTTCGCGACGAATTATGGTGGGTCCCCACCCGTGAAACCCCAAAAACTCGTTCCTCGTTTTCGGGGAACCCCGGGCCACCCCTCACGGCGCTGCGCGCTACCCCCCATATCCCCCTGTTCCCTCCCGGTAACCCCGGCTCCCGTCAAATCATAGATTTGAGGGGGGCGCAGAAAAATCTTGTTTGCGCAAGTAAACACATCGAGTGCGTCGCAAGACGCACAAATCGAGCAGACCGTATAGGTCTGCATATCGAATCGCGTAAGCGATATATCGATTAAGAGTCGATCTGCCATACGGGAACCCCCATTGCTCACTATATTCGCAACGGGGAACCCCTTTGGCTCGATATGCCTTTCGGCTCGATATGTCCCTCGCGGGACAAGAAAAGAAAGGATAATTTTCCTTTATGAATGATATTATAATAAAAGCGGACAAGCTGACAAAGGAATACGACGCGGGGTTTGAAAATGTCAGTGCGCTTGGCGGCGTATCTTTTGAGGTACGCCGCGGTGAGTTTATTGCCGTGACCGGCGCGTCAGGCTCCGGAAAATCAACGCTGTTGCATATACTCGGCGGTGTTGAGACGGCGAGCGGAGGCAGCCTTACCGTTGACGGTAAAGACATTTTTTCCCTGCCGGAAAAGCTGCTCTCAAAGTACAGGCGTGAAACGGTGAGTATAGTATATCAGTTTTATAACCTCGTACCTATGCTGAACGTCCGCGACAATATTCTTTTGCCTGTAATGCTTTCCGGAAAAAAGCCCGATGAAAAGCGGCTGGCGGAGCTTCTTTCTCTGACTGGACTTAAAGACCGCGAATTTTACTATCCGACGCAGTTGTCCGGCGGTCAGCAGCAGAGAGCCGCCGCGGCGCGGGCGGTGATGACCGGCGCGCCCGTGCTTTTAGCGGACGAGCCGACCGGAAATCTTGACAGCAAAAACACGGATATAATGATAGATCTTTTAAAACAATGCAATAAAGAATACGGGCAGACCGTTATCATCGTTACGCACGACAGCCGGATCGCCGCCATAACGGACAGACAGATACGGTTAAAAGACGGCGTGATCGTATCTGATACGGGCAGGTGAGCATATGGCTGTTATGAAAATGGCTCTTGCCGCGTTTCGCGGAGGGAAGCGGTCGATACCTTTTACCGCGTTTTGCATCACCTTGTCATCCGTGCTCATATCTTTTATATTTTATTTATCGGTGCAGATCTATAAATACGGCATATTTGATGCAAAAGGTGATGAAGTCCTTTTATATCAAACCATAATTTTAGTGTTTTTCATCTCGTTCTCGGTAATATTTGCCGGATGCGCGATGATATGCTCCGCGTTGTCCGTATGCTATAACCGTATAATACGTCTGCTTGGCGTGTTTTCGTCCTGCGGAGCTGACAGAAAACAGAAAACCGCCGTTTTATGCCTTGAGGCGGCGATATACGCGCTAATCTCAACTCCGCTCGGCACGGTATGCGGCACGTATGCGGCTCACGTTTTTTCAAAAGCTGTTTTTCCCTTATCAAGAGGATATACGTATGGTTTTTCGGCGGGAGCCGCAGTTTTCTCGTTTATAGTTTCATTTGCCGCGGTCGTTTTGTCTTCACTTGTTCCGGCGGCTAAGCTGAGCCGCATAAGCGTGTTATCCGCTCTTAAATATCAAACGAAGATCAACGTCGCGCTGCACGAAAGCCTTGCAAGCCGGCTTTTATCAAAGCTTTTCGGCTATAAAGCCAGGCTGGCGGGGCAGATCTATACTAACGAGAAAGGGAAAAACCGTACGCTTTTGTTAGGTACGGTCTTTGCGCAGAGCCTGTTCGTATTTCTGTATTCGTGGTTCGTATACGATCGGCAGGGAGAGCTTCAGCGCGGACGGCAAGATGCCATGCCGCCTTATCAGTATTCCGCTTTTCCGTACGTCGCCGGATTTTGCGGGGTGATTTTGATATTATGTGTTATTGCGTCGCTCTGCGCGTCAGCCGCTTCTTCCGACGCGCATAAAAGCGATTACGCAGCTCTGCGCTCGCTCGGAGCGTCCTTGTCCGATCTTACGGCGCTGTCTGTCATATCCTCGCTGTATTTATTTATATATATGAGCGTTTTTACGGTTTTGTTCACGCTTTTGGCCGATATGGCGATGCATCTGAGATTCTCGTTTGAAACTATGCTGCCGTTCGTATATCCGTTTGAGGCGCTTTTAGGCTGTATAGCCGTAAACGCAGTTGTATGTATCTTATCTGCTCTTTATATGGTTATGTCAATAAGAAAAACGAAGATCATAAGCGGACTTAAAATGGAATATTGATAAGCGGAACATATCTGCATTTTTTTGTTCTTAATTTGTGAGGGCAGCCCCCTACCCTACAGCCAAAATCATAATTCTATATAATTTACAAAATATTTAAAAATATTTATATTACCCCCTTTACAAAAACTGATTTTTAGTGTATAATACATTTCCGGTATGAGTTTTTTTACCGTACGCTTGGTTTTCGGGTAAGCGATCACCCGCCGATGGCTCGGTGTACGGAATATTATTATGAAAGGTGAAAATAAAATGACCAAAGAAAAAAAGCAGGAAATAATAGCCGCTTACAAAACTCATGAGAGCGATACAGGTTCGCCCGAGGTACAGATAGCTATTCTTACTACCCGTATCAACGAGCTGACCGAACATCTCAAGGTCAACAAACACGACCATCACAGCAGACGCGGTCTTCTTAAAATGGTCGGTCATCGCCGCAACTTACTCGGTTACCTTAAAGAAAAGGATATCGAGCGTTACAGAGCGATAATAGACAAACTGGGACTCAGAAAGTAATTTATCTGTCCGTCTCTTCTTCATACCGGGAGACGGACGCATTCGGAGAGCTTCCGAAGGATCGGGAGTTCTCCGATTTTTACGAAAAAAAACGGAGAATCTTAAGTGTAGCAGTTACTTTTGCGCCGGGGCGCCCGACTTGAAAGTAAGTGTTATACCTAAGTATCTCCGTAAAAATAAAAAAAAGGAGATAGAAAAAATGTTTGAAAACTACAAGGTATTCAATTACGAGCTTGCCGGCAGACCTCTTACAATAGAGACCGGCAAAATGGCGGGGCTTGCAAACGGTTCCTGCCTCGTCCGCTACGGCGACACCTGCATCCTTGCCTGCGCCACGGCGTCCGCAAGACCGAGAGACGGTATAGATTATATGCCGCTGTCAGTTGACTTTGAGGAAAGACTTTATTCAGTAGGACGTATCCCCGGCGGTTACTTCCGCCGCGAAGGCAAGCCTACCGAAAAGGCGATACTCACCTCCCGCGTTATAGACAGGCCTATACGTCCGCTTTTCCCGAAGGATCTTAGAAACGACATCAACCTCAGCATGACCGTTTTGGCGGTTGACCACGACAACAGCCCCGAAATAGCGGCTATGATAGGCGCGTCCATAGCAATATCCATTTCGGATATTCCGTGGAACGGACCGATAGGCGGCGTATTTGTAGGTATGGTGGACGGCAAATTCATCATCAACCCGAATGCGGAGCAGAGAGAGAGAAGCGATCTTGAACTGACCGTCGCCGGAACTGCCGAAAAGGTAGTCATGATAGAAGCCGGTGCAAAAGAAGTATCCGACGAGGATATGTTCAACGCCATTATGTTCGCGCACGAAGAAATAAAGAACATCGTCGCTTTCATCAAATCCATCCAGGCCGAGATAGGCAAACCGAAGTTCGAATACGAGCATCACGACGTGGATCACGATCTGTACGACAAGATCGCCGCCGAGTTTACCGAAGACGTTAAACTCGCGCTCGATACGGACGACAAGAGCGTCCGCGACGCCGCGATAGACGTTATAAGAGGCAAGATCTACGAAGAATACGACGAAGAATATCCCGATTCTCATCCGATGATGGAAGAGATAATATACAAACTGCAGAAAGTCATCGTCCGTGAATGGCTGCTCCAGGGCAAGCGTGTTGACGGCAGAAGACTTGACCAGATAAGACCGCTTGCGGCTGAGGTAGGACTTTTCCACAGAACGCACGGTTCCGGTCTGTTTACAAGAGGACAGACGCAGGTCATGACGATAGCTACGCTCGGCTCGATCTCCGATACGCAGGAGCTTGACGGCATAGATCAGGAAGAAGAAAAGAGATATATGCACCACTACAATATGCCGGGTTACTCCACGGGCGAAGCAAAATCGTCCAGATCCCCCGGCAGGCGTGAAATAGGTCACGGCGCTCTTGCCGAAAGATCTCTCGTTCCCGTTCTTCCGTCCGTTGAGGAATTCCCGTACGCGATACGTCTCGTATCCGAGGTCATCTCGTCCAACGGCTCAACGTCTCAGGCTTCCGTCTGCGGCTCAACGCTCGCACTTATGGACGCCGGCGTTCCGATAAAGGCTCCCGTCGCCGGTATCTCATGCGGTCTTATAACCGAGGGTGACAACTGGATGACGATGGTAGATATTCAGGGACTTGAAGACTTCTACGGCGATATGGACTTCAAAGTCGCAGGTACGCACAAGGGCATCACGTCCATTCAGATGGACTTAAAGATAGACGGTCTTACGCCGGAGATAATCAAAAACGCGCTTGAGACCACCCACAAGGGCAGAGATTATATCATAGACGAGATAATCCTTAAGGCTATCGACCGCCCGCGTGACGAGGTATCCGAATTTGCGCCTAAGATGATAAGTATGCAGATACATCCGGACAAGATCCGCGAAGTCATAGGTACGGGCGGCAAGGTGATACAGAAGATAGTTGCCGACACGGGCGCAAAGATTGATATCGAGGACGACGGTTCCGTATTTATCTCCGCTGTTGACAAGAACGCCTGCTACGCCGCAAAGGCTATAATAGAGGGCATCGTATTTGAACCCGTAAAAGGCGCGACGTACACCGGCAAGGTAGTTGAGATACTGCCGATAGGCTGCAGAGTTGAGATCGTTCCCGGATATCTCGGATTCGTACACGTACGCGATCTTGAATACAAGAGAACGGAAAACGTTGAAGACGTCGTTAAGATAGGCGACGAGGTCACCGTAAAATGCCTCGGCACCGACGAAAAGGGAAGAGTGAACTTCTCACGCAAAGCGGCGCTCCCGAGAAGACCTTTCAGACCGGAACGCGAAGAAGGCGAAAAGCCCGAAGCTGCTGAAGAAGACGGCACGGATTCCGAATAATAAATAAAACAAAATGGGGCTGTCGTTTCTGCGACAGCCCGTTTTCAAAACGGGGGATATCATGATAAAATGCGCGGTATTTGACGCGGACGGCACGCTTATTGATTCAATGGGCGTCTGGGTCGATGCGGATAAAGAATATTTAAGCAAAAAAGACAGAGAATTTGATCCGGAAACGTATAAAAAATTCAATAATATGACTTTTGCAGAAAGTATTTCATACGTAAAGCGCCACTACGGTTTTGAAGATACGGAGGAGCAGATAAAAGCCGATATACTGAAAATAGTCGGTGAAAAGTATGAAAACGACGTAAAAGCAAAAGACGGCGTGGCGCGGCTTTTACAGCGCCTTGCCGACGTTGGCATTAAGATGGCGGTAGCCACGGCAAACGATAAAGAACTCGTTTGCCGCGCTTTATACAAAAACGGCTTGTTTGATTATTTTTCTCATATCATAACGTGTGATGAAACGGGATGCGGCAAAAACGACGCGGCGGTGTTTATCCATACGGCAAAACTGCTCGGGTACGATCCGTCGGAAACGCTTGTGGTTGAGGACAGCGAACAGTACGTAAAAGCCGCGCGCGACGCCGGATTTTTAGCCGTGCATATTGATGAGATAGACAAGCTCGGTTTCGGGCATAGATGCGCTATAGTCGGCGCGGCGGATATCGGCCGATACGATATAATAAAAGAATATCTCAAAGATGACGACTGCTTCATATACTGTGACGCGGGGCTGAGGCATGAAAAAGCTCTCGGTAAAAAAGCCGATATCATAGTAGGCGACTTTGATTCGACCGAAAATCCGAACAGAGAAACGGAAACGATAGTGCTGCCGCACGAAAAAGACGATACGGACACGGTTTATGCCGTTAAAGAAGCCATGCGGCGCGGTTTTTCCGAATTTTTACTCATCGGTGTTATTGGCGGGCGCATAGATCATACCCTCGGCAATATTGCGATACTTAATATGCTGCACAGCGCCGGCTGTCACGGAATGATAGTTGACGATCATTCGGAGATCGAAATAATATCGGACAAACCGGCGTACGTATCCGATAAATTCCCCTATTTTTCACTTCTTAATATTACGGGCGTCTGCCGCAAAGTGACGGTAAAGAACGCACTTTACCCGCTTGATAACGCGCAATTAACGACAGATTTTCCGCTTGGCGTCAGCAACGAGCCATTAAAAGGCAAAACGGCTGAAATAACCGTAGCGGATGGCAGAGCGCTGCTCGTGCGTGTGCGAGAGGGATAACGTGTAGGGGCGACCATTGGTCGTCCGGCAGGGGAGGGGTCGTCCCTCCCGCGTTAAATAATAAAGAATAAATAAGAAAGAATAAAAAATAAATATGAAAAAAGTAATTGTTATCGGAGGTTCGGGTTCCGGCAAAAGTACGTTTGCCCGCAAACTGCGGGACGTTGTCGGGCTGCCGCTTTATCATCTTGACAACGTTTTCTGGAACGAAGACAGAACGCACGTCAGCCGCGAGGTATTTGACAGGCGGCTTGACGTTATTTTAGGTTATGACAGATATATTATAGACGGCGAGTACGGCAGGACTATCGAGCGGCGTATCGCCGCGGCGGATACGATATTCTATTTTGATATACCGCTGGCAGAAAGGCTTGACGGCGCCGTAGCCCGCGTCGGTACCGTGCATCCGGATCTGCCGTGGACGGAGGAGAGCTTTGATCCCGAATTTGAAAAATGGATAAGAGACTATGACAGCGATCAACGCCCCGAAACGCTTAGACTGCTCGAAGAATATAAGGAAAAGAATATTATAATATTTAAAAGCAGAAAAGAATCCGACGACTTTTTGAAGAATATTGGCGAGTTTAAAAAAGAAAAATTTACCCGTACGAAAGCCTAACCGACTGCAAAATTTTGACTACAGCAAATGCGGTGCATACTTTTTGACTATATGTACGTCAAAAAGAATCAATTATTTTTGGAAAAATCAGCCTAACGCGGTAGGGGCGACCATTGGTCGTCCTGACATAATTGAACTATCGCAATACGGAAAAACCGTTGATGAAGCTGTAAACAATATCCCTGTTATTTATCAGGCTGTAAACGTTGATCATTACGTTATTATGCCGGATCATATACATTTACTGCTTTCGATCAGATCAGATGAACGCGGACGACCGATGGTCGCCCCTACAGTCTCAAGGATCGTAAAACAAATGAAAGGCTATGTAACAAAACAAATCGGCAAATCTATTTGGCAGAAATTGTTTTACGACCATGTGATACGAAATAAAGAAGATTATGAAAAACACGTAAAATACATTTACGAAAACCCGTTTTGCATAAATTTTGAAGAAAACCGATAAAAAACAGATATCTCCCGGTAGTATATAATTGAAGGCGGTGATGTGGTGGAAGACGAAAAGATTATAGAGTTGTTTTTTGCGCGGTCCGAGGACGCTTTGACCGAGCTTGACAAAAAATACGGCGCCGCTATGCGCCGCGTGTCAAAAAATATACTTAATAACGAAGAAGACGTCAAAGAATGCTTAAATGACGCATATTTGGGCGTTTGGTCTGCCATTCCGCCGGAAAGGCCGGCGCCGTTATCCGCTTACGTCTGCAAAATAATACGCAACATATCGCTCAACCGCCACAGAAAAAACACCGCATTACTGCGCGACGGGCGAAAAAACGTGAGCCTTGAAGAAATAGCAGACTTTTTGCCGGATAATGACGACGTGTTTGAAAAGGTTGCCGGAAATGAGCTGACAGACGTTTTAAACAGCTATTTAAGCACGCTTGATAAGACAAATCTGTATATTTTTATGCAGAAATACTGGTATTTTGAAGACGTTATATCCATAGCGTCACGCCTTAAAATGACGGAGCCAGCCGTATATCAGCGGCTGGAACGAATGAAAAAAAGCCTTTACAAGTATCTTGTGAAGCAAGGGGTAATGAAATGAAAAATAAATTAAACGAAGCGTTTGACAATATAGGCGATAAATATATAGCGCAGACGCAGCATCCGCCTAAGAAGCGCAGGGCGCTAAAAATCGCGCTTATAGCCGCGGCGCTCGCGCTTGTCACAGCCGCCGTTCCCGTTATATCCGTGATGAGCAGAAGAAATGCGGCAAACGATACGCTGACGGCGGAGACGGAAAAAGAAACCGAAAAACAAAAAGACCCCGCGGAAACGGTCGGGGAATTCAAAGGAAAGACCGGCGATTACAGCGGCGCAAGATCCGCAGTCTTAGCCGATCTGTCGGTCGAAAACGTAAACAGTATCAAAAAGGACTATAAAAACCGGATAGCCGAATACGTTGAGCAGAGCGAAAAGCTCTCCGCGTTTTACGATAAACTGTACGAAAAACTGCTTGACGGAAATGAAAGCGGCGTCGTTTCGCCCGTCAATATCTATATGGCGCTTTCGCTTTTAGCCGAATGTACGGACGGGACCTCGCGCAGGCAGATACTTGACGTTTTAGGCGTTGAAAATATTGAACAGCTGCGCGAGCAGTCAAAGCTGATCTGGCTTAACAACAGCTGCGACGACGAGCACGGCAAGTCGATCCTCGCCAATTCCGCCTGGATAGACAGCGAGCTGCCGGTTAAACAGCAATGCGCGGAATATCTTAAAAACGACCATTTCGCCTCTACCTTCAACGGAAGCTTTAAGGATCAGGCGTATATCAACGCGCTTAAACAATGGCTTTCCGATATGACGAACGGCTTGCTTGACAATTGTATAAACGAGCTTGAGATACCCGACAACACGCTCGCCGTTTTAGCCTCCACGCTTTATTACAAGGCGAGGTGGTATTACGAGTATTACGAGACGGAAGAAGGCAAATTTGACGGCAAGCCTTGTGTTTTCAATAAAAAAACAAGAGACGATGAGTTGATTTATAACGGCGACGGCTTTACCGCGTACTGCGACAGCTTGTCCGACGGAAACGACGTGTGGTTCTTTTTGCCGGATAACGGCAAGACCGTATCAGACGTTCTGAGCTCCGGTCTGGTCTCGTATATCAACGGCGGCGGCAAGAAATACACCGCGTACGACGTAACGGTAAGGATGCCCGATTTTGACGTGGATTACAACGAAAGCATAATCAAAAAAATGGCCGCGCTCGGCATAAAGGACTGTATGGACATAAACGCCGCGGATTTCACACCCTTGACGGATGCGGAGCTTTACGTGGGCGATATTATACACGCGGCGCGCTTCAAGGCGGATAAGGAGGGCGTTGAGGGCGCGGCGTATACGGTGGAGCTGCTTTGCGGCGACGCTATGCCGACGCCGAAGCAAAAATACGATTTCAACCTCGATAAGCCGTTCGTGTTTGTCGTCGTAAATCACGGCGTGCCGTTGTTCGTCGGCTGCGTTAATGAACTGAAATAGGAAAAGGCGTATTATATTATCAAAATAAAAAAACCGCAGTAATGCGGTTTTTTATCCGGCTTTATTTTCGGGTCTGTCGATGCCGAGCTGCATACCCTCGTACATCCAGTCGTTCCACGGAAAATTCTTCCAGGTGTTATAGTGATATCTGTGCATCTCTTCCGTTATCAGAAGCATTTTGCCGACGCTTCTTCTTGCCGGCTTGAAATCATAAAACTGATTGTTTACGTACAGCGAAAACTGCGCGGTGCTCGTCATTATGATAAGCGAATAGATCACAGAATAATCAAGATCAAAGCGCCAGCTTTCGCCCAGTTTTTCACCGTCAAAGTGAATCCCCTTGTGGTCAAACGTTATCTTTCCTTTTCCGCAAGGCATTGACGTATATTTTTTCGGCACGTATTTATAAGGCGGCAGATAACCTATATCCACCTCTTCCGTAAACGAATAGTTCTGATCTTCCCTTATTTCTTTAATGATCCGCACGCGCTCCTGCTCCACCCACTTTACCGGAGAGACCGGGAAAACGCACGTATCGTCAAACGTCTCAAACTCGTAATAATCGTTTACGACAGCGCCGTTGCCGCATTTTGTACACCGGATCTTACTGCCTTCGGCTTTCATAGTAAGATCGCCGCCGCATCTGGGGCAAACGTAGCATATCTCATCAAGATGCTCGGCGGACCTGCCGTGCATATTCCACTTTATGCGGTTTTTCTGTCCCCATTCATAGTCGTCGTGACGGAAAGTCTCATTCAGCTTATCCTGTATTTCGTCCGCCGTCATTTCCTTCAGCTGCTGCGGGGTGAAGAGAAGAAACAGTTCCGCCTCGGTCCTTCCTTTGCGGCATTCAAGATAATGCTTTGTGCTTGTAAGATACTGTCCGCGGAAATTCATACAGTAGACCGGTATCCCGTAATGCTTCAAAAAATGACCTGATCCGGGAACGACCGGCTGATTGGTACCGTATATGGAGCTCATCCCCTCCGGAGAAAACGTAACGATACCGCCCTGCTTTATAATGCTGTTCATGGCTTTTAAGCCGCAGCGGTCGTTTGTGAATATCTTTTTAGGCAGGATCTGATTGAGTTTGAAAACAAGGTGCAGATGACTGCGGAAAAACTCGTTATAGCCCGCCACCATATTGTATCTGTCCGGATACGCGGCTTTCATCGTATAAAGATGATCAAGGCGGGAAAGATGGTTCCATATCAGAAAGCACGCGCCCTCTCTGTCCCTTATATCCGCCTTTTTTGTAATATGAGGCGCATACTGCGGGAGAAGTACCGCGCTTCCTATCGTGTTATACAGAAACGTCACAAATCTGCCCGGACTTTTATATTTGCGGTCCGCCAGTTTTTCCTGCAGAGTTTTTTTGCTTTTTGTTTTACTGTTATCAACCATATGATCTTTATATAATTACAGTTTTTTGTAGTCCGACAAAAATGAGACGTAGTCTGTAAGTGAAAGCGGTTTTGAATAATAGTAGCCCTGTATAGCCTGGCAGCCGAGACGTTTGAGAAGCTGTACCTGATCCTCCGTCTCAACGCCTTTCTGCGTAACTTTCATATGTATCTGCGTTGCAAGAGCCGTGACGCTTGCGAGGACCTGAAGGTCACGCTCACGGGAGAAGCCCTCACGCAGAAACAGTCTGTCAAGCTTGATCTCGTCCATGGGCAGCTCTTTCAGTATGTTATAAGACGAGAAGCCCGCGCCGAAATCGTCTATGCAGCACTTGAATCCGTTTCTGTGGAGCTGCGTTATGATATTACGCAGCATATCGTAATCCTCGTACGCAAAGCTTTCAACAAATTCAAGCGTTATGAATCCGTCCACTATATTGTATTCCATTTTCTTCTTTATATAGAAGTCAAGGAAGTCGTTTTCCGTTGCGGTAACGCGTGACACGTTGATCGAAACGGGATAAAGCGGCAGACCGTTTACTATGGCGTCCTGGATATACAGACATACCTGCTCAAATACGTAGTGGTCAAGCTTTGCTATAAATCTGTTTGCTTCAAACAGCGGTAAGAACACGTCAGGCTGCATATAATCCTTACGCTCGGAGTTGTACCAGCGGACAAGCGCCTCGCATCCGTCAGGCTCTCTTTTCGTAATGTTGTACTTTGGCTGATAGAAGACTTTGAAATCGTGATTCTTCAAAGCGCTTTCCATATGCGTTTCAACGTATTCGTTCTGTACGCTGCTGGCGTAGAGTTTTTCGTTATAAATACGGTAAATACCGAAATCGCACGGGTATTTTGTTGCCGTCTCGGCGTCTACGGCAAGGTCAAGCATTTTTGTAACGCTTGTTGTGACTTTTCTTTCCGTAAGATATATACCGCCGTGCAGAACTATCATATAGTTGCTTGAGAACTGCGTGCTCTGGTGCGATGCAAGTCCTGCAACGGCGTTGAGCCTTGACTGCAGTATGTTCATATCGCTGTAATGCAGCATTATGGCAAATTTGCCGTCCTCAAGATAACCGTAAGTCTCATCAAGCTGAAGCATCTTGTTTATTATGAGCTTGATGTGCTTTAACATCTTTACCATGGCTTCATAGCCTATCTGGTCTATTATGTATTCATAGTGGTCTATTTCTATAACGGTAACGGCAAAATTGGTCGCTTTGTTCTTTTCCGTTATTTCCTGAGATACACGTTCAAATTTTACCTTTGTAGGACAGTCAAGCAGTTTGTTCGTATCGTTCATCGTGGCGTACAAACGTTTTGTATGCAGTCTGTGGATTATGCCGTAAATAACGACAGCCAGAAGGATTATGAAAAATACGACTATCTCGCCTAAAACCGTTCTTATAACGAAATATCCGGATTCGTAAACGTTGTCCGCAAGGCTGTATCCTATGACGGAAAAGCTTGTGTTTTCATATTCATGCGTGCAGCCCACGGTTATTATGGACGTATGACCGGAAACGTTTTCCACGTACGTGCCGGATCCGCCGGCGGAAACCGTATGCTGTATGTCGTCTATCAGGCTCTTGTTGTTAGTATCGTTGCGGAGCACGTCGTAAATATTACTGTGATCGCGCATATCAAGCTCTTCGTCAGCGTGTAAGACTCTGACTACTTCGCCGCCGGTTGAGCAAGCGGCGGTGAAATGAGTTTTTCCGTACGCATCCTCAGTCTGAGTGCTGTGGTACGACACAACGCTTAATACGGGATAGCAGAGTATAAAAGTATCCGCGTATTCGCAGTCTTTTAAAGGAACGCAAAAAGCCACGACACTTAAGTCGCGTATTTTATCCGTAACTACGCCTATACAGGTAAGCTCGTTTGTTTCTGCCATTCTTATAACGGCAGAGTCTTCCGTATTCATGTCTATTTCTTTTTGGGTAATATCGTATTCTACCCCGTCTTTGAAATAGCGGATGGCGTTTATGGGGCCGAAGACGTCTGAGAGGATATTTTTGTCAGTCTTACCGACGAGCTTGTCGCCGCCCTGCTCAAAAATATCCATGAATATTTCGCCGTCTTTGAGTCTGCCTACCTGAGCGAAAAATTCTTTATCAAGATTCTCGTATATTTCCGGGTCGAGCTTTTTATAATATTCCTTATTATTCTGCAGTTCCTCATAGATCTTGACAGCGGACTGACCGAAGTTTTCCGCCATGACCTTATGAGCGTCTATACCGTATTTGAGATTGTCAAGGGCGTTTTCCGTATACTGAGACGCTATCTTGACCGCTTCCTGCTCAATAATTGACGAAAACTGCAGTATCATCGCAATGGCGCTGCTTATCATAAGTATACAAATAAGGAATACTATAAGCAGCAGATGACTGCGTGAAGCTGCCGCGGTATTTTTTACCGCTTTATTTTTCTTTTTCATTTATTATTTTTTTTCAAGTGCTTCAAGTTCTTTTGTAAGGCGGTGGAGATTTTCACGTTCCTCGTCTATCTGCGCAGTAAACTGATTGAAAAAATCAACGTCTCTGTCATCCGGTTCCGTATGGCGGAGTATGGCTTCTACGAGAGCAGCCTGAGATCTTGTACGCTTTTGCTCTATCTCCGCAATATGCTCCTTGCTTTTCTTAATGGCTTTTTTCAGTTTGGCTTTTTCAAACATTTGTCCGTCTCCGTTCTAGATATTATTGTTCATCTTCCTTTTTTGCAGTTTCCTGCGCGGAAGCGTTGCTTTCACTTTGTGTGTCGTCCTGTACGGATGTATCACCCGTCGTACCCGCTGTTTCTTCTGCTCTTTCCGCGGTTTCCGGCAGGGAAGCGTTGTTTTCGCTTTGTGTATCGTCCCGCACGGATATATCGTCCGTTGTATCCGTTGTTTCTTCCGCGTTTTCCGCATCTTCGGCATCGGATACGTCCGTTTCCGGCACGGCTTTGTTTTCGCGCTTCAGCCTTTCGACCTCGGCGGCGACGAGTTCTTCTATTTTCGCCTGCTTTTTATCTTCAAGCTCTTTTGATTTCTGCCGCGTGGCTTTTATTATATCCGGCATGTATATCGCCATCATTATGGCAAATATCAGTGTCATCGTGATAACGGTGCCAATGCCGGAGAACATGAATCTGCCTGCTGCGGTAAGGACCGGCATGTTTCTTACGTATACGGCTCTTATGCTTTCGGCTCTCACGGGCACGTCGTCGTTTTTCATGTTCGCGTCGCCTTTAGTTATAAAGGTCTTACAGTCTTCCGATATCTCAACAACGCGGTGCGTGTTGTTTGCGCCGGCAAGCGCCGGATCGTCGGAGGCAAACATTATCACGTCCCCGACCTTTATCTCGGAAACGGCAGACTCTTTGACTTCTTTAACTAATATATAGCTTCTTTCCGGTATGGTCGGCTCCATACTTGACGTCATTACCCACACGGGCGCTTTGCCGAATATGAAGACCGTGCGGTTGTTAGCTTTGAATACTATAACAAACACGAAAAGCGCGGCTATCAGAAATATAAGAACGTATCCTACTATACCGGTCAACCGGCGTAAAACCGTCTTTTGACGCGCGGGCTTTGCGTTGGTCTTTTCTTCTGTCATTGTCAGGTATTATCCTCGGATCTATCCTCAAACGGGAATTTAAGATTGGAAAGGAATTCTTTTTCTTCTTTATTATCAGTATTATTATCGGTTTCGGTATCGGACGCTTCCGGAGTTTGCTTTTGATCCGGAGTTTCTTCCTGCTCAGGCTCATAAGACTGATGGATAGCGGCGTTTGCACTCTCTATCCTCTCGTACATACGTCTTATGATGTCTTCATAGTCAAACGTATCGTCCTTCTTTTCATCGGAATCCGGCTCGCCTGCCGTACTGTCAGCTTTCTGCTGCTCTTCAGCCGCATCCTCTTCCGGCGTTTCTTTCTTTAACTCTTCAGGCACTGCGTCGTACGGATGATCTTCCGCTGTCATCCCTGCCGTATCACTTACGAAACGCTCCGGTGCATGGACTGCGGCCGTTACCGCGGGACTGTATTCATAAGGTTCTTCTTTTTCCGGTTCTTCGATCTCTTCCGCATCCGGCGAATCGTCTGCCACCGCCTCGGGCTCGGGAATATCGCCTCTTGAATACAAAAAGCTCTCGTCCCTGTCGTTGATAACGGAATCCGCTTCCATAGCCACGTCAAGAGATTCAAGAATTATCTGATCCTCCGGCGTCATTGTGGAATAACGCACCTCGGACGGCGTTTTTGCGGTCTTTTCCTGCTCTTTCGGCATATCGTCTATGTCAAACTCATGCTCTGACGTGTTGTTGAGTTCGCTTACTATATGCGGTTTCAGCTCTTCCTTTGAAAGCGAGCTTGCAAGAGTGCTGTCAAAGTCAAACTCGTTTCTTATGTTGTATCTGAAAAGCATATACTGGATAGCCAGCGTGGAATACATCTCCTTGATATATCCCTCGTCTATCTGTTCCAGGTTTTCCTGCAAAAGCATACTGTAGCCGGCGCTGTCATAGCTTTCAATAAACTGCCACAGCTCGTAGCACTGACGCAGATTCTTGTTTTTAAGTATGGCGTTTGTACGCATGACGGGCGGGCGTATGTAGCTGTGTCCCATTTCCGTACAGAATTCGGAATAAGTGTAGTTTGCTATAATGCTGTTTAGCTTTTCCACTCTGTGCCAAAGATCGGTCGTATAGGAATAGTTCCTTTCCACCTTGTCGCCAAGCCCGCTTGAGGGCTCGGAGATCTCAATGCGGAAATTCATTTTGACCTTTATCTTATCGTGTGAAAAGTCTTCTTTAAAATCAATGCTCGTCGTCTTTTCGTCCTGTCCGGCTTTTAACGCTATTTCATATCTGCGGTTGACGAACATAAAAAGACGGTTTATCAAGGTGTTTACGAATTTGTTTTCGTAAGTCTGCAGCGTTTCGTCTTTATATACGTTCAAAAGCATGGAGGGAGTTATCTCATCGCCTTTTATGCTCTGTATATAATTCGTATGCTGCGCAAGATGCTGGAGTGAACGCGCGGAGATCTTGCGCGCAAGTTCCACCGGGATCAATTCTTCTTTTTCTTCTATGAATTTTGAAGGGTTCCGGATTATCTGATCGAGAGCCGGCAGCACTTCTTCAATGGCGTTGACCCACGTTTCATCGATCGCGCGCAGAAAATACCTTTTGCGCAGCTCCATCGTGGCGGATCCGCTGCGCATTTTTTCGATTATCGTAGGATAAACGTCATACTCGTCTATTATGTTGTCAATAAAGAAAGTCGTATCGTCATAAATAGAGCGAAACGTGGTTTCCCTTGATCCATCGGGCGTATCCGGCATTTCCGGCTCCTCCTTAATACATCATTTTCTGCAGGCGCTGCAGATACTCGATACACTCTTTCATCTCTCCCTTGCCGAACAGTTTATCCATATAAAGGATAAGTCCGCGTATCTCGTCGCGTATGAGAGAAAGGTTGAGTCCTTCAAATTTTCTGAATACCTTTGTGGCAAGTATATAGTCTATACCTTCAATATCCGTTCCGCCGCATGCTACAAAGACGGGAACGAACAGCTTGAGCTGTTTTATGATACGGTTACCGAAAGCAACTCTGAATTTTTCTATAACGTACAGGTCAAGCATACCGATCTTCTGTATAAGCTCGTCGGATACCGGGTTTTCTTCTATAGCCTTGTTGTAAAGCGATTCAACGTAAGAATAGCTTATGCACCTGGGCGCGGTTTCCGGCGCTTCAAACGGTATACCTTTTGAATCAAGGTTTATAACGAGCGCACGGTCGTAGACCTTATCTGAAATCACGAACGTTGAGTCGTCGTTGTTAGCCGTTCCTATGTACCATACGTTCTGCGGTATCTGCAGTTTGCCGTCTCTTAAATGCTCCGGGTCGGACGGCCACGCCGCCGGAACAAGCTCGATCTTCCACTCTTCCGGGTTCGGCATTTCAAGTATTGAAAGCATTTCCGCGAAGTAGTACTCGACACGGGCTATGTTCATCTCGTCTAAGATTATGATATTTATGTCGTCGTTGTATGACGCTTCATATATTCTTTTAAGAACTTCGGTCTCGTTGAATTTCTTTGTAAATTCATTGAAGAAGCCGAAAAGCTCGGTACGGTCTCTCCATGAAGGCTGAACGGAAGCGATCGTAGCGTCCACCTGGAAATATTTGCCCAGCATATACGGAAGAGAAGTTTTACCGGTACCTGAAATACCCTGTAAAAGTATCATCTTTGTAGAAGCCAGACCGGCTATGAGAAGACGTATGGTCTTGATCTCATAATACAGTTTGTTTCTCGAGCACGCAAAATTGCGTATATCGTCGCAGAGCTCGTGCAGAGAAAGCGTAGTATCGTATACCGGCGGAACGTAAAACGTATATTTGTCGTCAACGGCGGACAGACGGTAGAAGCGCTTGGACGACGCGTCAACGGGCGCATCCTTCTTTTCTCCGCCTTCCTGGCCGGGAGCGGCAACGACGGTGTTCGACGTGGCTGCGGCTTCGTTTTCTTCCTTGAAGAACTCTCTCAGCTCTTCGTAAGTAACGCCGGACGGGTCAAACTTGTAGTTTAATATACGTTCCTTTTCCTCGGTAAGCTTGATTACGTTTCTGTGCAGATCCGCGATCTCTTCAAGCATATCCTCGTTACCTACAAGCGTTTTTCTGAAGCGTACGTATTTTCTTATGGCAATGACAATAAGGAAAATTATACCCGCTATAATAGCGTAAGTCAAAAGCACCGTCAGGATACATAATATCCAGCCGAAAATGTTGAAATCGTTTTTATAGCGCGAAAGCTGGTCGAATAAAACAGGAAAATTAAAGAATTGAAATATGGCGTTGAATATGCCTTTAAGAGCGTTCCATAAACCTTCAAGAATGGAAGTTATAAAGGCAAAAAACCATTGCATAAAAGCATCCATTATTTTACCTTGCATCATACGGCAAAGCGGTAAACCGACGTCAGCACACGTCTCCCTTGTTCTTTGCCCTAAATTGAGATTTGCTGATTAAAAAGTCAAGTTTATTTGTTTTCGCCCGGTTTTTCTTCGGGTTCTGCGCCCTGGGTTTCGCTTTCGGGCGCGGGTGTTTCGGGCTCGGGAGCCGCTTCCGTCCCGGGTGCTTCTGTCTCGGGAGCCGCTTCCGTCTCGTGTGCGTCGGCCTGTTTGTTTTCGGCAGCCTCGTTCTGAGAACGTATGTACTCCTCAATAGCCTTTTTCTTTATCATCTCTTCGTCTTCAACGGTTATCTGTTTCTTGTCGGAATTCTTTACCTCTATGACCTTGCGGACGAACATTATGATCTCAAACAGGAAGAAGAGGATAAGCGGGATAACTATGCAGACAAAGAATCCGGTGGGCTGCATCAGAAACTCTATCACGTTGCCGAGAAATGCTATACGGCTGCCTTCGTAGATGCTGATTACGTCCGAAGAAGCAACTGTGTAATTATCCTGGAACTGGTTGTTATCACCTTTGGTTTTATAGGATACGATGCCGTTTTCATCAATACGCTCAATTATCCTGTGCGTGTTGACCTCCGGCGTTCCGTCTCCGTCAAGGTCCGCCTTGAAAGATATGATATTCTCAACGGCAAGAGTTTTCTTCTCGTCGTCGTTAAGCTTGCGGCTTATGATGATATCGCCTTTCTTTATGGTCGGTTCCATTGAGGGGGATAAGACGGGGCTTATCACCTTACCGGCTATCGTCGGCACGCCGTCGGAATTGGATTGCGCTGAAAAAGCGAATACGGTAATAACGACGGAGAATACGATGAATATCCAGATAAGAACGTTGCCGATAACGCTCCATACCTTTTTCCCGGTACTTTTTTGCTTGTTTGTTGATTCCATTTTCTTTTCCTCTCTTTGTAAGATTGGTGTGTTACGTTCATATTTTAAAAAGTTATAATATTATACGGCGTATACTTTTGTATATTATATAATAAAATATGCATTTTGTAAAGGGTTTTTTTGAAAAAAAAGCCTGAGTACGAAAAAATATCCTGCAAAAACAGCGTGTTCCTTTGCCGGCGGCGAGGATGAGCGCGGCGTCGGGAACAACTCCCGTCTGCGTTTACTTTTGCGTGCTCTTCACATATTATATAATAATTGATTTTATTTTTAAAATATGGGCTACTTACATAATATAATATATCGTTGCAGTTTTGTAAAGATATGTTATAAAGATTTTACATATATTTAATAAAAATTTATATTACGCTTAACATAGAGCGACACGTTTCGGGCTGATTTTCGCCGTATATAGCCGAAAAATCGCGTTTGATTTGCTTAATTTCTTTTACGTTGTTGAAAAATTTCTCTCAATGTAATAGAATAAAAATAAAAAAAGGATGGTAAAAAAATGAAAACAACACAGATAATCGAACCTAAAGTCACCGTTATTGAAAAGCCGGCGCAAAGCCGGAACAAGAGAAAAGTCGCGGCTTACGCGCGCGTATCGACCGACAAGGAAGAGCAGCAGGGAAGCTATGAAGCTCAGATAGACTATTTTACAAAGCTTATAGGGCAAAACGAGGAATGGGAATTCGTCAAAGTATACGCGGATGAGGGGATTTCCGGAACGAGCACGCGTCTGCGCAAGGGCTTTCAAAGCATGGTGAAGGACGCTATGGCGGGAAATATAGATCTTATAGTGACAAAGAGCATAAGCCGCTTCGCGCGCAATACGGTAGACAGTCTGACGACTATAAGGATGCTGAAGGACGCCGGAGTAGAGTGCTTTTTTGAAAAGGAAAATATCTATACGTTCGATCCGAAGGGCGAGCTTTTGATAACTATTTTGTCAAGTCTGGCGCAGGAGGAGAGCAGATCGCTTTCGGAAAACGTGACGTGGGGCGCGCGAAAACGGTTTGCCGACGGTAAATATACGATGCATTACAGCGAGTTTCTGGGGTACAGAAAAGGCGCGGACGGCGCGCCGGAGATAGATGAGAGGGAGGCGTCCGTCATACGGCGCATTTTTTATATGTGCATCGAAGGATACAGCTATTACGAGATAGCAAAAGCGCTGACCGACGATAACATAAAAACGCCTATGGACAAGCGGGTATGGGGTTATTCCGTTGTGAAAAGCATATTGAATAATGAAAAATATATAGGCGACGCGCTGCTTCAAAAAACCGTCAGCGTCAGTTTTCTTACGAAAAAACGCGTAAAAAACAACGGCGCGGTGCAGCAGTATTACGTTAAAGACGGCCACCCGGCTATAATATCAAAGGAGATTTTCGCGGAAGCGAGGGCGGCGCAGGAGAAGGCGAAAGAGAAGAAGCGGAAGCAGGAGGGAAGAAAACCTTTTTCAAAGCGGCTGCGCTGCGGTCTATGCGGAAGATGGTACGTAGAATCTGTAAGGAATCCGAATACGCCGTATGAAAAAAGGCTGTGGCGCTGCGGGAACAATACAAAAAACGGGACGTGCCTCGCCCCGTTTTTTACTGCCGCTCAGGTAGGCGATCTTATATCCGGCGCCGAAAAAGAACTGCGTGAGGATAAGGATCTGTTTCTGTCTCTTTTGCCGCGCCTGTATACGTCCTCACGCGTGCTTGAGGTCTGCCGTATGGAGCGGGAGGAGATAGAAAACGCGGGATCAACGCCGGATGCGTCGCCGCGCCTCGGAGCGCTTTTATCTTTTATACGCGGAAAGGAGGAGCTGAACGAGGCTGTAGAACAAGCGCTTGAAACGGGCGATATCTCATCTTTGCCCGCCGACATCCCCGGTATGCTCATAGAGTATATCGAAATTTATTCATCTGATAATATCACCGCCCGCTACGTCGCCGAAGACTTGTAGGACCTCTTCATAGCCTTCTCCCCTCGGAGAAGGTGTCAGCGCAGCTGACGGATGAGGCTCAGCCTTCTCCTTTGGGAGAAGGTGTCAGCGCAGCTGACGGATGAGGCTTAGCCTTCTCCCCTCGGAGAAGGTGTCAGCGCAGCTGACGGATGAGGCTCAGCCTTCTCCCCTCGGAGAAGGTGTCAGCGCAGCTGACGGATGAGGCCAAGCCTTCTCCCTTCGGAGAAGGTGGCGGCGAAGCCGACGGATGAGGCTCAGCCTTCTCGGTCGGAGAAGGTGTCAGACAGCTGACGGATGAGGCCAAGCCTTCTCCCCTCGGAGAAGGTGGCGGCGAAGCCGACGGATGAGGCCAAGCCTTCTCGGTCGGAGAAGGGGGACCGCGCCGGGGTCCCCCTTCCCCGAAAGGGGAAGGCTAAAAAATATCCCCGAACCGCGTCCGTTCGGGGATCATTTATTTAATTTAATTCTTTGGCCAAAAGATTAAATCTTAGGGTTTTCCCGAGAGGGAGAAATACTCCCTCTCGGAATAATTTGATAATAAATATTAGTCTATAGCAAATGCAAATTCAGCAGTTACTTGAGAAAGATCTGTTGCATTATTTGTATAGGCAGAGGAATCAGTTCCATCAAAGAAGAAGTAAATAGAAAGTTTCTGAGAATCTGATGCAGTAGTTGTGATAGTTTCAATAAGCCAAGAATCTGATCCTGACTCAGCAGCTTTTAAACTTTCGTCAACCTCAGTTGTAGAAGCATCATCTGCTGTTTCAACTAATTTAAAAAGTTGATATTTACCAGATTCAGAAACAATCAAAACACGACCCGAAGCGGCGATACTGTTGGTGCCATCAGTAAAACGAACACCAGTGCATGTCAGATGTGTACCATTGATATTACCGGGGAGAATCTTAAAATATAATTCATTCTTAAGAACATATTCGGTAAGAACATCCGAGCCAACAAGAGTTGTCACATTTGAAGCCTGTACTTCAGCAGGATTAGAACTTGTTGTGGTACCCCAAAGAACATTTGATGAACCTGTAAATTTAGTGGGAGTTGTGGTTGAAGCTGCTCCAGCTGTAGCATAATATGCAACATTACTTGCAACATTCAGAGGTGTAACAAGTTTAAGATTAGCACCTGTGCCAGTCTTACCATATGTAGTCATTGCGTCAGCAACTGTTCCGTAAGTTGTATTCGTTTCAGCGAGTTCTTCGTTGATTACAAGGTAAGGCAGATTAGATGTTGCTGTAATCTGCATATTTGTTGCTGTTACCTTGTTGTTCATTGAGA
>JAFSYU010000007.1 GCA_017443595.1 Clostridia bacterium
ACAGACCGAGCAGGGCAAGAAGCGCCTTATCAGCAACATAATTTTAAAGCCGGACTTTATAGAAGGCGAGATTGTAGGCTTTGAAAATCACGGCGGCAGGACAGACATAGGTATTCACAAGCCGCTCGGCAAGGTTTTATACGGCTACGGCAACGACGGAAAGAGCGGTGCGGAGGGTGTGCGGTACAAAAACGTTATCGCGACATATCTGCACGGCCCGCTGCTGCCGAAAAATCCAAAGCTCTGCGACTATATTTTGACAAACGCGATAAAGAGAAAATACCCTGATTTCAAGGGGCTTACAAGGCTTGATGACGAGCTGGAGAATAAGGGCAACGAGTATATTGTGAACAGATTTAAGAAGTAATCAAAGGGAATGAGTGCGTGTGAAGGGAAAGTTTTTTGGGATAATCCGGAAGATACCCACGCTCCTTATGCGCCTTTTAAAGGCGATAGGGGGCTTCTTTGCGCTGCTCGGACATTTTTTCGCGCGCATAGGGCGCGGCATATGGGAGCTTCTTTGCCGCAATAAGTCGTTCGCGCGATTTGCGTATGTAACGTTCCCTGTAAAGAGAGACAAGGCGATTGGTTTTATAAAAAACAACCGTTTCTCGCAATTTATAAAGAGAAATAAATTAAAGATAATTATTCCGTTTGCCGCGCTTATTGTCGCATTCGGCACGATGCTTGTTTCGACAGTGAAAAACTCGGAAAATTCCGACTATTTCCCGGAATACGTGCCGCTCGGACAGTACGGTATGCGCGTATTTACATATCAGACCTTCGACCACAGCGATATAAAGCGCGGTTCAATCTTTCTGGGGTGGACTGACGGCGTTTTAAACCTTGCGGAGGGTGAAACAACAGCGCGTATTAAGGCGACGGTTTATCCGATCAATATGGATGATACACAGATCGAGTGGTCGGTTTCGGATGAGGAATACGCAACGATTGACCAAAACGGCGTAATAGAGGCAAAAGCGCCGGGAAGAGTGCGTATTTATGCGCGCCTTGTAAACTACGGCGCAGTGGCGGAAGCAAAGCTTTTAATCCGTCAGCCGGTGACGGGCGTTATACTTCCCACAAGCACGCTTACGCTCTACAAGGGCGGCAGCGCGAGGTATCTTGACGCGCGTATTTTCCCCGCGAACGCGACAAACAAAAACGTTTCGTGGTCGTCGAAAAATCCGCGTATAGCAACAGTTGACCAAAACGGCACCGTAAAACCGGTGAGCGCAGGTATGACCGAAATTACGGCTACGACCGAGGAGGGCGGCTTTGAGGCTAAGTGCTTTGTAACCGTCGTAAATCCGTCCGTGGACGTGGAGAGTCTGACGCTTCAAAACGGCCGCGATATGACTATGACCGAGGGCGACAGCGTAAACGCCGTTGTGACCGTGACGCCGATAAATGCGAGGAACAAGACGCTCAAATGGTCGAGCAGCAATACTTCTGTCGCCTCTGTAAGCCAGACGGGCCGCATACGCGCGGTAGGCGAGGGTACGGCAAATATCACTGCGGAAAGCGTGAACGGTATACGAATTACATTTGAGGTGGCCGTAAACGCCGCCGAAAAAGAACCGGAGGAAACGGAAAGTGAGTATCCTGCAGACGGCAGCGTTGTTTATACATCATACAACGTAACCTTCCCCGAGGCTGTTGCAACGCAGATGGCGCAAAATCCGCCGCCGAAGAAGTGGACGGCGGGCGGCGGAGTATACGCAACCGAAGCGGAAACG
>JAFSYU010000058.1 GCA_017443595.1 Clostridia bacterium
GGATTTTCGGACGAACAGATCGTTGTTCCTGCGAGGCAAAGCCCGCAGGTGCTACTATACGTAACAGCAAGGGGTTTAACGAAGCAGGAGCGGCGAGATGCCGTCCGAAAACGTGGTTCGGATAATTCTCGTTACCCTATGATAATGACAAAGTTGTAGGGCGGATAGACTGCTGTATCCTTCCTTCGCGTTTTGACGGCAGCGTCAAGGCGTATCTTGACTGGATTTGCGTTGTGAAAAGCAGCCGACACAAAGGCGTGGCGCAGGCGCTGCTTGAAGAACTGAAAAAAGAGCTTAAAGCAAAAGGCATAGACACGCTCATAGCGCTTACCGCGAGCAACGACGAGGCGCAGAGTTTTTACAAAGCGATACCGAATTCGGAAATGCACGATATCGGTATCTGGATAAATATCTGCTGAAAGATCACAAGCATGTCGCCGTTTGGGTTTTAAAGGGAAACGAACGTGCGATACGTTTTTATGAAAAATGCGGCTTTTGCATTGACGGAAAAGAGGAGACGGTCACGCTCGGCACGCCTGCGACCGAGGTGCGCATGGTGATGAAAAAACCGCTTGACAATCAAAGCGTTTGATTTAGAAGATTACAAAATGTACTTATTTAATAATTACCTTGAAGATAGCGGGAGAAGATGAAATGGATAACGAAAAGATAACACGGTTATTTGAAAAATACTGCGGCAAGCTGCGCATAACTCCGGGCTGGGACGTCAAACTGGAGTTGATAGACGATCCGGACTGGAAAAAGACGGGCGACTTTAAGATCGACTGCGACGACAGAAAAGCGATACTGATGCTGAACGTGAAAAATCCGAAACAGGAAAATATTGAAGAGGTGATAGTCCACGAGCTGATGCACATAAAAATGTATCCGCTCGATCAGGTGACGGAGTCGCTTATACAGAGCAATTTTGAAGAAGGCACCCCGGGATACGAGTTTGCGTACCGCCAGTTTTTCACGACGCTTGAGCAAACGGTGGAAGAGCTTGCAAAATGCTTTTTGCTTGAATACGGTGAGGACAGATCGTTTTCGTACGGTAGATGCGAAAAAACAAAATCGTTTAACGAGTTATACGACGGATTGAACAGCATAGAATAGGAATTATTATGAGTATTATAATTAAAAAAATGGAAACGGACGACGAGATACGCGGCAAGGGTTACGTCCACTACAAATCGTGGCAACAGGCGTATCCCGGTCTTGTTGATCAGAGTTATCTTGATAAAATGTCGGAGCAGAAATGCGAGGAGATTGCTTACAGATGGCTTGATAATATTCTCGTCGCAAAGGACGGGGAGCGCGTAGTCGGTTTCGTCGGTTACGGCAAATGCAGAAACGAAGACCTTTGCGACGCCGGCGAGGTTTTTGCGATATACGTTTTAGCCGAATATTACGGCAAGGGCGTGGGCAAAGCGCTTATGGACGCGGCGCTTGATCTTCTGAAAGATTATAAGCAGATCGCCGTTTGGGTTTTAAAGGGAAACGAACGTGCGATACGTTTTTATGAAAAATGCGGTTTCCGTTCAGACGGAAAAACAGAGACGATCACGCTCGGCACTCCGGTAACGGAGCTGCGAATGGTAATGAAAAAATAAATAAAATACTTGACAATTATCTTCATAAACGGTATAATACACTAAAACATATAAAGGGACGGGAAAAACATGAAAAAAGCAAACATAATCGTGCTGTCGGGTCAGTCAAACGCCGTGGGCGTGGGGCGCGTGGAGTATCTGCCGGATCATTTTGATGCGGATCGAATCAAAAAATGGAACGACGGCTACGAAAACATACTTATAAACTATTTTTCACACGATAAAAAAAGCGGCGGATTTGTAAAAACCACCGTCGGCTGCACCGAGGCGACAAAGCTGACTATAGGTCCGGAGCTCGGTATCGCGGACGCGCTTGACAACCGTTACCCCGGGCAAAAGTTTTTTATTATAAAATGCGCTTTCGGCGGTATGTCTTTGTATAAGGATTATCTTTCCCCGTCCGGCGGACCGGAATACGACGCGGGCTCTTTTGCCGATCAGCTGCCGAGCATAGTCAAAAACATAGAAGCCGGAGCGGTGGCGCGTTATTCCTGGTGCTATAACGAGCTTGTAAAGATAACAAAGGAAAGTATCGCCGCCATAAAGGAAATGGGATACGAACCGGAAATAAAGGAATTCTGCTGGATGCAGGGTGAAAACGACGCCTGCGACGAAGGACATACCGCAAATTACTCTCATCTGTACGACTGTATGATAAACGACTATAAAAAGGAATTTAAAGAATATACAAAAGACTGCGTTTTTGCTGACGGCGGCATAAGCACCGTATGGCCGTTTTATAAAGAGCTTAACGCGGCGAAAAAAGAGTATGCGGAAACGCATGATAACTGCGTGTATATAGACACGATAGGCGAAGGGCTTACGACAGAGCACGAGCCGCATGGCGAGCCAGATATGTACCATTACGATACGGACTGCGTTATAAAACTCGGCTACCTGTTTGCCGATAATTTAAAACCGTAAAAAAATGCCGCTGTAAAGCGGCTTTTTTTTATTTTTCGTGTATATCGATCTGCTGATAGGGGATGCGGACGCCTTTTTCATCCAGTTCACTCTGTACCGTTTTTATGACCGCGCGGCGTATATCCGGTTTGTTATCCGGATCGCAGTAAAATCTTATTTTATATATTATCGCGCTTGCGCCGAATTCCTGCGTGCCTTTAAACTCGCAGTTTTCAACGCCTTCCACGCCCTTTATCTTCTCGCAAACGCCGTCAAGCAAAGAATAAGCGTCTTTTGCGCTCAGATCGTAAGACAGGGGAAGATCTATATCTACAAGGTGATTAAGTTTTCTTATATTTGAAATATTCCTGTTTGCAACGTTTAATACCGTTCTGTCTTCCAGAAGCTTTATTTTTGTAGTGCGGGCGGTGAATGAAACTATTATTCCTTCTTTGCCTTCATATTCCACCGCGTCCCCCACGTTATAGTATCTTTCCGTCATTATCATGCCGCCGTTGAAAACGTCCTGCAAAGCGTCCTTTGCCGCCAGAAGGACAAACACGAAAATTATGCCTATCCCCGCGGACAGACCGGTGAGATTTATACCTATTGCGGACAGCATTGCTATTGTGCCTATTATTATGACTATCCACCTTGCTAAACGGAACGAGATCCTGTATATCTGCGCTTTGCGCAGATCGTTATTGCTTTTGAGACGCGTTAATATGCGCTTGTGCACGACCGTCAAAGCTATGACGACCGCAACCGTGACGGCAAGTATCACTACAAGCTTTACTATCGCTACCGCATCTATTTTAATCGTCGTCTGGTTCAGAAATTTCAGAATGTAATCTTCCATTACGGGGTCTCTCCTTATCTGTGTAAATACTGAAGTGAAACCGGGAATTCAAAATAAGTATCCGGATACGGTTCGTTTTCAAGCCTGAAGTGCCACCATTCGCAGCCGGACGGCAAAAATCCGCCTCTTAACATGGCTTTTTGAAGTATCATACGGTTTTCATACTGCCGGTCGGTCACGCCTTTATGATCGGGATGCGATAATTCGCTGAAAAGATCGAAAGGACCGCCCATATCGACCTCGCGTCCGCTCATCATATCTATAAGCGTGATATCAACTGCGCTGCCGCGGCTGTGAGACGAGCGTTTGTCTATGTAACCCTTTGCAAAAAGCTCCTGCTTTTCAAGCCGGGATAAAAATACGGTTTCATCCTTATATCCTGATCTTCTATGCCCCAAAGCATAAAATGCTTTACCGCACAGACCGGACGGTACGCATCAAACACCTTTACGCGATAGCCCTGCACCATAAGCTCGGCGCAAACGCCTTTGAGAGCACGCGCCGCTTCCTTTGTCAAAAGCGCTGCAGGCTCTTCATATCCGTCTATACGGTCGCCTACAAAATTGAAAGTCGTATAATAACGTATCTCCTGCACTATATGCGGTATGTACTCTCCAAGCGCGACGAATCCCGAAGGATCGGCGGGCGCTTTTTTTGTTATCTCTGTCATTAAATCTCTCCGGACCGTTTATTTTTCTTTGCAAAATCCGATAAATGCCGTCTGGTGATGTTTTGATTTGACGGACCGCGGATATTTTTTATCATTTATCCTTCTGATCCGACTGACCGGGCAGCTCGTGTATCGTATAGTTATCGAAATAGATATCAAACGCCGTTTCCTTATCGCCTGACAGCTCTATCAGAGCGCCTGCCTGGAACATTGTGTTAAGCGTGCCGGAAGGAGCCTTCCACGCCGCGTTTGATACGACCTCCCACTTCTCCTCTCCGGCTTTTTCCGCTTTGAATATTGCTTGCGCTTTGAAGAGGAGTTCTCCGGTCTTTATGTGATAATCGCTTGAAACTATGGCGAGTTTCTTTACCTCCGGGTGATCTTTTGTAAGTTTATCATACGTAAACATCGCGTTCTGAGCGGTAGTCTTTGACTGATCTTCAACGATTATGCGGTCTTTTGCTATTCCCTGCTCTATAAGCCATTTTGCCATCTCTCCGGCTTCCGTGGCGTTTTCGTTTTCTTTTGCAGTGCCGCCGCCGGTGCAGACTATCAGTGCGTTTTTATATTTGTTCGCGCTGTTTAAAGCGACGGTGAGCCTTTGTATCAGCTCATCCTGCATCGTCCCGTCGTCGTTTAATTTGAAGCCGAGGACTACAATGCAGAATTCGTTCGTATCCGGCAGTCCGTCAGGCAAAACGTCGTAATGCAGCGGATCGCCAAGCTCGGGCGAAGTCCAGACGTCCATGACTTTTCTCCAGCGCTGTGCGGAATCTTTATCAACGCTGTCAAACTCTTTGAAAAGCTCAGATATACTGTCTTTCGCTTCCGCTCCGTATTTGCCGTACTGCGTGGCAATGTCCGCCGCTATTTCGTTTGCGGCGCGTTTTTTTTCGCAGCCGAACAGTCCCGTACATAAAACCGATACCAAAATCAAAAGCACCGCGCGATATAAAAACGTTTTTTTCATTTTTTCCCCTCTTTTATACGTTTATATTCAGATCTTTAAAAAATCTGCGCATACCCTGCGGGATACCGTCAGAGCCGTCAAATCCCGTGTCGCCTAATATAACGAGTTTGTTTTTGCCGTGGTAATCGCTTCCCGCGGTAACGTACAGACCGTGTTTTTCAGAAAGATCAAGCGCGTCGCGGATGAGTTTTGCGGAGAAGCCGGAATAAAACGATTCTATCCCTTTTAAGCCGTAACCTACAAGCCGTTTTACGCGCTTATCCATATCTTCCCCGAGTATAAGCTCGTCGCCGCTGCCGAAAAACGGGTGGGCGAGCACCGGTATGCCGCCGCCTTTGATTATGCCTTCTATCGCTTCCGACGGGCTTATATATTCGTTTTTGAAATGCTTGCGGTCTATATAGTCCTTTATGGCGCTTTCTTTGCTTACGGCGTAGCCGTACTTTACCATAAGATTGCCTATATGCGGCTTACCGGGATTGTCTTGTGAAAGCAGCCGGTCTATCTCTTCTTTCGGGAACGTGAAGCCGAATTCCGATTCAAGAAAATCAAGCCTTGCTCTGACTTTTTTCATTCTGAGGCCGTGCGCGCGTTCCACAAGATCATTAACAAAGCCGTTTTCCGGATCAAAGCCGTAGCCCAGTATGTGATACTTGCCTTCACCGTCCCGGCAGGAGAATTCCGCGCCCTGAATAAACTGCGGATCGCCGTCTTTAAGGCAGCCGCGTATAACGCCGCCCGCTTTGACCGCGTCGTGATCCGTTACGGAAAACACGGTCATACCGGCAGAGCTGACTTTTTTCAGCAGTTCTTGCGGCGTGTCCGTACCGTCGGATACGGTGGAATGCATATGAAGATCTATTTTTAACGGCAATTCCGCCATTTGCTTCAGCGCTCCTTTAAAATACCTTCTTCATGGTCAGTATGTTCTGACCGTTTTTATATTCGTAATGCAGACCGTCCATTATTTTTTTGGTCATAAAGATGCCAAGTCCGCCTATCTCGCGCTTATCCGCCGGCAAAGTTATGTCCGGATCCTCTTTTTTGAGCGGATCGTACGGTATGCCTCTGTCCGTAAACGTGATGCAAACAGAGGAAGGATCGTTTGTTGTTTCAACTTTTATTTTTGCGCGGCCTTTATTCAACGTATAAGCGTAGTGTGCGATATTGACGTATATCTCCTCTACTGCTATCTCTATCTGCGTTTTTGTTTTCGGCGGGCAGTGTGTCGCGTCAAGACGGGAATTTACAAAGTCTATCACCTTTTGCAGATTTTCCGTGCTTGCCTCTATATCAAGCTCGTTCGGGTCGGACGACGGAGTTTCGGGTATTTCAAAATCAAGAGTGTCCGTCCTCTTAAGCAGCTCAACGAGTCTTTCCGTCCACAGCGCTCTCGTCGCCTTGTCCGCGTCGCCTTTATGGCGTATGCTCCAGTCGATCAGATAAGCGTAAGACACACAGCGCGTCTTTTCGTCCACTTCTTTTATTTTTTCTTCGTCGCTTGTGTTCAGATACTCGGCAAGGCTGTCGTGCCAGAATTTCTTTGAAACGTCCATGCCGTAGCCCATGAAATTCAGTATTATTTCCGGCTCGTATTCGCCGTAGCCGATATATGCGTTATACATACGCATAAAATCAAATATCGGATGTCCCACGGACAGCGTATCCATATCTATGACTAGCACCTCGTCGCCGGCGAGCACAATGTTTTTAGTGTGGAAATCGCCGTGTATCATACGGTCTATATCCGGTATCGCCTTTACCATGTCAACGAGCTTTGCGCCCAAGCCTTCCGGTATGGCGTCTTTGACTCTTTCTATGCCCTTTTGTATTTTCTGCTTGATCAGCGGAAGTTTTCCGGCGGGCACTTCAACGGAATGGATCTTTTTGAGCATTTTTACGTATTCTTTTACGCACCATTCGTAACGCTCCGGCTCTCTTGCCAGGATTTTTGAAAACGATCTGGAATTGAGCAGCTCAAACACGGAGCCGTAGCTGTCTCCGACGCGCACCACGTCGTACGATATCGCGGTAGGCACGCCGAGTATGAGCGCGAGCTTAGCCACCTCACGCTCGTGCTGGATCTCCGCCAGCGCGTCAGCGTTTTTATACGTTTTTACGACGTTGTCTTTATCTATACGGTAGACTTTGCCGTTTGCGCCTTCGCCTATGACCTCGCAGCCTTCAACGGATACTACGCGGTAGGCTTTTTCCACCGTCAGCATCTCCGTAAAACCGGTCATGTCGAAAATATCGTAAACCTCCGCATTTACGTTTATTACTCTTAAGTCCGGATACGCTTTTTTAAGGCGCAGTATGACGCGCAGACCCGCGCTTGATATATATTCAAGCTCCTCCGCGTCAAGCACAAGAGCGCATTCTCCCTTACCGGCAAGCTGCGCCAGGATATTCTGTTCAGTCTCGGGGGCGTTTCCGGAATCTATCCTGCCGGACAATTTAATATTAACCGTATTACTGTTCATAAAAGCTGCTTTATCTCCTTTTTTCCGGTATCGTTTTTGCTTTGCGATCAAAGCAAAGCCGTGAATTTTGCTTTATTTGCCGTTCTGTTTTGACAATAACGTCATTGTAGGGTAACGAGAATTATCCGAACCGCGTTTTCGGACGGCATCTCGCCGCTCCTGCTTCGTTAAACCCCTTGCTGTTACGTATAGTAGCACCTGCGGGCTTTGCCTCGCAGGAACAACGATCTGTTCGTCCGAAAATCCTA
>JAFSYU010000059.1 GCA_017443595.1 Clostridia bacterium
GGATTTTCGGACGAACAGATCGTTGTTCCTGCGAGGCAAAGCCCGCAGGTGCTACTATACGTAACAGCAAGGGGTTTAACGAAGCAGGAGCGGCGAGATGCCGTCCGAAAACGTGGTTCGGATAATTCTCGTTACCCTAGGTATACGCCATCTCCGACACAGCAAAAAAGTAAACCGAAAACCCGGAAAATAATAACGGCAAGGTAAAAAAACGTGATCCGTGATGTGCGGGTCTGCAAATTAAAAGTGAAAACCGGCTTCCGGTCAAACAGACCTTCGCCGGATGTGTTTTGCTTTGGATAAAAGTGCGTCCGCATTAAATGTTTACAAAATCACTATTGAATTTCCATTACAGTGTAATATAATATTTATACGATTTTAAAAATATCATTTATAAATAAACAAAAAACGCTTAAATCCATTTAATAAAGCACGTCACCGGGACTTTTACAATTAACAGGAGCAATAACATGAAAAAGGTTTTTCGGTTTTTCTCTCACATCTTAGGTTTTGAAAAGCTCAGCAAATATGAAAACGAGTATTTGCACGACGCGAATATACGCACCAGCAGCTACATGGGCGGTATCGTTGTTTTGCTTGAGATCTGGATGCTCATACGGCAGACTCATTCAAAAATCGTCCCCAAATATCAGGCGGGCGGAGATCTGTTCCGGCTTATTGTAAAATACACGTCAAAATACTGGCTGTTTTTACTGCTCGGTCTCGGCATAATGCTGTTTTGTATGTTCAAAAACAGCAAAAGATTTTCAAAAGGGAAATTCATTTCGCTTGCAGTCATCGGATCTTTGAGCGTTTTATACACGTCCGTACTGAGTCTTGAAACGTTTACGGCGGTGAGCGAATCCGTAACGCCGGTAATGGCAAACATCATGAACGTCATGCTCGTATCGGTTTACGTTCTGCTGTTTATCATCGGTGCGGCGATAGTTATTTACTCCGTATTCAAATACGTCAAGAAAAAACGTGTTGTGATACTTGAGCACGTTGTCATAACCTGCTTCTCTTTAGGCTGTCTTGCTTTCGGAATTTTCGTATCGTACAGTGATTTCTGGGGCGGAAAAGGTATAATTTGCTTCCTTACGATGGTAATATACGTCGGTTGTCTTCTTATTTACCGTCCGTACATAACGATACTCACCCTCGGCGCCAGCTTTCTGGGATTCTACAATATACTTCTTACGTACCAGAACGGGATGTCGTTTCAGGATCAGGAGGTCATAATAAACGGCGTTGCGCAGAAAATAATATCCGGTGACTCAGTAAACTACATAACGTTCTTTATATCCCTTACAACCATATGTTTTGCTATTTATCACGGCCGGTTGAACGAAGCGAGCAAAACCAAAGCGCTTGAAAAAAGCGCAAAGGAAGACGCGCTTACCGGTATGTATAACTACAACTATTTTTCCGAGCTTGCAAAAGAAAGTATGCAGAATATGCCGGATGCGGATATTGAAAAATACGTGTTTATGTTCTTGAACGTACACAATTTCAAAGCCTTTAACGATCAGAGAGGTTTTGAAGAAGGCGACAAATTCCTTATTACGCTCGGAAACCATATCACGGACGTATTCTCCGATTCTCTTTGCGCAAGGCAGGCCGACGACCACTTTGTCATATTTGCAAACACGAAAGATCTTACAGAAAAACTGAACGTTTTAAACGACCGCGTTCACGGCTATGACAACGAGATACTGCTTGGCATAAACTGCGGCGCGTGTCATATGAGCGGCAAAAACGACGATCCGCGCGTTGCAATAGACAGGGCGCGTTACGCCGCGCATCTTATTAAAAACCGTTTTCAGACCGTATATACCGAATACGACAAAACCATGAGCGAGGAATACCGCAAGAGGCTATACGTCGTAAACAACATAGACAACGCCGTAAACAACGGCTGGATAGTTCCCTTCTATCAGCCGGTCGTATGGTCGGATTCCGGAAAGCTGTGCGGCTGTGAGGCGCTGGCGCGCTGGATGGACCCGGTATACGGCAGGCTCTCGCCTATAGAATTCATACCGGTGCTTGAAGAATACCGTCTGATACACAAGCTTGACAAGGCGATATTTGAAGCGGTGTGCAAAGATCTCAAAGCGGCTATAGACGAAGGCAAACCGGTAGTTCCCGTGTCGCTGAACTTCTCAAGACTCGACTTTGAACTTATGGACGCGGTGCAGGAGCTTGAAAATCTCGTTGCCAAATACGGTATACCTAAGTATCTGATCCACGTTGAAGTTACGGAAAGCGCTTTGACGGATAATTTTACGGCGCTCAACGCTGCCATGGACCGCATAAAAGAGCTTGGTTATTCTCTGTGGCTTGACGATTTCGGTTCCGGATATTCTTCATTAAACGTTTTGAAAGACTATCAGTTTGACGTAATAAAAATAGATATGCGGTTCTTATCCAACTTTGAAAACAGCGAAAAATCAAGGGTACTGATAGACTGCATAGTCAAAATGGCGGACAGGATAAATATGCTGACGCTGACGGAAGGCGTTGAAACGGAAGCGCAGGCGGAATTCCTTGATAAGATAGGCTGCAGCCGTCTGCAGGGATATCTTTACGGAAAGCCGATACCCAAAAACGAGTTATACGCGCGTATAGACAAAGGCGAGCTTACCGTTTCCGACAAGCGTTTATAAAACATAAAGCAAAAAGCGTGCGTAGGGATAGGCTATATAAAGAAGAAACAAACCCACTCTGACATCTTTCAATTATAGAAAGTGTCATAGTGGGTTATTTTCTTTCAGCTCGTCTTAACCCTTCCGATATAGGAAAGGTTTTTATTATTCAGCTAAATTGCTCGCTTACGCTCGCAGCTAAATTGAAGCCCACGGCTTCAGCTAAATTAAATTCGCCTATAAGCTCGGCGAAGCCGAATTTAGCTTGCGAAGCAAATTTAGCCGGGCAGCGCCCGATTTAGCTCGCCGAATACGGCGAATTCAGCTGCGGTGTACTTCCTTACGAAGTACACCGCTATGCGCGTTTTTTGTTTGTTACGGTAATTTCTTTTGAAAAAGCGTTGACATAAAATGATCAAAGTAGTATAATTTTTTGTGATAAACCAATACCGGGGAGCAAAATATGAAAAAGAACGTCCCATTACTTACCGCCCTTCTTCTTGTATCGTCCGTCCTTACCGGCGCGTGCGTCACGTCGTGCGGCACGGGCGGAACGGCTGATACGACGGAGACGGAGGAGGCGACTGTTTCCGTAACGGAAGAGGCGACGGTCACCGGAACCGAAGAAGAAACGGAAATACAGTATGAGATCACGCCGAAGGAAGGCGTAACGGTGTCGCTTTTGAACGACATTATGACGGAATGGATCAACAGCTACAAGCGCGGGCGGCTTGACAAGATATACGATCACACGGAAAGATGCGAGCCCGTGCCCGTTCATTTCAGCTGGGGCGGCGACGCGGAATATACTAATCTTTTCATATCCGAAAACCCGGATATGTCGGATCCCGTCGTATTCCTGTGCAGCGGCAGTGAGCTTGACGTGGAAGACCTTTTGCCCGGGACCGAATACTTCTGGCAGACTGTCTGCACAAAAGACGGAAACGATATAAGATCGGATATACACAGCTTCAAAACTCTGCAGACCATAAGGACGGTATATATCCCCGGCGTATCGAACGTGCGCGACCTGGGCGGCAAAAAAACGTCCGACGGCAGACGCGTGAAATACGGCATGGTTTACCGCGGTGCTGATTTTGCAAATCTTACGGACGAAGGCATAAAAAAAGCCGTGGATATCCTCGGTATAAAGACCGAGCTCGATCTGAGAGAAAAAGTGACCGGCGGAGTATCGCCGCTCGGTAAGGATATCAAATACATAAGCGTTACCGCGCCGTATTACGAAAAAATTGAGTTGAACGAATACAAGGACGATCTGCTGGCGGAATTAAAAGCGTTTGTTGATCCGGACAATTTCCCTATATACTTCCACTGCTCGTTGGGGCGCGACAGGACGGGAACGCTTGCAGTCATCCTTCAGGCGCTTTTAGGCGTGAGCGAAAACGATATATATATGGATTATGAGGCGTCTTTCTTTTCCGATATGGGCGGATATGCGGATACTACGCCGCCTTCTACCATGCTGCAGCAGTTAAACAATTTAAAAGGCATAATATCAAGATCCGCAAAGCTTCTTCAGTACAACACAAGAACGTATCTTTTAAACCTCGGCATGACGGAAAAAGAGCTTGACGCTATATGCGAAAATCTGCTGGAGGACGTGAAATGAGATCAATACGTTTTACATCAGCTTTAATTTGCATTTTGCTTGTTTTTACGCTTCTCTGCCCTCTGCCCGTTATCAGCGCGGGCGATGAAAAAGGCGAGATACCGTACGCGGACAAACCGGATACCGCATCTTCTCCTTACCGGTATAAACGAATGGACGTATACTCAAGCTATGAGGCGGCAAAAGCCGGAGTGCCGGAAGGGTACGGCGGATACGTTATGAAGCTGACAGGCGACTCCTCCTCCGGCATAACGGTTGACTTTTCAAACAGAAACATACCTGTAACGTCCGTCAAAGCGCTTCATTTCCGCGTATATTACGGTAAACATACAAAAGAGGTAAGAGTCACCACCGACGCGGGCGTATCGTGGGTGCTTCGTTACAACGCGGTCAAACCGGATCAATGGGACGAGATCGTGTTATCCGACGCAAACGAGATCAAAAAGCTTTCGGGCAAAAACGGCAGGCTGGGCGTATTCGGCTTCGGATTCCGCAATCTTGACGACGGCTCCGTAAATAACGTAGCGTACATAGACGAGATAAGCGTTGAGCTTACCGTAAACGACGATATACCGCCGGTGATAATATACGACGGACCGGAACGTATAGAAACTACGGCGTCAAAACCTTTCGTGATAGACGCCGTCAGCTGGGATGAAGAGGAAAACGCGGAATTTCCGGTCGAGTATATATGGGATAAGGAAGCGACGGACGGCGAAGGCGGTCTGATAAAAGGCGAATACAAGCTGACGCTGCGCGCGGCCGACAGCCGCGGGAATACCGCGGAAAAAGCGCTTACGGTCATTGTAGGTGAAAAAGACACGGAGGCACCCGTGATAAACTGCAGGCTGAAAAGTATCAGGACCGTCGCCGGAGCGTACGTCAGGCTGAAATTTGAAGCGCGGGACGATCACGATAAGACGGAAGTCGTGCAGAGCTGGTCAGATAACGCGCTTGACAGGCAGGGCAGGATAACCGAGGGTACGCATACGCTGACGCTTACATCGTCGGACCTGACCGGCAATACCGCGAGTATGACCGTGACCGTAACGGCAAATTGAAATATAAAAAAACGCCCCGGAGGGACGCTTGCCATATGGCAGGCGTCCCTCGCGGTTTGTTTACGGGTTTGGTGCGAATGGATCAATGATGTCATATCATCAAAAGTCAAGGTTTGCATTATTGAAATCGTGCAATAGGCGTCAGCTTTTCAATAAGCTTCACCATACGGGGATCGGTTTCAAACTGTTTGAACTTCTCGCCTTTCAAGGATTTGAGAAGCAGACCCGAGTCATTCTCGGTATAATCCTTGTACGCGTACAGAGGAGAATAATCAATCCTGTTTATGAGAAAGGAAGTGTACATCCCATCCTTTTGCGTATCGTATTTGATCGCGTGCTCCGCGGCTTTTTCAAGGCACTCAAACATCTTCTCCGCATCGTTCAGTTTCAAATAGCTCGCCGCCATTTCCTTATAGATTTCCGAATACCGGCAGTGATAAAATCCGCAGTTTCCGTCGGGATAAAGCAGATCGTAGCACTTTATGCAAAATTCAAGCGCCCTGATATGATCCTTCGGCGCATAATTGCCTTTTTGACACATGATACACACGTTCAATCTGATATCGTCAAAATCCCTTTGGACGTTTCGCTGACAATATTTGACCGCTTCCTCTCCATCAAGAACGTGCTTCATTAAATCGTAAGTCGTGACAAAGCCCGCCATTTTTGCGTATTTTATCGCCGATTCCGCGTCATTTTTGACGTAATAATAGGTATGGCTCAGGCATTGAACAGCACCGCCGCGCAAACGCTGATCGGTGGATTCATTCAATATCCTCTCCCCGCACGCGATGATCTCGTCGGCGTTTGCGTTATCATCCGCCGCGGACAAAGCGTACATCAGACCGTGAACGACCGTCAGATCGTTCGGGAACTCCCTTTGCGCTTCCCTCCAAAGCGCCACGCGCTCCGCGCTTTTTCCGTCGCGGAACAGCTCGTCGTCTTTTTCTTTGTACGACTGCAGTTTTTTCTCTTTTTCGATCGCCCCGACGCCAAGCAGATCGTCAACGCTGACGTTGTAATAGGACGCGATAGCCGGCAGAAGCGTTATATCCGGGTATCCTTCCTCGCGCTCCCATTTGGAGACCGCCTGGGTGGAAATGCCGAGATGACTCGCCAGATCCTCCTGCGTGTTGCCTTTTTCTCTGCGGAGCTTTTTTAATTGCTCGCTCAATTTAATATTCATGATTTCCTCCTGAGAATTAAAGTAACAAGCGCTTGTTCTGGCTATATAATAGCATAAAGAAAATGAAAATACAACAACCGCGTTGTTTATATTTAGTTGTATTTTGCAACGGATAGTTGAATGATGCTCTGACCAGACAGACGTAGTCAACGCAAAAGGAACGTGATGCGCTTTTGATGGCCACTGGTTGTCAAAAGCGCTTTTGCGTTAGTTTTGCTTAAAACGACACGGAATGGATAAAAGTGAAAAAACTCGGGACACCTGCTCTATCGCAGGCGTCCTGAGGGCGTTTTTCGTTATTTCAATCTGCTTTTCAAAAGCGGTATGCCGGTTTCTAACCACCATTGTCCGTCAACTCCGCCGGAGCTCATTCCGCCGTGAGCAAACTGCTCTATAACGGCAGTGCCTTCGGGCCCGCACGACATTTTTTTGCCGGAAAGCTTAAAGAATTCGTCCTTTATCCACTCTTCAAGCCCGTCTTCAGTCAAGACTTCCATACCTTCGGATAGATCTTTCAAGTAAGCCCAGAAATACGGATCTCCGCGGTAACCCCAGGTATCCGGTCTGTCTTCAAAAATATCGGACAGTTTTGCTTTGACGGATATTTCTTTATCCGAAAAATCCCAGAAACCGGTCCCCGTTTCCGGATCTGTCGTTCTTGTTATCGTACCGCCTATCACAGGGCGCAGCTCTATCTCGGCGGTATAGCGGACTACCGTTGACTTGATATGTCCTGATGCCATACAGTGCTTTTTTTTGTCGACGTATGCAAACGACGCGTGAGTGTGGTGGAAAAGGTTCCCGTCTCCGTCAGCCGTTACGCTGCCGTTCATGGAAACGAGCTCCAGCATACCGGATAACTCACGCAGATCAAACGTCCCTTTTTCCGGTATGAACGTCTGTATCTCCGCGCTGCTGCAGCCGCCGATGCCGCTGAAAATCGCTGAGGCGATCTTTTCCGTTCTGCATACTCTGAGTACGGAGCTTATTATCTCTTCGCCTTTATCAACTCTTATGTAACAGGTCTTGTCAAATTTTCTGTATTCCATAATCTTATCCCCTTTTCTATTTCCAGCCGTATACCAGCACGCCGGCGACGCCGGATATTATTATAAGTATTATCGGCGATATGCCGTTTTTTATAATTTTCTTTGAGCCGAAATATATGACGGCGAGCACCGCGGCTATTATAACGGCGTAAATATCAAATTCGGTCGCCGTCACGCTTCCGATAAAGCATTTCAGCAGCATGAACGCGCCGGTAGCGAGGATAACGCCCGCCACGCAGGATTTCAGCCCGCCGAGTATGGACTGCACGGCGCCTTTTTTGATAAGATTTTTCAAAAGCAGCGTAAGTATCAAAACTATAAGGAACGCGGGCAGTATAACGGCAAGCGTTGCAACGGCGGCGCCTAAAACGCCGGCTTTTTCACTGCCTATATACGTCGCCATATTGACCATTATAGGCCCGGGCGTGCTTTCGCTCACGGCTATCATATATGAGAGCTTGTCGTCGTCTATCCAGCCGTACGATAAAACGACCTCGCGTATCAGCGGTATGGCGCTGTACGCGCCGCCGAACGAGAAAACGCCTATTTCAAGAAAGCCCAAAAGAAGCTCGAGAAGGATCATTTCTTTGCCTCCTTCTCTTTGCCCCGCTTTATCAGATAAGCGATCAGCCCCGCGGCAGCCGCGGCGAGCATAAGCACTATTGTTGAAATTTTAAGCGAGAAAATATTTATAAGCATCATAGCGGCAAAGGCTGCTGAAATTATGATGATATAAAGCGGTTTTTTCTGTGTTTTTGCTATCATCTTAACAGCCGCGCCGATTATCAGTATGCCGACGGCTATTTTTATGCCGTGGAACGCGCTTGCTACCCATTTTATTTCAAGGAAGCGGTCAAGGAAAAACGATATTAAAAGAATTATGATAAAAGACGGCAGAACAACGCCGAGCGTAGCCAAGACCGAGCCCCAAACGCCCTTTTTCTTTAAACCGACGTACGTTGCGCAGTTTATGGCTATGGGTCCCGGCGTGGATTCCGCTATCACCGTTATATTCATCATTTCATCGTGGGTTATCCACGCTTTTTTTTCAACGCAGATGTTCTCTATAAGCGGTATCATTGCGTATCCGCCGCCGAACGTGAACAGTCCTATCCTGAAAAAAGTTATAAATAACTCAAAAAGCTCTTTCATTTTTCTTTTTGTTCTTCCTTGACTTTTAAATAATTACGCTTTCTTTTTCACCGGCACCCAGATAGCGCTGTGATAGTCCGCGTCCGTCTTTTCGCCGTTTATACAGTCGTACCATTCCACGCTTGCGTTGCCGCTCAGCTCATAATCGGGGTTGCCTGGCAGCCACTCGTTAAAAATACGCGTGTTCACGCTTTGCAGCGCCCCGGGCAGCGGACCTATGCAGTCAAATACCGCCCAGTCGCCGCGCGGGAATTCGTACAGCACCATGCCCTCCGGCACTTCTCCGCCGGTGTATTTACCGGCTATAAGATATCTGAACTTGCCGCCGTCCATATCGTCTATGCAGACGCCGTACTCGCCTATGCAGTTATCCACAAGCGCTTTTTCGTACGGGTTTGCCGGCTCGTTTCCGGCGTAGACGTTTTTTGCGTACTTTTCGCATATCTCATCCCAGAATTCCGGGATCTTTTCGTATGCGGTCTCGTTGTCGAATACCCGCTGAAAACCTATTACTTTGAACGGGAACATTGGTGTGATCTTGTAATCCATCTGATTACCTCCGTGTATTGAAATGTTGATTTTCAGAGGCAGGAAAACGCGGGCGGGAGCGCCGCCGCGCACCTGAGAGGGCGATGCGCCGTGGAAGCGCGAAAACGCTTTTGTAAAGCTTTCCGGCGTATCGTAGCAGTAGCGCAGGGCAATATCTATGACTTTGTCGTTCGTCTCCTTCAAGTCGAGCGCCGCCTGATAAAGCCTGCGGTTGCGCAGATACTCGCTTATACCGCAGCCGGTCATAAGAGCAAACCCGCGGCTTAAAAAGAACGGGGAGATATACACCTGCTTTGCAATATCTGTTACGTCAATATCGTCCCTCAGATGCTCCTCCATGTAATCTATAGCCGTGCGAATGCCGGTAAGCCACTCCATGTATCCGATCTCCTTTCTCTGAATGATACCATTATACAGGAGATTTTCGTTTTTGTCCTGTCATTTTGTGCTCGGTTTTGTCCTTATATCAAACCGAAATGCTTTGCTATTTTATCGCAAACTTCTTCTCTCGTATCGCGCCCGTCGTCTTCGCGTACGACCGTGAAAAAGCCGCTGTTTGCCAGCTCGTCGTAATGCTTTTTGCTGTTTATGAGCGCAAGTCCGCGGCGGTAGTTTTCCATTGCGGCTTCCGGGTCGTCACAGCTTTGGATGACGCTGAAAATAAACTGCTTTTCCGGATCTGATCTGTCAAAAAACCTCTCAACGCTCATCGACTGCGGGCAAAGCATGACGGCGACGTGATCATAGTCAGATATTTCTTTTAAAATATCGACCGGGATATTCGTGTCAACTATTACTTTTTTGTTCTGAGATATACAAATAAGCTCGGCCGCCTCAAACTCCGCGGCTTCTTTACCTACGCCAAATATCCACCGCTCGTATTCCTCCGGTGAGCGCAGGACAAAATCGCGCCAGTCCGTAAGCGTGTTAAGATAGGATATATCCGGCTGATGCGCGGGGTCGGCAACCGTATCAGACACTTTGCTATGGTAATTTTCGCCGCAGAATATCATATCATACCGCTCGGATAGCATTTTCACGGTCGTAGATTTGCCCGCGTACGCCGTTCCGGTTATGAAATATACGTTTTTAAGATAATGCTTTAATATATTGTTTTCTATTTTCATTTTTTACACGCTTTGCGTATGGCGTCCGCGGTCTTTTCCGCGCATTTTCTGTACCCTTCCTCAGTGAGATGAAGAAGATCCGGGCATTTGTAGTAATGCCTGTCTTTAAGGCACAGAGAATAAAGATCGTTTACCGTAACGCCTTCGCTCTCCATAAAAGAAACCGCGGCGGCGTTGTATTTTTTTACCCATTCGTTATCGTATTCAAACGGCGTAACGCCTTCCGTTACAACTTCCGCCGCAAGCTCTTTTGAAAGTATCGGGGCAGACGTAGCAAATACCGGAGTCGCGCCGTTATTACGAATTTCCGTCAGTATCCTGTGCAGATACCGGACGTATTCTTCCACCGGATGCATTGGTGTTTTCATAGGCGGCTCTATATTCATATCCCAGTAGCCGTTGTTCCAGTGGACGACGTCAAAGTGTCCGCAGTTTTTGAAAAACTGGTTTGCCTGCCATAAGGTATAAGCCGAGAAGCGGCCGTTGTCAGATTCGTCGTATATCACATCAAATTCGTCTTTCAGTATTTCTTTAACGTATTCGTCGTATCCCATACGTATGGAATCACCGAGCAAAAGCACTTTTTTCATTGTTTGATTCTCCGTTTATTTATTTCTTACATCGGACGCCGACATTCACTCATACATAGCTATTTCTACGGAATCCATATACTGACACATTGATAAATTGAAATTTTTATAGTCCGCTTCCATAAACTCTTCGGTCTTTGATATAACGGTCACTTTGACTGTGTCAAGCTGGTTGTAAAACGTGATCATTACCGGGACCTTCAATATATCGGAGCAGCCGCGTATGGTAAGATATCCTTCCTCTTCAAGCCCGTTTATCTCTTCAGCGCTTTCAAAGGTCACTTCCTTCTCGCCGTTCGCGTCGCCTACGAACACCTCCGGATCCCGCGTATACTCATAAATAAGCGACGCGGCGCGGCAGATATGTCCCCAGCCTACTCTGTACGTAAGCCTCCATTCCGAATAAAGACTGTTTTCCAGTTTTTCCACTCCCAAAAGCTTCATGGCGGTATCCTTTCACTTTTTAAAATTGAGAAAATAGCCGTTTTTTTCTTTTGCTTTTTTAAGAAATTCCTGCAATATCCCGTTATTCAGTATCGTTTTGCCGCGCCAGCACTGCCCGGCTATCTCTTCCGCCGTCATTGTCAGGTAAAAATCCTTTGGCAGATCAAAGCTCACCTCGCCGCCGCCCATGGACCCGGCGGAAATGCCCTGGCACATACAGTCCTGATGTATATACGGCTTGCCGTCTTCGTAAAAGCGCAGCGTTATGACGTCTACCCCGTGCTCGAAATAATCTCCGACTGACGCGAGCTCAACGTCAAGATGAAGGAAACGCAGATGATACTGCCGCGCAAAAGCCTCCGCGGACGTGTCGTATCTGCCGCGTATTATCACGTTGTTTTTCAAAAACAGCTTTTCGTTCTTCTTCGTCATATTGATCCTGCATTCCGGATTTTCCATCCAGATAGAGCTTATGGTCGGCAGAAGGCCGAAAAAGTCGCGCTTCACCTCCACGACTTCATCACTGAGTCCGAGCGCGACGCCGTTCGGGTCGGTCCTTTGCGGATCGTTTTTCCAGTGACTCATATCGCCTTTTCTTAAGACCTTGCCGCCGAATGCGTCAAAACCGTTTTTTCTGTAGCCCGCGCTTACGATCATCCTTCTTCCTCCTTACGTTGCTTTATATTTATATTTCTTACGTTTTTGACGGTTACGGTTTTTTATTTCCGTAAAACCGTCATGCTCAAATGTTGACTCAATCCGTCGCCGACGCTATGATTATAACATATCTGTCAAGGCTTTCGTCGTAAACCGTGTAACACATCGCTCCCCACCACTCGTGTCCGTCGTCAAAATATTCAGACCAGTCCGTAGTCCATTCATAAACCTCAAGCGGCTCCGCGCCGTTGGGGAACAGCGCTTCGTTCACGCGGTCAAAATCCGCGTTTGTATAATGCGTTTCACACGGCGGGTGTAAAAACGCGTATCTGTAATTGAACTCTTCTTTTTCGTTTACCTTTGCGAAAAGCGCGTCAGTTTCAACTTTTTTCGCGTCCGCTTTGCCGACGTTATAATGCCAACCGTCTTCTTCGTCGGAAAACAGCCTGCGGCACGCGTAGGCGAGCGCGGCCCAATGGGAATTATATCCGTTATACGAAAGCTCGTCTTTTACTATACAGTATTCGATAACTATCTCCGGATATTCTTTGATAACATCGTACGCCGGATCATCCGGGTATCTGTCGGATATCTCAGCTTTTTCCGCCGGCGGCTCCGGTTCTTTTTTGTTTTTGCGCGCGCCGAAAACTTTTTCCGCTTCGTCTATCTGTATGTCGTACCTGCCCGCGGCGTATTCGACCATGCGGCAAAAGTCTTCCGCGTTATATTCACGCCCCGTTATAGACGTTACCGTTCCGCCTTCCGCAAACAAGTCAAGCGTGCTGACCGGATCAAAGCTGTTATGCACCGCGGTCATATTGCCGTCCGCGCCGGTTATGTAAAGGCACGGCTCGTACGGGTGACAGGTAAGTTTATATTCCCTGCCGTCTGAGACAAGATACGGCACGCCGTCTTTTTTACAAAGCAGATAACGCCCGTCTTTATATACCGTTTCCGTCATTGTTCTTCTTTTTTATTCAAAAGCAAATACAGCCCGTCCGTAAAATCACGGTAATGTTTGGGAAAATTCTGCGAGCCGTCAGCGTATATCTCTGTTTTTTCGTTTACCGTTGCTTTGAACCTGAACATAGTTCCGTCTTTGACGCCCCTCGGATGTTTGCCGTGAAAGCCGTCCCACGACATAACGGCGCAGTCGTTTAAAAGCTTTATGATCTCATCCGTATCGCAAACCGCCTGTTTGTCGATAACGCGTTCCTTTTCGCCGTCCGTATATCTTATATTATACCGCGTTATCTGTGCTTTACCGTCTTTGCAGGTTATTTCATGATCGGTCATGCAGCGCATACCGCTCGTATGAAGCGTTATTAAATCAAACGATTCTATTTTCCCGTGTTTTAGTTTAAAAAACATTTTTACCTCTTATTTCAAGTTCTTTTATATTGTCCAAAAGGTCGTATACAGCGTCCTCTGACAGTACGCCGCGCTTCAGATCTTTGGGCAGCCTGCCCGCCCCGTCGTCTTCAAAATCCTTTCTCCAAAGGCTGCTTTCGTAGTATTCCTTCAGCTCATTCAACCGCGGCTTTAATTTTTCATATGCTTCAAGCGCGAAATCAAGGTCTTTTACGGCAGCTGATAATTCATCAAGTATATTTTCAAAACGGCTTATCCTCTGCTCTTGCCATTCTTTTTTTGTTATGCAGTTTACGTGGCCGACTCTGAACTCGCCTAGATCCGGCACCGGGACGTTTTCAGACGTCCACATATGTTTAAGACCGCATTTTTCCTGTACGCGCTTTGATTTTTCGTTTCCGTCGTAATAGCCGCCCCAGACTCTTTGCAAGCCCAGATCTTCAAAAGCGCGGCGTATAAGCTCGGTCGCCGCCTCGGGCATTATGCCCTGTCCCCAGTAAGGCTTGCCGAGCCAGTAGCCGATCTCGCACTCGTCGTCGAATTCCGCAAGGTCGCTGTGAAAGCGCAGGGCTATATTGCCTATCGGCAGTCCCGTTTCTTTAAGCACTATCGCGTACGTTTCCGGCTTTGATAAAACGCTGTTAATTATCATCCGGCTGTATTCCACGCTTGTGTGAGGCTGCCAGCCCGCGGGCAGACCGACGTCCGGATCCTTTGCGTATCTGTAACACTCTTCCGCGTCCGCCTCGACCCACGGGCGCAGTATCAAACGCTTTGTTTTTGTTATCATACCGGAAATTTATATCCGCATTTTGTGCAGAAATTCGCGTTCTCCTCTCTTTTCGTTCCGCATTCGATACAGTATTCGTATCTCTGCGTATTCATCAAAAACGGATTGTTCATCCTGCCCGGATCGCCCTGAAGTACGCAGTCCGGTTTGAATTTTTCAAGATAGTCCTTGCACGGTCTGTCCGTTCTGTCAACGTACGCGCCGTTGAAAATTTGATCGCGCATATCTTTATACAGGCTTTCGGAATCAGCCGTTAAAGCGAAGCTGAAAACGTCCGCTTCCGCCGTAACGCCTAAATCGGACAGCTCTTTTTCAATCTCCCGGGCAAGCCGTTTCTGTGTTTCACCTCTTACAACGGAGCCCTCCGACATTTTTTTCAGGCATTTATCTATCATATCATACATACAGTTTTTGAGCGCGGCGACAAGACTGTCCTTGCTTTCGTATTTTTCCGTATCATATTCATACACGTTTATATTCATAGCCGTACGCGCCTGTAGATCCGCGTCAAGCCAGTCTGTTCCCATAGTTTCGCGGAAGTTCAACGGCTTCGGCGTTCCGTATTTGAACGAAACGAGTACGGTTTTTTCAACATCTGCCATATCGTTATCCTCCTATTATATAATATATCATACTGTAATGTAAAAGTCAATAAAAAGCGCGTATATGAGAGCAAAAAAGTATTGCTATTTTATATGATATGTGATATAATTTCAAACACAGAGGTGATAATAATGGATATTTCCGGTACAGATTTTTTGGGTATCGACCGCGTTATAAAAAGATCAACGGCTGAAATAATTGAGCAAAAACGATAACGCGCTTCTGGTTTTTGACAAGGTGAGCAAAGCGTATATGCCGGATGTGGAGGTAATAAAATGAAAATAATACGTTTTACGGAAAAAGAACTGCCGGACGTGCTTGATTTTGAAAAGCGTCTGCGCGATGAAGAAGACGTCTGGGGCTGGGAAACAGACGAGGCGTACATAAAAAGCGTAAAAGACAGCTTTGCGGACAGTAGATTTGATAATTCGATATCGCTCCTTGCGTAGGGTAACAAGAGTTATCCGAACCCGCTCAAACGGCGCTATTTCGGCTCTTTTCGGTTTGTCGTCATTGGAATACCGGCGTATTCCTGCTTCCTGTCGCGCCTAAAAATATCTCGAAATTTCATTCGTTTGAGTCCTATAGGATTTTCGGACGAACAGATCGTTGTTCCTGCGAGGCAAAGCCCGCAGGTGCTACTATACGTAACAGCAAGGGGTTTAACGAAGCAGGAGCGGCGAGATGCCGTCCGAAAACGTGGTTCGGATAA
>JAFSYU010000060.1 GCA_017443595.1 Clostridia bacterium
CCAGAGCGCTCCGATCTTCGGAAGCGATCAGTCTGCGGTTGCGCAGAACGTAAATACCGATACCCTTTGGGAACCGGGTAAAACTCAGGTCGCATACCTGAAGCTCGTCAACAACGGCAATCTCTGGCTCAAATACAGCGTAGCTGTAGACGTTAAGAACGTTGCAAACGATCTTTATGAAGCAATGAGATATGAAATAATCCCCGATGCACAGCCTACTGCTGTTGCTGCTTGGGATGCTGCTGCCGGTGTTGCCGTTACGACCGGTAAACAGGCAACCGCCGCTGTTGATGTTCCGATGCCTCCCGAGGCAGAGCATTATTTCGCACTTGCTCTCCATATGCAGGAAGATGCCGGCAACGAGTATCAGACAGGCGAAGTTGACTTCGACCTCAAAATAGTTGCAACACAGTACACTGCAGAACCCGACAGCTTCAACAATCAGTATGATGCTGATGCAGAATATCCGCCCATTGTTGTCGCTGACGCTGCAGAACTTGCAACCGCTCTTGCAAACGGCGAAACGAATATTAAACTTACGCCGAATGTAGATTACGGTACACTTACTCTTGGTAATACAACCGATCTTGAAGATGTTACGATAGATGCAGAAGACGCCCAGATGCTTATGGATATTCAGAGCGGCGCAAAGCTTGAAAACGTAGTAATTAAAAATTATGAGCCTACGGGAGCTATCACGGGTTCATATAACGGTTCTGTTACAATAAGAGATGGGGCAGACGTTAACATTACGTTTGAAGATTGTACCTTTAAGCCCGAAACCTCCAGCGCGTCTTGTATCAGAAGCTATGAGACTAACGCAAAGTTGCATTTTGAAGGATGTACTTTTGATGGCACCGGAAGCAGATATGCTTTCTACCGTTCCGGCGATGCCATTGATGAACTCGAATTTGTAAACTGCACATTCCAGAATTTCACAAAGAGAGTTATCATGTGGAACGGTTCAAGTGGTAAAGCCGCAAAAATTGTAATCGACGGCTGTACATTCAAAGATTCCAACCCCGTTGACGGTCTTTTGAAGATGGGAGGCGGCGGTCTCGGAGACAACTCCATATTCCAGTTCACCAACAACGCACTTTCCAACTTTGTACCGACAGAAGGCTTCTTTACAACAAATAAGAGCGATGTAACTGCACCGATTTATTTGAACAACGACACATTCACAGTTTCTGTTTCAGGAAACACCAAAGACGGCGTTGCATGGGATCCTCAGGGTCTCGTACTCAACTGAGCTTTAGTTAACACAAGCTGTCCCGCATTTGCGGGACAGTTTTTTATTGTAAATTTAAAAAACTCCACCCCTCTTTTCCCATCTCATCCCCCTTTTTTCAGACCGAAAGTACCGGACACAAAATTTAACTATATGTTAATAAATTATATATTGATAGAATAACGCCTTCATTATATAATCTAAATAAAGCATTATGAAAGGGAATATTAAAATGAAAAAAATCTTCGGTATTATTCTTTGCGCGGTCATGATCATTGCGGCGGCAGTTCCCGCTTACGCGGCGGTCAGAAGCTTTATTGCCGCGGATCTTGTTGACGGCAAACTCAACATAGTTGTGGACGGCGGCCTTGAAAAACTGGAAGCCTGTGCGGGCGACACGGTTGACGTACAGATCACTTTCAAGAAAAACAAGACCATAAGCTCGGCAAAGATCTTACTTACGTTTGATAAAAACCTCTCCGTAGTAACGGAAAAAGATAAAAACGAAAACATTGTACCCAAAGTCAAATTTGATATAGATACAAAGCAGACGGACGGTTCGGAACAGACCTGGGCAACGCTTTACGCGGACAAAAACCAGCTGCTCCTCAACTGGCTCACAGCTCTCGGCGAAGTTAAGGGTGACGTCGTTTACGCTACCGTGACCTTCAAAGTATCCGACAAGGCGGAAGTCGGCAAGCTCCTTGCCGTTACCGCGGAAGCCGACGCGGAAGATATTTACGATAAAGACGTTAAGAACACCGCTTTCAATATAGTGGACGGCGGCGTGACCGTAATTGAAAAAACGGTAGAGACCGATACGGAGACCGATAACGGCACCGATACGGAACCCGGCACCGACACAGATATAACGACCGATACCGAGCCGACAAGCGATACGGAACCTGAAAGCGATACCGAGCCGATAGGTACGGATACAGAACCGAAGGAAGTCCTTAAGGGCGACTGCGACGGCAACGGCGAAGTCAACAACAAAGACGTTGTTACGCTGTTCAGATACGTTTCCGGCAACGACAAAGTCGAAGACGAAAGCGCGTATGATTTCAACGGTGACAAAGAAGTAAACAACAAAGACGTTGTTGAACTGTTCCGTTACGTAAGCCAATAATATAAAAAATTGACCGGGAGGATCATCCTCCCGGTTTTTGTTTTGAAAAAGATTATATAAAACTCCTTCCGTCACGGCAAGCCGCGCCACCTCCCTCAAGAGGGAGGCAAATCAAGGCTCCTCCTTCGGGGGAGCTGTTGCGTCAGCGACTGAGGGAGTTACTCCTTCCGTCACGGCAAGCCGCGCCACCTCCCTCAAGAGGGAGGCAAACGTCAGAACGTCATATTTTCCATATATTCCTCGGCGAATACGGGATCGGCGGCAAGCTCCGCCGTCTTTATGCTCCGCGCGACAGCCTCCGATTCGTCAAGAAGAGAAGAGCATAAAAGCATAGCCGACGCGCCGGCAAGCGACGCGTTGCCGAGCACCTTGACGCACCCCGTCATCTCGTCCGGAAACAGACCTATCCTGCCCGCGTTTTTAACGTCAAGATAACTGCCGAAGCCGCCGGCGATATAAAACCTTTCAATATCCGAAAAAGAAATGCCCGCGTGCGACAAAAGCGTTTTTATTCCCGCGTGTATCGCGCTTTTTGCAAGCTGCACCGCGCGTATATCCGCCTGCGTTATGACTACGGGCGGGATGATCACAGCCGGGTCGTCCTCCATATATCCCGTCTCGTCTATCGCGTCGACCTCGAGTAAGGCGGCGACTGCGTCAACTATTCCGCTGCCGCATATGCCGACGGGCTTTCCGCCGCCTATGACGTGCGTTTCAAGCTTACCGTCCTTCACGCTTACGCGGTCTACTGCTCCGTCCGAGCCGCTCATACCCATACTTATACCCGCGCCTTCAAACGCCGGTCCAGCCGCCGTTGAGCAGGCGTAAAGCTCGTTTTTGCGTTTCAACACCGTTTCGCCGTTCGTGCCTATGTCGGTCAGGACGGCGTTTTTTTCATTTTTATATATCTGCGACGACATAACAGCGCACGTTATATCCGCGCCCACAAATGCCGATATGCAGCGCGGCAGATAAACGGGCGTACTGCTGACCAAAACGTCAAGACCGAGGCTTTTTGCGGTCACGGTCTCGCCGAACAGGCGCTTCGCATCAAACGGCGCGTGTGTCAAAGGCTCCGTGTCCGTGCCGGTAAGAAACGACAGCATTACCGTGTTGCCGGCTATTACCGCGCCGTCTATATCGGCGGTTTTTATGCCGGCGTCGGAAGACGCGGCGCGTATCATATCGCACAAAACCCCCCGTATTACCTCTGAGAGCTTCACAGCGGCGCCTTTGAGCGCAGCCTCCATCCTTGTGACCACGTCCGCTCCGTACGCTCTCTGCGGATTTAAAGCGCTTGCAGAGGCTATAAGCGCGCCGTTTTTATCATACAGCCGCAGCGCGACGGTCGTCGTGCCTATGTCAACGGCTATCCCGTATTTTTCAAAAAGCGGTTTAAGCTCTATCTGCGGCATATTGCCGTCCGCCTGTATTTCTGCTTTGCCGGACACGGCCGAAACGAATTCGCAGTCGCCTGTTATATACGTTTGGCACGCGAGGCGGACGCCGCTGTCAAGCTCTTTTACGGATAAAACCTCTTTTTCTCTGTCCGTCGGCGCGGATACGCAGCCGCGGCATATAACGCGGCATTTGCCGCATCTTCCGTGACCGCCGCAGACAAGACCCGTTAAACCGCGTTCGCGGAGAAAAACGCCGGCGTTGGCGCCTTCCTCCGCTTCGTATATTTTATTGTTGAATACTACCTTACACGTTTTCATTTTTCAAATGTCGAACAGCACGGCGCCGAAATAAGTCACCGTGTTTACACCGTTTATGTATTTCATCCCGGCAGACTCGGCGAGTTTTGATACGTTTACGCCGTACGCTTCAAGAGACGGCGTTGCTTTACCGGGATTCCTGCACGGCTCGCCCGTCGCTTTAGCGCACACCTCGCACAGCCTGCAGCCGCCCGCGCCTAAAAACAGTTTTCTTTTGAGATCCACGTTTTCAAGCTCTTTTCTTACGTTGAGCATCAGCTTGTGATGCTTGAATGCCGCTTCCGCCATTCCCTCAAAATCATAGCTGTCCTCAAGCGTGTTCACGCTTTGATAAACGAGAATGTATTGATATGAATGAAGTTCACAAATAAGCTCGTTTATGTCGCCGGCGTCCGGCGGACACATCCAGTTTTTGCCGTAATTACCGCAGACGTTTTTTTCGCAGAGCGTGCGAAAATAAGTGTCGGTCACAACGTCCGACGTCGGTATGACGGAGGCTTTATAAGCGCCGTTTGATAAGGCGACGTTTGATAAGTATGTAAACCGGTCCCGCATCACTGCATGGCAAGACAGAACTGTACAGCCGCGTCCGCACAGGAAGCCGCGTCCGGCGTGTAGCAGTCCGCGCCTATCTGATCGCAGAACGCCTGGCTCACGGGCGCGCCGCCTATCATTATTTTGACCTTGTCGCGTATGCCGGCTTCCTCGGCTTTTTTAACGACTTCGCCCATGACGCCCATGGTGGTGGTCAAAAGAGCGGAGCAGCATATTATCTGGCAGTTCTGCTCAACAGCTGTGTTTACGAAAGTGTCGGGAGAAACGTCTACGCCTAAGTCGATGACCTCAAGCCCCTTGCCCTCGAGCATCATTTTTACCAGGTTTTTGCCTATGTCGTGCAGATCGCCCTGCACCGTACCGAGACACACCTTGCCGACGGCTTTGACACCGGCTTTTTCAAGATACGGCTTTAACACCTGCGCGCCCATGTTCATCGCGCGCGCGGCGACGAGCACCTCGGGCACGTAGACTTCGTTATTCTTGAATTTTTCGCCTATGATGTTCATGCCTGGAAGCATGCCTTCTTTAAGCACTGTTTCCGGCGGTATCCCCTCGTCAACAGCCTGCTGTACGAGTTCTTTTACTGCTTTTGCCTTACCGTGCTGAAGGTTATCGGAAATTTCTTCTAATATGCTCATAGTTTCTCCTTTTTTGGGGGTTCCCCCGCCCCCCTATCCACCCCCAAACCCCCGCCTCCCCCCATTACAAACGGGGCTTTTGGGGACGGGCGATCAATGATCGCCCCTACGGGGATTAACAGGGTTATATGTGTTATTTAAAGCAGTTTCTTTATCTCTTTTATATATTCCGCGTCCGATCCGCAGCAGCCGCCTATGTACGATACGTATTCAAGCGCGGGTTTTATATCGGCGGCAAACTGCTGCGCCGTATACGCCACAGCGGTCGATCCGTCCTCACTTAAGATCGGCTTTCCGGCGTTCGGCTTGAACAAAAGCGGCAGATCCGTTTTTTCGGAAAATTCTTTTATTATAGGCAGAGCGAGATCCGGGCCGAGCGAGCAGTTCAAGCCAATCGCATCTATACCGAGAGGTGCGAGCGTGTCGATCGTATCCTGCACGGAGTTGCCGAACATCGTTTTTCCGCTTTTTTCAAACGTCATGGAGCACATTACGGGCAGACCGTATTTTTTGGCTTCCACGGTCGCCACGCGCATCATTTCAAGATCCATGAACGTCTGTATAAGGATCATATCCGCGCCGGCGCCGACGCCGGCGTCAAGCATTTCTCTGTATATTTCCGCGCACTCGTCTTCTTCCATATCGCCGTAAGGCTCGAGCAGCTGCATGAGCGGACCGAGCGAAAGGCAGAGCTTTACGCCGGTGCCTTCAAGCACTTTTTTCCCGGCTTTCACGCCTGCGGCTACCACGTCGGCGGCGGTATACGGTGAAGAGCGTTTTACCGCGGGTCCGTTTGCGCCGAAGGTGTTTGCAAGTATTATCTCACATCCGGCTTCAAGATATCTTCTTGTCAGCTCTTCAACAAATTCCGGATGTTCAATATTGTATTTCCAGACAGGCTCTTTTTTTACGCCGTTAGCCTCGGCTATTCCCCATAAAGTAGTACCGACAGCGCCGTCCATAAGCGTTATTTTTCTTTTCATACGATCCTCCGGTCTATACGGTTTTTATTATTTTTCCGGCGGTCACGCCGCCTTTGTTGTACGCATCGACAGTCACTTTGTATTTAACGCCGTTTATAAGACTTCTTATTTCGGCTTTAGTACCATTTATTATCTGATACTGCGTGTATAATTCGGCTTCATTCACGCCGAAGCGGACGAAATATCCCACAGCGTCCGGTATCTTATCCCACGTCACAGTCATATTTCTTTCGTCCTTGTCCCGTATCGCGGTAAATTCCGGCGCGCTTTGCGGTGCTTTGCCGTCGGACGGTCCGAATACGCGCAGTCCCGATACGCTGAATCTCCCGCCCGCGGGGAATTCCCCGTGATTCGTAAGCCTGATGTATCTGAAGCCTTCGTTTTCAAATTCAAAATACTCGTGCGGAAGATCCTCCGTATTATCGCGCTTATCGACAAGGATTCTCCAGACTTCGCCGTCGTCGGACGCCTCAAGCGTGTATTTATATGAAAATCCGTTTTCGCGTCCCTCGCAGGGCGTTATATCCGTATCGGCGAAATTGATCTGAACGGACGATACGGCGTATTTTTTGCCGAGGTCGGCTTCTATTTGTTCGCCCGCCGCGCCGGTTTTCGCGCTCCACCACGTTTTCATATTCTCGTCAAACACAAGCTCGGGCTTGTGTCTGCCGTCAACCACAGACGAAGCCTTGACTTTCGCGTTATATGATAAAAGACTTAAACCCGCGTCCGCCTGCTCAAACGGGTTTTTCGTTTCGTGCGGGAAAAACATGGGGTAATCGCCGCGCAGCGTGTTCGTGTAAAGCCGTCCGTCTATTATTTTCACGGGAAAAAGCGCAAGGCGGCGCTCGAACATGTGATTAACGCTTACCGACGTCGTATCCATTTTCCACAGATTTCCGTTTACGTCTTCAAACAGGCAGCCGTGACCCGCGCCGCGCATGAAGCCGGTAGATTTGAACACGGTCGGACTGTTGTCGCAGTTTTCAAACGGACCCATGGGAGAGTCTGATACGGCGACGCCGTCGCAGTACGTGGAAAACTCCGTCCCCGGCGTTGCGTACGTGAGATAATATTTGCCGTTTATCTTATTGACCCACGCGCCTTCAAGGCTCGGGCGGCGCTCAATTTCGTTGTTGTCGCCGCAGCGGTCGTAGCCGCGGTTTTGATAATCCGAATAAAACACTGGAACGGGACCTTCAAGCACGGCGAAGCCGTTATCGGGATCGAGCTTTGAGCAGTGGATCGAATAATCGCCCAGGCCCTCGTAAATATAGACCGAGCCGTCGTCGTCAAGCAGGAACGCCGGGTCGTGCCATTCGTAAGGGCGGCCGATGTTCACCCACGAATCCGGATCGAACGGGTCGTCCGAATATAAAACGCTGCCGCCCTGGCTGTGCGTTATATACATCCGCTCGCCTATAACGAGCGTCGCAGGCGCGAAAAGCGCGAATTCCGGCTGCTTTTGCAGATCGACTTTTATAAAATCCCAGTTCACGAGATCGTCAGATATCCAGTAGCCCGAGCCGTGCGATGCGAACAGGAAGTATTTATCCTTGTATCGCACTACGGCGGGATCGGCGGATTCGCGCCCGTTGTAGCCGCACTGATACTGATAATTTATGTTTACGGGATTGCAGAACGTGCGCTTTTTCATATCGTTATTTTCTTGATCTCTTCCGCGTAATACTGCACAAGTTCAAATTTTGTTCCCGGCATAAGTCTGTGGTCGGGGCAGGGAATAAAGCCGCCAAGCGACGCCAGACGCTTCATCCGTTCTATCTCTTTGTCAACCGCCGCTTTGTCAACGCGCAGCGCGGTCTTGTCCATACCGCCCACGCCTAAAACCTCTTTGCCGTATTTCTTTCTTGCCGACTCAAACTGGTCGCCCCAGACGCCGACCTCTATCGGAAACATCGTGTTGACGCCGTTTTGTACCCAGGTGTCAAGCAGTCTGTCCGTCACGCCGTCGCAGTCAAGCGAGATTATGTCTATGCCGTATTTGTGACACAGCTCTGTACGCTTTTTATAGTGTTTTGCACATATTTCATCAAACAGTGAGGGGGAGATAAGCGGTCCGTTTTTGAAACAGATATCCTCCCAGTAGTGCGCAAAATCAAACTTCGCGCCGGTCTGAAGTATGGCTTCCGCACATTTGTACTGCATTTCGGCGTACGTGTCCACTATATCCGCGAAAAGCTCCTCGTCCTCGTCGTATATGAGATAGCTCATACCGGCGACAGTGCAGATATTGCGGATATTGCCCAAGACCGAACCGAGATGAAGTCCGACCGGTATATCGTAAGGTCTGTTATCGTTGAATTTCTTATAAAACTCAATATCAACGCGCTGTGGCGCGTACTGCATTTTAGGGCGGTAGTATTTTTCAAAACTCTCTCTGTCTTTTAACAGATAATCGTCTTCTGACGGTATGGACGTTATGCCCGGTTTGATCTTTTCTATAACTCCGTCGCCGTTTTGGATCCTTTGCGTGCCGTCCGGCAAAACTTCAATTACTTTTCTTTCAAATCCGGGCAAAAGGTGGTTGTTACTGCCGTACGTTCTGTAATAATTGAAATCCCAGCCTATGAGTTTGTCAAGCTCGCGTTCTTTTTCGGATCCGTCGTAATTGCCGACGGCAAGTTCAGCCGGTATTTTGCCAAGCTGTACCCATTCCGTCAAAAGCTCCGGCCAGTAGCCGAAATGTACGGCGGGCAATCTGTCTACCGGCTTGAAGTGAAGCAGAGCAAGCGCGCGTTCCCTGTTTGTCATAATTTATCCTTTTACTGCTTTTTCCGCGTATTCTTTAAGCATTTCAACGTAAATTCTGTATCTTTCAAGCGGCACGTCCGGCGGCGTCTGATGGTCGCAGCTCGGGATAAATCCGCCCGTTTTCATGACCGGCAAAAGCCGCTCAAATTCACCGCGCATATCGTCAACTCCGCGGCGCATGGTCATTTTATCAAACGCGCCTATGAATATGAATTTCGGATAAAGCTCGCGCAGAGCCACAACGTCAACGCCCGCCTGCCGTTCAAGCGGAAGCACGCCTTCGATACCCGCGCGCATCAGCCACGGTATCATTTTGCTCACGTCTCCGTCCGTGTCGACAATGACCTTTGTTCCGTGGGCTTTTATGTAAGGCACTATTTTTTCGTAGTAGGGAAGTAAGAATTCGTCAAAGCTGTCCTCGGAGATCATCGGGCCGTTGTTGTAGCTCATATCTTCTCCGAAAGTCATAAAGTCCGGCGTAATGACCGCATACATTTTTTCAAGCAGTTTGAGCTGGAAATCCGCAAGATCGTCTAACATCCTGTGATATAATTCCGGCTGATCGTAGAAGGAATAAAGGTGATTTTCAATGCCTAAGATAGTGCGCGGGAACCAGAAACCGCCGTCAAGCGAAAACCATACGGGATAATCTCCGTTATCGTGGCCGGCTTTCAGCGTTTTCATGACCTCTATATGAGCCTCGGCTTCTTCAAGCGGATAAAGATACGGAAGTATTTTTTCGTACTCTTCCTCGTCCTCGGCTATCGGACCGCCGTTGAAAGCGGGCTGCGGACAGTCTGATCTTCTGTGCGGGAACCAGAACTGATAATGCTGATCGAGCTTCAGATACGGCGCAACGTCATGAAAACCGAGGGTGTCCGGCAGACCCTGTTTCTGCCACTCCATAATAGTTCTGTCCCACCACCAGGACGCCCACTCTATTGCCGGAAGTCTGTCGTCCGGCAGGGTGTTGTTGAAAACCGCGGTAAATCTTTCCCTGCTTTTCATATTCTTATCCCTTATAACGTTTTTTTATATTTTAACAGATTGAAAATATAAAATCAAGTAGTTTAAGCAAATATAAATGAAAAAAAGTGAAATATTATTGATTTTTTTATTTTCATCTGCTATAATTGTTCAACAGAGAATAATACGGGAGATTATTGATATGAAAAAAACTAAAATCATATGTACCATAGGACCCGCTTGCGAGGACCAGGAAACTATAGAAAAGATGATACTTGCGGGTATGAACGTGGCGAGATTCAACTTCTCTCACGGCACGCACGAGAGCCATAAGGCCATGATGGACACCGTAAAGCGCGCAAGAGAAAAGCTCGGTATGCCCGTTGCCATCATGCTTGATACAAAAGGACCGGAATACAGGATAGGCGTGTTCAAGGATAAAGAACCCGTAACGTTAAACGAGGGAGATAAATTCACGTTTACATCCGAGGATATTATCGGCGACAATACGAGAGTATCCGTATCATATAAAAATCTGGCAAAAGAGCTTGTACCGGGCGATACGGTGCTGTTGAACAACGGTCTTGTAGTCTGCAGAGTTGACGAAACTACCGATACGGACGTTATAACGACCGTTACGTACGGCGGCCAGATAAGCAACAGAAAGAGCATGGCGTTCCCGAACAAAGTGTTAAATCAGGTTTATCTGTCCGAAAAGGATAAGGAAGATCTGCTCTTCGGTATTGAAAACGACGTGGATTTCGTCGCCTGTTCTTTCGTTTCATACGCGGATAATTTAAACGAGATACGCGATTTTATGAAAGCCCACGGTGGAGACGGTATAGACCTTATAGCAAAAATAGAAAACAGAACGGGCGTTGACAACATAGACAGCATAATTGACGCAAGCGACGGAATCATGGTCGCCCGCGGAGATATGGGCGTTGAGATACCGTTCGAGCATCTGCCCGCGATACAGAAATCAATGATAACAACGTGCCGTTTCAAAGGCAAACGCGTCATAACCGCAACGGAGATGCTTGAATCCATGATAAGCAAACCGCGCCCCACAAGAGCTGAGATATCGGACGTTGCAAACGCAGTATATGACGGAACGAGCGCCATAATGCTCTCCGGCGAGACGGCAATGGGCAAATATCCGGTGCAGACCGTTGAGGCTATGGCGAGGATAGCCGTGGCGGCGGAAAACGATATTGACTATGCGGAGCGCTTCCGCGTATCAAAGTTCAAGATCAAAAACGAGCTTGACGCTATTTCACATTCCGCGTGCGCTCTGTCTATCGACCTTGACGCAAAGCTCATAGCCGTATGTACGCTCTCCGGCGAGACCGCGAGATTTATTTCGCGTTTCAGAACGCCTAAGCTCATACTCGCACTTACGACGAAAAACCACGAAAAAGCGTGGAGACAGCTTTCGCTTTCCTGGGGCGTATATCCCATAATGACGGATGAATTCCAGTCTACGGACGTTATGTTCTATAACGCCACGCAGAGCGCAAAGAATCTGGGACTTGCCGCACCCGGCGACGTAATAGTCATAACCGGCGGTATAGCGGGCGGAACGTCCGGCAATACGAGCGTGCTGAAGTTTGAAACGATAAAATAATTTAAAATTAAGAAATCAGAATGTTAGGGCGGGGGCTTGCTCACGCTGAAAGAGTAAAGAATAAAGAATAAAAATCGGTGTCGGCTGCGCCGACGAATGCCGCCGACGCGCGCGACTAAAGCCGCAATAAAGCCTCCTGGTGTATTATCGGGGCATTTGACAGACGCTTTGTTTTTAACGGAGATAAAATATGTATAGAGAAATGAGACGGCTCAAACAGCAGATAAGCGCAAATGAATGTATACGTGTGCTTAAAGAGCAGAAAAGAGGCGTTCTTTCAATGATTGGAGACGGCGGTTATCCTTACGGGATCCCGCTCGATCACTGGTATTCGGAAGAAGATAACGCGTTATATTTTCACTGTGCGAAAACCGGGCATAAGATAGACGCCGTGACCGCTTGTGACAAGGTCAGTTACTGTGTTACGGATCAGGGGTACAGAAGAGAAGGCGAATGGGCTTTGAATATAAGCAGCGTAATCGTATTCGGACGTATAAGTATAATTGACGATGAGAATATGAAAATGCAGATATGCAAAAATATCGCAAAGAAATTCACGGACGATGAGGATTATATTCAAAAAGAAATAAAAAGCTCTTTTCCGTCAGTGTGTTGTCTTAAACTTAAAATAGAGCATATGACCGGAAAGCTTGTCAACGAATCATAAAGGTATAATTATGTTTAAAAAACGGATAATATGCCTGATTTTAGCGCTTGCAATGATTATTTTGTCCGCGTGCACCGCGGCGGATGATACGGCGGCGGAAAGTCAAACGGAAAAAGTGATGACAGAAACTGAAACGGATATTGAAACGGAAACAGAGGCCGGGACGGAGGAAACCGAAATGAAATGGGAAGGCGCGCACGTTAAAAAACTGACGGTAAACGGGATCGATATAAGCGAATATAAAGTCGTCTGCGAAAACAGCGACGTCAATATCGTTTTAAAACGCGCAAAGAACGATCTTATTTCATATATACGGACCGCGACCGGGATAACGCTTGAAGAGGCCGGGGACGGCGCAAAAAGCGAACACGAGATATGCATAGGCGTTACCGACCGCGATACCGAAAAAATCAAAGAAGAGCGGCAAAAGCTCATAAACAACGGCTATCTTATCTGTTTTGACGACGGAAGGCTTTATATCACGGGCAATACCGTCACCGGTACGTTATACGGTGTATATTCTTTTCTTGAAGATAACGTCGGCTGCAGATTCTATTCGTCAACGTACGAGACCGTAAAATTTGCAAAAAGCATAGATATCCCGGCAGATACTTTCAAAGCCTTTTCGCCTAAACTCATATACCGCGACCCGTACTGGTTCGATACGTTCACGCCCGCGTTTGCCGCAAAGCTGAAGATAAACGGCGCGGTGAACAGGACGATGAACGGATACGGCTCCTCGTACACTTACGCCGGACCTTTCGTTCACAGCCTGCCCTCGCTTGCCGGAACGGACAGAACGCCGAACGTCCAGCCGTGCCTTACGGACCCCGCAGTTTATGAAAAAGTGCTCGGCAACGTAAGAAAATACCTGAAAGAAAATCCAAGCGCCAAGATCGTATCAGTTTCGCAGAACGATTCATATCCGGACGGCCTCGGCTGTCAGTGTGAAAACTGCAAAAAGATAGACGAAGAAGAGGGCACGCCAATGGGCTCGCTCCTCACGTTCGTAAACAGGATAGCAAACGATATAAAAGACGATTATCCGAACGTTCTGGTGGATACGCTTGCGTACAGATACACGAGAAAAGCGCCGAAAAACATAAAGCCGGCGGATAACGTTATAATCCGTCTGTGTTCTATAGAATGCTGTTTTTCTCATCCGCTCGACTCGGACTGCGAGGCGAACAAAGCGTTTACCGCGGATATTGAAGAATGGTCAAAGATCTGCAAAAACCTGTTTGTCTGGGATTATACCACGGATTTTCTGTATTACGTAAACCCGTTTCCCAATCTTGACGTTCTGTACGATAACGTAAGATATTTTACGTCTCATAACGTTATAGGTCTCTTCGAGCAGGGAAATTATCAGTCTATATCCGGCGAGTTCGGAGAGCTGCGCGCGTATCTTTTGGCAAAGCTGCTCTGGGATCCGGATATGAGTAGGGAAGAGTATTACAGCTACATGGACGATTTTCTGCAGGGCTATTACGGCGACGGTTGGGAATATATACGCGAATATATAGACAAAATATGCAAAAACGCCGCAAATAACGATATAGGCATATACAGCGATATAAACACCGTTTTAGGCATAAAAAATATGAAAACAAAAGAGCGCGTAAGCTATATCAACGAGCTTGAAGCGCTGTGGGACAAAGCGCTTGAGTTATCGGATGAAGAGCATTTTGCAAACGTGGAAAAATCGTCTTTGCAGATAAGATACGCGTCTTTGCTTATCAAATGGACCGCAAGTTCGCCTAAAAAACTGGAAGAGCTGCATAAATTGATGCAGAAGTACAATATAACCCATTTCAGAGAGGGAGTAAAGACTCCGGAAGCTCCCGATTACAGTAAGAGCCTTTCAACGTGGTGACCGTATGGAATACGCTTATTCAATGATCATGTTCATAATGGCGGGCGCGCTGCTTCTGTACGCCGGTCTTACGGCGGCGACGAAAAAACTGATATTGCCGTATAGATACACGGTATCGTATAAAGCGCGGGACAAAAAGCTGTATGCGACTCAGTTTGCAAAAGCCATAGCGGTTATAGCCGCCGCGTTCTTTATAAGCGGCTTGGTAGGTCTTACAAAGATCTACGTCTTAGCCGTGATACTGCTCATTGCCGGCATCATAGGCGGTATAATAATAGCCGCTCGGCTTGTAAAAAAGGCGATGTGACGCTTTAACGATAGGAAGTTTTAATCAAATGAAATACTTGATAGGTCTTGACATCGGTACTTCCGCCGTCAAGGGCGCGCTTGCGGCCGAGGACGGCAGAGTCATAAAAGTTACGGACAGAAAACTTACATATATAACAGACGGCACGTTCAGACTGCTTGACCCGGATCATTTCTGTGAAACGTGCTTTGACGCAATAGCGGAGCTTGCCGCGGCGGCTGACGGAGCTATCGCCGCACTTTGCTGCTGCCACGCGTCGGGCAACCCTTTGTTTCTTGACAAAGACGGCAAGCCTTTGACGCGCATAATAGGCTGGCAGAGCGTTATACCGTGGGAAGATATAAACGCCGTTTACACAAAAGAGGAACAAAACGCCTTTTACCGCACGGTCGGCTGGGGATTCTTCAACGGTATGCCCGCGGCTGATCTGGCTTACATAAAAATACACCGCCCGGACGTGCTTGAAAATACAAGTTTTTTATGCATGAGCGCGGAATATTTAAATCATAAAATAACGGGCAAATGGGGCATATCTCATTCAATGGGAACGCCGTCGTATCTTATGGATCAGGAAAAAGGCGTTTATAACACCGCCGTTCTTGAAAAATTCGGACTTTCCCCGGAAATGCTGCCGCCGGTATTTGAAAAAGGCACGGTTTTAGGCACCGTTTTGCCCGGTATGGCTGAAAAACTCGGGCTTTCCTCTGATACAAAGGTAGTTTTAGGCAGTTTCGATCATCCGTCCGGCGCGCTCGGCGCGGGCGTGCTTCAGCCCGGGCAGCTGCTTTTATCCTGCGGAACGTCGTGGGTGGAGCTTTTTCCGGTGCAGTCGCGGGAACACGCGTTATCCACCGGAGGTCTTGTCGACAGATTCGCCTTGAACGGCCCGAAGTGGTGCGTTATGAGTTCGCTTGAATCAATATCTGATAAAATAGACGAGCGCAGAGATCACTTTTTCGGCTCCGTTCCGCACAAGTATTTCGACGGACTTGCAGGCGAGGCAAAACCGGGCAGCAACGGTCTTGTTATTGACTTTACGGGCGAAGATTACAAACGCGCGGAAGGTCACGATAAGCGCGATATTGCGCGCGCGATACTGGAAGGCGCGGCAAGACTGCTAAAAAACAACTTGAAAGATCTTGAAAAATGCGGGCTCAAAGCGGACAGCATTACCGCTATCGGCGGCATTACGAATTCAAAGATCGCTGTCGGCATAATTTCGGAAGTGCTGCAGCGTGAGATCAAAGTCGTAAACGGCCAGTCCGCGGGCGCGGTCGGCTCGTGTCTGCTCGGCGGTATGGGCATAGGACTGTATAAAAACGAAGCGGAGGCGTTTGGTGCAATGTCCTCGCATTTAAAGGTGTAAAAATGAAAAAAGAAACAACAGAAATGGCAAAAAAAGCGTATATAACGGAGAGTGAATGTATACGCGAGGCGGCTGAATATTTTGATACGGAAGCGTACGGAAAAGCGGTCGATCTGCTTATAAAAGCGGAGAGGATAGGCGCGTCCGGCTGCGGTCATTCCGGCATTTTATGTCAGCATTTCGCGCATCTTATGTGCTGCATAGAACAGCCCGCGAAGTTCATCTCGCCCGCCGAGGCGATACACGGCGGCACGGGCTTTTTGCAGAAAGGCGACGTTATGCTTTTCGCCTCGCGCGGCGGCAAGACCGCGGAGCTTTTGCCGATACTTGACATCTGCAAAAAGAAAGGCGTTAATATAATAACCGTAACGGAAAATACGGATTCTCCGCTTGCAGCCGGCGCGGACGTTGTGTTAAAACAGCACGTCAACCGCGAGACGGACAGATATAACTGCCAGGGCACGACGTCAACCACGTCGCTTGCCGTCATTTTCCACGTTTTACAGACGATGTTGATAGAAGAAACGGGATTTAAAAACGAACAGTTTGCCGTGATCCACCCCGGCGGCGCCGTGGGTGAGCGGCTTAACAAATAAACATTAAGGAGACAAAAAAATGGAATTCAAGGTTTATCAAAAAGAGTTAGAGCTTCAGTCAAGAGGTTGGATACCCACCTTTCACGACGTATCAAAAGAGGTCATAGAGATAGTCAAAGCGTCCGGCGTAAAAAACGGAACGGTAACTATCGCGTCGCATCATACGACGTGCTCCGTTATGATACAGGAGTGCAGCCACGATATAGACAGCTTTGATATCGAATATCTGCAGCACGATCTGCTCGATATCATGAGAAAAATGATACCGGACTTTGAACAAGAGCATCAGTACCGCCACCCCGGTCCCATACATCTGCAGTTCGGACGCCACGTGGACGAGCCGGGCGACTTCACGAGCATGAACACGGACGGACATCTGCGCTCCGTTTTCTTCGGCAGAAGCGAATGTATGACGATAAAGGACGGCGTGCTTGACGGCGGCGAATTCGCGCATATCTATTTCGTTGACTGGGATCACGTACGCGCCAGAAGAAGACAGCTCAATATAACCGTAATGGGCACGACCGAGGACGTCGAAGACAGAAAGTGGAACGACGGAAAAGTCATAAACACCCTCCGCAAATACACGGACGAGGAAAAAGCTGACGACGTTCACTACACGCTGCAGCAGAAGAGATAATAATACGCAAATGAGACGCGGACGAGCAATGCTCGCCGCTGCGGGCGGGGCGTCGAGGCGCCGCTCCCTACCGAATTTTTAATTTATTATTAAACCGGAGGTTAACCGTATGAGATCCTTTGACGGAAAAGAGCTGTATACCGAGCTTTGGGACGACGTGGAAAACCCGAAGGGCGTCGTTCAGCTTTGTCACGGTATGGCGGAGTATCTTAAAAGATACGACGATTTTGCAAAGTTTTTAAACAAAAACGGCTACATAGTTTTCGGCGACGATCACAGAAGCTACGGCAGAACGGACAACAACGCCGGCATATGCGACGGAGAATACGTGGGTGACACGATAAAGGACCTGCTGTTTATAAACGATTACCTTAAAAAGCAGTATCCCAACCTGCCGATCCTCTTCTTCGGTCACAGCTACGGAAGCTGTTTAGGGCAGAGATTCGTACAGTTTGACACGGGGATAAAGTGCTGTGTGCTTACCGGAACGCTCACCGTTCCGCACTTTATCGCGCGCGTCGGTCAGGGTATAATGGCGCCGGTAAAGGCTATCGCGCCAAAGCTGAAATTCGGCATTTCCGGTAAGAAGTTCGAGGATGAAAAGGACGCCCCCGATTCATGGCTGACAAAAGACGTTGAAGTGCGGCGCCAGTACCGCGACGACCCGCTCTGCGGCGGCAAATCGTCCGTTAAATACTACTACGGATTTTTGAAACTCATGGGCGACGCGGCGGCGAAAAAGAATATAATGCAGATAAAAGACGGTCTGCCTATCGGTATTTTCAGCGGTGCTGACGACAGCGTGGGCAATTTCGGAAAATATCCGACCACCGTTTACAACAGACTGAAAAAATACGGCAAAAACGCGTATTTGAAGCTGTATGAAAACGACCGTCACGAGATCTTGAACGAGCTTGATAAGGATACGGTATACGCCGATATCTTAGACTTTTTCAATAAGTCGTTATAAGAATAATAAAACCGGGATCACGCCGCTTTTCGCGGTACGGATCCCGGTAGTTTTTTGTCCTCAGCCGCGTCTTTTTTTCGGCGGCGGCAGCTCGCTGTATATAGCGTTGAAAAGAGTACAGAGAAACTCCGCGTCGTCAATATCTTCAACTAAGATCATGGGTTTTGCGCTGTCGTACGGCAGCTCGTATACGGCGTTCGGCATAAGTCTTCTTGCCGAGGGAGTGTCTTTTACAAGGAATCTGTCGTCGTATATCCCGCCAGCGATTTTGTCTTTGTAATAGATAATGTATTCTCCCATCATATACCTGTACGATATCCCGTCAAGCCCGGACAACTGCTCAAGAACAAAATCAAGATATTCTTTTGAAGATGCCATAAATACCCCCGAAAAATAAAGCATTTTTACCTATTACGTCATATTGTATCATACAAAATCATAATTGTAAAGACACAGCGGCAAAATAGATATATGATTTTAAAAAAAAGACTTGACAAAGACGTACATTTGTGCTATAATCTCTCTCGCAATTGAGAATCTGGGTGTGGCGCAGATGGTAGCGCGCTACCTTGGGGTGGTAGAGGCCGCTGGTTCAAATCCAGTCACTCAGATAAAAATACAGACGGGCGGCTTTTGCCGCCCGTCTGTGTTTCTATGTGCTTGAATTTGAACCAGATATAATACTACCCTGTGGTACGGGGTTCCCCGACGCGAAAAGCGGCGGGGGTTCCCGGTAGGGCCGCTGGTTCAAATCCAGTCACTCAGATAAAAATACAGACGGGCGGCTTTTGCCGCCCGACTGTGTTTCTATGTGCTTGAATTTGAACCGGATATAATACTACTCTGTGGTACGGGGTTCCCCGACGCGAAAAGCGGCGGGGGTTCCCGGTAGGGCCGCTGGTTCAAATCCAGTCACTCAGATAAAGTACAGCCGAGCAGTAAAACTGCTCGGCTGTAATTTATTTTGCTATGCATATAAAATTTACAATATACGGTCATAAAAATTTGCTATTGGTATTATATGAGATCGTTGACTTTATCAAATTAAAATATATAATATTTATATATGATAAAATAGCGGATATTGTGTCGGTCGTATGGATACGATCGGTAACGGTACCGCCGGATGAACGGTTTTTTATATGCAGAAAGGAACAAAAAAATGAAAAAACTGATCTGTTTCACACTTGTCGCGATCATGATATTCGCACTCGTATCCTGCGGCGCAAAAACGCTTACGGAAGACGAGCTGTTTAACAACGCCGTGCGCGACGCGGTGTTTGTTGAAGAAGACGAGATATTGCCGCTTGTAAATATTTCAAAGGACGATAAAAACGTAATCTGGAGCGAGGACGGAAAAAGCGTTCTTGTAGCATTCATGCATAAATATCCCGACAGTTATCCCGCAGGGGAAAATATAGAGCTTGTATGGGGCAACGTATGGTGCGTATCCGCCGGTGAGTTCCACAACTGGATGAAAAACAACAACGAAAAAGTCGAAGACTGGACAAAGCGTCTGCATCAGGTCATGGGTATGCCGTATACGAAAAATTACACAACGGTAACGGCTCTGTGGGTAGACGCGTCTCTCATCTACCGTCCCGCATACGAAACGGACGCGAGATCAGAGATGAAAACCACGTATCAGAAAACCGGCGACGATGAATTTGACGATATGTATAAAGAATGGTTTGACGGCAATATAATCTGGTCGTATTTTGACAGCGCGTTCCCGTGGACAAGGCTTGGCTACACATACGACTGGGCGGACAACGGACAGGAATACGGTTTGACCGAATTCCTTATATTCTCAGGCGCGGAGGCAAAGGTCGAATATACATACACGGTTGATGAATTTGTAAATTTCACAAGAGGCGCAAAATAAATTAAATAACGGAGACCGCTTATGAAAAAATTTTTATCAGCTCTTTGCGTGACCGTCGTTATCGGTATGCTTTCGTGCGCTCTCGGTACGTTAAGCGTATTTGCAGAAGAGCCGGAATATGAAAAAAGAGAGATAACAACTTACGTCTTTTCACTTGAAAACGTAAAAACAACGGAGTGCGTGTTTTCAGGCGTTTTGCCGGAAGTGCCGTATATAGATCCCGTGGATTATCTGTCCGCCGTTTTTACTAATGAATTTTCGCAGTGCAAAAACGACGACGGTACTTATTCGGTAAAAATCGAAAATGGAACAATGACGCTCGATACCGTAAAAGACACGGTGTATTTTGATAATTTTGACAGCTTTTTCTCGCTTGACGCCAACATGGAGGGCTCCGACGTCAATATAGGTTTTATAGAATCCGTATCCGACAGCTTTCTCAAAGGACCGGGACCGCTTATGCTGGATCTCGGAAAATACGGTATTGACGTTATAGAATATGACGGCAGGGCGTATCTGCCGCTTACGACTGTATGCGTGGTGTTTTCTTCCACTTACAGCAACGCCGAATACGTTGACGGAAACATCTATTTCCTGCACTCAATGGATAATCTTGATTCTGACGGATATTTTGACAAAAGCTCCGTATATGAAACGGTCACCCGCAGTGAGGAAATGGCGGCTTTCACGTATGCAAATATTTGTTTGGCAATAGACTGCTTTTACGGAAAGCCCACAAACGCAAAAATAGCCTTGGACATAGCGAAAAAAGGATTTGATAAAACGTTGCAGGAGTGCAGTGATTTTACGCGTACCATAAGAGAAAAATTGCTGTCAGCGGACGTTTGTGATTATATGACGGCGCTTGTTGATCTGACTGAGTATTTTGACGACGGCGGACACACGGTATTGTTCGCAGATTCCATGGGTGAATCCGCTCATTATAAGGAATCCGCGTTTTTTACCGAATTTTCGGCGCGTTATAAAAGCGACGACCCGCTTTATGCCAAAGCCGCGGAATCATATAAAACGTTCGCGGACAGATCGAATGAAAAAGAGCGGTTTTCGGCGGCGCGCGCCGAGGCGTATTCCAAATATGAAAAGGCGATCTCCTGGGATGAGACAACTTATCTGCTCATAAGCAATGATACCGCGGTATTCGTTTTTGACTCTTTTACGTTAGACACGCATAAACAGTTCCGTGAAGCGCTTTTGTACGCACAGGAAAACGGAATAAAGAATTTTGTTATAGACGTCTCCGGCAACGGCGGAGGATATGTCGCCGTCGCATTTTTTATGGAAGTTTCGATGACAAGCAAAAAAAACAACTCAAACGAATTCAAAAACTACGGCGTAAACGTGACCACCGGCGATATCAGAGAATCCGTGGCGCGGTACGATCTGAATCTTGACGGCAAAATAGACGAAGACGACAAGTCCGTTTCATACGATATGAATTTTGCCGTGCTCACGTCAAAAAATTCCTTCTCAAGCGGAAATCTGCTGCCCGTGCTCGCCAAAGAAGACGGCATAGCCGTGATCGGCGAAGTCAGCGGCGGCGGAGCCTGCGCGATACAGAAATTGTATTTTGCAGACGCGCATTTCATTTATATGTCAAGCAACAGTAAATTCTACGTTTCAAGCGGAGCCGACGTCGATCTCGGAGCGCCCGTCGACTACGATCTTACCGAAAAAAACGAAGACGGCATTACGGATTACAGTAAAATGTTTGATATTGACAGCATAGGAGAAATGATAGAAGAGTTCTATGCGCCGGCTGATCACATAACGGATGAAACGGAATCGGAAAATGTGATGTCGGAAGAAGCTGCTTCAGAAGAAGAAACGGATGATGCAACGTCAGAAAATGAAACGGCAGCTGATACGACAGAGCCGGATACGGAAAAAGAACCGGATGATACAGACTCACAGATTACATCACCGGAGACAGGGGACAGCTTTGATCTGTATATGAGTATTGCTTTTGCGGCTATGGCTGCCTGCATTACCGCGGTTATCCTTCTTCGAAAAAAGAGAAGAGTATAACTAAGGAAAAAACAAAACAAAATAAAAAACGGCGGGAGATCTGAGATCTCCCGTCGTTAAGAGTGAAGACAAACTCCCTATGTCATCCGGGAAGTATCCCGGATGACAACTCCCTCGGTGAGGGAACCTTGATTTGCCTCCATCCTTGAGGGAGGTGGATCGCGCGAAGCGCGAGACGAAAGGAGTTTTTTGAAAGATTTTTACTTTGTCTAAAAGTTGAACGGCGGTAGATCTGAGATCTCCCGTCGCCGTTGTTCATATTATCAGGCGTTGAGTGCTTCTATTATGTTTACAAGTTCTTTGTCAACAACGTCGTTTTCAAGCTGGCACGTACCGGCGTTGTTGTGACCGCCGCCGCCGTATTTGAGGCAAAGCTCGCCGATATCTACCTTTGAAGCTTTATTGAATATGGATTTGCCTATCATTACCGCCGTGTTCTGCTGATGGAATCCCCACGCAACGTGTACGGATATCTGCGTTTCGGGATACAGAGCGTATATCATAAAGCGGTTGCCGGCGTGTATTATTTCTTCATTGCGCAGATCAAGTACAACAACTTTGCCGTGTACTTTCGCTATGCGTTTCAGCTGCGCTTCAAACAGCTCGGCCTGTTCGCGGTAGAGATCTACGCGTTCTTTTACGTCCGGCAGATCGAGTATCTCGTCAATGGTGTGGTTCATGCAGTAGCCGATGAGCTCCATCATAAGATCGTAGTTTGAAATGCGGAAATTTCGGAATCTTCCTAATCCCGTGCGCGGGTCCATAAGGAAATGGAGAAGTACCCAGCCTTCGGGATGAAGCACTTCCTCAAGCGTGAAATCCGCGCTGTCTCCCTTGTCGACCGCCGCCATAAGCTCGTCGCTTACGCTTTTGAACGTGTTTTTGCCGCCGTAGTAATCGTATACAACGCGCGCGGCGCTGCGTGCGTGCGGATCTATTATCAGCTTACCGCCTACTTCTTTGGCTTTAAGACGGTCGATCTCGGATTCATGATGGTCAAAAGCTATCGCCACGCGCGGATCGTAGGGAAGGTTTGTGGTGATATCGTTTTCAGAAAGTTCTATTTTTCCGTCCTGAACGTCTTTGGGGTGTACGAATTTGATCTCTTCGATCATGGAAAGTTCGCGGAGCATCATTGCGCAGGCAAGCCCGTCAAAGTCGCTGCGCGTAACAAGTCTCATTTTTTTGTCCATATTAACCTCCTGACAGATAAGCTGATAATGCCAGCCGTATCATTTTTTTAATTATATCATGATTATTTATTTTTTTCAAGAGGTTATCGTCAATTCGCTGAATTATTTATTGTTAATCGGCATAAGGATGTGTAATAATGATTATTTTTATATATTATTTAATACAAATTTACAAAAAATGATACTTTTTATTCTGAATTGTGTTGACAAAGGTCAAGCCGGATGATATAATCATTTAGAGTATATTATAATGAGCCTAATTATATAAAGTTGCTTTTACGGAGCATAAAAAAACGCCGTTATATGACCGTTATTTATTATCATTTAACAGTATTGAAGGTATTATCATGTTGTTTTCTAAAGACAATAAAGCAAACAGAGCTATTATAGGCAGAGCCGCATTTGTTGCCGTATTGTTTATTGCGGTGCTTTTTGCGGTCATGCTTGTTCTGCGCCTCAATTCAAGTCTCGGCTGGTTTGCTTCAAATCTTAACGTTTCAGCCGACGGCATGGCAATAGCCGCGTCAAGCGATCAATATATAATTTATATTGAAAGAACAGCGCGTTATGATGAAACGCTTGCAGCCGGTAATAAGCCGCTGTATGATGGTATAAGTGATTTGAAGACCAAACTTGCTTCAAACGAGTCATTATACGGATATAGTCTGACCGCAAATTCTACACAGGACGTTGATAAACTTGCCTATGAGATCGTAAATGAAGTAACAGACAAAGCAGATGCTAACAATGACAATATCGATGAAGTATACTATTATCTGAGCCCGGGTTCGTGTGGAACGGTAACTTTTTATCTTAAACCGAAAAGCAACGAGGATATTGTTGCAAATCTTGAATTGTCTATCGGGTGTTTTGTAAACGAATATGAAGGTAACAATAAAGTAGTAAAGGAAGTTACAAATGAAACGGTTTTGAATCTGCTTAAAGGGCACATATTGTTTTTCAGCGAGAGGTCCGGAGTAGGATATGACGATTATATATACAGCGGTTTTCTTGCAGACGGCATGTTTACATACGATACGTCGCAAAACACAAAAAGCTCGAAAACAGGTTTTACAGACTGCTATGAAATAACTCTTTACTGGGAATGGCCGAGGACATATAGCGATATTGTTGATAATATAAGCTCTCAAGGAGAAACTGCAAAGAGATATCCGAACGATCTCGGTAGTTTTATGAATGCCAACAGAGGATGCTTTCTCGCTAATTATATCAACAGTAATGACATAGATGAACTTAACGACGGTTATAACGATGGAGACCAGGTAATAGGTGAAAAAGCAAATTATATAGTGGCGTTCATCATCCCGCACGGACAATAAAATCTTGATTTATAATAACACGGAGAGAAGCAGCGATGATTACAACCGATAAAGAAGTAAAAAGACATCTGATAAAACTGATATCCGTATTTGTATCTTTACTTATGGCGGCAGTCTTTTTTGCCGCCCAGACTTTCGGTTGGTTTGCTTTGAAGAGAACGCTTGCTCCTTATGCTCCTATTGCAAGACCGGAAGCTCTGTTTATCGGTGCAGGACACAGAAATTTCGATGCAGAAGCTCATGAGTTTAAGGATTCTCACTTTGAAGATATTATTTACTTATATTTAAGCGGTATTGACGCCAAGGCAGACAAAGAATATTATGATTACGTTTTCTGCGTATACGGTAAAATGATATCGGGATTTAATCTCCAACTCGGTTATACTACAAACAACCAGTTCACGTATAAAATATATTCGGCAACCGAGACTGATACACAGCCGACAGGAGAAAACGTTGAATATGTTGCATATACAACTCACACGGAGTCACCGGAAACGTTTTATTATACACCGGCGAGACTCTTGACAGGTGATTTTTTAAACGACCAAACGGTAGGCGAGGAAACTCTTGCCGATAATACCGAGCATACGGCGACTTACGGTTCTTATAACAACGTTAATAAATATGCGGAACCGCTTTACTGGCAAACGTCAAGTGCTGAGCCCGGTTATGCTCGCGGAGACTTTATAAACTACTATATTTTAAGAGTTTATTTAAACGGAAAAACGGTAAATGACCGTGAGACTGACGTTATCTGTATAACGGCAAAGTCCGCTACGTATACCGGTTCTTAATTTGTTTCATACAACGTCGATGCAAGACGCACGTATCAGCAGGGCAAAACGTTAAAGAGGTTTGTTTTTATGAATAACAGATCAAACAATATAGTGTCAAAAAAGAAATTCAGAAACATACTGATAATAGTTACAGCAATATGCGTTATTTCAATTGTTTTGGGATTCGTAACCGTATCACTGTTTACGAGCAGTTTGCAGGCTCAGCGTACTATTGCGGCATACGATACCGAAGGCGACCGTTTTTCGTCAAACCTGTTGCTGAAAAGCAGCAGCAAGGATAACGTCAGAACCGAATACACTACAAACACAACAATGCCGGTAACCGCAGTCGTGACCTTATGCAACTATCAGCAGGGTATGCAGACGCTTCCTTTCCCGGACGAGTTCACTTATACTCTCACGGCACGACTTGTAAAATATAATGAAACAAGCGTTCCGCCGGATTATGTTGAGGTAAATTCATCTTATATATCAGTATTGGAATCATCATCGCAGTACAGCTATACCGTAACGGTAAATAACGGAACAAGTTCAACAACTCTCGGCAGTTCAACAAATGTTTCCGGTACCTTTTCCGGATCGTTTGCTAAGAATCAGCAAACCGGAAAAATGGAAGGTCATACTGACAGTTACACCATTTCTTTCAGTACGGATTTTATCACAGATCCGCAAAATCTTTATCTTGAACTTATAGCTGAACCTCCTTCGAACTCCCCACTCCCCGTTTTGCGCGGTATAATAAAACCGGAACTTCGCGCGGCGGGAGCCTCAAATCTCTGGACCGGTACTTTCCGTGATGATAAAAACGTTGCCCCAAATTCATACGACGGATACAATTATCTTATAACCGGCACGGGTTCGGGAACCGTCACAGTCACGTGGAACAGCACAAAGGTGGTTTTAAGTGAAGTATCAAAAAATACGCTTCTTTCGATACCCGAAGCGAGGCAAATCGGAGATTCGATCACGTTTCCCGTTGATTCCGACGACGAAAGCCGATATGATCTGCAGTTTTATAAAGTTGATATACCTACCGGCACGATGTGGAACGTTATGGATTCCTATGTAACGTTTAATTTTTCATGATTTTGATTTTTAATATATTCTATTCTGTATTACGGGTGACGCTATGTTAAACAATTCATCAAAGAGCAATTTTATTAAAAGAAATGCGGTTAAAGCGATAACACTTGCGTTATCGTTTGTTTTCGTGTTTTCCGTTATAACCGCCTTTATAATAAATGCCGGAATGTCCGTCAAAGCGGAAGAGATCGCAAGAGAGTATAATATACGCAGCGCTGCAGATCTTAAAGAATATTCAAGACAGTACAAACTCGGTTATAGAAATAAAAATGATGTTTTAAATATCTCGATCAATGAAGGTGATGTCGTTTCCGATGACGGATTTATCAGTATCGGAACGATCATGCAAAACGGAGTTTCGAGTCCTTATCCTTTTTCCGGTACTATCAACGTACCTACAGCAGGTGTTGACGTATTTCATTTGTTTGACTGTCCTTTATTTGACTATGTTTCAACCGATATGAAGATCACCGGCGCCGGGACAATAAAAATTATGCGTGAAAAGCTGCCGGAAACTCCGGCAGAAGGCGCGTTAACGCATGGCGCTCTTTTTGCAAATCACGTCGTTGCGGGAACAAGTGCTGCAAACTGGAGCATCTCTTTGCTCGCTTTAACCGGTAACGGTACTCAGTCAGAGTCGTTTGAAGGATTGATCGGCGATATTGAGAATAATGCAAACGTAACCATTACGTTTACCAATGAAGCACCGATCAACGTTTCCGGTGAAGGAAACATAGGTTTGATCTGCGGCGCACTTGGAGAAGGCTCAACGCTTAACGTTACAACTTCGGGATCAGGCGCGAATATTTCCGTTACGTCGACCGGCGGTCACGCAGGCGGACTTGTCGGTGAAATGAAAAGCGGATCAACGCTTAAATTCAATTCCGCAAATAATTCAAAAGTTACAAGCGTAACGTCCGGTGCTTCAAAATACGCCGGCGGCGTTATCGGGTATGCTGATAATATAACGCTCCAATATGGTTCAGGGATAACGGATTACGCAGTTTCAGGCACGGTAATTGGTGGTATGGGAGCCGGCGGTGTTTTCGGATACTATAAAAACACGTCTTCACCCGCAACCTTTACGCTTGAAGATACTTTTGCAATCGCAAGCGGAATGAGTATTTCAAGCAATGCGAGCAGCGGATATACAGGCGGTGTTTTCGGACTTCTTGAAAATACCGGAGCTTCATTAACGTTTGACGGAAATGATGAAAGCATTAACGTTAATCTGAATCAAGGTACATACCGCGGTGGTATATGCGGCGGATTCCAGACAAATGCTTTGACAAATACCTTTGAGGTATATGACACAAATACAACGGTAAACGCATCCGGCGATTATTCCGCCGGTCTTGTAGGCGCACTTACGAATAACACGGCGGCATACGTAAATATCCACGACGTTATATGTATGTCTAATAACGCATCGCTTGGTGCCGGAATTATAGGTACCGTCGGCAATAAAGGTTCATTTGTCGATATGACGGGTAATATAACCGTATCCTGCGCGTCGGATTGCAAGATCGATGCGGGGTTGATAAGCAATATGACTCAGGGCGTGTTGCGTATGAGTGGCGTTTTCAATCTTTCCGGATTCGTTAATAAAGACGCCGCCAGCGGTTATCTTGTCAAAGAGAGAGGCAGAGCGCTCGTATACGCTTTAGGAGACGGTAAAGGCACAAACAACGGCTGGACTTTCAAGCGTAATACAGGTATCTCCATTGACGATATACATTCATGGGGCGAAGTTGTCCGTATGGATGGAACGATACTTAAAGAATCGGATCTTGTAACGGTTGATATGGACGCGCATACCGTGACTGTTGCCGGCGCGGTAGAGACTATGAGTACGGTCACGGATTTTACAAAAACCGCGCTTAACATTTCTTTGAATACAGAAAACAATACCGGAACAGGAGCTTTACAGTTCAACTCAAGCAACGCAAGTTCAACTTTGCTCGGAAGTTCAAGTACACTCAAGCTTGGCGCCGATATAAGCCTTGCCGGTACGGGAATCACCGGTCTCACGCGAGATAATACGCGAGATAATGTAGATATCGGCGTATTGTTCAAAGGCACTTTTGACGGACAAAACCATACCTTGACTTTTGCAACGGGTGAAAACTACGGTTTGAAGGAAGACGGAACTGCGCTTCCAGCCGGCAGTACCCAAGGCAATATTCATCAGCATACGTATAACGGACTTTTTGCAAAAACGTCCGGTGCTACTATCCAGAACGTCACGCTTTCCGGTAATTTCTATATAAATCAGACAACTGGTGACGTGCGTCTCGGCGGCGTGACCGCTTATGCGACAAACGGTCTGGAGATAAACAAAGTTACCGCCGATTTTAACGGAAGAATAAAAGTAAATAACAGCAGCGGATATTATGCCGGTGCCGTAGGCGTTGCCGCCGGATCGGGTCTGGACGTGGATATTATTGGCTCGTCAAACTTGCATCCGGTCTTTACTGATATTTCAACGACTGCCAGCCAGAGCCCCGCGTATTTCAGCGGCGCCATCGGGTATGTCGGAGGAAGTTCAGATCAGGACATTAATTTTGCATCTTCTACGCTAGGATTGACTTATAATAAAACGGGAAATGCAAACCGTGCGTCTTTGTTCGGTTGTGCGATTGGCAGCGTAGCAAACTGCGCTTATGCTAAAGACAGCCGTAAAATCAATTTGTCAACAATTACGACAGATCTTACCGTCACCGGAGCAACAGCGCGTGACAGAGAAATCGGCGGTATACTCGGCGTTGACTGGTACGCCGCGGACGCAACGTTAAATGGCGTTACGGTAAACAGTAACATTACCGCAGCAGGCGATGCGGATTTCGGCGGTCTTGTACACGCCGCGACAGGTCGTTGGGACGTAAAGCAAATAGCGTTAACGTCTGCAGGATATAATCTTAGTTCAGCATCTGACTCTACGTTCGGATTTATTGCAAACAAAACGAGTGTTAACGGAGACAATAAAAGCGCACTGTATCTTGACGTTGACAATACCGGCAGCAATTATAATATAGCGGCGCTTACGTTTACAGGCGGTCCGACGTTTAGCGTATACGATGAGATAGTGGCTTACAGCGGATTTAATAACGCATCTAATATTGTAAGCAACGGGCATTCGATCATTTCCATAACAACGTCAAACGATATAATAAATACCAACAATACATATAATACTTATCTTAACAAAACAACGTACGGTCAAACAGCCGCAAATAAAATAAACCCCAAAACAAGGTACTATTATAATGTAAATAATGCTCGCGAAATAGCCGGAGACGACACCGAAGAGGATTATAATAAATACAATTTCTACGTATGGTCACTTAAGACGTACGCGCACAACTCTTTGGCTGCGTGGTTCCCGTCAACAAACACGTTTACAGGTGATCTTGATATGACCGGCATATCGTATTATCCCGTTGATCTTACGGAAAGCGTGACGTTCGGCGACGGCAGCACAGCAACGGTGATAAAGCTGGATAACGTGCTGATGGAGGATAACGTAAAATACGCCTATACCGGCGCAGACGGCCGCACGACGCGCAGTAATACGAACCAGCATTATCTTATGCATACCGCGCTGTTCCGCAATGACGGCGGCTCCAATATAACTTTGAATAAAGTATCCCTGCAGGGCAACGTTCCGAATCTTTCTACGAATGACAGCAGCTTCTGCGGTTTTATCGTCGCGGGAACACTCGGTAATTCAGAAGATTATAACGTAAAATTCAACGGCAGCGATATCACGCTTGACGGCGTGCATATTGTGACGAGCACAGGAGCGGATCTGACGACTAACGCTTACGCGCCGCTTCTTATAAACAAAATAGGCAAAAAATCTTCGTTAACGCTTGACGGCGTCGCACAGTCGATGACTGCTTATTCTACGTATGCGTCCGGCAACAAATACGCCGCATCGAGCCTTATAGGCGACGTGGGAAGCAGTTCGGCTCGCGCAATTTATCTCAGCTTTGCCGATATGAAGCTTGACGGACGTTCAGCTGCGAATTCTATCGGCAATATGGATACGGCATACGGAACGGATAGATCCATATTCAGCCGCGCCACGTTTTTGAACAGCTTTTTATACGCGGGTGAAAGCTCGGGTTCTTATAACTATGAGATCTCCGAGGACTGGACAGATTCGTCGCCCACAGCCACAGCTATCCATAACGTTACGTACGGTAAAGAAATATCAACGTCCGCAGAATTTGCAAATAAGCAGAAGAAATATATTAATAATACAGATTATTTTACACATCCGACGTCTTATCAATCAACGACAGAATATGATTTCAGCACCGGATTTTTGCCGCACGTATACGTGGCGTATAATCTTTCGGAATCCAAACATGAGATAGCCGTCAACGTATCGGTAACCGCAGAAATACAAGGATGCGGTAAATATAACGATCCTTATATTATTGACGACGACTCAAAACTGCCCATAATCTCCAAAATAATCCACGGCGGTGCAGGCGTGGCAGATACGACAACGCTGTATTTACCGGATGATCTTGCAAGTATTCTGAACAATTCAAGCAGCTATACAGCTACAGGTTACATCAAGTATAAGTTCAGTTCAAAAGTAAGTTCCAGTCAGTTTATCGACGCGGGAAATGCGACGACACAGACCGCATATACGTATGATAAAGTACGCGAATATCTCGCCGGTGCGTATTACGTTATAACCAAGGATATAAAACTTGATAAGGATTATATAGGACTTGGCGAAACGATCAGTAATGATAACGATAATCAGAAGAAGTTTGTATTCCGCGGCGTAATTATCGGAAGAAATATAACCGTTACTAATGAATCAGTCAACCCGCTTATCCATACGTCCGTGGGAAGCGTTATAAAGGACCTGACCGTTAAAGTCGACGTTAAAAACGGTTTATCCGAAAACACGAATTATATATCTCTGGCGGCGCCGACAGGCTCGAATACGTATGAGTATTTAAGCGGTATAAAAGCATACGGCGCGGTCATCGGTCAGATACTCGGCGGCGATAATATCATAGACAATGTGGAAACCGTATTTACAAATGTGCATTTTGATATAACCGGTTCAGATAACACAACAAATTACGAACGCCTGACTCCTATAGGCGGATACGTCGGCGCGCTTGTAAACGGCGGTTTGATCTTCCGCAATATGGTCAAAACAAATAACGATCAAACAACTACTGTATTCAAAGGACTTACGAGCAGCTTTGAAGCAAGGATCGCGGCAGACAGCGGATATTTATATATAAACCCGATAATCGGCAGAGTTATAGCCGGATACGCGTTTTACGAGACAAATGACGCAACCTATTCCGTTAAGTCAACGCTTGATAACGGAAATAAGAATTACGTTATATCCGATCTTACCGCAAACGATACATATCTTGCATCAAAAGGCAAACTCACTATAACTTACAGCTCAACAGGATATACTATTGAAGTCCCGGACGGTCAGGCGATGTATCTGCTTGGTGCCATTATAAACAGCGGCGCCGCGGCAGCTAACGACCAAACATATGCAATCAATCCAAATAGCGAAAAAGCATATTATGCTCTATTAGAGTTTTGGCAAGCATATCGCTCTAATACGACAGTGCGTGGCGGCTCATATTACACAACGGTCGGCTCATCAACCGGAACCGATTATACAAGCGCGCAAGATGATAGATACACAACTGATAGAAAGTGTATTCCATATATCATTAGAAAATACACTATAAACAAAAAAACAGAAAATGGTGTAACTTCAAACAGTAGTATTTACTATGCGCGTTATCTCGGAAAGGCGCAGTACAATATAATCAACGTAACAGGCGATTGTGACGTTGCCGCAGGCTTCCGCGGTATAGGAGATATATTTTATAATAATGAATTAGTAAGATTGCGTATTTCACAAATGAACGGCGGCAATCATACGATCACACTTCATATGCGATATATCGACTACGATCAAACTGCTCAAAAATATATTGCAGTTGATGGATCTGGCGATAATGATACAGCAAGTTCAAGTACATCCGGTTTCGGTCTGTTCAACGTTCTGTTTATGGATGGCGTCAGCAAAGAAAACAGCACCAATAGTATAAACAGTTTTACACTCAACGGAAGTATATATTACGACGTTTTACAGCTTAAGACCGGTAATGCCAGTTTATATAGGTATACTAAGGCAGTTGACGGTGTTGGTTCATATAGTACGTTGAATGTTGGTGGAGTTATAGGTACGCTTCATGGAGATTATTATTTAAAAGATTTAACTATAAATAATATAGTGTTTGAAGGCGCAAAATTCGTAGGCGGTCTTATAGGTTATGCAAGAAGCAATGACAACGCAATACGTGTAATTGATGATTGCGGAACCGGAGAATCGACTACGGGTATAAATATCACTGCCGGTGTATCTGCGGGCGGACTTGTTGGTTTTATGCAAAGAAGAGTTACCATAAAAGGAGATACAACAAGTCCAACGAAACTGCTGATTAATTCCATAAATGTAAAAGGTAAAATAACAAATGATATTACACAACTTCAATATCTAAAAGCCAAGGATGTTTATTCGGTTGGGGGTATTATCGGCACGACTGACCCTAAATTTGAAGCTGAAATAAGCAATTATAGAATTGTTGGTAAAAGCGGAAATACAAAACATTTGTACGTATCAGAAGAGGCCGCATCAACGCACGGTGGAGGGGTCATCGGAACAATCAAAAATACATGGATAACGTTAACGAATATCAGTATTGAGAACCTGAATATTGAAGCTACGTACGCAGGTGGTCTTGTTGGCAGTCATTATTGCGACAAGCAATATAAAAGTAATGTAAGTTATAATAATAACTGTGCTATTTGGACAATAGAAAACTGCACCGTTGACGGTAATACCGGTAATGGATCCGGCAAATCAACAATCAAAGGATATCTTTCCGCCGGAGGTATCACCGGAGAAATGAACCAGTATAATACTCAAACTCTTGCCGGTTACGCTAAACTTGTCATCAATAATACAACTGTAAAGAACTATAAAATTACGTCGTCAACAACGGATAATAATGATAAACAAGCAGCAGGCGGAGTTATTGGTCTGGCCGTGGGTGGTCAAAATGATGACACCATGATTTTTGATCTATCACTACAAGATTTGTTGATAGATAAATGTGCAATATCAACCGCTGCAACAGGAACAGGTACAAACAGCACAAACGGTACCGGAGGATTATTCGGAACAATCAAATTTACGATAATCAAAGGTCATAATATACTTATTAACGAGACATCTATCGTTGGTGACGAAAATACCGCAAACTACACCGCAACTGTCATAGGAAACAACCGTTACGATAACAGTACAGATAAAAAATCGTTTGTAAAACTCGTTGGCGTATCTGCAAATCTGACAGGTGCAACTACCGCGACGACAAAATCAAAAGTCGTCGGCAATACGAGCAGTGAGACGGATAAAGTTGACGTTAACGACGGATACGTCGTATTCGCAGATTACGGCGGTGTAAACACGATCACAAATACAACCCACCACGTTGTAAAAAATGATAATACTTCAATAAGAAAAGCTGAAGATGACGAAAAACAGCCTGTTGACGCAGCGTCACCGTACGTGACGGTCAATCCGTATTATTTGTCAACAAGTAATAAGTTTGAATTATCAAGCGACGGTGTTGCGGATACTAAAGAACATCTGCCGATACAGACTATTCTAACAGACGGTAGGACCGGCAGATATAAATACGCCGCGGACAGTGACTATACGGGAAGCGGCGGAGATAAAAACCTTACCGTTGTAGACAATAATAAAACCAAGTTTGCGATGCTTTCAACAGAAGTTTCATATTTCGGTCCGGATTTCCCCGTACTTGTGCTTGACGGCACCGAAACTAACGACGATATTGATAAGCTTATAACGGCTTATATCAGAATGTTGACTAATACAAAATTTGCATACGGAGATACAGCCGCAAATACAGATAAATATGATATTCTGATATACAGAATGGTGTATGACGGACAAGGCGGATTTACACCGTATCTGACCGAAACAAGTCTGAAACGTAACACAGACTACAGTAACAATGCCACAACCAGTAAATTCTACAGAGACAAAACATTGTTTGACAGCGGTAAAGAACAGTTTACGCTGATTGACGTGCGTTTCTATGACCCGGGAAATAACGCTAATACCGCGTATCACCTCTATATACCGGTATTTGTCAAAAAGGTACTGCAGTACAGGTTTGATATCGCTGCGCTGAGCGGTACGTCGTATTATCAGAATCTGTATTCAAGCCGTTACGGTGAACCACTGATAGAAAACGCCGGAACGCCCGTGACCGTATATTTCCAGTATGCGTATACAAGAACTGCCGCGGACTGGAAAGATGCAATAGAAGCGGGAGAAAATATTGCAACGAATTACAGCAAAACTCTGGTTTTAGACAAAGCCAATACAAACGCCGTTATCAAAGATTTAGTTGTCAAAGACTCAAATGACGTTATAATACATGATGCAATACTCGTGCTCGTGGATCCAAATGATAACTGCAAACCGTATTATGCAAAATTCAGCGATGCTTTCAATACGGATACAAGAATACTTGACCTGAGTGCGTTCAAAGAAACTATGACCGCAGACGGACAAGGCGGATATACGTTCAGCGGTGACTCTTTTACTCCGCAGGCATTGAGTCAGCTTTTAAATATAACGGCGACGCAGAATAATGCAAGCGGATTATTCGTTATAGATGACGAAGATCCCACCGTAAAAGTCGGGAATACCGGTTACCGTCTGGCGACTGATTCTAACGAAGATGCCGGCGCTGACAAGTATAATCTAAATGTCACGGCGGTCAATAATGAAAGATATTATTTATCTATATACACGGAAGCGGACACAAATTACGATTTGTTCCATTACTATATTATAAAAAGCCCTTCTCAGTTCAGCGATGCAAATCTTGCTCCTGCAAAGATAACGGATACGCAAGGCCACACCATGGCGCACCTTATCATGGGGAAGATATTCGATCACTCGGATTTTAAGATAACAAGCTACAGTAATGATCTGTTAAATCCGAATCCTATAATGACAGATACAAACAACATTCTGAACTTTAATATGTCAGCTCGGATAGGATTGGCGGATGAACTCGGTACTCTTAAATCCGAAATAAAGGATCAGGTCACCGCGACAAACGTATACCAAAGTTTTGTAGTATACCTTAACCGTAAAGAAAACGATGAACTCAGTAAGGTAATACTCGGATCGCCTTCCGGCGTCGGTACATACTATATTGATTATACTTTGGACGAAATCAAAGCAGGCGACGGGCAGGCATACGGTGTTATCCGTATCACACAAAACTATGCTGAATTTGTCACAGGTGATATAAGCAGCTGTTTTGAAGCTGATGCGCAGACCGGTGAGATCAGAGACTTTGAGATCAACTCGGAATTAACTCTTACGTACTCATCAAGTGCTATTCCCACCCAGTTCCCGGGACGTAGTTCTACGGCCGGAAACGACAACGGAGTAACGGTTTCCGGCTCGTCCAATATCGCGTTCCAACCTGCTGCAACGACGTACAGTAAGAACACTGTAGGAGACGATGAAAGCCCGGCAAGATCATATTATTCCGAAAGCTCACCTGAAACTGCAACACTTGACCTGAGCCCTGTAGGAAACCGCGAAGGTGACTTTACACCTCTCGGAATAAACGCGCTCAACATAGACGGTGCATCAATAGCAAGCTTTGATATTCTGCCAACACTTAATGTCGGCGTAATAAGTGGATATTTATTAAGCAATCCCAGTATTCCTTTTGATTCCGAGACAAATTCATATAATTATACTGATGCAATAGTCAAAATCGAGCTGCGGCAAAAGCAGGCGGACGGTACGTACGGTACTCCTATTGATATGAGATCATATATGGATTCTTTCGGATTTGAAGGGTGTACTACAGGTCTATCATATGATAATACGGCTGGTGCGTATGCATATACGCAGATCATTCCAAAAGCGCAATTGGAAGAAACCGCATCTTCTATTACGCTCCCCGTAATGAAGTGCAGTGTTATAACAGGAGATCGGTTTGAAGATGCCGGTTATACATACGGAAACTTCAAAATTACAGTAACGGTGTACTTAAGAGATGCGAATGATGAAAAAATTTCGATTACCCAGGCGTCAAACTATGTAATATATACAAACGCAAAGGTGCTCACAGATTTTATCAACCAAACACAACAATAAAGAACAGTCAGTATGTCGTCACCATTGATCAGCGGCATACTGACTGTGTCACATAATTGGGCTTGCAACGAAAAAATAGGAGAAAATGCTATGCCTGACAAGGTTTTTACAGTAGGGGCTGCAAAGGCGGATATAACGCCGGAGGTGGGAACGCTGCTTTACGGTTACGTTCCGGATTCGGTCAGCACGTCGGTGCACGACGGGCTCGAGCTTACCGCCGTCGCCTTTGCAGAGGGAGAAGAGAAGGCGCTTCTTATCTCGCTTTCCGTAGGCGATATACAAACGGAGCTTGCACAGACTTTGCGTAAGCTCGCCGGCGACGCCGCCGGGATCAGATACGAAAACGTTGTTATCGCCGCCACGCACACGCATTCCGCGCCAAACGTATCCGGCATGGAAGGCTGGGGTGACGTTGATCACAAATATATTGATGAGATACTTATACCCGCGCTTTGCTCCGCGTCAAAACGCGCGGCGGAGAATATGCGTCCGGCGGAGATAGCCGTCGGCGTCGTTCACTCTGAGATCGGCATAAACAGAAGACAGCAGTTAAAAAACGGATTTATACAGTTAGGTCAAAATCCGTGGGGTTGTTTTGACCCGTTCATGACCCTGCTTTCCATACGCGGAGAAGATGATAAAAAAGGTATAGTAAACATAATACACTACGGCTGTCACGGTACTGCCGCCGGCAACAATAGAGAGATAACGCGTGACTGGATAGGCGTTATGACGGACAGGCTGCAGCGCGAGACCGGCGTGCCTACCACGTTTTTTAACGGCGCTTTGGGCGACGTAGGACCGAGGCTGACGAACGGTCAGACGACGGGCGATATAAGCCACGTTGAGGAGCTTGGAGGAGCCGCGGCGTCCGACGCTTTGCGCGTTTACAGATCGCTCGGCGTTTACAAAAAAGGCACGCTTAAAGTTATCCGCGCAGACGTAAGCATTCCGAGAAAGCCCCTGCCGCCGATAGAAGTATTGCAAGCGCAGATCGCACGCTTTACCGAGCCTGACAAAGCGATAAATATTGACAGGCTGGAATACGCTCACCTGCGTTCCGCGCTTGACGAATATGAAGCGGGCTGTCCGCCCTATGAAGAAAAGTATACGTTCGATCAGACGATTATCTCGATCGGCGATATTGCAATAGTGCCGTTTCCGTTTGAGATATTCTCGGAAATATCTTTGCGTTTGCGCGAGTATTCGCCTTACGCGTATACCCTGTCCGTATCTAATGCAAACGGATATTCCGCATATCTGCCGTCACAGGATCAGATAGTCAGGGGCGGATATGAAGTCGGCTGTTTCAGATACAGCGGCGCGCATCCTCTTGTTGACAACGCGGATCAGATACTGATAGAAGAAAACTTGAAACTGCTTGAAAAAGCGTACACAGAATAAAGGAGAAAAAATATGTACAAAGTTGGTCAGAACGAGATTGAAGCGTTCAGCCGCGCACTTCTGAGCCGTGACTTTTTTAAGATAAACAGCGCCGGACGTGAAGTTCATAATTTTGAGGAAGAGTGGAAAAAAATAACGGGCGCCGGATACGCGCTTACCATGACTTCCGGATTTGCGGCGCTGACGTCAGCGCTCGTAGCTATGGGCATAGGTCCGGGAGACGAGGTCATCGTACCGGGCTATACGTATATAGCGTCCGCTCTGGCGGTAGTCGCGGCGGGTGCGATACCGGTCATCGCAGAAGTTGACGAGACGCTTACGCTCGACCCGAAAGACGTGGAAAAGAAGATCTCGTCTCATACAAAAGCTGTAATGCCGGTGTATATACAGGGATTTCCCGCGGATCTTGACGCTCTGACGGCTTTGTCTGAAAAATACGGATTTAAAATAATAGAAGACGCCTGCCAGGCGGACGGCGGTCAGTATCACGGAAAATATCTTGGTACAATAGGCGACGCCGGCGCGTATTCCTTCAACTACTTCAAGATAATCACGTCCGGAGAGGGCGGAGCAATGGTGACCAACGACCGCACGATATACGAGCGCGCGCTCATTTACCACGACGCCGGAGCCGTTGCGTTTTTCGGCGATCAGTTGAACGGTATAGAGCAGCCTTTGTTCGGCGGTTCCGAGTTCCGCGTATCAGACCTTACCGGCGCCGTTCTGCGCGAGCAGCTTAAGCGTATGCCGGGCATTTTATCCGATCTCAGATCAAACAGAAACAAGCTTTCAGAAGCGTTGTTTTACGGTTCTTCCGTTATAAAAGCCGGAGGCGTCAGCCTGACTCAGGCGCCGTCTCACGATATCGAAGGCGACTGCGGCACGACTTTGCCCCTGCGGTTTGAAAGTGAAGCGGACTGCCGCAAGTACTGTGAATATGCCGCAAACAACGGCATAGGGCTTACGGTGCCGATAGATACGGGAAAACACGTTTACACAAACTGGACGCAAATTATGGAAAAGCGCGGAGCGCTCCATCCGGCAATGGATCCGTTTTTGATGGAGGCAAACAAGGGGCTGCAGCACGACTATAAAGCTGATATGTGTCCGCGCACGCTCGATCTGCTTTCGCGCACCGCGTACGTTATGATAAATCCGGACTGGAGCGACGGTGATATAAAACAGATAGCCGCTTCAATGACAAAATAAAGTATTATAAAGTAACATAAAAGGGACGGCGGACGCGCAAAGCCGCTGCGTCCGCCCTCTTACAAATAAGCGGCTCTGCAGGTTTCAGTGAGTAAAAAAGCTATCATTATGCTGCCCGGTATAATGGGCAGCACCATTTACGCAAAGTCTTCTTTTAAAATAGGAAGCATAAGTCTTTCAAAGTACGACCGTATCTGGGATCCTCCGATAAACGTGATCACTGCAAGACACAAAGTGTTTTCAATGAAATGCGACTCCGAGGGAAAGCCTCTTTACGACGTCGGTACGCTTGAACCGATAGTAAACAATAAAAAAGAACCTTACCGTCAGTTCGGCGGGCTGAATATATATAAAAATCTGTATTTTAGGCTGTATAATGATTTTTATCCGGAATATGATATAATACTTTATGAATATGACTGGAGAAACGATCCTTACGATACGGCTCAGATGCTTGACGGATATATAGAAGCAAACGGATACACGGAGATCATTTTTATTTCTCACAGCATGGGAGGCAACGTATCGTCATATTATATGACACTCGGTGAGGACAGGCTGAAAAAGGTAAAAAAGCATATTTCAATAGGCACGCCGTATCTCGGCACGGAGAGACTGGCGTACGTGTACGATACCGGCGACGCGGTAAGATATTCGTTTTTGGGAATAAATCTGGTGCTGCCTTTTATAGGCGACGCTATCAAGTCCGTTATGCCGAATTTTCCGGGAATATATTCGCTTTTGCCCGTAAAAACAAGGTTTTCTCCGTATCTGTTGGAAAAACGCGCGAAAAAAAAGCCGGAGCTGAAAATGAATTATAAGCAGACTCTGCACGCTTTGTCCACGTTTCTCCACAAGTGGAACGGCAGCCTTTACGCGTCCGCCGTGTCGCGCCAGGAGCTCGTATTCTGCGACGGCGTCCATATAACGAGCAGGACGGATTCGTATCATATAGTCGGCGACGGTCTGAAAACACCGGATAAGCTTATCATTAAAGAGGACCTCTCCTCAAGAAAGAAAAAGACTATCAAAATCGATTCGTGCTTCACGGAGGGAGACGGTATGATCTCCCTGCGCAGCGCGCTCATAGGCGGAGAGATAAAGTCAAACGTGCTTTATAAATACAGCGCCAAAAACGTTGACGCGGATCATATAAATATTATAAAAGGCGCAGACGACGGAAAAACGGTCGAATTCATCTGCGACGTTATAAAAGGTATCAACGTATTCTCATACAAAGACGATGAGTTTTTCAACAGATATTCGGGATACAAAGAGAGAAAACAGGTATAAAATTAAAGCGGGCGTAAAGCGCCCGCTTATGATTTTTTACCTGGAATTATCGTATGATTTTATAAACAAGTTCCTGCTTTTCGGGCGGATTCTCGCCGAAGCTGAGGGCGGAGCGGAAGGTTTTTTCGGCTTGTTGGATCTTTGATACGCTGCAAGTATGGAGGCGGCAGAGCACGTCTCCTTTTTTTACGAGATCGCCGGGCTTTTTCTCGATCACTATGCCGGCGGAATAGTCTATGCTGTCCTCTTTTGAGGCGCGCCCCGCGCCTAATATCATCGCGGCGGTACCTATAAGGTGCGCGTCCGTCTTTGTCAGATATCCGTCCGTATCCGATAATACCGGATATATCAGAGAAGCGGACGGCAAAAGCTCCGTATCGCACAAACACTGCGGATCGGCGCCCTGCGCGGATACCCACTCTTTCATTTTTTCAAACGCCGTCCCGTCCGAAATCACGCCTTTTACAAGCTTTTCAGCATCTTTTGCGTCAATACCTTTGAGCTGCGCCAGCATTTCCGAAGCCAAAACAACGCAGACGCGCGCAAGCTCGTCGTCCTGTCTGCCGCGCAGTACGTTTATCGCTTCTTTCACCTCAAGCGAGTTTCCTATACAGGAGCCGAGCGGGACTTCCATATTCGTAAGCACCGCCGTGACGTTTCTGCCGCAGCCTTTGCCTATTTTTACCATATTTTCTGCGAGTATTACGGCGTCCTCTTTCGTTTTCATAAACGCGCCGCTGCCGTATTTGACGTCAAGAACTATGTTCTTTGATCCCGCCGCAAGTTTTTTGCTCATGATACTTGCGGTTATCAGCGGGATCGAGTCCACGGTCGCCGTAACGTCGCGCAGAGCGTACAGCTTTTTATCAGCGGGTGTCAAATTACCGGTCTGACCGATAACGGCGATACCGATATTATTAACCTGAGAGATGAATTCATCTTCCGATAGCGACGTGCGGTAACCCGGTATGGATTCCAGCTTGTCAACTGTTCCGCCGGTATGGCCTAAACCTCTGCCGGACATTTTTGTAACTATACCGCCTAAACACGCTACGATAGGCGCGACTATAAGAGTCGTTTTGTCTCCCACGCCGCCGGTGGAATGTTTGTCCGCCGTCAGATCGCCGAAGCGCGACAGATCGAGCATATCGCCGGATTCCGCCATACATTCAGTCAGCGTTACGGTCTCTTTTTCCGTCATGCCGCGGAAGAATATCGCCATACACAAGGCGGAAGCCTGATAATCCGGTATCTCGCCTTTTGTATAACCGTCAATAAAAAACTTTATCTCATCGTCCGTAAGCGCTTTTCCGTCACGCTTTTTTTCAATAATATCATACATTCTCATAAGAACACCCCCGTTATTTACCAAGTGAAAATGAATAAGGAATAAGATCCTTGAGCTTCTTTCTGTCAAACGTTTTTTTGCTTTTCATCATAAGAACAGGCATATCCGGATCGCAAAACTCAGATAAGACCTGTCTGCATACGCCGCACGGCGGAAATATTCCGCTTATCTTGCCGTCTTTGCCTCCGCAGACGGCAAGCATTTTAAAATCACGTATACCCTCGCTTACCGCTTTGAAAACGGCCGTGCGTTCCGCGCAGACGGTAGGAGAAAACGCCGCGTTTTCTATATTGCAGCCGGTGTAGATCCTGCCGCAGGAGCAGAGGAGCGCGGCGCCCACTTTGTATCCGGAATACGGCGAATAAGAATTTGCCATTGCGGAAAATGCGGCGTCACAGAGTTTTTTCTCGTCATCCGTCGGCTTCAGTACGTCGTCTAAAAAGCTTTCTCCGTCGCCTCTGTAGCCGCTGTGCAGATATGCAGAGACGGTCGCGGCAATATCGCAAAAGCCCGAGCGCGTGCCGAGATTTACGGGTTTTATATTATTTCCGTACATTATCAAAGGAACGTACTCTCTGCTGTGGTCGGTATGTGAATCGCCGGGATCGCAGCCGTGGTCCGCGGTGATCATCAGCACGTCGTCTTTTTTCATTTTTGCGGTGAACGACGGAAGCCAACGGTCAAATTCGGCAAACGCCGCCGCGTAGCCGTCAATATCCTGCCTGTGACCGTAGAGCATATCGAAATCCACGAGATTTATAAAGCAAAGCCCTTCAAAATCCTTGTCAAGCGCGCCGAGCGCGGCCGCCATCCCCTCGGTATTGCCGTGCGTCATGATATGCTCCGTGACGCCGCGCCCGGCAAAAATATCGTTTATTTTTCCTATTGCGTAAACGGTCTTGCCTTCGGCTTTCAGCGCGTCAAGCAAAGTTTCCTTCGGCGGCAGAAGCGAAAAATCGTGCCTGTCCGCAGTTCTTGTAAAACTGCCGTGCTCACCCGTAAAAGGCCTTGCGATCACTCTGCCTACCGCGTGTTTTCCTTTAAGTATCTCACGCGCCGCGCGGCAGTATTCGTACAACTTTTCAAGCGGCACTTTATTTGTATGCGCCGCTATCTGGAAAACGCTGTCCGCGGACGTGTAAACTATCAGCTTGCCTGTTTTTAAATGTTCATCGCCGTAATCCGCTATTACCTGCGTGCCGGAATACGGCTTGTTGCAAAGCACGCCGCAGCCGGTCTTTTTTTCAAATTCATTTATTATATCGTCCGGGAATCCGTCTGGATACGTCGGCAAAGGCGAAGGCGAGACGATACCGGCGATCTCCCAGTGACCTATCGTAGTGTCTTTGCCCATGGAACGCTCCTGCAGACGCGCAACGGCGGCAAGCGGCCTTTTTTCCGGCTGCAGATAATCAACGCCGTCAATATTGCCCATACCCATTTTTTTCATTGAAGAAAAACGGAAATTGCCTGAATATGATATACGTTTTAGAGTATTGCAGTCATGATCCTTGAAAAGAGCCGCGTCCGGCTCTTCTCCTATACCGAGCGAATCCAAAACAATTATAAATACACGTTTCATATTATTTCCTTTGAAATTAAAACGGTTTTTGCAAAATCACCGGACGCCGCGTTATATGCGGTGTCTTACAGTCTGCCGTTTTCAGTTTTCAAGCGCTTTTGCAAGTTTTACCACGCGGCTCGTCCCGAGCCTTGACGCGCCGAGCGTTATGAATTTTTCAGCGTCTTCAAGAGAAGATATACCGCCCGCCGCTTTTATTTTCAAGGTAGGAGCGCAGTGCTTTTTCATAAGTGCCACGTCGTCAAACGTCGCGCCGCCGGTCGAAAATCCGGTGGACGTTTTTATATAATCCGCGCCTGATTCGGAAACCACTTCGCACATTTTTATCTTTTCTTCCTCGGATAAAAGGCACGTTTCAATAATGACCTTAAGGATCCTGTCGCTGCAGATCATTTTTACCGTTTTGATCTCTTCAAGCACTTTGTCGTAAAGACCGTCCTTTACCCATCCGAGATTTATCACCATGTCTATTTCGTCCGCGCCGTTTTCCTTTGCTTCAAACGCCATCTGCACTTTTGCCGATGAGGTGTCGTAGCCGTTCGGGAATCCTATGACCGTGCAGATCTTCAACCTGTCGCCCACGTATTTTTTTGCCTGTTTTACGTATGACGCCGGTATGCAGACAGACGCAACGCCGTATTTAATACCGTCGTCGCACAGCTCTTTTATCTGCTCCCACGTTGCGGTCTGCGATAAAAGCGTATGGTCGCATTTGCTCAGTATTTCCTTAAGTTCCATTGCAAGATCTCCTTTTGTTGATTATATACGGATTATATCATACGTAAGCCGATATTTCAATACGTTGTGTGTAAAATTATATATTTTTTATCCTGCGCGTCACACCTTTATATTGACAAAAGGATTTTATATGATATAATGAATAAAAACAAACCGGAGGATACGGGAATGGAAAACAAATACCCAAATGAAGCTCCCATAACGTCACCGCAGGAATGTCAAACGGAATGCGGCTGGTTTGACGACGTAAGACGTCAGAACGGCTTTGTTGATATGCGTCCGTTCGCGGACGACAAGACCGTTCTGAAAAACCCGCACAAGGGCTGGTTCTGGCATTTTATAGACAACGGTTACAGATGCGGAATGTACAGAGACAGAGTACAGCCGGGCGATCACGTTGAGTATTTTCCCGGTATGAACCACCTGTATCTGCGCTTTGACTGGTCCGACGTTGAAAAAGAAGAGGGCGTATACGACTTTGAATTTTTAGATAAGATAATGGAGGAATGGGGACCTTACGGTTACCGCTTTTCACTGCGCGCCGTATGCTATGAAACAACGCCGGGACTGGAATTTGCAACGCCGGAATACGTCTTCAAAAAAGGCGCAAAATGCTACCGCATAGGCGGAAACAAGATCCAGCCGGATTATTCCGACCCGATATTTTTGTCATATTTGGAAAAATTCATGGAGAAATTCGGTGAAAAGTACAATAACGACGACAGGATCGAGCTTGTCGACATAGGTACGTACGGCACCTGGGGCGAAGGTCACACGGTAGAGGGCGACAGCGTCATATATCCCGTTGAAACGATAAAAAAGCATATAGATCTGCACTGCAAATACTTCCCGGACAAGTTCGTCATTTTAAACGACGACCATATAGTCGGCAGGATCGCGCACGGAGAAGAATGCCAGCAGATACTTGATTACGCGTACGAGCGCGGGCTCGGTCTTCAGGACGACTCGCTGTGCTGCGATTATTATTCCGTCGTAAACGGCTACGATACGCTGCGCGCGCCGTGGGCGTTTCAGAAGCTGTGCGGAAACGCGCCGTCCGTTATGGAATTCGCGCATTACGCCTACATCCACCCGCGTTATGAGGATTTTTACAGGAACGGTCTTACCGTGATCGAATCGCTGAAAAACACCTGCATGACTTACGCCGGCTTCCACGGTTATCCCGACATTTTCTATGAAAGCGATAAATGGCTTGCCGAATACTGCGCAAACCGGCTCGGTTACTGGTATTTCATAGAAAGCGCCGTTATACCGGAGCTTAACGACACGGCGCACAACAGCGTTTATATAACGGTAAAAAACAAAGGCTGGTCAAAGGCTTACAGAGATCACAAAATAGTTTTTGCTATCAAAGGCAAAGACGGTTTCTGCAAAGTCATACCGACGGACAAAACGGTGGATGAACTCTGCAGTGAAGAGTCAAAAACGTATAACGCAAAGCTCGATCTGCGCGGCGTGCCGGAGGGCGATTACGATATATGCGTCGGTATTTTTGAAGGTGAAACGCCGCTTCTTTTAGCTCTAAAAGACGAAATAAAAGATAATGACTTTTACCGCATAACGCAAAGAAGGGTTAACAAAACATAAAAAATGTCACTATTCGGGAAAAAATTCAAGCTTGATTACGGATATCAAAGAGACTTGTATAAAAGAGCAAAGGACGGTTACAGAGCCGGCTCGCACGTAAAACTTTACTATTGCGCCGTCGGCACGGATACCGATTATTCGTTTTATTTAAACGACCAAAGATTAAACCCGCTCTACAGCGACCGTCACGGCTATATTATAAAATTCAAAATGCCGGATCATGATTCAAAGCTGCAGTGCAGGTCGGTAAACAGTATGTTTTATATGGAGAACGGACAAAAAGAAAATGAAAACATCTGATCTTAAATTCGGAATAATGGAAAAAGGCAAAAGAAATCTGATAACGGACGTGGCGGGCGTCACGGTCGGTCACTGCACGTTGTCTGACGGAGCGATACAGACCGGCGTGACGGCAATTCTGCCGCATCAGGGCGATCTGTTCCATGAAAGATGCCCTGCGGCGGCGCACGTTATAAACGGTTTCGGAAAAAGCGCGGGACTTATACAGATACAGGAGCTCGGCAGTATAGAAACGCCGCTTATACTTACAAACACGCTGAGCGTCGGCGACGCGTTTTCCGCATGCGTCAAATATATGGTAAAAAGAAACCCGACGATAGGGCGGGAAGAATGCTCCGTAAACCCCGTTATACTTGAATGCAACGACGGATGGTTAAACGATATACAGGCGCTCTCCGTCAAAGACGAGCACGTTTTCAAGGCGCTGCAAACGGCGGGCGAGGATTTCGCGCTCGGCGCCGTCGGCGCCGGCCGCGGTATGAGCTGTTATAACCTTAAGGGCGGTATCGGTTCCGCTTCGCGCGTGTTCGAGCGGTGCGGGAAAACGTACACTCTCGGCGCTCTCGTTATGACAAATTTCGGCTCGCTTATAGATCTGACTGTCTGCGGCGACCGCGTAGGCAGGCGTCTTACCGCCGAGGCGGAAGAATCAAAAGGCTCGTGTATAATGGTAATAGCAACGGACGCGCCGCTGTCGTCGCGTCAGCTTCTGCGCGTGACTCACAGGGCGCAGAGCGGTCTTGCGCGCACGGGCGCCGTGACGGAAGCCGGATCCGGCGAGGTAGTCGTGGCGTTCACCACCGCTAACAGACTGAAAAACGACGAACCGTTATGGCAAAAGGAAGTTTTGAACGAAAACCTGCTTGAACCGGTGTTCCGCGCCGCCACCGAATGTGTTGAAGAAGCGATAATCCGCTCCATGCTTGAAGCGGAAACGGTCACGGGCTTCGCCGGCCACACGCGCACGGCGTTAAAAGAGCTTATCTGATATGGTGAACTGTATGAAAAAAGCATTTATTTATGTTATAATTTGCGCCGTCGTTATATCGGTTTTTTCCGCCGTATGCGCGGCGGAAAACGGCGTTGACTACGGAGACGGAGTTATAAAAAACGTCGTTTTGTCAAATGACGGAGTGCTGAGGTGGGATCCTTATGACAAAGCGGAGGATTACTGGATAGGCATAAACGGCGGATTTACTCCGGCAAGCATCGGAATGAACTTGAAAGATCTTATTACCGAAACGGGAACGTACAGGATAGATCTTGAAGCGTATGCGGAAGAAGGAGAAAAATTCATCGCCGCGTGGTCGGATAAGATAGTATACGACGGCTCGGTATTCAAACTCGAATCGTATACGGAGCAGACCACCGCGGAGGAGACCACGGAAGAGATAACGGAAGAAACTACGGAAGAAACACAGGAGCAAACCTCGGAAGAAGAGACTGAAGAAGGAACCGAAGCGCTGACGGAAGAGGAGACTTTCGAGACGCAGACCGAAAGAACGGAGACGGCATCCGAAAAAACGGAGACCGAAGCGGAAGCAGAGACGGAAGAGAAGAGCACGGAAAGCAAAGGCGGCGGCGCAAAATGGATGATCGCCGGTATCTGCATAGGCGTAGCCGTAACGGCGGTCGTCGCGGTGCTTATAGTACAGAAGAAAGCAAAGGGCAAATAATGAAATTCGGTGTGTGCTGTGTGCCGGACAATTTTGTCCCGGCAAAAAAAGCGGGGCTCGACTACGCGGAAATATCAATGGCGTATCTGCACGGCAGAAGCAGCGCGGAATTGTGTAAAATAAGACAAAAAGCGGCTGAAAACGGTTTATCCATAGACGGCTTCAACGGATTTTTCGGCTCCGGTATCTCGCTGTATAACGACGCGCTTGAAACGGTGCTTGATTATTCAAAAGTAAATTTTGAGACAGCGAATATTTTAGGCGGGCGGTACTGCGTTTTAGGCTGCGGCTGGCTGAGAAAAACTCCCGAAGGCAAAGACAAGGCGGAGACGGAAAAGCGCTTTGCGTTTATCTTGTCTCAGATAGCGGAGCTTGCCGGAGCATACGGCGTTGAGCTCATACTTGAGCCGCTTTGCAAGGAAGAAACGGATGTTATAAACACGTTTGAAGAGGGCTTGCGCCTTTGCCGCGCCGCGGATATAAAATCGCTCGGCTGTCTTGTTGACTTTTACCATTTTTACAAAAACGGCGAGGATCTTTCCGTATTCGATAATCTGAGAGAAGGCGAGCCGCGCCACGTTCATTTAGCGCGCGCAAACGACGACAGAGCAGCGCCGGGACAAGAGGACAGAGAAACTCTGCAAAAGTGGGCGGAAAAACTCAAAAAAGCAGGATACGACAGGCGTATCTCGCTTGAATGCAGATGGAGCGCGGATTTTGAAAGCGATCTTATTACCGCCGCCTCGCTGTTGAAAGAAATATTTTAGGGGTGGGTTATGGATATAATAAACGAAAATACGCTTAAAATAACGGAATATAAGCTGCTCGGCAAACTGCCGGATCCGTTTATGCTGGACTGCGGCAGACGCATATCGTCGCCCGGCGAATGGGAAAAACGAAGAGAAGAGATGTATAAAACGGCGATCGAGCTTCAGTACGGCACCATGCCGCCCGCACCCGAGTTTTTTGAGCTGGAAACGCTGCTTGACTGGTCGCCCGCCTGCCGCGGTTATATCATACACGCCGGAACTAAGCAAAAACAGATTTCTTTCCGTATGCAGATACTGCTGCCGGAAAAGCACGACGGCAAATTTCCCGTAATAGTAGACGGGGATATGTGCTGGATGTACTATATGGACCGTGAATTTTTAAACACGGCTCTTGATAAAGGAGTCGGCTGGGTATTGTTTGACCGCACGGAGCTTGCGCACGATATAAATACGGAGGGCAGAAGAAAAGGCGCGCTGTATAACGTATATCCCGAATATACATTCGGCGCTCTCGGCGCCTGGGCGTGGGGATACAGCCGCTGTGTGGACGCGCTTGAAAAGCTGGATATCCCCGTTGACATGGACTTTATAGCGTTCACCGGACATTCGCGCGGCGGCAAGACCGCGGCGCTCGCCGGTGCGATAGACAAACGCGCGAGAATCGTAAATCCCAACGAGACGTGCGCCGGAGCCTGCGGATGCTACCGCGTACATATGAGAGGCGAGGAGGAGCCGGGCGGCATAGCCGAATCGAGAAGCGAAACGCTGGACGACCTGATGCGCTCTTTCGGGTTCTGGATGGGAGAAGGTATGGAGGAATACCGCAAGTGCGAGGAAAAGCTTCCGTTCGATACGCATTTTCTGAAGGCGATGACAGCGCCGAGAACGCTTTTTATCTCGGAAGCCGCGGGCGATATCTGGGGCAATCCGGTGGGCTCGTATCAAACGACCGTCGCGGCGAAGGAGGTATATGATTATCTCGGCGTCGGCGACAGGCTCTTCTGGTATTACAGACGCGGGGTCCACGGACACAGGATCGAGGACGTAGAGATGCTGGTCAACGTTATACGCCATGAAAAATACGGCGATCGGATAGATAAGCGTATGTTCAGACTTCCGTTCAAAGATCCCGGAAAGGCTTACGACTGGAGCGCGCCGGAGGAGAAATGAAATGATAAAACTGTGTGCGTTTTCCGATGAAGCGTCGCCGACGCTGCAGGGACAGATAAAAGCGCTTTTAAGAAATGAAATATATTATACAGAGCTGCGCGGCGTTGACGGCGTAAACGTTGCAGATCTGAGGGCAGAAGACGCGGAAAGAATAAAAAAAGAACTTCATTATAACGGAATAAAAGTCTGGTCGCTCGGCTCGCCGTACGGAAAAGTATCTTTATCGGACGGTTTTGATGAAGACGCTTTGTTTACACAGTTAAAACACCTGTGTATGCTTTGCGGTATATTTGAATGTGATAAAATACGCGTATTCAGCTTTTATAACGCGGCCGATAAAAAAGAAAAAGTGTTTGATCTGCTGAATAGATCGGTAGAAATAGCAGGCGGCTGCGGCGTAAAGCTGTATCATGAAAACGAAAAGGATATATACGGGGAAAAGTCTGAGCAGGTGTCAGAGCTTTATGATAACGTCCCGGGCTTGAAATTCGTATACGACCCCGCAAACTTTCTGCAGGCGCACCAGACCGCGGAGCATACGCTTGACGCGCTGTTCGGCATAACGTCTTATTTTCACGTAAAAGACGTTATTTCGGCTACGCAGCAGCTCGTCCCCGCCGGACACGGCGACGGTCATATTTCCGATATATTGCAAAAAATAGATTTTGACACAACTTTAACGGTGGAGCCGCATCTTGCCGTGTTTGAAGGCTACGCACAGATAGACGGGCGCGAGATGAAAAACAAATATGCATATAAAACCAACGGCGAGGCGTTTGACGCCGCCGTTTCCGCACTTAAAAAACTGCTGTATGAAAACGGTTATGAATACAAAAACGGAGGCTATACTAAATAATGAAATTCGGCATAAATTTATATTCGCTTCGGACTTTGATCGGCAACGAAGAGGACTTTTTAAAAACGGCTGCGGCGCTTTCCGGCATGGGTTACGATACGCTGCAGTTTTCCGGCGCGCCGTACGATCCGGAAGTAATACGCCGCGTAAGCAAAGCGACCGGAATGCCGATAGTCGTAACGCACGTACCGATGGAGCGGATAATAAACGATACGGACGCGCTGATGAAAGAGCATGACGGCTTCGGCTGCCGCTGCATAGGCTTGGGCGCAATGCCGCCCGCGATAGTCTGTGATGAGGTGAATTTCAAAACAACGGTGGAAAAATTAAACGCTGCCGGCAAAAAAATGAAAGGCAACGGCTTCATATTCTGTTATCACAACCACCATTTCGAGCAGTACCGTATAAACGGACAGACAGCGCTTGATTACATAATAGAAAACGCGGAAAACGTGCATTTCACCGCGGACGTCTACTGGCTGCAGTACGGCGGCGCGGACGTTTTGAAAACCTTAAATAAAATGAGCGGCAGAGTTGACTGCATACATTTAAAGGATTACAGGATTAACGTCAGAAAGGACGAAAACGGCAGCGTCAGCTACGTTCCCGGCTTTGCCCCCGTGGGCGACGGCGTGCTTGATTTCAGAGCAATAATAGATACCGCAAAACAGTGCGGCACAAAGCATTTTCTCGTAGAACAGGACGACGCGGTAAGCTATCCCGAACCGTTAGAGAAGGTAAAACGCAGTATAAGCTATTTAAAGGAGAATTTCAGATAATGGATAAAGTAAGATTCGGTATAATAGGTTTAGGAAATCAGGGCTCCATGTACGCCGCGCATCTTTTCGGCGGCGGCAAAATAGAACACGGAACCGTGACGGCGCTCTGTGATATAAACCCGGCGAAAATCACCGCCATGAAGGACAGATTAAAAGACGACGGTATAAAGTATTTTGAAAATTATATCGACCTGCTCGACAGCGGTCTTGTTGATGCGGCTTTGATAGAAGTACCGCATTATCTGCATCCCTGTATGGTCATAGAATGCCTTAAACGCGGCATTCACGTTATATGCGACAAACCCGCAGGCGTTTACACAAAACAGGTGCGTGAAATGAATGAGGCGGCGAAAAAAAGCAAAGCGTTATTCGCCATGATGTTTAATCAGCGCACCAACTGCTTGTACAGAAAAATGAGGGAAATAATAGCGGAAGGCGGCATAGGCGAGCTTCAGCGCGTTACCTGGATAATTACCGACTGGTACAGAACGCAGAAGTATTACGACAGCGGATCGTGGCGCGCTACCTGGGAAGGCGAAGGCGGCGGCGTTCTTATAAATCAGTGCCCGCACCAGCTTGATCTCGTCCAGTGGGTCGTAGGCAAACTCCCGTCGTCCGTACGCGGCTTCTGTCAGTACGGCAAATGGCACGATATAGAAGTTGAGGACGAGGTCACGGCGTATCTTAAATACGACAACGGCGCCACGGGCGTGTTTATAACCACAACCGGCGAAACTCCGGGGACGAACCGTTTTGAAGTCTCCGGCACCTGCGGCAAGCTCGTATGTGAAAACGGCGAGCTCAAATGGTATAAAAACAGGCAGGACAGTCAGGTATTTTCAAAGACGAGCGAAGCCGGTTTTGCAACGCCCGGCACGGACGTCATAACCGTTGAAACGGACGGGCTTAACAGACAGCACGAGGGTATTATAAATAATTTTGCCGATGCGATACTCGGATTGCAGCCGCTTTTCGTTGACGGAAAAGAGGGAGTAAACGGCGTAGAACTGATGAACGCAATAGAACTGTCCGGCTGGAAAGACGGGGAAGAGGTATCTTTGCCCGTAAACGGGGAAGAATATCTGTCTTACCTTAACGAACACAGAAAGACCTCGCGCTACAAAGCCGCATCCGACGATACCGTAGCCGATACGACCGGCACGTTTGAGAGTAAAAAGCTATGAGAGCGGCCGTTATAGGCGCAGGAGTCATAGGAACGCTTCACGCGGAGATACTGGCTGAAAAAAATATGCTCTGCGCCGTCTGTGATATTGACGAAACCAAACTGAAAAAATACAACTGCGCGGGTTTTACCGATTATAAAACAATGATAGATACGGTAAAGCCGGACTGCGTCCATATCTGCACCCCGCATTATCTTCACGCGGAAATGGTGATTTACGCGCTTGACAGGGGCGTAAACGTCCTATGCGAAAAACCGCTCTGCATCAAAAGAGAACAGATAAAAGCGATAATTGAAGCGGAAAAGCGCTCAAAAGCTCAGCTCGGCGTGTGTTTGCAGAACAGATACAACAAAGAAAACGTATTCGTAAAAGAATACCTAAAAGACAAAAACGTAAAATGCGCCGCCGCGCACGTCGCGTGGCGCAGAACGAAAGAGTATTATAACTCGGCAGACTGGCGCGGAAAATACGCCACGGAGGGCGGTGGAGTGCTTATAAACCAGGCGCTTCACACGCTTGACCTTTTGCAGTATTTTGCCGGAATGCCGGATAAGATAACTGCAAGCGTATCGAATCTTACGCTCAAAGACAGCATAGAGGTGGAAGATACGGCGGTTATTCAAAGCACGTCCGGCGCCGGCATCTCGCTTTTCGCGTCGGTCGGCTGCGCCGCTGATATGCCCGTAGTCATAACCGTAAAAACGGATAATGAAACAATACAGATTTACCCCGGCGCCGTTATGATAAACGGCGTTATGGCGGTTATTGAAAAAACAACTGAAAAACCGCGCGGTAAAGAGTGCTACGGATCAAGCCACGGACTTTTAATAGAAGATTTCTATAAACGTATTGCGGAAAACAGGCGTTTTGAAATTGACGGAGAAGAAGCGTCAAAAGTCGTAAGGCTCGTATTGGCGGCGTACGATAGCGGCGGGAATGAAACAGAGGTCTGATATGACGGCAAAATGGATAACTTCACCGCAATTTGCCGGCTTAACGCCTATAAATATCTTCCACCGCGAAAGACAGATAAACGATATACGTAACGATACGGAGCATGAAAACAGCGTTATCTTATTCAGAAAAAAGATAACGCTTGACAAATTGCCGCAAACAGCGGAATTGTCCGTTACCGCGGACGATCTTTATAAGCTTTATATAAACGGCGTATTCGTCACGGAAGGCCCGTCGCCCGCGTATCATTTCAGATACAGGTACGATACGGTCGATATAAGCGAGTACCTTAAAACAGGCGAAAATACGCTTGCTTTTCTGACTTATTATTCCGGGTTAATAAACCGCGTCTGTCAAAGCGGCGACCGCCGTCACGGGCTCTGCTGTGAGCTTGTCTGCGATGGAATGAACTTCATGCAGTCGGACGAGAGTTTTTTATGTAAAAAACATACGGGCTTTACGGCATCCGGCAAAGTCGGTTACGACACGCAGTTTTTGCAAATCTGCGACAGCCGATGTGACGAGGACGGTTTTGAGCGTCCGGATCATGACGACAGCAGATGGGAAAAAGCCGTTTTTGTAAAAAACGACGACCATATTTTTGCGGACGGTATATCAAAACACGTAGTATTTGAAAAAATAAAACCCGCTTTAACCGAGAAAAGAAATAACGCGCTTTTCATTGATTTCGGCGGTGTTTACGTCGGTTATCTTTGCGCAAAAGCTAAGGGCAAAAGCGGAGAAGAGGTAATTATCCGCTGCGGACAGGAATTGAGATCGGACGGTACGGTCAGATATAACGTCCGCGCAAACTGCGCCTACGAAGAAAAATGGATCTTATCCGGCAAAGAAGACGCACTTTATCAAATAGATTATAAATCTTTCCGCTATGCCGAACTTGTTTCAGACGCGGAATTATACGATATTTACCTTTTATCACGCCATTATCCGTTTGAGCTTAAAGCTGAAATAAGACCGGAATGGGATGACGACACGGATATAAAAAAAGTGTTTGATCTCTGCGTAAGATCTCAGAAATACGGCGTGCAGGAAATGGTAACGGACTGCATGGAACGCGAAAAAGGCGTGTATTTAGGCGACGGATGCTATACGTCTCTGTGCAATTTCATACTTACAAAAGACGATAAGCTGATGCGGCAGTTTATAGAGGACGCGTTTGCTTCTTCGTTTATTTCAGATACTTTGATGAGCTGCTTGAACTGCTCTTATATGCAGGAAATTGCGGAATATCCGCTCATACTCGTCGGGCTTCTGCTCTGGCATTACAGGCTTACAAAAGACAAAGAGTTTTTGCAAAAAAACGCGGAAAGGTCCGCAAAACTGCTTGACGCATACGGCAGATATGAAGAAAACGGGCTGTTATACGACACGCATCAGTGGTGCGTCACCGAATGGCCGGGCAATTACCGCGACGGATACGCCGTAAATAACGACGGAAACAAACCCCTGCCTGAGCCGCACGTCGCAATGAACGCGTATTATATAAACGCGATAAAAGCGCAGAACGAAATGCAAAAAATGCTCGGTCTGCCGGAATACAAAGACGTAAAACCGCTTATAAAAGAGTTTAACAAGGCGTTTTACGACAGCGAAAAACACTTATACAAAGACGGTCTGACAACGGATCATATAAGTTATATAGGCAACGCTTTCCCGTTCGGTTTCGGTCTTTGTGACGATCCGGTCTTCTATGAAAAAATGACGGACTGGTTTGCCGAAAAAGGCGTGACCGGCACGTCGCTTTTCGCAACGTTCCCGCTTCTTACCGGCTTTGTCCGTCTTGACCGGCTTGATCTGATAAAGGAAGCGATAAAAGATCAAAAAGCGTGGCTGAATATGGTAAAAGAAGGCGGCACGGCGACTTTTGAGTGTTGGTCTGCCGACGGGAAATGGAACACGTCGCTTTTCCACTTGCAGAATACGCATATAGCGACCTTTATTTCCGATAGCGATCTTTCATTCATCCCCGTATAAAAGGAGGAAAACCCTTTGAAATTTTTTGACGATAACGTCCTGCTCTGCAGCCGCGCGGCTGAAAAGCTGTATAATGAAGCAAAAGACTGTCCGATAATTGATTATCACTGCCACCTCGATCCGCGCGCGATAGCGGAAAACGACAGGATAAATGATATAGGCAGACTGTGGCTTGAAGCGGACCACTACAAATGGCGCGCCATGAGGCTCTGCGGCGTTGACGAGTATTATATAACAGGCGACGCGCCGTACAAAGTCAAGTTTATGAAATACGCGGAGATAATGCCTATGTTATGCGGCAATCCGCTTTACTATTTCACGCATTTTGAATTAAAACAGATATTCAACATAACCGAGCCGCTTTGCGCGGATACGGCGGAGAAGATATACGAAAAAGCAAATGATATTTTATCTTCTCTTACCGTGTCCGATCTGCTTGAAAAATACAACGTCAGCCTTGTCGCCACTACGGACGACCCGGCGGACAGCCTGAAATATCACGGCATATACGGCAAGACCGCCGTCAGCCCGACTTTCCGCCCGGACAGATATTACTGCCCTGACGACGACGCTTTAACGGACCTCGGCAGAGCCGCGGGATCTGAAATAAAGACGCTGCCCGATATGTTAAAAGCTCTTAGCGAAAGGCTTGACTTTTTCATATCAAAAGGCTGTTTTATGTCGGATCACGGCTTTGAACGCTTTCCGACGGAATTCATATCGGCTGATGAAGCAAACGCCCTGTTTTTACAGCGAAAGTCGCTGTGTGAAAAGCAGAAAAACGCGCTTTTCGGCTATATCCTGCGGTATCTTTTAGTTGAATACAATAAACGCGGCATGACCGCGCAGCTTCATTTTTCCGTCCGCCGCAACGTAAATTCGGAAATGTTTTCCGTTACGGGCAAAGACAGCGGATTTGACGTCATAGGCTCGCCGGAAGACCCGGCGGCTGCGGAAAGGTTTTTAAACAGCATACCGGATAAAGACCGCCCGCCGGTCATCCTGTACGCGTTGAATGACGAGCCCGTAAAAGCGCTTGCAAGTATATGCGGAGCTTTCAGAGGCGTGCGCATAGGTGCGGCGTGGTGGTTCAACGACACGGTTTCCGGCATAAGAAGAAATCTTGATATAATATCCGAGTATTCCGTACTGGGAACAAGCCCGGGAATGCTTACGGATTCGCGCAGTTTTGCCGGATATTCGCGCTTTGACTTTTTCAGACGCATACTCTGTAATCACGTCGGCGATCTTGTAAGCAAGGGCGAATACGATGAAGACGCGGCAAAGGAGCTTATTTACGGTATTTGCTTTAAAAACGCGGAAAAGCTCGCGGAGCAAAGCATCTTATACAGAAAACTCAAAGGAGAAAAATAATATGAAAATGACGTTCCGCTGGTACGGCGAAAACGACGTAATACCGCTTTCATACATACGTCAGATACCCGGTATGTCGGGCGTCGTCACCGCGGTCTACGACACGCCTGTGGGCGAGGTATGGGAACCGGAGAAGATAGAGCGCTTGTATTCTTTATGCAAAGAAAACGGCCTTGAATTTGAGGTGATCGAATCCGTACCTGTGCACGAAGACATAAAATCAGGCGCGCAAAACCGCGATAAACTGATAGAAAACTACGCAAAAACGCTTGAAAATCTCGGTAAATCCGGCGTAAAATGCGTCTGCTACAACTTCATGCCGGTGTTTGACTGGCTCCGTACAGATCTGCATAAAAAAGCGGCTGACGGCAGTACGTCGCTGTCGTATAAGCACGAACAGCTTATGAGCCTTGACGTAAACGATCTGCACCTGCCCGGCTGGGATGAAAGCTACAAGCCGGAGCAGCTTAAAGGTCTGCTTGATTCGTATAAAGGCATAACGCACGAAAAACTGTTTGAAAACTTAGTGTATTTCTTAAAAGGCATAATGCCGGTGTGCGTAGAATACGGCATAAATATGGCTATCCACCCGGACGATCCGCCGTGGGATATGTTCGGTCTGCCGAGGATAATAACGTGCGAGGAAAGCTATGATAAACTTTTTGAGGCCGTGCCACAGATAAACAACGGCATAACGTTCTGCACCGGCTCGCTTGGCGCGTCGCGCAAAAACGATCTTGTCAAAATGGCAAAAAAATACGCAAAACGCATACATTTCGCGCACTTAAGACAGATAAAATACGATAACGAGCTTGATTTTACGGAATCCGGACATATGACAAATACCGGCAGTCTTGATATTTACGGCATAGTAAAAGCGCTGGTATACGGCGGCTTTGACGGCTACGTCCGCCCCGACCACGGAAGAAACATCTGGGGAGAAGACGGCAAACCCGGCTACGGGCTCTACGACAGAGCGCTCGGCGCGGCGTATTTGAACGGTCTGTTTGAAGCCGTTGAAAACGAATATAAGGAGGCAAACAAATGAAATTACCTTTTGAAATAGACTTAAGCGGAAAGACCGCGGTCATAACCGGCGCGGGCGGCGTTATCTGCAGCGAGCTTGCAGAAGCGCTGGCAAAATGCGGCTGCAAAGTCGCGCTGCTTGATATAAACGAGGAAGCGGCAGCCGCCGCGGCAAAAAAAGCCGGAAACGGCGCGATAGCCGTAAAATGCGACTGCCTGGATAAAGGCAGTCTTGAAAACGCGAAAAAAGAGGTGACGGCAAAATTCGGCACGGTCGACATACTTATAAACGGCGCCGGCGGCAACCATCCGTCCGCGACGTGCGACAACGAATATATGTACCCGGACCTTGAATGTGAAAAGGACTTTTTCAAGCTGTCGGAAGCGGGACTGCGCTTTGTGTTTGATCTCAATATAACCTCGGCGTTTCTCACCACTCAGGTCTTTGCCGCGGATATGGTGAAAACCGGCGGAAATATAATAAATATCTCAAGTATGAACGCATACAGACCGCTTACCAAGATCCCCGCGTACAGCGCGGCAAAAGCCGGCATAAGCAATTTCACGCAGTGGCTCGCCGTACATTTCGCTCCGTGCGGGATAAGATGCAACGCCATAGCCCCCGGCTTTTTCGTTACGAATCAGAACAGAGCGCTTCTGTTTAAAGAAAACGGCGAACCCACAGCGAGAACGGGCAAGATCTTAGCCGCAACTCCTATGAAACGCTTCGGCGAGGTATCGGAGCTTGTCGGAACGCTTTTGTGGCTCGTATGTGATGAGGCGAGCGGATTCGTCACCGGCAGTACGATAGCCGTCGACGGCGGTTTTGCCGCGTATTCGGGTGTCTGATATGGAGAAAAGAATTCCCGTAACGGTAATAAAACAGTTATCGGATACGGATATGATAATGAAAGCGCTGAAACGTTCGGGCATTTACACGTCCGAAATAACGTTTCGTACGGACTGCGCGCCTGAAGCGATAGCGTACGCGATAAAAAATCACCCGGATATGTGTATAGGCGCCGGAACGGTGCTGAATGTAGATACGTGCGAAAAAGCGATAGACGCCGGAGCAAAATTCATCGTTTCTCCGGGGCTATCGGCCGAAGTTGCAAACGTATGCAAAAAGCGCGGCATTCCGTATTATCCCGGCTGTGTCACACCGACGGAGATAATGTCGGCGCTGCAGCTCGGGTTTGATATAATCAAATTCTTCCCTGCGGACGTTTACGGCGGCGTAAAAGCGATAAAAGCGTTTTCTTCCGTTTTCGCGAAAGTTAAATTCATACCCACGGGCGGCGTTAACGCGGAAAACGAGGGCGAATATCTGTCTTTGTCTAACGTCGCGGCGGTCGGCGGGACGTATCTTGTCGCGGACGCGCTCAAAAAGTATAAGGAGGCTCAAAATGGCTGATCTTGTTACATTCGGTGAAATAATGCTCAGACTTTCACCCGAATACGGATACAGGCTGTTTCAGAACGATACGCTGAAAACCTGCTTCGGCGGAAGCGAGGCAAACGTCGCCGTTTTCTGCGCGCAGACCGGTATAACAAGCAAATACGTGACGAAACTGCCGGATGATCCGCTCGGATCCGCCGCAAAAGCGGAGCTTAATAAATACGGCGTTGACACGTCTGATATACTTACGGGCGGCGAGAGGCTCGGCACGTACTACTACGAAAAAGGCGCCGGGCATAGACCGGCCGTCTGCGTGTACGATCGCAAACATTCCTCTTTTTCACAGTCAAAAACAGAGGAATACGACTGGGAAAACATATTTAAAGGCGCAAAGGCGTTCCATTTTTCCGGCATTACGCCCGTTTTATCGGCAGAGCTTGCGGACGTTTGTTTTGACGCCTGTAAAACCGCAAAAAAACTCGGCTTAACGGTTTTCTTTGACTTGAACCACCGCACAAAGCTCTGCGGCAGAGAAGAGATGAAGAAGATCGCACAGCGCTTTTTGCCGTATATAGACGTGTTCATATCAAGCGTATACCAGGCAAACGACGTGTTTGAGCTCGGTGTAAATACGGAAGAGGCGGAAAAAGCCTGCATTTCACTATCAAAAGAAATGATGAAAAAATACGGCTTAAAAACCGTTTCACTTACCGTAAGAAAGACGTTTTCGGCGGATAAAAACGGCTTTTACGGCATGATCTGCGACGGCGGAAACGCGTATTTTTCAAAAAAATACGAGACGGATATAATTGACCGCGTAGGTTCGGGCGACGCGTACGACGGCGCGATGATACGCTCGTATTTACTCGGTCACGACCCGAAAACGTCGGTAGAGCTTGCCGCGGCAGCGGCTGCTTTGAAACACTCCGTGCAGGGCGATTTCAGCCGCGTTACGGCAGAAGAGCTTGAAGCGTTTGCCGCTGGCGGCGACGGGAGAGTGCAGAGGTAATCACATCAGGGGAGGGGTCACCTCTCCATGTTAAATAATAAATAAAAAAGAAAAGAAATAAAAATCGGTGTCGGCAAAGCCGACAATCTGTGCGCCGTTCCGGCGCGCTTGGGGTTCCCCCGCCCGTGAACCTCCGCCGCTGATTGCGGCGGAGAACCCCGGTCGCCCCCCTATCCACCCCAAACCCCGCCATCCCCCCGTTGATCACAACGGGGCTTTTTTGCGTCGGCAGGGATCGGCGCCTCGACGAACCGTCTGCCTTCTCGGTCGGAGAAGGTGGCGGCGAAGCCGACGGATGAGGCTTTGCTTAAAATAAATCTACCCTTCAGAATCAGGGATTCAGAGGCGCGCCTTCTCTTAATGCTGAATTCTTGATTTTTAATTTTTCGATCCTGTTTATCGTTTTTATCGCGTCGCGTCCGGCTGAGGCGGCTATGGGCAGGCCTCCGGGCGGCTGCAGCCACTGTGTCGCAAAGAAAACGTTGTCAAATCCGTCGGCGCGGTTGTTCAGACGCTTCGGTATAAACCCGGCTGAAAACGCAAAGCTCATATAAGTTCCCGAGCCTGAGTCCGTATACCTTTTGTAAGTCGCCGGCGTCCACATATCTATAAGCTTAAGTTTCCCGGAAAGCTCCGGGAAAGTCTTAACAATAAATGCGTAAACAGCTTCATAAAGCTGTTTCTTTTTATTTTCATACAGGCTGTTATTATCAGACATTATTATAAAATCCCTGCAAGACTGCTCGCCGCAGAAAAAGAACGCCTGAAGCACTGTCTCACCGTCCGGCGCAAAACCCGGCTCGTGACTGAATTCACGCAGAGCTATATATTCTGCGCCGAGCCCGTCGGAAAGCTCTTTATCGAGCCGCAGAAGAAGGTCGCCTTTGAATGAAAGCGGAGCGGAGCAGGCAAACGCAAAATGCACGCTTGAAAACTTTTTAAGTCTTTTGTCGTTATACAGCTTTAAAAATCTGTCCGGCAGCGGTTTTCCCGTAAGCGATTTATATGATAAAAGATCCGTTGTTATTATAAAGTGATCGGCAAAATCCACCGTCCCGTCAGACAGCAGTACAGCGCCCGCGGTCCTTTTGCCGTGTATCAGTTCGCGCACTTCCGTGCCCGTGCAAAGCCTGCCGCCCAGATAAATAAATCTGTTTGTCATGCGCTCCGCCATCGCTTTTGAGCCGCCGCGCGGCAGATCGGCGTTGCCGTAACAAAAGCTCGCAAACACGAACACGAGTGCTGCGGCGGAAAAGCCGTCCGTCAGAAAAGAAGACAAAAAACCGCGTATAAGAGGATGTCTGAATCTGTCTGCAAGCTCGCCCGTACTCATCCTTGTGCATTTATAAAGTTCAAACAGTCCGCGAAAATTTTGCCCGCAAAGCCCGCAGAGAAAAGCGGCGCCGTTTACCGCGTTTATAAGCGCTTTTGTTGCTTTTTCATCTCCCGGTGAAAGCGATAAAAGCTGTTTTTCGAATTTGTTTATATCCCTGTATAAGGAAACGCTTTGCCCGTCTTCATAATACGTGTAAAGCGACTGCGGTTCGTATACCCCGGTGCTGCCGAGCGCGCCGAGCCGTTCCCACATTTTATACGTTTCCGTTTTCCTGTTCGTTCCCGTCAGCCAGTGCACGCAGTTGTCTATATGATACGGCCCGCGCTGCCAGCCTGTCAGATTTCCGCCCGCGACGGTATGCGCTTCGTATACCGTTACGTCATGCCCGGACATTTTTGCGTAGATCCCGGCGGAAAGACCGGCAACACCGCCGCCTATAACTATGATTTTTGCCATATTTCCCCCTTGTTTTATTCTATTATTCCCTTTTTTTATAAAAAAAGATCATTATTTGAAACAGAAATAATTTACATAATTTCAACCACTGAAAGAATATTATGTGTTAGAATAAAAGCAGTACGTAAAGGAGGTTTGGATAATGAAAAAAATAATCTGCATTGCTTTATGCCTTATATTTGTCATAGCGGCTTTTGCCGGATGCGCGGAAAAACAGCTCACGTTTGAGGAAGCCGCGTCCGCGGGCAAGGAGTTTATAAAAAGCGAAGGTATAAAGGACGTCAAATACGAGACTGAGGCGGACGGCACAAAGCTGATACTTGAAGGCAAGTACGACCATACAAACGATCGCGCCGTGTTTTCCGTAAGCATAGACACAAAGGATACTACGCAGACGTTTAAGGATATGCTGAAATTAAACGGCAGAGATCTGTATATCAAAATACCGGATCTGTCCGGGCTCGACAACGTTTTCGGCAATATAATGCCGGCCGGCGGTACGATGGATTTCGGTACGTCAGGCACGGAAGGCGTTGAAGGACTTATAAACAGCGTTGAAGGGTTAGGCGACTGGGAACAGCTTTTAGGCAGTTACGGCGTCGGTGAAGAAAAAGAAGAAAGCGAAGACGCCGGTACGGGTCTGGAAACCATCGGCGCACTGCCCGGCGCAGGCTACGGCCTTACCGATGAGATAGTAGGGAAATACATACTTGTAAAACTGCCGGAAAACAAGCCGGAAACTATAAAAGGAATATTGTCCGATGCGGAAGATCAGATGTATGAAAAAGCCGAGAAGCTTGAATCTGAAGAGGATTATCCCTACGTTGTAAAATACACGCAGCAGAGTGCGTACGATCTTGTTTTATCGGTCCTTGACGGTATAAAAGAGAAGAAAAGCGATATAGCGGCCGAGATATCCGCGCTTGTCGCCGAGCATCTCGGAGAAGAGAATTTCAAATCTTTAAACGAATTAAACGATAAACCGTTAAGCGAAATGATAAGCGACGGTATAGACGAGTTTTTCAAAAAAGTCACCCCGGAAGACATAGCGCCGGAGGATGCGGAAGGATTTGAGGTAATACAGAAAATATCGTACGATACGGGCAAAAAACTGCAGTACGTTTTCTTATACGATCTTAAAGACGGCGAAAACAAACACAACGTAAAATCGGCTTTAACGGTTGCCGCTGCGGAAGAAGACGCTGTGTTTGCGGAAAAATGCACGCCGGCTGAGGATGAGATATTTGATTTTGCCGGATATTTAAAAAATCTGCTAAACACTATGAAATCACTTAAAAGCTTACAAAACCTGTTTAACTGAAAACAGGCGGAAAGTAATTACGGTCCTTTTAAACAAAAAACACATACTTAACGGACGGGCGGTTTGGCCCGCCCGTTTTTAATCGTTTTATTGCATAAACGGTCGGTTTTATTTAAAATAATGCAAAAAAATACCGATTTTGCAATTTTGATATGAGAAATTTTGCAAAAACTATTGCTTTTTTTTATATTTTAGTATATAATAAAACACCACTTTAAAATAGAGGATCGAATCAAAAATGAAATCTTTGAAGAAAAAAGTTGCGGAAGCGGTTTATAAAGGGCTTTTGAATATAGCGCCCGGCGCCGCGGTAACGGCAGATGAAATAATAACGTATCTTGCATATCCCCCGGATGATAAAATGGGAGACATAGCGCTTCCGTGCTTCAAATTCGCAAAAGAACTTAAAATGGCGCCGCCTGCTATTGCGGCAAAGCTCGCGGAAAACTTCAGCTGCGAAGGCATACGGAGCGCGGAGGTCGCGGGCGGATATCTGAACCTTAAAATTGACCGCGGAGCACTCTGCGATCATATATATAAAAACACCGTAAAAGCGGATAAGCCGTACGGCACGTCGGACGAAGGCAGCGGTAAAACGGTAGTGCTTGACTACTCGTCGCCTAACGTCGCAAAGCCGTTCCATATAGGACATTTAGGCACGACGGTCATCGGTCACGCGCTTAAAAAAATGCACGAGTTTGCCGGCTACAAATGCATAGGCATAAATCACCTGGGTGACTACGGAACGCAGTTCGGCAAGCTGACCGTCGCGTATAAAAAATGGGGCGATAAGGAAGCGGTAGAGCAAAAGGGAATAGACGAGCTTGTGGCGCTGTACGTCAGATTCCACGAGGAAGCGGAAAAAGAACCCGGGCTTAACGACGAAGCCCGCGCCGCGTTCGCCGCGCTTGAGCACGGAGATCCCGAAATAACACAGCTGTGGCGCTGGTTTATAGATATAAGCATAGCCGAGTACAAAAAAACGTACAAGCAGCTTGATATCGAATTCGACTACTATACCGGCGAGAGCTTCTATACGGACAAGATGCCCGCGGTAGTTGAGGAGTTGAAAGAAAAAAATCTTCTCACGCTTGACGACGGAGCTTCTATCGTAAACCTTGAAGAGTACGGTATGCCGCCCTGTCTGATACTGAAGCGTGACGGATCGACGCTTTATCCCACGCGCGACATAGCCGCGGCGATATACAGAAAAAACACGTTTGATTTTGACAAGTGCATATACGTGACGTCGGCAGGACAGTGCCTGCACTTCGCTCAATGGTTCAAGGTGCTTGAGCTTATGGGCAGGGACTGGTATAAAGACCTCGTTCACATACCTTACGGCACGGTTTCGCTTAACGGCTCAAAGTTAGCCACGCGTACCGGTAACGTGGTACTGTTAAAAGACCTGTTCGCCGAGGCGATAGAAAAAGCGGCGGCTGTCATGGCTGAGAAAAATCCGGAGCTTGCCGGCAGAGAAGATATTGCGGAATCCGTAGGTATCGGCGCGGTGGTGTTCTACTACCTGTCAGCCAACCGTATGCGCGATATAAACTTCGTACTGGAGGACGCGCTGAACTTTGACGGAAACACCGGGCCTTACGCGCAGTACACGTACGCGCGTACGTGCCAGATACTGCACAAAGCGGGTGCATACGAGGTAAGCGGATTTGAACCGAACGACGACGAATTCGCGCTGTGCAAGACGCTTTCACTTTTCCCGGAGACGTTTGATTCCGCGCTTGCGGAATACGAGCCGTCCGTAATTACAAGATATATCCTTCAGCTTTGCGCTGATTATAACAGATTCTATCACAACTGCCCCGTGCTTACGGCGGAGACGGAGCAGCTCAAGGCTCAGCGCCTCGCCTTGACTGAGGCGACGAACAAAGTGCTCGCGCAGGCGCTTGAACTTATATGCGTCCGCCACCCCGAAAAAATTTGAATTTAAGAGGTATTTGATATGTCAGGACACAGCAAATGGAAAAACATAATGCACAAAAAGGAAAAGACCGACGCCGCGCGTGCTAAAGTCTTTACGAAAATAGGCAAGGAAATGGCTATAGCCGTAAGAGAGGGCGGACCGGATCCCGTATCCAACAGCAAGCTCCGCGACCTTATAGCAAAAGCCAAAGCCAACAACGTTCCTAACGACAATATAGACCGCATAATCAAAAAAGCGTCCGGCGCGGACAGCGTAGCTTATGAAAAGGTCATTTACGAAGGCTACGGCATAGGCGGCGTTGCCGTTATAGTTGAAGCCATGACGGACAACAGGAACCGCACCGGCGGCGACGTACGTCACTATTTTGACAAATTCGGCGGCAATCTCGGCCAGTCCGGCTGCGTTTCGTATCTGTTTGCGGACAAGGGAACGATCATAATCGAAAACGACGGCAAAGAAAACGAGGACGCCGTTATGGAAGCGGCGCTTGAAGCCGGCGCGGAAGACTTTGACGTAACGGATGAGGCTTTTGAGATAACAACCGCTCCCGAAGACCTTTCCGCGGTCACGGAAGCGCTTACCGCTAAAGGATATATGATCCTTTCCTCCGAACAGGAAAAGATCCCATCAATGTACGTTAATTTAAGTGATGAAGAGCAGATAAGAAAAATGGGTCTGCTGTTAGAAAAACTTGACGAAAACGACGACGTCACAGACGTTTGGCACAACTGGGAGAACGAGGAATAATTCATCAGCTCCGGAAAGGATAGATTACCATGGATTTGATTTGGATCGCGCCTATAGGCGCCCTGATCGCGCTTTTGTTCGCACTGTATAACGCTTATAAAGTAAAACGCGCGGATCAGGGAAACGATAAAGTCAGAGAGCTGTCCGGCATTATAAAGCAGGGCGCAAACGCATATTTGAAGCGTCAGTACAGGACCGTAGGTATTTTCTTTGCGGCGGTCTTTGCAATACTGCTTGTATTATCGTTTATTAAGCCGTCCGGTATGCCGGAGGGACTTATAAACGGATTTACACCGTTTGCTTTCCTTACCGGCGGAGTTTTTTCCGGACTTTCCGGGTTTTTGGGAATGAAAATAGCTACCGCGGCAAACGGCAGAACGGCGACTGCGGCGCAGAACAGCCTTAACAGAGGCTTGCGCGTTGCGTTCTCAGCCGGCTCCGTTATGGGCTTCGTAGTCGTTGGTCTCGGTCTGCTTGACACGTCTTTGTGGTTCATACTCTTAAAATACGCGTTCAAGCTCAGCCCGGCAGAGCTGTCCGGCGCTATGATAACGTTCGGTATAGGCGCTTCCACAATGGCGCTGTTTGCGCGTGTGGGCGGCGGCATATTCACAAAAGCCGCTGACGTAGGCGCGGATCTCGTGGGCAAGGTCGAGGTCGGTATTCCCGAGGACGACCCGAGAAACCCCGCCACGATAGCCGATAACGTCGGCGACAACGTAGGCGACGTTGCCGGCATGGGCGCTGACTTATACGAATCTTACGTCGGCTCCATTATTTCAGCAGTCGCGCTTGCTTTCGGAGCGTTCGGTATACCGCAGGATGGCGCGTCAACGGATGGAGGAGTGATCTTCGGAAAAATGATGGTACCGCTTATCCTCGCGGTAGTAGGTATGATCTGCTCCGTAGTCGGCACGTTCTTCGTAAGATGCGGCACCAGCACGGATCAGAAAAAACTGTTAGGCGCGCTTCGCCGCGGCACGTATATTGCCGCCGGTCTGTTTGCCGTATGTGCGTTCCCGATAGTATATTTCTTACTCGGTAAAGAAAACCTCGGCATATACGGCGCTGTCGTATCCGGCCTTTTAGCCGGCGTGCTTATAGGATACTTTACGGAGTATTTCACATCGGATACTTATAAACCCACCAAAAAACTTGCAAAATCATCCGAGACGGGCCCTGCCACCATAATAATAAGCGGTCTGTCGCTCGGTATGAGATCGGTCATAGCTCCGGTCGTGATAATTTCAATATCCATAATCGCTTCGTTCCTTCTTTCCGGCGGAAACTTGGGAGAAGGTATGAACAAAGGTCTGTTCGGCATTGCTATCTCCGCCGTGGGTATGCTGTCAACTTTAGGCATCACGCTTGCGACTGACGCTTACGGTCCCGTCGCGGATAACGCGGGCGGCATAGCGCAGATGGCGGGCATGGAAGAGGAAGTCCGCGACAGAACGGACGCTCTCGATTCTCTCGGCAACACCACCGCCGCCACGGGCAAAGGCTTTGCGATCGGTTCCGCGGCGCTCACGTCGCTGTCTTTAATAGTGGCGTTCACGCAGAGGATAAATATGTTGGGCGGGAATTTCCAATTCAGAATAGATATAACAAACCCCGTAACGCTCGTCGGCATAATCTTAGGCGCGAGCCTGCCGTTCGTATTCGCGGCAATGACGATGGATTCCGTCGGTATATCCGCGCAGAGCATCATAGGCGAGGTACACAGGCAGTTTAAGGAAAAAGCCGGTATCCTTACCGGAGCCGACAAACCGGATTACGCAAAATGCGTTGATATATGCACGAAAAGCTCATTAAAGCAGATGATAATGCCGTCTGTTTTAGCGGTGCTTGCACCGGTCGTCATAGGAATGCTGCTCGGACCTAACGGTATAACGGGTATGCTCTGCGGCGCTACGATCGCCGGATTTATGCTGGCGATATTTATGTCAAACTCGGGCGGCGCCTGGGATAACGCAAAAAAGTATATAGAACGCGGAAATCACGGCGGCAAAGGCTCCGACGCACATAAAGCCGGTGTCGTGGGCGACACGGTAGGCGATCCGCTCAAGGATACGAGCGGTCCGGCGATAAACATTCTGATAAAACTCTTGTCTATCGTCTCCATCGTTTTCGCCTATATCATAATGAATTATCATCTGATACAGCTTTGAACATGATAAATACGGATAGGATAAACACGGAGAAAAGAAATCCGAATACAACGCATATAGACACTCTGCCAACGCTTGATATGGTAACGCTCATGCACAGCGAAAGCAAACGCGCGTACGACGCGATAGACGCTGTGCTGCCGCAGGTAGCACAGGCGGTCGATAAAATTGCGGAAGCGTTTGAAAACGGCGGTCACCTGTACTACGTCGGCGCGGGAACGAGCGGAAGGCTCGGCGTGCTTGACGCAAGCGAATGTCCACCCACGTTCGGCGTTGACGATACGCTCGTCGTAGGCATAATAGCCGGAGGCGACAAGGCGCTGCGCAAAAGCTCCGAGGGGGCGGAGGACAGCTTTGATACCGGCTATAACGAGATAAAAAGCCGTGATCTGAACGCAAACGACGTTCTCGTAGGCATCGCCGCAAGCGGCAGGACGCCTTACGTGTTGGGCGCTATGGCGGCGGCAAGGGAAGCGGGCGCGACTGTCTGCTCGATCTCATCCTCTCCCGGCTCAAAGCTTGATGAAGCCGCGGATATAAGAATGTCCGTTGATACGGGTCCCGAGGTCGTTACCGGCTCCACAAGGCTTAAAAGCGGTACGGCGCAGAAGCTGATACTCAATATGCTCTCCACCTGTTCCATGATAAAAACGGGCAGAGTATACGAAAATCTCATGATCTGCGTCAGACCCACAAACGATAAACTTAAAGCAAGGTGCGCTAACATAGTATCGGAAATAATTGACGTTACGGCTGAGGAGGCTTACAGTCTGTTATCCGAAAACGAATTTGATATTAAAAAAGTAATAGATAAATATAAGAAATAAACCCGGTTTTTATCCTGTGCGAAAGGCGGTGATACAGTGAAAAACAAAGTTGAAAAGCAAATGTTTGACGAATTTGATTTTATGTATCACCACAAGAATATCTTAAAAGAAAAAGAAGAGCAAAGGATAAAGGCGGAAGAAGAAGAAAAAGCCGCTCTTAAGCTCGCAAAAGAAGCTGAAGAAGCGGCTCTTTTGTCTGAAAAAGAAGACAAAAAAGGAAAAAAAGAAGAAAAAAAGCAAAAACAGCAAAGACTAAAAGCTGAAAAAAAGAGCAAAAAAGAAAAAAAGATCCACCCGAAATACGCTAAACCTTATAAAAACGACGCGGAAGATCAGCGTAAAAGACCGTTTTTTAACAGGCGCAAAGAAATAGAAAAAGAATATAAGGAAGAGCATTTAAAGGTAAAGCAGGAGCGGGAAAAACGCTCCGCCGCGGAGACTTCCGCCGGGATAAAAGCCAATATCACCAGATTTATGCTTTATCTTCTGATCGCCGCGGGCATCGGAACAACCGTATTCGGCATCAGCTTCGGCGCGGCGCGATTCTTCTTCGGATACAGCAAGAAAACGGATCACAAAAATATTGCGTACCAGGTCGGGCTTGCGTCGGACACGGTCAGAGTGCCGTATGACAATCTTATAAGAGACGGCGTAGTATACGTTTGCGGAAACGATATTGTCACGCTCTGCGGCTTTACCGTGACCGGTACGGAGGATGAGATAAAATACATATCTCCTGACGACGGAAACGATACGGTGACGTTCTTCAAGGACTCCAACCGCGCGGTCGTGAATAAAAACGAGATAAGGCTGCAGGCGCCGACGTATGAGATAAACAATAAGATATATATACCCGTGAGCTTTTTCGTATCTTACGCAACGGGCATAGTCTGCGAATACACGCCTGAAACGGAAGAGAACAGAGCCGTTATAAAGGTATATAAAAAGATATTGAACGAATACGATCATAAGGTAAGCGGAACTGCCGCTTTGTATGAGCCGGTGGCGTTCCGTGTAAAAGCCGCCGTTACGCTTGAAAAACTGGACGAGGGCGTATTGGCGGACGACGTTGAAGAAGCGACGTATAAGATAGACGTAACGCCTTATATAGACGCCATAAACCCGAAGAACGTATACGGCTTCATAAGCGTGATAAATACGTCTCACAGAGTGACGGAAACCATAGAATACGACGATCTCGTTCAGACGGTCATCCAGGCGGATTCCGTGGAAGAGCCCGTAATGCTGCGCAGCACGGCGGCAAAGGCGCTTGAGGCTATGATGAAAGAAGTGCGTGACGTTGAGGACAAGACGAGATTCAATATCTACAGCGGCTATCACACGTACGAAAATTCGGCAGAGTCAAATCCGTCGCTTGACGAAAGTCTGCTCGGCCTTTCCGTGGAGTTGTATTACGAGCCAAAAGCGGATTTCGGACAGACGGCGACGTACAGATGGTTTGTAAATAACGCATATAAATACGGCTTTATTATACGTTATCCCGAAGATAAAGCGAACGTAACCGGCGTAGCCTTCCGTCCGTGGGTCATCCGCTACGTAGGCAGATACGCCGCGACCAAAATGCGCGAAGAAAACCTGTGCCTTGAAGAATTTATTGAAAAATACGACCTTGAAAGAGTGCTGGAAATTAAAAAGAATAACTAAGAATTAAGAAAAGCGGTGTGAGTTATAGTGGTGTGAGTTATTGCTCACACCGCTTTTAACTTTGGATATCCCATATATCTTCTGAATACTGAATTGAAAAGATCCGGAAAGCTTAACTTTCCGGATCTTTTGTTTTATCAGTTGTCTTCGGGTGAGAAGCTGTAGTCGGTTATCTCTGTGGAATCGCCCGCAACTTTTTTGACTTCTATGTTGCGGTATCTTTCCATACCTGTGCCGGCGGGTATCAGCTTACCTATGATGACGTTTTCTTTCAAGCCTTCAAGACGGTCTACCTTGCCTCTTATCGCGGCGTCTGTCAAGACCTTTGTGGTCTCCTGGAAGGACGCGGCGGACAGGAAGGATTCAGTAAGCAGTGCGGCCTTTGTGATGCCGAGCAGTACCGGCGAGCAGGTCGCGAGCATAAGCGTCTTGTCGCCTTCGTCTATCAGAGCCTGAACTCTTTCGTTTTCAGCGTTGAATTCAGATACGTCTATCTGCGTTCCGGAGAGCAGGTTTGTGCTTCCGGCGTTTTCCACCTTGACTTTTCTTGTCATCTGTCTGGTGATGACTTCTATATGCTTGTCGTTTATGTCAACGGACTGGTCACGGTAAACTCTCTGAACTTCCGTTATGATGTAATCGTAAACAGCCGTAAGACCTTTTGTTGCAAGTATATCGGCAGGCGCCATGTTGCCTTCTGACAACGGATCGCCTTTGAGTACGTATTCGCCCTCTTTGACCTTGAGCGTCATTATATTCGGAACGGGAAGAGTAGAGCTCTCACCGTCTTCGCCGGTAATGGTGACGTTCCTTGAACGAGCCGTCTCTTTTATGGAGATCGTACCGTCGCGGTCGGCAAGTACGGCGGTCTTCTTCGGTTTGCGTGCTTCAAACAGCTCTTCAACTCTCGGAAGACCCATCGTGATATCGGAACCCGCGATACCGCCGGAGTGGAACGTTCTCATCGTCAGCTGCGTACCCGGCTCACCTATAGACTGAGCGGCGATTATACCGACAGCCTCGCCTATGGTGACGGGTTTGGACGTTGCAAGGTTCATGCCGTAGCAGTGAGCGCAGACGCCGTTTCTCGCGTGGCATTTGAGTGTTGTTCTTACGGTAAGTCTGTCTATGCCGGCGGCTATGATCTTGTCGCAGATCTTATCCGTCATCATTTCATTAGCGCCTATGATGACTTCGCCCGTTTCGGGATTTACCACGGGATCTATAGTGAATCTGCCTAAGATCCTTTCCTTGAAGGACTCTATGACTTCGTTGCCGTTCTTTATCTCGTATACGTCAATGCCTTCCTTTGAGCCGCAGTCCGTTTCGGTTATGATGACTTCCTGCGATACGTCGACAAGACGTCTGGTAAGATAACCGGAGTCCGCCGTACGCAGAGCCGTATCAGCCAGTGATTTTCTTGAACCGCGTGCGCCTACGAAGTAGTCCAGAACTTTTATACCTTCGCGGAAGTTGGATTTTATCGGTATCTCCATCGTCTTACCGTTGGTAGCGAACATAAGTCCGCGCATACCGGCAAGCTGACGCATCTGTTTGATTGAACCGCGGGCGCCGGAATCCGACATCATCTTGATCGGGTTGTACGGGTCAAGAGCCGCCTGCAGAGCGTCCGTAACGTCGTTCGTCGTCTTCGTCCAGGTCTCTATGACCTTTTTGTATCTTTCTTCCTCGGAGATCATACCGTCGTTGAAATACTCTGTCAGCTGAGCTACTTTTTCTTCCGCTTCCGCTATCAGATCTTTCTTCTGTTTCGGTATAGTCATATCGGGAACGGCTATGGAAAGCGAGCTTCTTGTGGAATACTTGAATCCCATTGCCTTTATGGCGTCAAGCACGGACGCCGTTTCGGAGCTGCCGTGCAGCTTGATGCAGCGGTCAACTATCTTTGAAAGCGCGCCCTTCGTTGCAACGAACGTTATTTCAAGCTGAAGCTTGTTTTCGGGCTTTGAACGATCTACCCAGCCGAGATCCTGCGGGATAGGCTTATTGAATATAAGTCTGCCGAGCGTGCAGTCTATTATGCCGGTGCAGCTTTCGCCGTTAACGACCCTTGTAACTCTTACTTTTATCGGAGTATGCAGGCTTATGACCTTGTTTTCGTAAGCCATTACAGCCTCGTCCTCGGATAAGAACATCTTGTTTCTGCCCATAAGAGATTCTTCGTAGAACTTTATGGTGTAGCTGCCGTATTTATCGTCATGCTCGGGTATCGCGCCGCCGTGAGATTCTTTATAAGCCACGTAATCGTCAAGCTCTTTATCAGTCGCGGCAAGCGTGAGGTAATATGAACCCAAAACCATGTCCTGAGAAGGAACGGCAACGGCTTTACCGTCGGCCGGCTTCAAGAGGTTTGAAGCGGAGAGCATAAGGAAGCGGGCTTCAGCCTGAGCTTCAGCGGAAAGCGGTACGTGAACAGGCATCTGGTCGCCGTCGAAGTCGGCGTTGAACGCCGAGCATACGAGCGGATGCAGTTTTATCGCACGGCCGTCAACGAGCACCGGTTCAAACGCCTGAATGGACAGACGGTGAAGAGTAGGAGCGCGGTTGAGCAGTACGGGATGCTCTTTTATAACGTTTTCAAGGCAGTCCCAGACGTAGCTGTCTACGCGGTCGACTTTCTTTTTCGCGTCTTTGATGTTCGTAGCCTTCTGCGTTTCCACAAGGCGTTTCATAACGAACGGTTTGAACAGCTCAAGAGCCATTTCCTTAGGCAGACCGCACTGATATATCTTCAGCTCCGGTCCGACGACTATAACGGAACGTCCGGAATAGTCAACACGTTTGCCGAGCAGGTTCTGACGGAAACGTCCCTGCTTACCGCGGAGCATCTCGGACAGCGATTTCAGCGGTCTGTTGCTCGGCCCGGTAACGGGTTTGCCGCGTCTGCCGTTGTCTATAAGCGCGTCAACGGCTTCCTGAAGCATTCTTTTTTCGTTTCTTATTATTATCTCGGGAGCGTCAAGCTCTATGAGTTTTTTAAGTCTGTTGTTTCTGTTTATAACTCTTCTGTAAAGATCGTTCAAGTCGGAGGTGGCAAATCTGCCGCCGTCAAGCTGGAGCAGAGGACGAAGATCCGGCGGTATTACCGGAACGACGTCGAGTATCATCCAGGACGGGCTGTTGCCGGACTTGCGGAAGGATTCCGCAACGTCAAGACGCTTTATAAGCTTTACTTTTTTCTGACCGGTCGTTTTCGGATCGCTCAGAGTTTCTTTGAGTTCCGCGCAGAGTTTTTCAACGTCAAGCTTTTCAAGAAGCTCTTTTATAGCCTCCGCGCCCATGCCTACTCTGAAATTATCGTTGTATTTTTCAAGATATTTTCTGTATTCGGCTTCCGTGAGCGGCTGGCATACCGTCAGCTCGTCTGCGACCTCGTCAGCCTCGAGCACGATATACTGACCGAAGTAAAGCACCTTGTCAAGCGTTCTCTGAGAAATGTCAAGCAGCGTTGCCATTCTTGACGGGATCGCTCTGAAATACCAGATGTGAGATACCGGCGTCGCAAGCTCAATGTGACCCATTCTTTCACGTCTGACCTTTTTCTGAGTTACCTCAACGTGGCACTTCTCGCATATTTTTCCTTTGTAGCGTACGCGTTTGTATTTTCCGCAAAGGCATTCCCAGTCCTTTGTCGGACCGAAGATCTTTTCGCAGAACAGACCGTCGCGCTCCGCCTTTAAAGTACGGTAGTTTATGGTTTCGGGCTTCAGTACTTCACCGTAAGACCATGAACGGATCTTTTCCGGTGATGCAAGACCTATTTTTATTGAATCAAAAATATTCTTTTCTAACATTTTGTTACCCCGTCTTCCGTTAATCTTCGTCTATATAATCGTCGGAATCGTCATCTTCAAATTCGTCGCCGTACAGATCGTCGTCTTCATCGTCGTCATCGGACGTTTCTTTGACGTAGCCTTCGTCCGTAAAGGTATCTTTATCGGATACGGTGTAGGCGTTTGCGGCTTCCTTATCGTCAAATACGCTCGGTCCGAGATCGGATGAGGTGTACGTGCTTTCCGGCGTGCTGTCGTCCGTCAGCGTGGAGAGTTCTATTTCCATGCCGTTTCTGTCAAGCACTTTAATATCAAGCGCCAGAGCCTGAAGCTCTTTAACAAGCACTTTGAAGGACTCCGGAACGCCCGGCGTCGGGATGTTTTTGCCTTTGACTATTGCCTCGTAAGTATCTACACGGCCTTTTACGTCGTCGCTCTTTACGGTCAGTATCTCCTGCAGGGTGTACGCAGCGCCGTAAGCTTCAAGCGCCCAGACCTCCATCTCGCCGAAACGCTGGCCGCCGAACTGGGCTTTACCGCCGAGAGGCTGCTGTGTTACGAGAGAGTAGGGGCCTGTGGATCTTGCGTGGATCTTATCGTCAACAAGGTGATGCAGTTTGAGGTAATACATAACGCCGACCGTAACGGGGTTGTCAAACGGCTCGCCCGTTCTGCCGTCGTATAACGTGGTCTTTCCCGTTAAGGAAATGCCGGCCATCTTCTGCAGCTCTGAAATATCGGATTCGGTCGCACCGTCGAAAACGGGCGTCATGACCTTTATGCCGAGCTTTCTTGCGGCGTAGCCCAAATGTACCTCAAGCACCTGACCGATGTTCATACGTGACGGAACGCCGAGGGGGTTCAGCACTATGTCAAGCGGCGTGCCGTCTGCAAGGAACGGCATGTCTTCCGGCGGAAGTATGCGGGAAACAACGCCTTTGTTTCCGTGACGTCCCGCCATCTTGTCGCCGACGGAGATCTTACGTTTCTGAGCTATATAAACTCTTACGACCTTTGTTACACCGGGCTGCAGCTTGTCGCCGTTTTCGCGTGAGAACACGCGTACGTCAACAACTATACCGGATTCGCCGTGCGGCAGGCGCAGGGAAGTGTCTCTTACTTCACGCGCTTTTTCACCGAATATGGCGCGCAGCAGTCTTTCCTCGGGCGTCAGTTCCGTTTCGCCCTTGGGCGTTACCTTACCGACAAGTATATCGCCCGCGCGGACTTCCGTACCTTTGCGTACTATACCGTCTGCGTCAAGGTCTTTTATGGTCTCCTCGGAGACGTTGGGTATTTCTCTTGTGATATCTTCAACACCGAGCTTTGTTTCTCTTGCTTCGTGTGAATATTCCTCTATGTGTAAGGAAGTGTATACGTCGTCGCGTACGAGTCTTTCGTTCAGCAGAACGGCGTCCTCGTAGTTGTAGCCTTCCCACGTCATAAAGCCGATAAGCGCGTTTTTGCCGAGCGCTATCTCGCCGTTTGCGGTGGCGGGACCGTCAGCTATAACGTCGCCCGCTTCAACTCTGTCGCCCACGTTGACGATAGGTCTTTGGTTTACGCAGGTACCCTGGTTGGAGCGCTTGAATTTGATAAGCGTGTAGACTTCTTTGCGTCCCTCGTCAGTTATTATGGTTATATCGTCTGCCGTGACTCTTTCAACGGTACCGGCTGATTTTGCAAGTACGCAAACGCCGGAGTCTACGGCGGCTTTGTATTCCATACCCGTACCGACTATGGGAGCGTCCGTTGTGAGAAGCGGAACAGCCTGCTTCTGCATGTTGGAGCCCATCAGAGCGCGGGAGTTGTCGTCGTTTTCAAGGAACGGGATCATTGAAGTTGCAACGGACATGACCATCTTAGGCGAAACGTCCATAAAATCAACTTCGTCGCGGTCAGCCTCGCGGACTTCGTTCTTGTCTCTTACGATAACTCTCTTGTGGACGAATCTGTGGTTTTCGTCAAGAGGCTCGTTTGACTGAGCGACTATATAGTTGTCCTCAACGTCCGCCGTCATGTATAACACGTCGTTTGTAACAACGCCGGTCTCTTTGTCAACGCGGCGCAGCGGAGTTTCAATAAATCCGTACTGGTTTATCCTTGCGTAAGACGCGAGATAGGAAATAAGACCTATGTTAGGACCTTCAGGCGTCTCTATCGGGCACATTCTTCCGTAGTGCGTGTAGTGAACGTCACGCACCTCGAACGATGCGCGGTCACGCGACAGACCGCCGGGACCGAGCGCGGAGAGACGGCGCTTGTGCGTCAGCTCCGCCAAGGGGTTGGACTGGTCCATGAACTGCGACAGAGGAGAAGAACCGAAGAATTCGCGTATCGCGGTCGCGATAGGACGTGAATTGATGAGTTCCGCCGGCGTGAGCTTTTCGGAATCCTGACCGTTGACGCTCATGCGCTCCTTGACTATCTTGTCCATACGCGAGAAGCCTATACGGAACTGGTTCTGTAAAAGCTCGCCCACGCAGCGCAGACGGCGGTTGCCGAGGTGGTCTATATCGTCCGTCACGCCTATGCCGTGTCTTAAGCAGAGCATGTAGTTTATGGAACTGAATATATCTTCTTTCGTGATATGCTTGGGAGAAAGCTCCGCGGCGTGCAGCTTGGCTTCGGTGATTATCATTTCACGGTCGCCGCCGCATCTGTTCATTATGTCAAGCAATACGGAAAGATTTACTTTTCCGGTGATGCCGGCCTCGGAAAGATCGAACCCGAGAGCGGCTTCCGGCAGGATGGTGCCGTTTGAGAGTATTTTCATCTCGTTTCCGTCGTCAAGGCTTACGTACGCCTCGTTTACGCCGGAATAATCTATTTCATCCGCGATCTTCTGCGTTACTTCCGTACCGGCTTCGTACATCAGCTCGCCCGTTACGGGGTTGATGACCGGACGCGTAAGCGTTCTGCCCGTAAGACGCGAGCCTATGGACAGCTTTTTGTTGTATTTGTATCTGCCTACGTTTGCAAGATCGTATCTCTTTGGATCAAAGAAGAGGTTGTTTATGAGGACAAGCGCGCTTTCCTGTGTGGGCGGCTCGCCGGGACGCAGTCTTTTGTATATCTCTTTGAGAGCTTCTTCGTTTATGGAAGTTTTGTTGTTCTGCGCCTCTGTTATGATGAACGTATCCTTTGCCAGCGTTGCGGTCATCATTTCCTCGTTGCCGAAGAAATTGAGTATATCCGTATCCGTTTCAATGCCTAAAGCGCGGATAAGGATGGATACCGGTATTTTGCGGTTCTTGTCTATTCTGACGTAGAACACGTCGCTCGCGTCGGACTCGTATTCAAGCCACGCGCCGCGGTAAGGTATGACGGTGGAAGAGAATACCATTTTGCCGGACTTGTCAAGTTCGCTGTGATAGTAAATGCCGGGGGACCTTACTATTTGGGAAACGACGACACGCTCCGCGCCGTTTATAACGAACGTACCGTTGTCCGTCATAAGCGGGAAATCCGTTATGAAAACGAGATTTTCCTGTACCTCGCCCGTCGTTTTGTTAGTCAGACGGACGGTAACGCGCATGGGAACGGAATAGTTGACGTCGCGCTCCTTGCATTCCTCCACGGGGAACTCCGCGTGTTCATCAAGCTTGTAGTCAATGAACTCGATGATAAGGTTGTTCGAGAAATCGGTTATGGGAGATACGTCGTGCAGTACCTCTATCAAACCTTCCTTCAAAAACCATTCGTATGAAGATTTCTGGATCTCGAGCAGGTTGGGAAGGGGCAGAACTTCTTCGATCTTAGAAAAGCTCACCCTTTCGGTCTTGCCAAGCTTCTGAGTTTTGAACATATTTTCCTCTCCATTTTTTAAAAACTTACGATTTTACGCCGGGAATTATTTCTTTTATAATAAATTGCAAAAAGGCATAATCCCCATAATAGTGCAGTATAAAAGAATATCACCGCATCCCCTTTTTTTCAACACTATAATATTTATTTTTTTAGGATAAAATGTAAAGTCTAAATATTAACTCGCCGTAAATATTTGAACAGAATATTGTAAATTATAACTGTTTTTCGTCCGGTATATGTTAATGTTGCATAAAAAATATGCGGTAAAAAATACCGCGCATGGAGCTTTTATACAATTTAGCAAAAAAAACAAAATATATAAAAATTCATAATATTAAACGCAGGTTCACAATATTTTGTTGAAAATATGCTCCTGTTCACCGTTACAGGCAAAAAAATTTCTGAAATATCACGTTTGCTATTGACAAAACGCGATCCGTGTGGTATGATTTAACTGTACTAATACAGTTCATACAGTAAGGAGCGGAAGATGTACCGTATAGATCTTTTGTCAAGAGTTCCCATATACGAGCAGATAACGGAGCAGACGGAAAAATTCATTATCTCCGGCGTGCTCAAGCCCGGCGACGCTTTGCCGTCCGTGCGCAGTCTGTCAACGTCGCTTCACGCAAACCCCAACACCGTTGCGCGTGCGTTTACCGAGCTTGACCGAGCCGGTTTGATCTGCACGGTGCAGGGAAAAGGCTGTTTTGTTACGGACAACGCAAAACAAATACTGAAAAACAAAGCAAAAGACAGGCTGGCGGAGGTTGCGGCCCTGTGCAAGGAGCTAATCGCCGCCGGGATCGGCAAAGGCGAGATAATAGCGGAAATAAATAATATAAAAGAAAACAAAGACGTTTAAGGGGGAGAACCGGTAATGATAGAATTGAAAAACGTTACAAAAAGCTTTGATAATAAAGCGGTATTAACAGATATAAATCTTGAATTGAAAAACGGTTCCGTATACGGTATAGCCGGCAGCAACGGAGCGGGAAAATCAACGCTTTTGCGCCTTATAACGGGAATATATAAACCGGATAAAGGAGAGATAACGGCGGACGGAGAGCCGGTTTGGGAAAATCCGGCTGTCAAATGCCGCTTTGCGTTCGTGCCGGACGAGCCGTACTTTGCATCCGGCGCGAGCATAAAAAGCATGGCGGAGACGTACAGGCTGCTGTATCCGTCTTTTGATAAGGAAAAATGTCTTACGCTTTCCACGGATTCCGGGCTTGATTACAGAAAAGCGATATCCTCGTTTTCAAAAGGCATGAAAAGGCAGGCGGCGCTGATCCTGGCGCTTTCGCAGAACGCCGATCATCTGTTTTTTGACGAGACGTTTGACGGGCTTGACCCGGTAATGAGGACGCGTTTTAAAAATCTGATAAATGAAGAGGTCATATCTCGCGGCGCGACGGCCGTTATCACGTCTCATTCACTGCGCGAGCTTGAGGACGTCTGTGACGAGCTTGTGATAATACATAACGGAAATATCGTATATGAAAACGCTATAGATATTATTAAATCAACTTACTTCAAAGTGCAGACGGCGTACGACGGACCGAAAAAAGAAGAAGATTTTGAAGGGCTTGAGATCCTTGATAAATCAAAAAACGGCTCCGTTTTCGAGCTGATAATCAAAGGCTGCCGCGCGGAAATAACGGAGAAGCTGAGAAAAACACAACCCGTGCTGCTTGATATATCTCCGCTTTCGCTTGAAGAGTTTTTCGTATATGAGCTTAAAACAAAGGGATACAGCGCCGAGCCGGTCAAAGGAGGTTTAAGATGAAAAAGAGTATATGGAGCAAAGGCTTATACTTGGAAGGTCTGCGCAGACTGCGCAAGCTTATGATCACTTTTTCCGCCTTGAACGTTGCTTTCATCGCTGTTTTTGCCGTTATCACGCGCGTTGCCGGAGGAAATACAGGCAAAGATTCGCTGTATCTTATATGGACGCTGTTGATATTCGTATTTTTAGGCGCGCCGGCGCTCGCTTTGCGTACTTTCTCGTTTCATAATAAGCGCGGAAGCTCCGACTTCTTCCACGCGCTGCCGTATACCCGCAGCTGTATATTTTTGTCGTTATTATCTTCGCTTATAGTTGCTATCGCGGTCGTAGTCGCGGTATCCGGCGCTTCCGCGTTTGCCGCGTATACGATGCTGCGCGCGGAAGCCGATACGTTCCGTAAGATAGCGTTCCTTTTGTTCTGCTTCTTTACGTCGTCCGTATTCACGGCGTCCGTTTCCGTTCTGGCTGCATCCGCGTCCGGCTCGGTCTTTACGGAGCTTGTGATGAGCACCGTTATGATGATATTCCCGCAGATACTTATATATGAATTCAAAAGCTTTATTCTTTCGGACGTATACACGGCTGAAAGAGACATGTATCTCGGCTCCGGAAGTATGGAGGTCCCGGATTTCTTCAATCTGCCTCTCAGAATGCTTATGCTGTTTTTCGGCGGTAATCTTGATAGAATAAATGAACCGTTCCCGCTTATATACAGCGCGGTCGTCTGCGTTTTGTATCTCATCGGCGCGTATCTTTTGTTCCGATTCAGAAAAAGCGAAACGGCGGGACGTTCCGCGCCGTCGCTTAAGATCCAGGCGGTTTTCAGGGTGGTGTTGGCCTGTGCGATCTCGTTCATCGGTACTCTTGAGCTCGTGCGGAGCATCATGAAAAACGATAGGAATAACTACATATCTACGGTCATAGTGATATTCACTATAGCTGTGATCGCGTATTTCATATTTGAGCTGATATCAACAAAAGGCAAACGTAATATTTTAAAAGCTCTGCCCGGATTTGCTGTCGTGATAGCGCTGAATATAGCCTTTGCCGGCGTTTATTACGGCGTCAGTTCGTATGAATATTCCTTCGGAACAAAACCGGAGCAGATCAGTTCAATAACAATAAGCGCAGCTGTAAAAGACTTTTATTGCACCCGTACCGTAAAACTGACGGATACGGCTTATATAAAATGTCTGACGGACGGATATAAAATAAGCGGTGAGGACACGGTGGAAGCCATATGCAGAAACGTCGTCTACGCAAACAAGTACGGGAGAAGAAGCGCCGCCGGTCACTACGTCGTATTTGACATAAGATGCGGTCTTATATCAAAAACAAGATCGCTAAGTTTGTTTTCTGACATCGAGCAGCTTCTTAAAGAAGAGATAAAACAGAGCGACGCGTACAAAAATAATTTAAGATCCGTTCCCGCCCAGATTAGCAAAAGGGACGCGGAGAGTTTTATAGGTATATCCGGGAAAAAAGAAAATGAAAAAATATCCGTACCCGGCTTCAGCGCGGTCGAAATAGTGTTGTATGAGTTGAGAGCCGAGCTGAAAGACGTTGACGCGGACGAATGGGAGAATTTTGTAAAAAGCCGCAGCACGGATAACGGCTTATACGTGCAGTATTATTCGGTTTACGGTTATACAAGTATACCGTTGTCGCAAACCCTGACGCCGCACGCGTATGAAACGGCGCTTAAAGCGGAGGTTACAAATTAAAGTGTCGGCAGAGCCGACGAATTGTGAGCCGTTCCTGTGTAAACTTTTTTATCGGTCAATAAATTCCAAATCTAAAAAATTATTCATAAAGGGGCTGTCGCAAAATGAAGAATTTTGCGTCAGCCCCTTTTTGATTTGTTTATCTTATTTTGCGATATTCCCGTCGGTGCAATATATAACGTATTTACCTGTACTGTTATTCCATGAACTGCCTTTTGAAACACTTCTGTTCCATTGGTTTATGGTTCCTTTATACGTTATATTTTCGAGCATATTGCAGTATGAGAATGCATAGTTGCCTATTGATGTTACGCTGTTTGGTATAGTAACGCTTATGAGATTTCTGCAGTTGTTGAATGCATATACCCCTATAGACGTTACGTTGCCTGATATTATTACAGTTTCAACATTTGTTATTCCTATATTTCTTATATTATTTGAAATATAAGTTGTTTCGATCCATTTGCCGATCGTAATATTGACAAGGTTGTCACAGTTTTCAAACGCATAATCGCCTATTGACGTAACGCTATCCGGTATCGTCACGCTCGTAAGGTTGCTGCAGCTGTAGAACGCATAATCGCCTATTGACGTAACGCTATCCGGTATCGTCACGCTCGTAAGGTTGCTGCAGCTGCAGAACGCATAATCGCCTATTGACGTAACGCTATCCGGTATCGTCAAGCTCGTAAGGTTGCTGCAGTTGCAGAACGCATAATTGCCTATTGACGTAACGCTATCCGGTATCGTCAAGCTTGTAAGACCGCTGCAGCTGTAGAACGTATCATCGCCTATTGACGTTACTCCATCGGGTATCGACAGACTTGTAAGACTGCTGCACTCAGCAAACGCATAGTCGCCTATATACATTACGCCGTCCGGAATTGTTACGCTCGTAAGATCGCTGCATCTGCAGAACGCATAGACAGCAATAATTTTTGTGTTTTCATTTATATCAACGCTTGTTATTGAATCATATTTTGCCTTGATCAAAGCGTGATAAGGATTAGCTGTATTTCCTAAATACAATGCGTTGTCAAAATTATTATATGCCAAGTTGTTGCAGAATGTGAACGCGTCAACACCTATTGATATCACGCTGTCGGGAATCGTAACGCTCGTAAGGTTGCTGCAGTATGTGAATGCGTAATCGCATATTGAAGTTATACCTTCTGGTACGATCAGATTGGCGATCGGTTCATTGTTCAGGTATAACTTCTTTGCATAATACAACGGATTGGATGAATATGTTTTGAAGTCGATCGAACACCATTTTACAGCATCCGTTATATAAACGCCTGTAAGATTATCGCAGTTATAAAACGCAGAATTGCCGATCGATTTAACGCTGTCCGGAATCGTTACGCTTGTAAGACTTCTGCAGTAATAAAACGCATAGTCACCTATAGATGTTACGCCTTCCGGTATAACAAGATCTGTGATCAATTCGTTGTTTAAGTACAGCTTGCGAGCATAATACAAGGGATTAGATGAATAGTTTTCAAAATTTATACCGCACCATCCGGAAACATCCGTTATGAAAACGTTTGCAATGTTATAGCTGTTATAGAACGCATCGTAGCCAACGGATGTTATGCCGGCCGGAATCGATATGCTTGTAAGACTTCTACAGTTATTAAAAGCATTTTTACCCATTGAAGTTATGCTGTCCGGAATAGTAATATTTGTAATGCCGGTGCAATCGCTGAACGACTTATCACCTATTGTTTTTACTCCGTCAGGTATAACTATGTCTGTTAGACCGCTGCATTTGTAAAACGCAGAACCGGAGATCACTTTTGTATTAGTATTTATATTAATACTTGTTATTGAGTTGTCTTTTGCTTTTATCAACGCGTGATACGGGTTATTTGTATTACCTAAATACAAAGCGTTATCAAATTCGTTATACATCAAATTACTGCATCCGTAAAATGCGTTATCGCCTATTGACGTTATACCGCTGCCTAAAATCACACTGCTGAGATTGCTGCATTCACTGAACATGTAATTGTGTAATGCCGTAACACCGTTTCCTATAGTGACGCTTGTAAGGTTTCTACAGTAGCGGAACGCTTCGGTATCTATTGACGTTACACTGTCTAATATTGTCAGAGTTTTAATACGTGTTAATCCTAGTTTTTCATAGTTTGTCGTTTCGATCCATTTTCCTACTGTAATGCTTTCAACGTTATTGCAGCCGGAAAACGCATACTCACCTATTGATTTTACGTTGTCTCCTATAGTCAAATTGCTTAGACTGCTGCAACTTATGAACGTATAACTGTTTATTGACGTTACGGTATCAGGTATGATCAAATCTGTGATCAACTCATTGTTCAGGTACAGATTGTTAGCATAATTTAACGGGTTAGCTGTGTAACTGCCGTAGGTTATATCACACCATTTTGCAATATCTGTTATATATACACCGGTAAGACTTTCGCAGCAGTTGAACGCGTTATTACCGACTGTATTTACGCTGCCCGGTATCGTTATGCTTGCAAGATTCGTACAGTTGTAGAATGCGGAATCACCTATTGACGTTACATTGCCGCCTATAGTCACGCCTGTAAGATTCGTACAGTTGTAGAATGCGGAATCTCCTATTGACGTCACAGGTAATGCGTCGTCATTATATTCGATTTCATCAGGGATGATCAGGATTCCCGCCAGATCTCTATTTGCGGTCGCTGCTATACTGTAAGAATCATATATCACGTAAGTTATACCGTCAATTGTTGCTGATTTTGACGTCCCAAATGTTTTTTTAGCGTTTGTAAGTGAACTGTTATTGCTTCCGATCGATATCTGATCCCATTGAGACTCATTGCCTGCGTATATTACAAGTTTTAATGAATTGCAGCGGTAGAATGCATAATCTCCTATTGACGTTACGTTTCTGCCTATTGTCAATTCTGTAATACTGCCGCAGTTGTAGAATGCATAGTTGTTTATAGACATTGCTCCGTCTGGGATCGTTACTTTTGTAAGGCTGATGCACTCTTTGAATGCACCGTTGCATATTGACGTTACAGGGAGCGTCTCATTGTTATATTCGATTTCATTGGGGATTATTATATCTCCCGTCAGGTTTTTATCCGCTCTTGCAACCATGCAGTAAGAATCACAAACTGCATATATTATGCCATTAATTATTGTAGATTTTGTTGTCCCGCATATTATTTGTGCGTATTCAAAAGAACTGTAGTAATTGCGTTCTATCGATATCTGTTCCCATTGAGTCCGATCGCCTGCATATAGTATCACGTACAGTGAATAGCATTCATAAAACGTATCCTCGCCTATTGACGTTACGCTGCTGCCTACAGCAACGACCGCAAGATTGACGCAATTATAGAATGCTTTATCACCTATTGACGTTACACCGTTGCCAATAGTAGCGATCGTAAGACTGCCGCACCCAGCGAACGCTTTTTCTCCTATTGATGTTACGCTGTCCGGAATCGTTACGCTTGTAATTTCACTGCAATTTTTGAACGCACCACCTGAAATAGATGTTACAGGATACATAGTATTGTTATATCCGATTTTATCTGGGATCAGTATATCTCCCGTCAAATCTTTAACCGCGTATGCTGCAATACTGTATGAATCACATATTGCGTAAGTGATGCCGTTAATTACTTTAGAATCTGATGTTCCGTATATTACTTGTGCGCTTTCAAGAGAACTGTTATTGCTGCCTATCGATATCTGTTCCCATTGAGTACGGTCGCCTGCATATAGTATCACGCACAGTGAATAGCATCCATTGAACGCTTCATAACCTATTGACGTTACGCTGTCCGGCATAGTAATTTTTGTAATACAATTGCAATTTATGAATGCAAGGCCCTTTATTGATGTTACGCCGTCAGGTATGATCAAATCAGTTAGCAATTCATTGTTTAAGTAAAGGTTATACGCAAAATATAACGGGTTAGACCAGTAGCCTTCAAAACTTATCGCGCACCATTTTGCAATATCTGTTATATAAACACTCATAAGATTGTCGCAGTAATAGAACGCAGAAAATCCTATTGACATTAATCCGGCCGACATTATCACGCTCGTAAGGCTGCTGCAGTTTGAGAACGCATATTGATCAATCGACGTTACGCTGTCCGGTATCGTAACGCTGGTAAGACTGCTGCAGTAGGCGAACGCATAATCGCCTATTGACGTTACGCTGTCCGGTATCGTCACGCTTGTAAGACCGCTGCATCCGGACATCATATAATTCTCTATTGAAGTTATACCGACCGGTATCGTCAGGCTTGTAAGGCTGCTGCAGTTAGAGAACGCACCTTTTCCTATTGACGTTACACTGTCCGGAATAGTCAGGCCTGTAAGTCTGCTGCAGTTGTAGAACGCATTATCACCTATGGAGGTTATCCCATCCGGTATCGTTACGCTTGTAAGACTGCTGCAGTCGGAGAACGTATAACTGCATATTGATGTTACTTCGTCAGGTATCGACAGACTTGTAAGATCGCTGCAGCCGGCAAACGCATAGTTGCCGATATATGTCACACTTTCCGGTATCGTTACATCTGTAAGACTGCTGCAGTTGTAGAATGCATAATCACTTATAGATGTCACTCCTTCCGGTATCGTTACGCTTGTAAGACTGCTGCAGTCGGAGAACGTATAACTGCATATTGATGTTACTCCGTCAGGTATGATCAAATCTGTTACCAATACATTGTTTAAATACAAATTATGTGCATAATACCATGGATTGGAATCAAATGAAGAATTACCGAAACTTATTGCACACCATTTTGCAATATCTGTTATATAAATACTTGTTAATTTGCCGCAATTGCAAAATGCTGAATTATCAATCGACGTTACGCTGTCAGGTATCGTTACGCTTGCAAGACTGCTGCAGTCGTAAAATACACTATGACCTATTGACGTTACTCCGTCGGGTATCGTAACGCCGGTAAGACTGCTGCATCCGTAAAACGCACCATATCCTATTGATGTTACGCTGTCCGGTATAGTTACGCTTGTAAGACCGCTGCATCCGGAGAAAGCATAATTGCCTATAGATGTTACGCTGTTCGGTATAGTTACGCTTGTAAGACCGCTGCATCCGGAGAAAGTATAATTGCTTATTGATGTTACCTTGCCCGGTATAACAACGCTTGTAAGACTGCTGCAGGCGGTGAAAGCATAATTGCCTATAGATGTTACGCTGTCCGGTATAGTTACGCTTGCAAGACTGCTACAGTCGGTGAAAGCATAATTGCCTATAGATGTTACGCTGCCCAGTATAGTTACGCTTGTAAGACTGCTGCAGTTCCAGAACGCATAGTCACCTATATACGTTACACCGTCCGGTATTGTCAAATCGGTGACCAATTCATTATTCAAATATAATTTGCGCGCAGTATATAAAGGATTGGAAGTATTATCTTTGAAGTCTATTTCACACCATTTTGCGACATCGGTTATATAGACACTTGTAAGGTTATTACAGTAATAAAATGCAGAATAACCGATTGATTTAACGCTGTCCGGTATTGTCACGCTTTCAAGACTTCGGCAGTAGTTGAACGCAGAATCTGCAATAGTTTTTGTGTCGGTGTTTATATCAATGCTTGTTATTGAATCGTCTTTTGCTTTGATCAACGCATGATAGGGATTATTGTTATTTCCTAAATACAATGCATTATCATATTCATTATATATCAAGCTGTTGCATCCGTACAGCGCATTATAACCTATTGACATTACACTGTCTCCGATTGATATATTAGTAAGATGTCTGCATCCTACGAACATATAATCGCTCAATGAAGTGACGCTGTTACCGAGAACAATGCTTTTAAGGCTGCTGCAGCTGGCAAACGCATACTCACCTATAGACGACACGCCGTCACCTACGGTAATGCTTGTAAGATCGCTGCAGTATCCGAACGCCCGCTCACCTATTGACGTAATGGAATCCGGTATTGTTACGCTTTCGAGATTTTTGCACCCGTAGAACGCATAATCTCCTATCTTCGTTACCGGATACTTATTGTTATCATATTCAATTTCATCGGGGATGGTCAGATTGCTGATAGGATCGTTAACAACACATGACGCTATACTGTAAGTATCAAATACTATATAAGCAATACCATCGTATACTGCTATCTTTGACGCATCGTATATTCTTGTTGAACCCGTAAGAGAATAGTTTTGAATTCCTATCGATATCTTATCCCATTGTGTCTTATCGCCTGCATACAGTACAAGATCTAATGAGCTGCAATTGTAGAATGCATAGTCGTTTATTGACATTAAGTTTGCCGGAAGAATCAAGCTTATAATATTGTAACAGCGAGAAAATGCATACTTACCTATCGATGTTATACTGCCCGGTATCGTCACGTATGTAAGGTTATTACAGTTGTAGAACGTATAGTCACCTATCGACGTGACACCGTCCGGTATCGTTACGCTTGTAAGATTGTAGCAGTAGTAAAATGTATAATCGCCTATTGATTTTACGCCTTCCGGCAAAGTCACACTTGTAAGATTTTCGCATTCGCTAAACGCAGATCCGGAGATCACTTTTGTATCGTCATTTATATCAATGTTTGCTATTGATTTATCAATTGCTCTGATTAACGCATGATACGGATTATTCAAATTTCCTAAATACAAGGCGTTATCATATTCGTTAAACGTCAAGCTGTAGCAATCGTTGAACGCGCCTGAACCTATAAACGTAATGCTGTCCGGTATCGTCACGCTTGTAATGTTGCTGCATCCGGAGAATGCAGACTGGTTGATCGACACGACCGGCAGTGCAACATTGTTGTATTCTATTTCACTCGGTATAACTATATCTCCACTCAGTTTTCCGACCGCACCGACAACGGTACTGTAAGAATCAAATATACCGTAAGCTATACCGTCAATTATAATTACTTTTGTTTCGTATACTCTTCTTGCGTTTGTAAGAGAACTGTTATAATTTCCGATTGATATACTATCCCACTGAGTCTGATTACCTGTATAAATAACAAGATTCAATGAATTACAGTAATAGAATGCATAATTGCTTATATAAGTCACGCCTTTTCCTATGGTCACACATGTAAGACCGCTGCAGTAACGGAATGCATCATAACCTATAGTTGTTACACTGTCCGGTATTGTTAAGTTTGTGAGATTGTAGCAATTGTAGAACGCATCGGAACCTATATACGTTACGCCGTCCGGAATGCTAATGTTTCTCAGACTTCCGCAGCAATAGAAAGCGTAAGAGTCAATAGTCGTTACACCTTTTCCGATAATCACGCTGGTAAGACTGCCGCAATTGTAGAAAGTATAGTATTGAATTGATGTTACACCGTCCGGTATGCTGACGCCGGTAAGACTGCTGCAATTGTAGAATGCATAACTGCCTATCGACGTTAAGCTGCACGGTATTGTTATATCGGAAAGACTATAGCAGTAGTAGAACGCATAACTGCCTATCGACATTATGCTGTCCGGCATTGTTACGCTTGAAAGACTGTAGCAGCAGTAGAATGAATAGGAACCTATTGATGTTACATCGTCCGGTATTGTCACACTCGAGAGGTTGTAGCAGTAGTAGAAAGAATAATTGCCTATCGACGTTAAACCGTCCGGTATTACCAGATCGGTAATCAATTCGCAGTTCAAGTAGAGATAATGTGCACATGACAAAGGATTAGATGAAGAATCGCTGAAACTTATTGCACACCATTTTGCAATATCTGTTATATAGACGCCATTTAAATTTCCGCAGTATTTGAACGCTTGATATTCTATTGACGATAAGCTCTCCGGTATCGTTACGCTTGTAAAACTTACACAGTTATAAAACGCATATTGGCTTATTGATGTTACGCCGTCCGGTATTATCAAATCTGTGACAGGTTCGTTATTCAAATACAGTTTATGCGCATAATACAAAGGATTTGAAATATCCTCGCTGAAGTTTATTTCGCACCATTTTGCAATATCACTTATATAAACTCCCGTAAGATTGCTGCAGTTATAAAATGCAGAATATCCTATTGACGTTACGCTGACAGGTATTGTAACGCTTGTAAGACTGTTGCAGCCGGAGAACGCAGATGCGGCGATTACTTTTGTGCTTTCATTTATATTAACGTACGTTATTGAAGTGTCAGTTGATTTGATCAATGCGTGATACAGGTTATTTGCGTTACCTAGATACAATGCGTTGTCATATTCGTTATACTTCAAGCTGCTGCACCCGTAGAACGCGTCATTCTCTATTGACTTTATGCTGTCAGGTATAGTAACGCTGGTAAGACTGCTGCAACCGAAGAAAGTAGCATATCTGATTGATGTTACGCCGTCAGGTATCGTAATGCTTGTAAGACTGCTGCAGCCGGAGAACGCATAACTGCCTATCGACGTTATGTTGCCCGGGATAGTCATGCTTGTAAGGTTGTAACAGTTATAAAACATCTCACTGTTTATTGACGTTAAACCGCTGCCAATAATCACGTTTGTAAGATTTCCGCAGCCGGAGAACGCGGAATATCCAAGTGTTGTTACGCTGTCAGGTATCGTAATGCTTGTAAGACTGCTGCAACCGGAGAATGCATAACTGTATATCGATGTTACGCCATCCGGTATCGTTACACTTGTCAGATTACTGCAATTGTTGAACGCATTACTGTCTATAAATTTTATGCCGTCTCCCAAAGTCACGCTTGTAAGATTGCTGCAGTTATAAAATGCAGAATATCCTATTGACGTTACACTGACAGGTACTGTAACACTTGTAAGACTGCTGCAGTTACAGAACACATAACTGCTTATTGAAGTTACACCGTCAGGTATTGTCAAATCTGTTATCAATTCATTGTTTAAGTAAAGGTTATGCGCATAATATACCGGATTGCAGGAATAATCGTCAAAACTTATTGTGCACCATTTTGCAATATCTTTAATATGAATGCTTGCAAGACTGCTGCATCCGTAGAACGCATCATAACCTATTGACGTTACGCTGTCAGGTATCATAACGCTTGTAAGATTGCTGCAGCAGTAAAACGTATCGCTCTGTATCTTTTTTATACCGTTCGGTATCGTTATGTTTGTTAGACTTCCGCAATAGGAAAACGCAGAATACCCTATTGATTTTACGCTGTCAGGTATCGTAACTCTTGTAAGACCGGTACAGGACGAAAATGCACACTCACCTATTGATGTTATACTGTCAGGTATTGTTACACTTGTAATACTGCTGCAGCCTGAGAATGCATTACCACCTATTGACGTAACGGGCTTTCCTTCGTACTCTTCGGGAATTACCACGTTTGCGGGCATATTGTTTACGTTAAATGCTGTTATTCCATATGTACCATCATAAAGTAAAGTGAAGTTGAAATATTGATCCGGTGTTGGAGTGGTTTTTTCTAAACCGCAGCGCTTGCATTTTCCGTCCGGTCCGTAATCGTGCTTGAGAGCATCAAGAGTTTTTGTCTCGGTCGCATCACAACCGGTGCACTTGTGCTGTGCTTCTCCGGATTCGGTACAAGTCGGCTCTTTTGTCGTTATCCAATCGCCGTAGCTATGCGGTATAATATCGGTATACGTATCTTTATACGAGTCTTCACAGTACTCGCAGGTGTGCAGAGTATAACCCTGTTTTGTGCAGGTAGGTGCGATCACTTCCGCGTTATAGTTATGGCCGTGCGCAGGTACAACGCCTGTCTCCGTTTCACCGCATTCGGAGCAGACGTGCTGTTTTTCACCCGGGTCGGTACACGTTGGTGATACTGTCGTTACCCAATCCCCAAAACTGTGGGGGATCATATCAGTATACGTATCTTTATACGAATCTTTACAATATTCGCAGGTATGCAGCGTATAACCCTGTTTTGTGCAGGTGGGAGCGATCTCTTCTGCCTTATAATTATGACCGTGAGCAGGTACTGTTTCGTTTTCGATCTTTTTGCATACTGCGCATATGTGTTGCTTTATCCCGGATTCAGTGCATCCCGGTTCTTTTGTCGTTACCCAATCTCCGAAGCTGTGCGGTATAATATCGGTATAAGTGTCTTTGTAAAAATCATCGCAGTTTTTGCATTTATGCAGAGTATAGCCTTGCTCGGTGCAAGTAGCAGCTATAACGGAAGCTTCATAATCGTGCGGAATGATATCCGTATACGTATCCTTATACGAATCTTCACAGTATTCGCAGGCGTGCAGCGTATAACCCTGTTTCGTGCAGGTAGGTGCTATGACAGTCTCTATATAGGAATGTATGATTTCGCCGCTTTCGAGGTCAAGCGTATGTCCGTCAAACAATTGCACGGACGAATTGCTTCCACTGTGCCAATCGTTTTTGTCAATATTATCCCATTCTTCTTTTGTTCCGTTGTACCGTATGACGGTCAAGACATCGCAGCCTGAAAATACGCTCTGACCGATCTTTACAACATCTTTACCGATCGTTACATCTTCAAGCGAGCTGCAGCCGTAAAACACTTCGATGCCTAAGTCAGTAACACCATCCGGAATGACGATGACAATGATATTTATGCACAGGTAAAATGCGCGGTCGCCTATGTTTGTAACGCTCTCCGGTATAGCGACGTTTACAAGGCTTATGCATCCGCTGAAAGCGTCCTCGCCTATGCTTTTCACGCCTGTTTTTATTGTTACGGTATCTAAATCGGAACAACCCTCAAACGCGCCGGAACCTATCTCGGCAACACTACCGGGGATCTCTATTGCTTCAAGCTTCGTGCATCCGCTGAAAGCGCTTGCACCTATGCTTGATACACTTTTTCCTATTGTAACGTTTTTAAGACTGGTACAGCCTAAAAACGCCTGATCTCCGATATTTTTAACGCTGTCCGGAATTATGATGACGATGATGTTTATGCACAGATAAAACGCACAGTCACCTATGATTGTGACGGTTTCCGGTATAGAAACGCTTACAAGACTAACGCATCCCGAAAATGCATTATCTCCGATACTTTCAACACCGGTTTGTAAGGTCACGCCGATCAGAGACGTACAACCTTCAAAAGCGCCGGCACCTATCTCGGCAACGCTGCCTGGGATATTTATAACTTCAAGTTTAATACATCCGCCGAAAGCACCCGTGCCTATACTTGCAACGCCGTTTTTGATCGTTATTGTCTTTAGCTTGGCGCAATCCTCAAACGCGCCGGCTCCTATCTCAGCAACACTGCCGGGTATTTCTATATTTTCTATATTCAGACAACCACTGAAAGCTTGAGCGCCTATGTTTGTGACGCTGTCGGGAATAACGATGACGACGATATTTATACACAAATAAAATGCTCGGTCACCTATAACGGAGACGTCTGACGGAATATTCACATTTATAAGCGAGGTGCATTCATTAAAAGCATCTTCGCCTATGCTTTTCACGGTATCCGGAAGCGTAACGCAGGCCAGACTTTCACAGCCTTTGAACAAGCGGTCGCCTACATTTGAAACACCGCTCGGAATATCAACACTTTCAAGCGATGCACATCCGTTGAAAGCATCGTTTCCTATGCTTGTTACAGTACTCGGAAGCGTTATGTCAGTAAGTTTTTCACAGCCTTTAAACGTTTCTTCTCCTATATTCAAAACACCTTCGTGCAAAACTATTACCGTAATATTTATACAAAGGCAAAACGCCCTGTCCCCGATATTTGTTATACACTCGGGAATATTTATGCTTATAACACTTGTGCAACCACTGAAAGCGTTATCTGCAATCCTTGTTACTGTTTTATTATCATATGTATCCGGTATTGCTATGTTTGCCGGCAGATCGTTTTTGTTCTTTGCAGATATCTCATAAGTATTGTTGTCAAGCAAATTGAAAATAAAATACTTATCTGATGTAGGTATCAAGTCTTTGCAGCGTTTGCATATGTTGTCATCTCCGACATTGTGGCCGAGAGACATAAGATCTTCTTCTTCAGTTTTACCGCATTCAGAGCATACGTGTTGCTTTTTGCCGGGTTCGGTACACGTTGGTTCTATTGTTGTATTCCAGTCACCGTAGCTGTGAGGTATCGTATCCGTATACGTATCTTTATACGAATCTTTGCAATCCTTACAGGTGTGCTTTGTATAGCCTTGCTCCGTGCAGGTTGGTGCTATAACCTCAGACGTATAGTTGTGACCGTGTGAGGATATAGCTTCATTTTCGGCTTTTCCGCATACAGAGCAAACGTGTTGTTTTTCTCCGGATTCGGTACAAGTCGGCTCTTTTGTCGTTATCCAATCGCCGTAGCTGTGAGGTATCATATCCGTATACGTATCTTTATACGAATTTTTACAATGCTCACAGGTGTGAAGTGTGTACCCCTGCGTTGCGCATGTTGGTGCGATCACTTCTGAGGTATAGTTATGACCGTGCGCAGATATCGATTCGTTTTCAGTTTTTCCGCAAACGGAGCAAACGTGCTGTTTTTCTCCGGATTCCGTACAGCCCGGATCCTTAATCGTTAACCAGTCGCCGTAGCTGTGCGGTATAATATCATTATACGTATCTTTATATGAATCTTTGCAATTCTCGCAGGTGTGAAGAGTATAACCTTGCGTCGTGCAGGTTGGTTCGATCACTTTTGCGATATAGTTATGACCGCGTGCAGAAACAATGTCAGTCTCTGTTTTGCCGCAGCCGGAACAGATACGCTGCTTTTCGCCGGGCTCGGTACACGTGGGTTCAACAGTATTTATCCATTCACCCCACTTATGAGGGAATTTATCCGTATATGTGTCTGTATAAGCATCATTGCAGTTTTTGCATTTGTGCAGAGTATAGCCCTGTTCCGTACAGGTTGGAGCTATAACCACAGAGTCGTAGTCATGCGGTGTCATATCTGTATAATTATCTTTATACGAATCTCCGCAGTGTTCACAGGTGTACAGTGTATAGCCCGGTGTTGTACAGGTGGGAGCGATCACTTTTTCAATATATATATGCGTGACGTCTTCACTTTCAGAGTTTGATGTATGTTCGTCGGACGCTGCCTCAGACTGTTCATCCGGTTGGACATCCTCTCCAGTACTGACGTGACGGAACAAAGAAACGACGTCTTTGTTGTCAACTGCACCGTCGCCGTTAAAATCATATGGAGTTTCATCCTCGGCTTTTGCCGTTCCGGAAACATATCTGAACAGAGTTACGACGTCTTTGTTATTTATTTCATTGTCGCTGTTTACGTCTCCCTTCAGAAACGCAAGTGCGCCGCTCGTGAATACAAGAGATACAAGCATTGACGCAATGATTATCAAGCAGGTAAACTTCCTCATCTTATCACCTTTAACTATTTAAAAATTTGCACAATATAACAATATCATAATGAAATGATTTTGTCAATAGTAAACAAAAATTTTTTAAATAATCACCTGTTGAAGCCGCGAGTATAACTAATAAGCATATCGCCCGAATCTGTAATGGTCCGGGCGGCATTCTTTATTATAATATTTACATATCCGCGGTATTGAAAAATTCATTTTTTATTGTTAAAATTAAGAAAAATCATACAGGAGGGAAAAGTATGCCTTTTTCAACGTATCTTGACAGTATGAGGAAAGACTGTAAAGAACTCGTATCGGAGCTTGGAAAGAGCTTTGATTACGTAAGTATATTGGGATCAGACGTGCGTTCCGCGGTTTACCGCGCGGACAGAAAAACGTCAATGGCGTGCGAAGGAGAGGGCGAATGCGGATTCGTCATCAAAATGCACAAGGGAAGGTCATTTTACGAGTATTCGTGCGACGACGTAAAAGGTGATAAAAAAGCGCTTGCAAATAAGATAATCAAAGCCGTAAGGATCAGCGGCGAGCTCACCGACCGTCAGATCAAAGCCGCAAAGGTCGCGGACGAGCCCATGAAAAAAGATTTTGTACGCGAGACGGATTTTGATAACTATACCGACGAGTATCTTCTCGGCGTTTGCAAGCAGATATCGGACGAGATTTGCGGCAAGGACGAGAAGGTCTTGAACGGCTTCGGTCTGATAATGCCGTACAGAGTCTCAAAGCTATTCATTACAAAGAACAGAGAGCTGTCACAGCATTACGGCTGGGTCAACGGCGGCGCAATGGCGTTATATAACGACGGCAAAATGGTCCACACGCGCCACATGGAAGGCAGCGACAGGTTATCCGAGGTAATAGAAAAAACAAAAGCGAGCCTTGACGGCATAATAGACCTTGCAAAGCATCTCGTAAAGGCGCAGCCCATAAAGCCCGGCGTTTACGATATAATAACCGACCCGTCCATAACCGGACTTATAGCTCACGAGGCGTTCGGTCACGGCGTTGAGATGGACCAGTTCGTAAAGGACCGCGCGCTTGCCAAAAACTGCGTAGGTGAGTACGTTGCTTCTCCTATTACGAATATGCACGACGGCGCCGCGGCGACTTTATCCGTCGCATCGTATTTCTTTGACGACGACGGTGTGCTCGCGCACGACACGCAGATAATAAAAGACGGCATACTCGTAGCAGGTCTTTCGGACTTAGGCTCCGCAACTCAGCTGGGAACGGAACCTACCGGCAACGGCCGCCGCGACAATTACAGGCGCAAGGCTTATTCGCGTATGACCAACACGTTCTTCTGCCCCGGCAAAGACAAGCTTGAAGATATGATAGCTTCCGTAAAGCACGGATATATGATATTTGAGACAAACAACGGCATGGAAGACCCGAAAAACTGGCAGATACAGTGCACCGCCGAATACGGTATTGAAATAGTTGACGGCAAGCTGACGGACAACTACGTTTCCCCCGTCGTTATGAGCGGCTACGTTCCGGATCTGCTCAAATCCATTTCAATGATATCGGATACGTTCAAGATAGAAGGCTCCGGCTACTGCGGCAAGGGTTATAAAGAATGGGTCCGCGTCTCCGACGGCGGTCCCAACCTGAAAGCGAGGTGCAAATTAGGATGAGAAACCTTAAAGAGATATTTGATAATACAAAAGGCTTATACGGCTACAGGATAATAGAAAACAGCGTAGCTTCATACGAACTGTTCTTCGTTCACAAATCTCTTGAAACGGTAAGAAGCACGGACAGCAAGGCGACGTACGTAACGGTCTATACCGAGCATGACGGCAGGATCGGTGATTCCGCGTTTCAGATCTATCAGTCCATGAGCGAGGATGATATCAACAAAAAGATAGCACAGGCCGTCTCCCGCGCCAACCTCGTGTCAAACGAGCCGTACGAGCTTACAGACAAAGGCACGCTTAACGCGGCGCTTCCGACTAATCTTGACAAATACGAGCCGGAAGAGTTAGGCAAACAGATAGTCGACGCGGTCTACGCCGCGGACACAGTACCGGGCGGATCTGTAAACGCGCTTGAGATCTTCATTTACAAAGACACAAAACGCGTTATAAACAATCGCGGCGTTGATAAAACACAGACCGTTTATCGCGTTATGATCGAAGCGATCCCGACGTACACCGACGACAAGCAGTCCGTTGAGCTTTACGAGGATTATCGCTTTACCGTGTTCGAGCCGGAAAAACTGACCGCGGAGATAGCGGAGAAGATGAGAGAAGTCGCGGACAGATCAAAGGCGTGCAAACCCGGAAAAGAGCTTAATATAAACGTGCTTCTCAGACCGCACGAGATAAGAAGGCTTGCCGCGGAGCTTGCACACGATCAGAATTACAGTTCGATCTATATGCACGCAAATCTGCATAAAGAGGGCGACGACCTTCAGGAAGGCGACTGCGACAAGCTGAATATTACGATGAAGGCGATAGTAGAGGGCAGCGAACGTTCCGCGTATTTTGACGACGACGGCGCGCAGCTCTTTGATACCGAGGTCATAAAAAACGGTATCGTCTGCGGCAGCTTCGGTCCGAGCCGTTTCGGCCAGTATCTTAAAGTCAGCCGTCCGAGCGGCGATCTTAAATGCGTAAGCTTAGGAGCCGGAACTCTTACGGATGAAGAAATAAAAGCCGAGCCGTATCTTGACTGCGTTTCAATGTCCGGACTTCAGCTCGATCTTTATAACGATTATATCGGCGGCGAGATAAGACTTGCGTATTATTACGACGGGGAAAAGACCGTGCCGGTGACCGGCATCACGATGAGCGCAAAGCTGTCCGAGGTACTTTCATCCCTGCGCTTATCCGAAAAAACGGACGTATCCGGCGCGTATGAAGGTCCGGTCAGAGCCCTTTTGAAAAACGTATCGGTACTGTGATAAGTAATGAAAATAGATCTTCACGTACATACGAAAGAGATCTCCATCTGCGGGCATATGCCCGCAGAGGAGGTCGCGGCGAGGTATAAGGCGGCGGGATACGACTGCATAGTTATAACGAACCATTTCAACACGCACACGCTTACTCATTTTGAAGAGCAGGGCGTTATCGATTTTTTCAAACATTATCACGATTCTTATCTTCTGGCAAAAGAAGCGGGCAGAAAAGCAGGTCTGCTCGTATTAAACGGTTATGAGATAAGATTTGACGAATCGGACAGCGATTATCTCGTTTACGGTATGAGCGACGATACGGCAAAGGATTGCAGAAAGCTGTTTTCAATGCGTCCGCGCGATTTTTCCGCGCTTGCGGCGGAGCAGGGATTTCTGTTTTACCAGGCGCATCCGTTCAGAAACAATATGAAAATAACCGATCCGGCGCTTTTGACCGGTATAGAGATCAAAAACGGCAACCCGCGCCATGACAGCAGAAACGATGTAGCAGAGATCTGGGCAAAAAAGTTCGGTATGCGTATGATAGCCGGCTCAGACGCCCACAGACCCGAGGACGTGGGCGTTACGGGCATAATCACCGACGAAAACGTAACGGATACGGATTCCCTCATATCTGTGTTAAAAAACAATAATTATAGAATAATTTAAGATGTATTACGATAAAAACCGCAGGTATTTTGAAAATAAAAAGACCGCATTCTTCATAGGGCTCGGTCTTTTGCTTGCCGCGTTCATTCTGTTCGTAATGCCGGCGACTCTTGATAATTACCGCATAATTTCAATACTTGTGGTCCCCACGCTTGCCGCCGGATGCGTGCTGTTTTTCGGCTCTATACTGCGCCGTTCAAGCGAGGCGGAGATAGACGAGGACGTGGAAAAGGAGCTTGACGGTTTTGAGGACAAAGTCCGTCAGCACTTTGACCTCTACGACCGGGAGCTGCCTTACATTTCGTCCGCGGTAATGGAAAGATACCATTATTACGATACGCCTTATATAAGGCGCGACAGGCAGGGCGAATACAGAACGGATCATTATATGAAAAACGTGATTTATTTCACAAACAACGGTCTTTGCGCCGCTTCACGCACGGTCCATCTCACGGACGAGGGCACGGACGACGTCTTTTATGATATTTCATATAAGGATATAACGGACGTTGAGCTTGAACAAAACAGCAAAACGTATAAAATAGGCAAAAAAGAAGTGACCGTGCCGTTTTATGAATTCAATATCTACGGGGCTGACGGTATCCTGTTTTCGTGCCAGACGAAGCGCGATTACGCGGTGGAATGCGCCGCCGCGGACATAAAAAAGCTTGCGGAAAAGAGCAGAAAATGAAAAAATTTACTTTGGCGTCGTTCAATATCGGCGCCGCTTCTAAAATGTATAATAAATACGATCCGCGTGACTTAGACGCCATAGCCGCTTTTATAAAAGACTGCGGCGCGGATATAGTCGCCTTGCAGGAGGTGGACTGCGGCTGCGACAGGTCGGCGGGCGCGGATATGGCAAAATACATATCGGATAAAGCGGATTATCCGTTTTATCATTTTATAACCATAAGGCCGTTTCAGAACGGTCTGTACGGTACGGCGATCTTAAGCAGATTTCCCGTAACGGATAAAAAAACGATAAATTATAAAGTAAAAGTGGCAAAGCAGGGAACGTCGTGCGGATATATCACGGCGGATATAGACGGAGAGCCTGTCACCGTATTCAACACTCATTTATCGTGTGAGTCGGATGCGGGCAATTTTGATACTATGAACTGTCTTGATTCCGAGCTGCGCGAATATTACAGTGAACACGGACGTTTTTTGTGCTGCGGTGATTTCAACACTTCGCCTTCTGTCGTATCCGAGAACATAAAATGGGTAAAGCTTGCAAATAAAGATCTGTACACGTACGCGGACAGGAGTATAGACAACGTTTTATACACAAAAGGGTTTGAAATATCGGATACGCGGACAAAAGACGCGACAACGGAACTTATCTCCGACCATAATATGCTTTTGTGTACGGTGAGCGTGTTATGACGCCGAACATTCTTTTTATCTGCTCGGATCAGCAGAGGCGCGACTGCCTCGGTTACGTAAACGACTATCCCGTAAAAACGCCGAATATAGACGCGCTTGCGGAAGACGGCGTTGACTTTTCAGAGGCATATACTCCAAATCCGATTTGTGTTCCCGCACGCCGCAGTATGATCTGCGGCAGACGGCCGGAGCAGGTCGGAACGCTTTACAATTACGACCAGGGCATACCGTCCGTACCTTTTTCACCGGATAACTACTCCTGGTCGCGCGATCTGCAAAAAGCGGGATATAAATGCGGATATATCGGCGCGTGGCACGTATCGGACCTTCCGGCTACAAAGTTCGGCTACGACGATAATATAACTGTACGGGAACTTCAAACGCCGGATGATACGCGCTACGAAAACGGCTGGTTCGGCGATAAATGCGCTCTGCCGCTGAAGTCAAGCGAAACGCATAAAGCGGCGCAGGCGGCGATAGAGCTTATCAAAAGATACGGCGGCCATCCTTTTCAGATAAGGGTCAATTTTTCCGCGCCGCATCTGCCGTGCCGCCCGTGCGAGCCGTTTGCGTCCATGTATAAGGACGTGCCTTTGTGGCGCTCGTTTGACGACGATCTTAAAAACAAGCCTTTTATGCAGCGGCAGATGGTGCTAAACTGGAACAACGCGAATACGGATAAAGGAAAATTCTTACATACGATAAGAATGTATTACGGTTACGTATCCCAGACCGACGACGCGATAGGCGTAATGATAAACTATTTAAAGCAAAACGGTCTATATGACAATACAGTAATTATATATACGTCGGATCACGGCGATATGTGCGGCGACAGACGTATGCTTGACAAGCATTATATAATGTATGATTCCGTAGTCCGCGTGCCTCTTATAATCAAATACCCCGGCGCGTCCGGCGGGACTGTGGACGATATGACCGTCAACGCGCTTGATATAGTGCCTACGGTGCTTGATATATGCGGGCTTGAAAAGCCGGACGGCTTGCAGGGCGTAAGCCTTATGCCGTATCTGACGGGCGATAAGCCGGAGAAGATAAGAAAATACGCGCTTGTAACGTATAACGGTCAGCAGTTCGGACTGTATACGCAGCGCATGATAACGGACGGTCATATAAAATACGTATGGAACTGCTCGGATATGGATGAGTTGTATTTTCTTGACAGCGACCCGGACGAGCTTATAAACCGCGCAAACGACGATGATCAAAAAGACCTTTTACTGAAACTGCGGCGCGATATGGCGGCAGAGCTAAAAGCGGCTGACGATTATACAATGAGATCACCGTGGCTGTACGACACGCTTTACAACGGCAGAAAGGCGAAATATGAAGTTTGAAAATACCGTCGCAGCGCTCTCCACGCCGTACGGCAGAGGCGCGATAGCGATGATAAGGATGACGGGAGAAGACGCGATAAAGATAACGTCCGCCGTTTTCAGAGCGAAAAACGGCAAGGACTTATCGGAAATACCGTCTTCTTACGCCGTGTACGGAGAATTCGTATATCAGGGCGACGTTATAGACGACGGGATCGTTACCGTTTACCGCGCGCCTAAGTCTTATACAGGCGAAGATATGGCGGAATTATGCTGTCACGGCGGTATGCTCGTATCATCTCTTATCCTGCGCTCGCTCGTCGACGCAGGAGCCGCTTACGCGGAGGGCGGAGAATTTACAAAACGCGCGTTTATAAACGGCAAACTGCGCCTCACCTCAGCCGAGGCTATAATGGATATTATAGACGCGGAAAGCGTAGGCGCGCTGAAACTGGCCGGCGGCGCGAACAGAGGGCTTTTGTCGGAGACGGCGGAGAGCATATATAATGAATTAAAGCATCTTATAGCCTCCGCTTACGCTTATATAGATTATCCGGACGAGGATATGACGGACGTGTCCGTAAACGAGTTGAAAGACCGCATAAAAGCTCTTATAGGCCGCGCGAAAGAACTGAAAGACAGCTATAAAACAGGTTCAGCCGTTTGTGAAGGCGTGCGCACGGTAATATGCGGCAGACCGAACGTCGGCAAATCATCCGTTATGAATATGCTGACCGGAGAGCAGACGGCGATAGTTACGGAGATCCCCGGCACTACGCGTGACGTCGTTACCGGCAGTATCTTATGCGGCCAGGTAAGGCTGAAGCTGTCCGATACCGCCGGCATACGCGACACGACCGATGCGGTAGAGGAGATAGGCGTAGCCAAAGCAAAAGAGACACTTAACAAAGCCCAGCTGGTGCTCGCCGTGTTCGACGGTGCGCGGCAGCCGGATGAAGAAGAGCAAAAGCTGATAGACGGGCTTAAAAAGCTGAATATCCCCGTTATAGCCGTAATAAACAAAAACGATCTGGGCGGCGGTGAAGCGTACGATAACATATTTACGCATACCGTGCATATAAGCGCAAAAAACGGCAAAGGAAAAGAGCAGATCGAGCGTCTTACGGAAGAGCTGTTTACCGGCGGTGAAATAGATTACGGCAAACCGCATCTGATAAACGGCAGACAGTACGCGCAGACCGTGAGGTTCATAGATTCCTGCAAAGCCGCGCTTGACGCGCTTGAATCGGGACAAACGCAGGACGTTGCGTGCTTTGATTTAGAGGAAGCGCTGTCCGCTATAGCCGGGCTTGACGGTCTTGAAGTGAAAGACGATATAATAAACGAGATATTTTCCAAATTCTGCGTGGGAAAATAATTAATATTTTGGGCTTGACTTTTTTATTTAATAGTATTATAATAAGTAAAAAATTAAATGGAGGGACATTTAAAGTGAAAAAGATTTTAGCAGTTGCCATAGTTGCACTTATGATGCTTACTGCGGCTGTACCGGCGTTTGCGGGACAGAATGACGACGTTTTCAAAACCGCCGTTATAGACGTCCTCGTAGACCTTGACAGCTTTGATGAACAGAACGGTTTCCAGATGAGAGGCTTTGCAGTCTCCCCCGACGGTAAATACGTTTACGGCGGCTTTTTACAGAACTACCGCCACGTAAGTAAAATCGACGCGGCTACAGGCGAACACCTGGGCGAATACGCGCCGGAGATCGAAAATGACGAGTATGACGGCGTTGTTGCCAACAACAACTATCCGAAGGGACTTGCAGTTGACTGCAGAGGATATCTGTTTGTAGGTATCACACACGACGTGCCTAATACTTCCTACATCTCAATAGCCGTAGTTGATACGTCTGTAGATGAAGAAGGCTACATGAAAGAAATAACGCACATAACCGAAGATATGGATACCACCAGAGTCGGTATCAACGGTATCGCGGCGCAGAAGATAGGCGATAAGATACTTCTTTACGTCGTTACCTGCTACAACAAGGACACGATCCGCTGCTATGACGTTACGGATATTACCGACATCAAGCTTTACAGCGGCTTCGGCAACGGCGGCGTTGTTGACTACAACGAGCTTACCGGTTCCCAGTCCGACCCGGGCTACATCACGGTAGACGTTGACGGTTACATTTATATGTGCTACAAGCAGGACAGCAGCGCTCATTCAAAGGGCAGCCACGTCATGAAGATAGACACGGACGGCAAGAGCATGGTAGACCAGGTGGAAGTCCGCGAGGCTTACGGTATCTGCACCGCCGGCGATTATCTGTTCGTTTCCACTTATGACGGACCTCAGTCCAAGATAGTCGTTCTTAACAAATCAGACCTTTCTTCCGTTGCCGAGATGGCGTACGCTGATCAGTTCAGTGATCTGTCAGGCTGCGGCTACGGCGGAGACCGTCTCTTCATAGGCGACCACGGCGAAGGCACCGCGGGGTCCCCCGGTACAGTCCTTCAGACCACTCCGCTCAACATCACACGTGACCCGAGAGAGACCGAAACTGTCGCTCAGCAGGTCATAGAGACCACTGAAGCCGCAACAGAGCAGGCCGGCCCCGATGAGAACGCCGACAGCTTTACTATCGTAGATCTTACAAATCCCGAGACTGTTTCCAAAATAGGAAACGGCAACAACGTAGAGCTTACTTATGACGAAGTTGAAGGATGCCTTAAGATAACCGTTACCGGTGAAGACCCCTACTTCACGCTTCCCATGAAGAAAGAAGCTTACTTTGACGGCGACAAGTTCAATACCGTTGTTCTTACTTACAAGACCGCTGTTGAATACGCGACCGGCGAAATATTCTTTACCACAAAGGAATCAAGAGACCTCGGTTCAAACCACATCACGTATGAAATGGAAGAAGCCGCTGAATTTACAGAGCTTGAAATAGATATGCGCGATGACGACAACGGCAACTGGCACGGTCAGGTAAGATCCATAAGACTCGACCCGTCAACAGACGGCAGCGAAGATCAGGTATTCTTCCTCAAATCCGTAGCCGTCAAGGTCGGCGAAGAGATAATAGAAACTGAGCCCGATACTACGGAAGCCGCAACCGAAACGGAACCCGCGGTAACAGAGACCGAGACCGAAAAAGCGGATGATACGACCGAAAAGACCGAAGATACAGACAAAACTCCGGCTGAAACGAAACCCACCGATGACGGCAAAAAGAGCAGCTTCAACCCGCTGTTCGTAATAATCCCCGTCTGCGCGGTAGTAGTTATCGTTGTAGTTGTTATCATAATAGTCAAATCCAAAAAGAAATAACAGCTTTTAAATAAAACTCTCCGGCAGAGTGATCTGCCGGAGTTGTTTTATTCTTCCACAATATTTATAGAACCGATATAATCAGCCGGCGCTTCATATACGCCGTCTTTCATTATAGAAAAGTGCAGGTGCGATACCTCCGCGCATTCTATCAGCGACGTTTCGCCAACCGCGCCTATGACGTCGCCGGAACGGACGCTTACTCCTACCTCGATATTGTCCGGCAGCGTTACCTGCAGGTTCTGATAAACGGATACAAGTCCGTCCCCGTGGTCTATCTCAACGGTCTGCCCCATCATCGGATCGTAGTATATTTTTGATATTACCCCGTCCGTAAACGAATAAACGGGATTGCCGGCGGATGCTGATATATCCGTGCCGTTATGCGCTCTGTAATCGTTCATTGTTACGGAATACACGGGCATATCCATGGTGTAATCCTTTACAACATAGCCGTTTACAGGTATGACGTATACGCGCTCGACCGACGTGGGCTCAGTCTTTTCCGTTACCTTTGGCACATCCGCCTGAGTTTCCGGCTCCGTTTGGTCCTTTTGTATCACTTCTTCCGTGATCTCACGGTACGGTACGCGGGGCAGATTTGACGATTCTTTTTTCGTTACCTCTTCGGTCTGCCGTACCTCGGTTTCGGATATTTCCGGCTCGGGCGTGTTGCCGCGTTTTCTGCGGTTTACCGCGGATACGACGGATATCACCATAGTCACGGTTATGACGACGGCTAAAACGATGTAGACGATGCGCGCCGTTTTTTCCTGCTTTCTTTCTACTTCTTCTTCATCCATAAAATCAAATTCCTTTCTGTATGAATTCTACGTGATTTTTGACATATGCGCGCCGTTTTATACAATAACGGAAAATTCATATTTACGTTGTTGACAAGCAGTAAATCTGATAGTAAAATATATTATATACAATATAAAAGGAGGCTTTAAAATGAGCGAAAATATAAAAAAAGGCGGTATCTCCGTTGATGCGGAGCATCTGTTTCCCATAATAAAAAAATGGCTGTATTCCGATAAGGACATTTTTTTGCGCGAGATTGTTTCTAACGCGTCTGACGCTATAACAAAGCTGAAAAGGCTTGATTCTTTAGGTGAGATATCCCTGCCGGAGCAGGACTACAGAATAGACGTGGTGATTGACAAAACGGCGGGCACGCTTACCGTTACGGATAACGGTATAGGAATGACCGAAGAAGAGCTTGAAAAGTATATTTGCAGTATAGCTTTATCCGGCGCCGTTGAATTCATACAGAAATACGAAAAGGATGAATCCGGCAAACCGCAGGAGGGCATAATCGGTCACTTCGGTCTCGGCTTCTATTCATCTTTTATGGTATCGGATACCGTAACGGTCGAAACAAAGTCTTACACCGGTGCGCCGGCGGTAAAATGGGTCTGTGACAGCGAAGGTGAATACGAGACGTTCCCGTCGGAGCGCGAGGAACGCGGCACGTCCGTTATTATGAAAATATCGGAAGATGAATCAGAACTTTTATCCGAATATAAGATAAAAGAAATACTTGAAAAATACTGCTCGTTCATGCCCGTGCCGGTGTTCTTCTCAAACGCCGAGGATATAGAAAAAGAAGGCGAGGACAAAAAAGAGCCGGAGCAGATAAACGATACGACGCCGCTTTGGATGAAATCTCCGTCGGAATGTACCGACGACGATTACAAGGCGTTTTACAAAAAAGTCTTCCATGACTACAAAGACCCGCTGTTCTGGGTCCATATAAACGCGGAATATCCGCTTAATTTCAAAGGAATAATCTATTTCCCCAAGCTCAATTCGGATTTTGACCCGATAGAAGGTCAGGTAAAGCTTTATTACAATCAGGTATTCGTGGCGGATAATATAAAGGAAGTCATACCGGATTTTCTCCTTATGCTGCGCGGCGTGCTTGACTGTCCCGAACTGCCGTTAAACGTTTCAAGAAGCTATCTGCAGAACAACGGCTACGTTACCAAAATCGCGGCTCATATAGTCAAAAAAGTTGCGGACAAGCTAAACGGCATGATGAATACCGAGCGCGAAAATTACGAAAAAATATATGACGATATAAAAGTATTCGTAGAATACGGCTGTATGCGCGACAAGAAGTTTTACGATAAAGTAAAAGGCAGCATTATATTCCCGTCCGCGATAAGCGGCAAAATGCTGACTGTCGACGAATATCTTGAAACGGCAAAAGAAAAGCACGAGAACAAGATCTTTTACGCAACGGACAAAAAAGTCCAGGCGCAGTATATAGGTATGTTTGAGGCTGAGGGCGCGGAGGTCCTTCTGCTTGACCGCACGCTCGATACGCAGTTCATTCAAACGGTTGAGATGGACCGCGAGGGCGTCAAATTCATGCGCGTTGATTCCGGCGTCGACGACGTTTTAAAGAACGGCGACGCGGAGAACAACGAAGATATGACGGCTCTGTTCAAAGAGGTATCCGGCAACGGCGAGCTTGAGGTATCCTATACCGCTTTAAAAGACGAAAAGACGCCGGCTGTAATGAACGAGGACGAGCAGGACAGACGTTTTGCAGATCTTATGAAGCTTTACCGCATGGACGGCAACGATGTTCCGGGCAAAGCAAAGCTCGTTGTAAACACCTCTTCCGCATTGTATAAAAAAGCGGAAGAGCTGATATGCGCCGATAAAAAAGACGACGCAAAACAGCTTTTAAAACACATATATTCGCTTGCCACGCTTGCTCACAGACAGCTTACCGCCGACGAGATGAAGAATTTCTTAGGCGACGCGTACGAGCTGTTATTGAAATTATGAATATCACGGATAAAGATAAAATAGACGGTTTGCGAAAAAAATACGGTCATAGCTCCGCGTCCCACAGTTTTTTATCACTTCATATTTACGGGCAGAGCGAGGGATATAGAGTAACGGCAGATAACGACGGCTTTTTTGTAATAGATAAAAACGGGCGCTTTCTTTTTCCTGCAGGATCGGATGATTTTAAACGTGATTTTATACTGGATCATCCGGGCGCATCCGTTTATATGCTGCGGGATGAAGACGTATCGTTTATAAAAACCGTAAAAGCAGACTTTGAAGCCGAAGAAGACCCGGACAGGAGTGAATACGTTTACAGCCGCGCCGAGCAGGCGAGCCTTGAAGGTCATAAGTTCCAGAAAGTACGCGCCAAGCTTTCGCGCTTTTACCGCGAAAACGACGTTAAAAACGTGCCTCTGACGCTGTCAAACATTGATGAAGCATACAAGATCTTGTCGATCTGGCAGCCGAAAGCCGGAGAGGGCGACGTTGACGGCGCAAAAAAAGCGCTTGACAATTACGCGGCGCTGTCGCTGTCCGGCATGGTAACCTATATAGATAATAAACCCGTCGGCTACTGCTGCGGCGCCGATATAGGGCAGGGCGTTTATATGCTGTGCAGCGCAAAGCAGATTAGCGAGACGCAGGGCTTGAATTTAAGCACGAAACACGAGTTGTTTCAGACTTTGCCTGTGTCGATAGAGTATATAAATACCGAATCCGACCACGGCTCACCGGGCATCCGCATGCACAAAAACGACAGCAGACCGGTTTTCTTAAATAAAATGTATAAAGGTATCCTATGACCAAAAGCAAACTGATAGTGCTTTCCGCGGACGCGCTCGTTGCTGACGATATGCAGCTGTTTAAAACTCTACCGAATTTTAAAAAGTATCTGTCGGGCGGCGCGTGCGTCAAAACGGTAAAAACGTGCTATCCCACAATAACTTATCCCGCGCACGCGACCATAGCCACGGGCGTTTATCCGGATAAACACGGCGTGACCGGCAACGATATTTTTTATCCCGAGCCCGTCGGCCGCCCGTGGTGCTGGTTTCACGAAAGCGTCAAAGCAAAGGACGTTTTCTCATACGCAAAAGAGGCGGGTAAAACCACCGCCGCGGTATTCTGGCCGTCTACCGGCTGTCATCCCGATATAGATTATCTGATAGACGAATACTGGTCGCAGGGGGAGGGGGACGACAGACGTTCCGCGTTCATCCGTTCCGGCAGCTCGCCCGAGGTAATGAAGATCGCGGAGCGTTACATAGACGGTTTTACGGAGCGTCACCATCCGTCGGCGGATATATTCGTCATAAACTGCGCAGCGGATATAATAAGGGAATATTCGCCGGATATTATAATGATCCACCCGGCGAATATAGACGGTTACAGGCATCACAACGGTCTTTTCAACAAAGCGGTAGACGACGGCATACGTGAAACGGACGAGTGGCTCGGTAAGCTCTGCCGCGCGGCGGAGGACGCCGGACAGCTTGAAAATACAAACGTCGTGCTTTTGTCCGACCACGGCCAGCTTGAGATAAAGCGCAGTATAAAACTAAACGTGCTGCTCTCCGACGCCGGATTTATAAAAGTTGAAGACGGCAGGATAACGGAGCTGAAAGCGTATATCCGCTCCGGCGGCATGATGGCTTACTGCTACGTTTACGACAAAAGCGCGTATAACGGCGTTTACGCGTATTTGGATCACTTAAAAGACGAGGGCGTTTACGGTATATCAGAGGTAATACCGGAGAAAGAAGCAAGAGAAAAATATCATTTGGGCGGCGAATTTGATTTCGTTATAGAAACGGACGGATATACGTCGTTTGCGGAAGGCGTAACAAGACCGCTTACGGCGCAGTTTTCAAGTGAAGATTACCGCTTAGGCAGAGCGACGCACGGCTATATGCCGGATAAAGGACCGCAGCCCGTATTCTACGCAAAAGGTCCGGATTTCAAGCCCGGCGCGGTTTTGGAAAGATGCGATACGGTAGACGAAGCGCCGACTTTCGCGCGTATTTTAGGCACAGAGATAAAAGACGCCGACGGAAGGATATTAACGGAGTTGCTATATGATTGACGTGGTTTCCGTTTCTTTAATGAGGCGGTCAGACAAAAAAACAGCAGAGAAAGTATCTGAAAAAGAGCTTATGTACCGCGCCGGTCGCGCGGTTTTTGAGCTTTTGCCCGTATCGGACAGCTACGCCGTAGTATGCGGCAAGGGCAACAACGGCGGCGACGGTTACGTAGTCGCGGAGTTGCTTTACAACGCGGGACGGCGCGTTACGGTTTATAACACCGCCGATTTAACGACGGAAACCGCGGGGTATTATCTGCAAAAATGTCTTCAATGCGGCGTAAACGTCGTATCATATACTGATCAGAGCTTTGAAGAAACAGTCATAGTGGACTGCATTTTCGGCATCGGCTTCCACGGCGCACCGACCGGAAAAGAAGCGGAAGCGATAAAAAAGATAAACAAAAGCGGCAGCTATATCGTATCCGTCGATATCAACAGCGGACTTGACGCGAATAACGGCCTGACCGAGCTTTGCGTCATATCCGACCTTACGGTCGCGATACAGGCGCCGAAGCCCGGGCATTATCTTAACTCTGCAAAAGACGTTATAAAAAAACTGACGACAATAGATATAGGCATTGAAACAGACGGTGAAACGTATAAGCTCTGCGAAGCGGACGATTTCAGATCCGTGTTCCCGCATAGACAAAACAACAGCCACAAGGGAACGTACGGTACGGCGGTGCTTCTCGGCGGGTGCAGGGAATATTCCGGCGCGGTAAAGCTTGCCAATACGTCGCTGTCCGCTCTTAAATGCGGATGCGGTATTTCACGCCTTGCGGTGCATGAAAGTATTGCGGACTACGCTGCGCCTTACCTGCTTGAAAGCACGCTTTGCCCGCTCAGATCGTTTGATGATACGGAGCTTGCAAAAGCGTTTGACAAAGCCGCCGCCGTCGGGCTCGGTATGGGTTTCGGCAGAGAAGACGACAGAGTAAACGCCGTTAAATACGCACTTAAAAACCTCAGCTGTCCGCTTCTGATAGACGCGGACGGGCTGTACGCGTTATCAAAACTTGATTATAAAGCAAACGGAAACGTAATTATTACGCCGCACGCCGCGGAATTCGCACGGTTATCCGGCAAAACGACAGACGAAGTGTTATCCGACACGATAGGCTTATCCGTAAGCTATGCAAAAGAGCATAACGTTACCGTCCTGTTAAAAGGCGCATCTACCGTCATAACGGACGGAGAGCGCGTTTTCATAGTGGACAGAGGAACGCCGGGTATGGCGACGGCGGGCTCGGGCGACGTGTTGTCCGGCATAATAACCGGCATAAATTCACAAAATCCGACCGATCTGTGTCTTAACGCCGCGTGCGGCGCGTTTATCGCAGGATACGCGGGAGAACTTGCGGCAAAAGAAAAAAATGTTATCAGTATGACAGCGTCAGATACGGTCTCAAACATACACAAAGCCGTTTCACTGATAATAAACAGCTGAAAGCCGTATTCTAAAGAAAAATATTAAAAATACTTGAAAAACATAAAAAAATAGTGTATAATGTAAAAAAAATATTATGAAAGGAACGATAATGAAAAGAATTCTCAGTACGGTTTTAGCGATATGTATGATAGTATCGCTTCTGCCGGTTTTATCTATGGCTAAAGGCGTTGCCATATCGCACGTGGATCTTACCGGATTTGCGGAACCGAATAATTCTTCAAAACCGGGATTTACTCTCGTTATGCCGGATAATGCTCATTACAAACTTGATGAATCCGAAAGCATTCCCGGTATAGAATGGCGTGACCTTACAGCCGGAAAGGATCTTACTCCTACGGATAAGTTCGTAGACGCTCACGAATACAGAGCCATAATACATCTTAAAGCGGACTCGGATTATTATTTTTATAAATACTCCGGTGAAGCAAACGTGATGGCAACCGTAAACGGAGAGACCTGCAATACATCTTTCCCGTATAATTCCGAAAGATATCTTGACATTATATACTATCCGAAGGTAGTCGGCGCGGACAAGCTTGAGGGATATGTATTTCTAATCGGCGAGCCGACGGCGGGCGTAAATATGGTTTTCGGCAGAGAAGGCGCGATCGGTCTGATAGATCAGGCGTATCTTAACGTCCAGTGGCAGAGGCGCTCAAACAAGACCGATCCGTTTGAAAATATTGAAGGCGCCGTGAGTTTGACGTACAGACCTACCGGTGCGGACGTCGGTAAATATCTGCGCGTAAAAGTAGGCGCGGACGGTTATTATAATTATTTGACCAGCACGGCGCAGTTAGTCGTAAAAGCAGAAAATAACGACGAACCCAAAGAAGCAAGGTTTTACGTTGACGGGGATCAGCTGTATCTTATGGGCGTCGTAGGTCAGCAGTATCTGGTAACGCAGAACAAAAGAGAAATAAAAGACGGCGAATACGATATATCCGAGGGCGACTGGTGGGTCTCCAATAAGATATATTATTCGTACGACGTTAAACTCAACATTACGAACGCGGCTGAATTAAACAAAAACATTTACGTTTACACGCGTATAATGGAAACGGATGAAAAGAAGGTCGGTACAAAAGTTGCGTATTCCGAATTCTACTTCAAAGAAAACTATCATTTAACGGATCTGTTCCTGTCCTGCCAGACTCCGGATACGGAGCTTGTTGAAGGCGGAGTTGCAAAATTCCACGTAGATCCGTTGCCTGAAAACGCGACGAATTTCAACGGCATACGCGGCGATAACTGGACCGTTGACGGCAGCTACCTCGGAAGCGAATACGCAAAACTGTTCGCAAATCCCGATTGCACGGCACCGCTGAATGAGTCGACGACGTATACAACGGTATACGTAAAACTGTATAAAGCAAAGAACGATCTGCAGGTCACAGTACAGACGCAGATCGGATATACCGATTTTCTCAGAGATACTGAAACGATAAACGTCAGATCGACGAACGGCCTTTACAACTTAAAAGGAATAGAATGTGAAGATCTGCTGATCTACAAAGGCGCTTATATGGATTACTATCCCATATATCCGTATCCGTATCCGGCAAATCTGTCCGGCCTCGTGATAGATCAAAGCACCGAGAAAGGCGCGCCGAAAGTATCGTTCTACGTAGACTATGAAGGCAGCGGCGACGAAGACGGCATAATCGTTGACGCGACGGAAGCGGAACTCGGCACGTATACCTACTCTTTTAGAAAAGACTCGGTAGGGATCAAAATGTTTAAGATAGTCGTTGTTGAATACGTCGGCTACCCGGAGAGTGAAGAAACGGAAAGCGATACCAAAAAGGATCCTCCTCCCGACGAACCCAAGGAAGACGATACGGGCACATCGGATGAGACGTCGGAACCGCCGGCTGAAGTTTTAAGAGGCGACCTTGACGGCGACGGTCAGATAACTAACAAGGATGTCGTGCTTCTGTTCAGATACGTTTCCGGCACGGAAAAGGCAGAGGATGAAACAGTCTACGATTTTGACGGCGACGGCAACGTGGACAACAAAGACGTGGTCGCGCTGTTCAGATACGCGAGCAGCGACGCAAACGCACCGAAAGGCTGATAAAAACAATATAAAAAAATCGGCAGGCTTAAGCTTGCCGATTTTTAAATATCAGTAATTATTCCGCGCAGACGTTAACGCGCTTTTTGCCGCCGACTGCTATATCAAATTTGACTCTGCCGTCTGTTAATGCAAACAGCGTGTCGTCGGAGCCGCGGCCAACGTTTTCACCGGGATGGATGTGCGTTCCGCGCTGACGAACGATTATGTTGCCTGCTAAAACGTACTGTCCGTCGCTTCTTTTGACGCCGAGTCTCTGTGCACGGCTGTCACGGCCGTTCTTTGTTGAACCGACGCCTTTTTTATGTGCGAAAAACTGCAAACTGAGTTTTAACATTATTTTTTCCTCCTGCATCAGATTTGTTTAACGACCTCATCCACGTCAAGATATTCGTAATAATCCTCGAGCATATCATGAAGCTGGTGATAATAGCCTAAAAGCAGGGAAGCGATAGCGTAATTTTTCTTTTTGTCGCTCTCGTATTTGGGAAGAGCGCCTTTAGCTAAAACTTCAATATCCGTGCTTTCCTCGTCTATCTTATAATCGATATCCGAGGCAAGCGCTACCTCAACAGTATTGATGATCAGCATCGTCATAGCGGATATAGCCGCACAGACAATGTCTTTTCCGGCGTCTTCATAGCCGGAATGCCCGCTTTCACGGAAGCCGTAAAAAATACCGTCCTCCGTCTTGTAAAACGTGATCTTTGTCATTACGCGTTGATCTTTTCGATTTTGAGCTTGGTGTAGGGCTGTCTGTGACCCTGTTTCTTCTTTTCGTTCTTCTTGGATTTGTATCTTATGACGTAGATCTTCTTGGTCTTGCCGTTCTTTTCAACGGTAGCCGTAACTGTCGCGCCGTCAACTGTGGGAGCGCCGGCTTTAAATCCTGCGTCGGTGGATACTGCGAGTACACGGTCAAACGTATAAGAATCGCCTGCCTCAACGTCGAGTTTCTCAACGAAGATGGACTGACCTTCTTCTACCTTGTACTGCTTTCCGCCTGTTTCGATAATAGCAAACACGTTTTTAATCTCCTTCCGTAAGACTCGCTGTTGTTGGTAACCGTTTCCGGCGTTTGTGACCAAATTCCATGCGGCAAGACATTATAACTCATACAGAGATTTTTGTCAATCCCGGTACGATATATAATTGTAAATAATTTGTTAAATCTGCTTATTTGCGGCTGTAAGAGTGTTTTTTAACAGCATTGTTATCGTCATAGGACCTACGCCGCCCGGCACGGGTGTTATAGCCGCGGCTTTTTCAAAGCACCCTTCATAGTCCACGTCACCGGTCAGCTTTCCGTCGTGCAGGTGGTTTATACCCACGTCTATTATAACGGCGCCTTCCTTTACCATATCGGCGGTTATGAAATTTGCTTTACCGACGGAAGATACGAGTATATCCGCGCGGCGGGTGTGCAGGCTCAGATCCTTTGTTTTTGTATGGCAAACCGTGACCGTTCCGTTTTCGTGCATAAGAAGCGCCGCCATGGGCTTGCCCACTATATTGCTCCTGCCTATAACGACGCACTCTTTGCCGGATACCGATATGCCCGATCTGTGAAGAAGCTCCATAACGCCCGCGGGAGTGCAGGGAAGAAAGTCAAAATGCCCGGTGTAGATCCTTCCCACGTTTTCGTATCCGAAAGCGTCAACGTCCTTTTCAGGCGAGATCTTACATATAACGCTTTCTTCGTTTATATGTTTCGGCAGCGGCAGCTGCACCAATATGCCGTTGACGGTTTTATCCCCGTTCAGCCTGTCTATAAGAGACAAAAGCTCATCTTCCCCCGTTTCGGCGGGCAGACGTATTATATCGGACTTTATCCCCACCTGTTCGCACGCTTTGTGCTTGTTTCTTACGTATACCTGTGACGCGGGATCTTCTCCGACTATTATAACGGTAAGCGAAGGCGCGGCGCCGTGTTTTTTGGTAAACGCTATAACGTCTTCTTTTATCTCCTCGCGTATCTGTGCGGAAACGGCTTTTCCGTCAATTATCATCGCCATCTTTTTTCTCCTCTGTTAACTCTTCTGCTTCTGTTTTAGCCGGCTCGGCTTCTTCCGCTTCCGCCATAATTTCTTCCGCTGTTTCCGGCTCTTCAGCCTCCGGCTGTGTTTCTTCTTCGGCAGACGCTTCCTCCTGTTCTTCTTCGGCTTGTTCTTCTGTTTCTTCTTCAGACTGATCTTCGTCTGCGTCTTCCGGTTTTGTATTTTCAGCCTCACCGTCTTTATTTAACCGTCTTGACTTTTTAACTACCGGCTCGTTTTTGGCTATAGATTTGCCGTAATACGCGCCTTCTTTTACTTTTTCCGGGTCTTTCTTTGCTCTTATGCCTAAAATTATCATAGCTGTAAGACCGCCGGCAAAGCAGAGAAAACCTATTACCATGGATATTCTGATATAAGTTCCCGGAATGAACAGGGAATCCGTACGCAGCATTTCAATAAACGCGCGGCCGAGTCCGTACCACGTTATATACATCAAAAACATCTGTCCGTCAAATTTTCTTTTTTTGAAGAAGACGTTTATTATTATAAAGCCTATCACGTTCCACAGACATTCGTACAAAAACGTAGGATGGACGAATCCCTCGGAATCTATTTTCATGCCGAGCTTCTGTATCTCTTCCGAATTGTCTCTTACGTATTTTTCAAGGTATTCGACAGTGCCTTCAAGCGAGCTGCCGCTTCCGGGCACCACCCAGGATTTCATGCCCCACGGAAGCGTGGTGTTACAGCCGAAAGCCTCCTGATTGAAGTAGTTGCCCCAGCGGCCGAGCGCCTGACCTATCATGACCGCCGGCGCTATCGCGTCAAGAACACGCAGTATTTTTATATTTTTGACCTTTGATACAATAATAACTACAAGGACGCCCGCAATTATACCGCCGTATATCGCAAGTCCGCCTTTCCAGATGGATATAACGTCCAAAAACGTCTTGTAATCGCTGAGATTCGTCAGTACGTACATGGCGCGCGCACCCAAAACGCCGAATATTATTATGAATATGGCGTAATCGTACATATCGTCAATGCGTATGCCCAGCTTTTTAGCGCGCAAAAACGCGTACAGAGCGGATAATATTATACCTACGGTTATAATAACGCCGTACCAGTATATCTCTTTGCCGAAAAGCGTGAAAGCCACGGGCGAAAACTCAAATGAAACGTTTTCAAACCCTTTGAAAACAACGTGATACATATATTGCCTCCTTTATTTTAAAGGTGATACGACCGCGTAGGCGGACCGTTCCTTTTTATACAGTTCCTTTAAGCACGACACAGCGAACGGCGCGTGTATGCCGGACAAGAGTTTCGGATATTTTATCATATCGTCACCGCTTTGATAAAAAGATAAAAGCGAATAGGCTACAGCCTGGCTGTTTTGCAGCGAATAGATATAATTTGCGTAAAATATCTTTTTTGCAAGTTCAAACGCCTCTTCGTCCACGCCCTCGGTCACGGCTTTTTCAAGCGTCTCGTAAATGCGTTTTTTTACGGTATAAGGCTTTCTGCTCTCGCCCGTGACGGACAGATACGCGTGATCGTCTCCGTAGTAATAACCCGCGTCTATATCTCCGGACAAAAGATCTTTTTCATACAGCTTGCAGTAAAAATCAGAACTTTCTCCGAAAAGCATATTTGAAAGGATAGATAACGCAATGCTTTTTTTACGCATCAGTTTTTTGTCTTTTATATCCGGGTCTTTTATGCCGAAGAAGAACAGCGGCTCAGATACGTCCATATAAAGCTTTGACGAGCGTTTATACGCCGTATCCGGCTCAGACGGCCTTATTCTTTTGAATTTGCTGTTTTTTGCGCAGGGTATGACCTCGTCCATTACGGATATGATCTTTTCCGCGTCCACGTTCCCGGCGGCTATAAGCACCATATTTGACGGTGAGTAAAAGACCTTGTGGCAGAAATACAACAGCTGCGGCGTTATTTCTTTTATGGACTGTACCGTACCGCCTACGTCGTATTTCACGCCGTTGTTTTTGTATAAACACCGCATAAGCTCGTAATAGCTTCTGTTATCCGGGTTGTCCTCGTACATTTTTATCTCTTCCGCTATTATGCCGCGCTCTTTTTCAACGGATTCGGTTGTAAAATGCGGGCGGTGGACAAAGTCAAGCAGTATTTTAAGCGATTCGTAAAACGCGTCGTTTGACGAGGTAAACGTATATGACGTAGCCTGATGGGAGGTAAAAGCGTTTGAATCCGCGCCGAGCTCCGAAAACAACCGGAACGCGTCGCCGCTGTCCTCCGTCTCAAAGAGTTTATGTTCAAGGAAATGAGCCGTTCCGAGCGGTGTTTTGTATCTTTTTCCTTCGTATTCAAACTCCGTGTCACCGCCGCCGCAGCACGACGTGTAAACGGCGCATGAGGTGGAATATGTATTGGGGCAGATAAGAACCTTTACGCCGCTTTTATGTCTGAAAGACAGGTATCTTTCGCCGCACCCGGGATCTTTATGTTCTTTTATATCATACTTCATCATCCGCCGCCCCCTTCATTGTGAAAATAAGGCTCGGGACTGCCGTGGAAGCGGCTTTTTCCACGTCCGCGGAAGTCAGTGTGTCGAGCTTATCAGAGAAGTCCTGCACAGTCTCCGATATATCGCCGTAAAACGCGCGCCTCGCATACCACGCCGCAGTTCTTGACGGGGAATCTGTAACGGCAAGCAGATCGTTTTTGAGCGCCAGCTTGCAGCGGTCAAGCTCGTCATTTTTTACGCCGTGCTTTATATTTTCAAGCTGTTTTCTTATTTCTTCTTCCGCTTTTTTTGCGTTTTTGCTGTCAATTCCGGCGTATATTATCATCTTTTTCAGATCTATCATGGGCAGAGCGGAGCAGTAATAGCATAAAGACAGCTTTTCGCGCACGTTTTCAAACAGATATGACGTCGGGTTCTGGAAGAATATCTCGTAAAACAGAGTCCTCTCGGCTGATCTGTTGTCCGCGGGCGAGCCGTCGTATTCACAGCCGACGCATAAAACGTCCTGCGATATGCCGGCTTTTTCGCTCATCCGCTTTATTCGTTTTCCGGGGCTTTTGTATTCTTCAACGGATATTTTGCCGGGTCTTCTGCTGTCAAGCGTATCTTTTATTCTTGAAGCAAATTCATCTGTATGTCCGTCGTCGTCAGCCGATACGGAAAGTATCTCGACCGATGAGTTTTTAAGCATACCGTTATAAAACTCTGAAAGCTCCGCCGGCGTAACGGCGTCTATATCGGCAAGTCTGCCGAGCCGCGGCGCGTAAAGCGGCTGATCCGCCATAAGCGCCTCGGTACAGCGGCGCAGAGCGTAGCTGCTCCTGCTGTTCCTTATGCCGTTTATCGCGTCTTTGAGCTGCAGTTTTTCACTTTGCAGGATCTTATTGTCAAAGCACCCGTTTTTCCAAGCCGGATCAAAGATTATGTTATATAGTACGTCAAGACAGCCGCCGCGTATATCCGTCCTGTCAAGAGAGTATCTGTTGTTGAGCGAAGATACGGTAAAGGTCGGTATGTGGTTGAAGCCGCGGCGCGACGCATCCGAAACGAGCTGTGCATCGTAAAGATCGTCAAGCGTTTTGTTAAGCTCCATCAAAGACGGATATTTTACGCAACTGCGCGACAAAACGCCGGTCAAAAGCGCGGAGCAGACCGCTTCACGCGGGCCGTGACCGCACAAAAACGAGACGGACGTTATATCCGTTTTGAATTTTTTATCTGTGATCACGGTAAGGTTTATGCCTTCTTTTATATTTATCCGTTTAACGTCCATCAAAGCTGTTCTTTCTGTATTTTTTTCATTATTACGGTAGGCTGTAAGAAATAACGCATACGCTTCTGCACAAAATCCGTGTCCGTGGCTCTTGTCTTGCCGTCGGGCATAGGCATTTTTCCGAGAAACGTGCGGTTTATTATTCGCATCATAAAGTCAAATCCCGGCGCTTCCTCCCATTTAACGGATATGCCTTCTTCCGTTTTGCATACCGTAAGGTATCTTATATTCGGCAGCTCGGGGAAGCAAACTGTTATTTTCAGCGCCGGTTTGCCGTTTTCCTCGGTTTGCGTTGCGTACGCGGAAGTCAATACGGATTCCTTGCCGTAGACGACGCAGCCGGGCGCGGCTTTTCCTAAACCGAAATTCACGGTATGCGGCGTTACTCCTTCAAGCGTGGTTATGACGCCGCCGTCTTCGCCTACGGTTATGCCGAATTCCTTTAACCCTTTTGCAAAGCAGTTGTGCACGCCCTGGAAAAGCTCAGGCATAACGCTCAGACCGTAGCCGTCCTCGGCGGCAACTGAATACGTCCCTTGCAGCGACTTTATAAAATCTACATCAAAAACGCCGTCAAAATTATAAATATCGCTGTTTTCCATAACGAGCGACGCTTCCTTTTCGCGCAGTTTTTCAAGCGCCTCCGGGTTTTCGTGCAGGTGCGCGTGCGGACGGTAAGGCGTGCCGAAGAACCGCTCGGTCACCGTATATAACGGGCTGTTCTGAAACGTCTCGTCAATGCTCGCCGTCGTGGCTATCATAATATTTGTTTTCGGGAATACTATCAGGTTCTGTCCGAACATACCGTTGAAAATAAACGTTGTTCTGTCTTCCTTGCACCATACCTGGTAGCCGTAACCGTAAATACCCGTTTCATCCGGCGTTTTTATCTGTACTTTTGTGGATTCCTTTATCCATTTTTCCGATATGAGCCGCTGTCCTTCCCAGACGCCGCCGTTAAGATACAACTGTCCTATTTTTAATATATCGTCGGGATAATAATATAAGCCGAAACCGCCTTTTTCAATGCCTTTGGGGCATTTTTCCCAGTATATATACTTTATTCCGAGCGGCTCGAATATACGCTCTTTCAATAGCTCAAAAGCGCCTTTTCCGCTCAGCTTTTTGATAATGGCGCAGAGCATATACGTGTTCATGCTGTTGTAGTCAAACGCTGTTCCGGGACGGAATTTGACTCCGGATTCCAGATACGCACGTACCCAGTCCTCCTCCGTGACGACGCCTATCTCATTGAATATGACGCCGGTCTGCATAGTAAGCAGGTGGCGGACGGTGGTATTTCTGTGATTTATGCGCGCGGAAGGCGGCAGACCTTCTTTCATTATATCTGTCAGCTTGTCGTCAAGCGATATAAGCCCGTCGTCAAATAAAAGTCCGACGGCAAGGCCTGTTAAAGATTTGCATAAGGAATGTGATACGTGCCATATATCCGTTGAATACGGATAAAAATGTCCGCGTGAGATTATATGACCGTTTCTTGCAATTATAACGGTCTGCATTTTTATAAGCGGTTCGCGGCAGAGACGCGCGTAGTATTTTAAAATATATTCGCTTTCAATGCCCTGCGCCTCGGGAGAACAGCAGGGAAGAGGATCTATTTTAACGCACGGATACGGGGGTCTTCTGACCTCCGGTGTAACCGTATTCGTCACGCTGCCGCTTCTGCCGAACCATTGTGCAAAAGCCTGAAGCGCATTTTTTGAAAACGTAAGATCCATGCTGTCCTCCAACTGACGCTTTTTATTTATTATATATTATTTTTCCTTATATTTGGTGTATTTATAGTAAATTTTCAAAATTTTCTTAAAAAAATCGCCGTGTTGTTAAAGCGTAAAGTAAAGCTCTTGCCGCGCGGCAAAAAAGAAAAACCGGAACGGAGACCGTTCCGGTTAAAGACGTAAAATTAAATTATCTTACTTTCTTTGCAACTACGATACCGGCAAGAGCTATGCAAGCTACAGCAGCGATGGCTATAACAGAAGCGTCAGCGGTGGTCGGGTTGGTAGTAGCGGGCTCATCTTCACCCTTGGGATCTTCGGCTTTTGCTTCGCCGGAAACCTTAAGGTTGTAGTCCTTAACTTCGCTTGTGTCGTCGTTGTAGATGGCTTTGAGCGTGAGTTTGTGATCGCCGGCGGCTACGGAGCCGATGCCGGTGAGTTCCATCATACCGCCTGTGCCGTCTTCTGCCTTAGTGTCAGTACCGAAACCGGCATGTACGCCGAAGGATTCGTCAAGACCGAAAGCACCGGCAACGTCGGCTCTGTCTCTGTAAACGTCGGAGCAGGCAACGTCAGCGCCGTCGTCTATCGAGTAAACGATAGCTTTGAGGTTGCTGGCTTCACCGTAAGCCCAACCGAGTATGTAGACTTTGTCGCCTGCGTTGATCTCGATCGGATCGTTGGCTTTTACGTCGGTAGCTTCAGCGCCGTCTATTCTTTCATCAGCATTGACGAATATACGGTCAATGTTGAGGTTAGCGGATGCGCTTACGCAAAGAGCGATAGCCATAACGGCAACAATAGCAATAGCAAGAATCTTTTTCATTTATTTATTCCTCCTTATTTTAATAATTCATGCTACGCGTATTATAGCAAATTTTTCCTGATTTGTCAAGAGGTATATTCAAATTCTGCAAAGAAAAAATCAAAAAAATGTTTTTATTTTGCAAATCTTGTATTTAAATTGTTTCAGGCCGCAAATCAACAATATGTGCCAAAAATTATATTAAATAAGCATATATAATATTATTACTTTACTTAGTCCGGCAAACCGGAAATAAAAAACCGGAACGGAGACCGTTCCGGTTAAAGATGCAGAAGTTAACTTATCTTACTTTCTTTGCAACTGCAACGCCGGCAAGAGCAACAACCGCTACGGCTGCGATAGCTATAACGGAAGCGTCTGCGGTGGTCGGGTTGGTTGCGGGTGTGTCGTCAGAACCCGTTTTGGGAGCTGCGGCGCCGGTAAGAAGTATAACGGGAGCTGCGAGGGTGTTTTCGTTGGTGGCGCCGTTACCGGAAACCTCAACGGGAATATCACCTGCTTCGCTTGATGCAACGACAAAGTATTCACCGCTGTTCGTATTTACGAACTGAATGGTGTATTTGCCGGCTGCAAACGTTTTGTTGAACGTGATGGTAACAAGACCGTCGCCCTTCTGGGTGTGCTCAACTGTGTCAACAACGTTGCCGGAAGCGTCAAGAACGTTTATCTTAACTGTGGAGCCTGCCGCGGAAGCGAACAGAGTGGAGATAAAGCCGTTGAACGCATTGGGAGTCTCAAACGTGAAGCTGATATCCCAGTCCTGCTCGGTGAACGGATTCATCCACCAGCCCGTTGCAACGGATCCGCCTGCTTTGCACAGCCATGTGTCGGGATCTTTTTCGGCAGCGGGCTCTTCGGCCTGTGCGCCGCCTGCAACTATCTTAAGGTTGAAGTCTTTGCTTTCGCTCGTGTCATCCTGGTAGATGGCTTTGATGGTGAGTTTGTATTCACCCGCGTCAAGCGCTTCGATTCCGGGGAGATTGAGCATTCCGGGCTTCGGATTGCCGTTTTCATCAGCGGACGTGTCGTTAGTGCCGAAACCTGCGTGGCTGCCTAATGATTCGTCAAGGCCGAAAGCAGCGGCAACGTCGGGTCTGTCTCTGTAGATGTCGGGGCAGTCTACGTCAGCTCCGCCGTCGATCTGGTAAACGATCTTTTTGAGATTGGTCTCGCTGTAAGCCCAGCCGAGTGTGTAGAGCTTATCGCCCTTGTTGATCTCAATGGGGTCGTCGTTCATAACGTTGGCAGTTTTGTCAAGCTCGTTATTGTTGACGTGTATTCTGTCAATGTTGAGCGTTGCGGATGCGCTGAGGCAGAGAGCTGCGGTCATTACGACAACTACAGCAATAGCAAGAATTTTTTTCATTATTATACCTCCATATAGTATAATTCAAGCTGTCAGTATTATAACAAATTCTTTTTTGTTTGTCAATACTAAAACCGGATTTTGTAAAATATAAGAAAACCGCAGCGGCCGCCTGTTCCGGTTGATGCGCACCGCGCGATCCGCCTCCGTAAATATGGGAGGCGAAAAAAAGAAAACCGGAACGGTCACCCGTTCCGGTTAAAGATGTAAAATTAACTTATCTTACTTTCTTTGCAACTACAACGCCCGCGAGAGCTACGACTGCTACGGCAGCGATAGCTATAACGGCAGCGTCAGCTGTTGCCGGGTTGGAGGGCTGTGACGGCTGAGAAGAACCGCCGGCAGCGCCGATGAGCATGATGCTCGGGCAGAAGGTTTCGCCGGAGCAGGTCACGTTGTGCTCAACTGTTACATCCTCAGCTGCAACGTCGCATCCGCCGAGAACGAACCATGTGTCGTTAGCAACGTTTGAACCGGTAGCGGCGGTGTACTTGATGGAGTACGTGCCGGCGCCGAAGCTCTTGCCGAAGTCGGTTACGTAGTATTTGTCACCGTCGACCTTTTCGATCTTTTCAGCAACTGTTGCACCGTCTTTGATGAGCTCTACTTTGAAGGAAGCAGCGTCGCCGTCGGTGCTGCAGTAGTAGAAGCCCTGGATTCCGCTGAAGCTGCCTTCAGCCTTGAAGTTAACGGTGATATATCTGTCGTCGGGATCGCTCAGGGGGTTGAACCACCATGTAGGAGCGTTAGCGGCAGGTTCGTCACCGGGGAGCCACTGATCTGCGCTTACTTCGGCAGGAGCAGCCTCACCGCTTACTACAAGGTTGTAATCCCTTGTTTCGGACGTGCCGTCATTGTAAACAGCTTTGATGTGAAGTACGAATGTACCTGCTTTGGCGGCAGCACCGGTGAGTTCAAGCAGACCGCCCTCTTCTTCGTTGTCATGACCGAAACCGGCATGTACGCCGAAGGATTCGTCAAGACCGAAAGCGGCGGCAACGTCAGCTCTGTCTCTGTAGTTGTCGGGGCAAGCTACGTCAGCGCCGTCATCGAGAGCATAAACGATCTCTTTGAGGTTGCTGGCTTCACCGTAAGCCCAACCGAGTATGTAGAGCTTATCGCCTGCGTTGACTTCAAGAGTCTCAGCATCTTTGAAGTTGCCCGTACCGGGATATGTGTTGTCGTTAACACCGAGTTTGTCAATGTTGAGAGCAGCGCTTGCGCTTACGCAAAGAGCGACAGCCATAACGGCAACGATAGCAATAGCAAGAATCTTTTTCATTTTTTTACCTCCAAAACTAATATAATTCATGCTGTGGTAATTATAACAAATAATATTTGGTTTGTCAATAGGTATTTTCAAAATATATAAAAATTCTTTTCCAAAAAATTTTTATTTGATTATATAAATGGTGCAAATTAACAAATCAGATCGCGTCTGGGTGGAATCAAATGAATAAATATAACTCATAATAACAAAGTATCATCCCATAATCTGAAATAATTTCAAATTTATTAACAAACGTATTGACAAATCAAGAAATATATGGTAAAATATATCCGCAATTCTAAAAACTGCAAAATAACAAAAGGAGACAAAAACATGAAAAAAGTTATAGCAATTGCTCTTACGGCAGTTATGCTCGTAGTGCTTGCCGTATCTGCTTCCGCTATCCAGGAACACGCAGAAGGCAAGACCACAAACTTCTGGCGTGACGACAAAACAAACGTGCCTCATTCATTTGACACACTGTTTGTAGACGGCGTATCCCAGATGGACCTTAAGTGGGCTGTAGACGGCAGCGCCGCAAAAGTCGTTAACGATCATCCCCTCGTTGTAGGCGAAAACGTCCAGAAGACGATCGCGTTCCGCGGCTGGGTAGGTATAAGCCAGGATAAATATGCCGGCGTTACCGTATCCGAGGTCGGTTACTACACCAACGACAGCGAAGCTTCCTACAAAAAGAGCGGCAACCTTATAGACGCTGAAGATGCTGTTAAAGCAGCCGGCGGCGAGTTCCGTTTCGAATCGCTTGAGATCAACGTTGAGGGCCTTACCGCTCCCACGCTCTTCACGATAGTTGTTAAAGGCAGCGACGGAAAACTCTATCCGTTTGGCGAATTCTCCGTAAACGGTGATTTCACAGGTGCCGAAACTCCCGCTGAGACCGATGCTGAGGCTGAGAAGCCCGCGACAGTTACCGCAGCTCTCTCCGTAGACGCTGCAAAGCTTTATGAACTGTTCACAACAAGCAACGGCGTCAACACTCTTGAAGCCGAGCTTAAAGACGGTTATGTAGCATTCATACCCGGCGGCGACGACCCGTTCTTCGGATTTGCAGAACCGCTGAATCCCGGTGTTGACGCTAAATACGCTGTTGTAAAATACAGACTGACAAGCGAAGGCGAACGCACGATAGACTTCTATGTGAAGATAGCTGAGCCGCACGCACGCGCCGCCGTTGAAACAGACGGTCAGTGGCACTATGTAATCGTTGATCTTTCTTCAACTTTCCCGGAAGATATGGCTACTCTCTGGGACGGCACGGTCGCACGTCTTGACCCGCTGAGCGGAAACGGCATAAGCGGCACGGAGATAGACATTGCTTCTATCGATTTCTTCACCTCCGAGGCTGACGCCAACGCTTTCGCAAACGGCTCGGCACAGCCCTCACAGCCTTCCGAGCCCACCAACCCGTCCACTGCTGACGCTTCCGTTATAGCCATCGCGGCCGTAGCAGTCGTAGCTCTTGCGGGCGTTGTTGTTGCAAAGAAAGTCGGCAAATAATAACAGGTAAAATTTAACACATACAAAAAACCGCTGCAAAGCGGTTTTTTGTGTATATATAAGCTGAAAACTGAAAAAAATATAGGCAATGCGATATATGATTGCAGATATGATATTTATGATAAAGAAAGGATGATCATGATCATGAAAAAAATCATTTCAGTCGTGTTGTCTGTTTTGTTTTGCGCCGTACTGACGTCGGGCGCGCTTGCCGTAGGTCACACGTCGGCGGATCAGGTGTTCGGATCCGACGGTAAAACGGATCTTGCGTCAGTCGGAAACAACGATATAACCGGCACGTCGCTCGGTACTATAACGGACGATAAGATCACTTTGTGGGGATGGTACGCGGACGAGCAGAAAATAACGGAGTTCGGATACCGCTACGGAGACAAGACTACGTTCGGCTCGGCAAAATACACCGGCGGCGGCGACGACGCGGTTATAGCGGAACAGGCGGGAAAACTCGGATATACAGACGGGGAATCCGTAAGATTCAGAATAGAGAACATCCCGGTGGTAAAGGGCGACAATGTCGAGCTTTACGCCGTTGCAAAACTGGCGGACGGCTCAACCGTGGATATCTGGAAGCTGACTTACACGAGTGCGACTGGCATAGCGATGCCCGGTACGGCGGGCGGCGAAGATACAACGACCGATACCGCGCAGGATACGGCGGGGAATACGGCGCAGACTGCGCCGAACCCGAAAACAGCGGATACGACTGTAATATCTATAGCCGCTGCAGGCTGTCTTGCCTTAGCCGGCGTTATGATAATAAAGAAGATCAAATAAATAAAAATGAGCCGTTTACGCGGCTCGTTTTTATCGTAGGAGCGATCATTGATCGCCTTATGTTTTTATGTATTATCTTCTCAACCCGTAATCGCGCAGGCCGGAGTCGGACAGACGGAAATACGATTTAAGATGTCCTATTATCTTTTCGTCGCGGTTGCGTAACCAGTCTTCCGCGGTCTCGATGTGTTTTTCCCAGCGCGTCATAGACGACGGCGCCGACATGAGTATGCCGGAAACGTACCTGTTGTCGTCCGTGTTTCTGAAATTCCAGCGTTCGATATGATACGGCATCTCCTCCGATATCTCGTTCGTCAGCTCGCGCAGAAGCGGCATGAGCCTGTCGGGATTCAGCGTATCGTTCAGCAGCTCGCAGAAGCGTGAAATGAATTTCTTTCTGAACGTGCTGTTCTTTATAAGATGCTGGATTATGGCGTATATCTTTTTATCCTGCCGGAAGACGTATTCACTCATCCTGTTTTCCGTACTTGACATACTCCAGTCAAAGTCGTACGGTATCCAGCGCCATTTTCCGCCCTCCGAACGGTCACGGTAGAATTTGATATTGCCGGGGTCCGTGTTGGCAAAATAGATCTGTGATATCCAGTAATCTATATAGTTGTCAATATCCATCTGAGTGCAGACGTAAGCGTAATTGTCGCTGTTCGTCATATCCTTGGCAGTGACGAATTTATACAATGCGTTGTAATTTTCGGACGTGCCGGACTGGACGATGGAAGAGCCCTTCATCCTGTCTAAGTTATCGGGATCCGCTCCGGTGTGGTTTGCAACAAATTCGTCGGATATACGCTCACGTAGATCGTATATGCCGTGGTAAACGCCGTTTACGTAGCAGACTACGGGACGGTAGTTCATCACCTCGCAGTTGATCTTGCCGAGCAGAGCGCGGGCTATAAATGCGTCGCGTATGTGGGAGCGGTTGGCGTCCTGACCGCCGCCGCGAAGAACGAGATTTGAAAAGACGTTTATATAATCGTCACCGAAAAACGGATATACGACCTCTTTTATACCGTATTTGTCTTTTAAGTTTATGGAAACGCTCTTCTGGTCGTGTACGCGGCTGTACTGACCGAACGTCTTGATCCCTGCGTTGAAATTCAGCACCTGCGTGCCGTTTTCATCTATATAAGTGAAGTTTACAGGGCGTTCCCAGCTCTTCCAGTAGTTTGCGTATTTTGACGCGTCGTCAAAAAACGCGGTCTCTTTCTGTGACTGTGAAAGATCGGACGAGTCGTATTTCATGGAATTCGTATCAAAGTCCGGACCGTCCGCCCAGATGCCCGTTTTTTCCGAATACAGGTTTGCGTCGTCCGTGTTTAAAAATACGACGGGCATATTGTGTTTTCTGCCGACTATGAAAGATACGCAGACGTCGTCCGAGGGAAGAGCGCCGGTCTTGTACGCGCGCGCCCGCACGGACACGGTTTTGTCTACAGTAATGGGAGAACGGTAGACCTGGCTTGATTCCGTCGGATAAGAGCCGTCCGTGGTATAATACACCGTGCATCCGTCCGGCACTTTTATCGTAAGCGCCGTTCCCGCCTCAACGTAGCCGCCTTCAAGGCTGAAGGACGGAGAAGCGACGGCTTTTGAATAAGTTACCGCGCTGTTCTGTTCTCCCGGCGTCACGTTTTTGAAATAAACGACCGCGTCGTTATCGTCCGAGGCTCTGCCGGCGGAAGTGTTGTCAAACAAAAGGCTTGTTTCCATGCTGTCCACAACGTTTCCGGATCTGTCAAACAGATAAAGGTCGTTTCTGTAGCGGTTGAGTCCGAGATCTACGTAGATCTTGTCCGCTTTTGAATCGTATACCGTCTCGTCGGAGAAGTATATTATCCTGTAGTCTCCGGCTTTGAGCTTTACCGTGGGAAGCCATACGGCTTTGTCAAACGTGCTTTTTCCTATATAAAGCTCGGATAACTCTATATCCTCGTTTGACGGGTTTTTTATCTCAACGTAATCGTAGAGTTTGTAATAATCGTACAATTCCCCCGACGAATATGATTTTCCGTCAGGGGAGCTGTCAAGCGTTGCGTTGACCGCGACTACTTCGCTTATATAAGCGGTCTTATACGCCGGATGTCTTGCGCTGTTTATATCGTCAAAACCTTTGACCGTGTTTGCGGCGTTCTTTGTGGCGCGCGGGAAGAAAAGCCATTTGTCTGCGTTTTCCGGGTCTCTGCCGCACGTCATGTTCGATTCAAGCTCGTATACGGGGCAGTGATCTATCTCGTCACCGCGCCCGTTGTAAATGCCGAGAGTCGATTCTTTGCCGGAGAGAGTGAACGTCGCGTGTATCTCGCCGCCGTTATACTCTTTGTCCTTGCCCATCATGAATACGGTTATATAACCGCCGGGCACGACCTTTATATCCGGGAAAATCCATTTGCCAAAATCCGCCTCGTCGTCCGATAAGAACAGACCTTTCAGCGCAACTTCTTTATCTCCGTAGTTGTATATCTCGACCCAGGCGCCGTAATCTCCGTCTTCATCCGTAAAGGTAACGGTCTTTTTGGTCGTATATTCGTTTATGCGTATAGTGTTTACCGTTTTGTCGGTAAGATTCAGCGGCTCGTCGTTCTGCTGTTTGCCCTCGTACTGCGCCGTAACGTTTTTCTCGCCCGGCGTAGGCTCGGCAAGCAAAACAGTGCGTCCGTCGTCCAAAGGACCTGCGGATATGTCGGAAGGCGTCTCCGGCAGAGTTATCCTGCCTATTTCAGATCCGCCCTGTGTGAGAAGGCATATGACCTCTCCGGATTTGCTGAGTTTAAAGGGAAGGTGCAGAGAATTTGTACTTTCGTTATACACGTTCCTGCCGGAAGCCCAGATGACTATGTATTCGCCCGCGCCTAATTTGATATCGGGCAGGATGCCCTTCGTCTTGTTGTCCGGCGAGTCGGTTATCAGATAGTTTTTGAGCGATATTTCAGACGTTCCGTCGTTATAAAGCTCTATCCAGTCGCTGAATTCGCCGTAGTCGTCCGCTATGGTGGACTTGTTTGAAGCCATCGCTTCCGTAAGCATCAGCCCGCCCTTGTTCGGCTTTACCGTCACGTCAAGCGCCGGTATCGTTTCAGCCGCGTCCGTCTGCGTGCTGTCCGCGGTATCCGCCGTATCGGACGCGTCCGTTGTCTCAGCCGGTACGGTACCGCAGGCGACGGCGGCGAAAAGCATTACCGAAATAAGAAGCAGAGAAATGATCTTTTTCATGTTTTTCCTCATTATCAGATATATTCGCCGGTGCTCTTTACTAAAGTGACGGAAGATACGCCGGGATAAGCGTTCAGCTTGTTCAGGAACTTGGTGGAGCCGGAAATAAGCGTTACCTCCATTGATATCTCCACCGTGTTTTCAACAAGCGCCTTTGATTTGAGCTTTGAGCGCTTTGTGGATTTTTCTATGTATTTTACTACAGGTTCTTCGTCTTCCGGATTGACCGCGATCATAAGTATGTACGAATCCGCGGCGGAGGGCAGACGGGAAGCGACTATGAGTATAGCGCCTACGATTATAGTTCCGAGGACCGCCAAAAGAAGCAGCTGCGCGCCGCACATTATGCCTGCGCAGATAGAGTAATAAAGAAATACTATGTCAAGCGGGTCTTTTATAGCCGTTCTGAAACGGATTATGGAAAGAGCGCCGACCATACCTAAAGACAAAACAATGTTTGAGGTTATCGTAAGCAGGATAAGCGTCGTTATTACGTTCATAGCCAGAAGCGAAACGCAGAACGCGCGTGAGAAAAGCACGCCGCGGTAGGATATTCTGTAAACAACGCATATGAGCAGACCTATAAGTATGGATATCACCATTGTCAGTATGAATCTGCCTATACTCAGATCGCTGTTGAAATTCTCAATAAAACCTTTTTTAAAAACGTCGGAAAATGAAGTCAGTAATTGCATTTGTTTTTATCCTTTCTTACGTAAATGTTCTTCCGTAAACGTATTTTGAGCAGGAGCTCTGCATGACAGAAGCGTCCGGCAAAAGACCTCTTATATGATCTGGCAGGAAGTGATCGTATTTTACCTCAAGCACCACCCAGCAGGGAGGTACCGTGTAAACAAGCGAGCCGCTGTCCAAAAACATATCAACTCCGGCGCCGCTGCCCTTTATGTTCATGTCAAGCGTTATCCGCACGTTTGATATATCGGATACGAACGCGCGCCGCGTGTATTCCACAACGGTTATGGGACGGTAGCCTTCAACGTTCAACATATGATAAAACTCTTTTGCCAGGTCGCTGTCAAGTGAAAGCAGACTGTCGCCGCGTTTATACATTATATCGTCGTATATCTGCCGGTTTATCCTTACGGATTCCTTTTTGCCCAACGGTCCTCTTTTTGTCTTTCTTTCTAAAGCAATAAAGGAATCGTCGTGGTTGTATGCTCTTATCCTGTATTTTTTTCTTTTCAGCAGGCCCGCCTCGGTACCTTCAAGCGAACGGTCGTCAAGCGTGTCGAAATAAACGCTTGATATAAGATATTTTCCGCCCGCCATGCTGTACCTGTCAAACGGAAGTACCTTAGACAGCCTGTCCGTAAGCTCGGTAGCCTGAGTCAGCGTTATGTAGTATTTCTGTTCGTGCCGGTAGTCAGTGCCGGAATCCTGCATTAAACGATCCAAACCGTCACCCCCTTATAAAAACTATATCATATATATCCGTTATTATCAAGTAATATTTGTAAAACTTATTTTATCCTTTTTCTTTTCTTTCTCTGTCCCTCTATCACCGCTTTTATTATAACGAAGACGAAAAGCAGAATAAAGAACGATATGAACGACGCTATGACCACGGGTTTTTTGACAAAGTTTTCAAGCTTGTCAAGAACGTAAAGTATCTTGCTCTGCGGTACGGATACCGTTGTGACGAGAGGGACGCGGCAAACCTCCGCGCCGTTGTATACAACGATTATATCTCCCGCGCGTTCTCCCTGCGCGACAGGCGCGTCTATTTTATCCGCCGGCACTATGTTTTTAAAAGATATTTCTTTACTTACGTCCGTGTTTACGGGAAGATACATTGAAACGGTCTTTTCCGGAACGAGCGTGACGACGTCCGTGTTCGTGCTGAATCTCACGCCCACCTGCGTTATGATAACGCCTTTTTTGAGCACGTCAATGTATTTGAAGCCGGTCCTCGCAAAGTCAAGGAGCTTTATGGCGTCGGTATATACAACGAGAGTTTCCTCGTCGTCCGTGTCGGTGTATCCGCCCATCAGAGCGGCAAAATACCGCTTGCCGTCGTACTCGGCGCTTACAAGCAGACACTGGCCCATTTCATCCGTTGAGCCGTAGCTCATGCCGGTGACGCCCTGCGTTTTGTATTTTGCCGTCTGATAGGAGCTTACAAGATAGTTTCTTGATAGCACTATGCGGCTTTTGGTAGTTTCGCTTTTTTCTATTATCAGTCTGCCGGTGGACGTCATATCAAGAAATCCGGGTATGTTTGACGCGTGTACCGCTATTTTAATAAGATCCGGCAAAACGGTCCTCGCGCCGCCCGCGTGCAGACCCGTGACGTTTTTGTAAACCGTGTTCTCACAGCCTATCTCGGCGGCGCGCGCCGTCATAAGCTCCGCGAATTTGATAAGATCGTCCCCGTCGTTTACAACGTCCTGCATATAATAATGGGCGAGGATCGTGGAAACGTCGTTTGCGCCGTGCATAAGAAGAATGGTAAGAAGCTGGCGGATGGTCAGCACCTCGCCTTCTTCAAGATATATGGAAAGTCCTTCCTTGCCTTCAAGCAGTTCTTTTGTTACGGTGACCTGTGTGTCGAGCCTGTCTCCGAATTTTTCAAATATCATTATTCCGACCATGGTTTTTGTGGTCGAAGCCGGTTCAAGCAGCTCGTCCGCGCGTTTTGAAAACAGATATCTGTCGTCGTATTCGCTGTATAAAAGCGCGTTTCTGCATTTGACGGTCATTTCCTCGTTTTCCGGTATCTCATAGCCCGTGGGTATGATCTTGTCGTTTGCCGGATCGTCCGTTTCCGCCGCCGTATCTGTCGCTTCGGCGCGTACCGCCGTGCATAAAGCGGAGCAAACGTATAATATCAAAAGAAATATGCTTATATATTTTTTTGTTTTCATTACATTTCCTTTACTTTTTTCGCGTCTTCCGCTATCTGCGCGGAAAGCATCTCAAGCGAGGCGAATTTCCGCTCCCGCCTGAGAAACTTTGTAAAATATACCGTGACAGTGCGGCCGTACAGATCGCCGTCGTAATCTAAAATAAAAGACTCACAGCAAACGTGATCTGATCCGACGGTGGGCTTTACGCCGACGTCCGTAACGGCTTTGTATTTTACGCCGTCTATATACGTTTCGCAGGCGTAGACGCCGTGCTTCAGCATAACGAGTCCGTCGGGATATGTCTGATTTATAGTCGGAAAACCGAGGCTTTTGCCTATGCTTTTGCCGTGTATCACCGGCATTTCTACAGAAAACTGTCTGCCCAGCATTTCGTTTGCAAGCTTTATATCGCCGTCTGAAAGCGCTTTTTTCACAGCCGTAGAACTTACCGCGGCGCCGTTTGCGCATACTTTGTCTATAATTATACAGCCGCCGCCGTTTTCGCGCATAAGAGCCGAAAGACGCTCTGCGTCCGCGGACGCGTTTTTGCCGAAGCGGAAATTGTAGCCGCATACGGCGTATACCGCGCCGCATTTGTCAATAAGCACGTTTTTTACAAAATCCTCTGCGCTCATGTCCTTTACGTCTTCAAACGCGCAGGTATAAACTACTGCGGCGCCGAGTTTTTCAAAATATTCCGTCCGTTTTTCCGGCGGGATTATATGATCTGAAACGGATTTCGGCGCGTAAGTATCAAACGTCCATACCGCCGGTTCGGCGCCGGTCGCCGCCGCCGTGTCAACGGCTTTTTTTATAAGCGCGGCGTGACCGATGTGCACTCCGTCAAAGCTGCCCACGGCAACGACCGTTTTATTTGTTTTTATTCCGCTTTTAAGGTATAAAGTGTTCATTTTATAACGGATGCGATTTTATTACCGCATACTTTCTCGGATATTTATTCTGTGTGTGTTTTGTCTTTTTAAACGTCATTATGCATCTTTCGGCGGCTTCGTTTTCACATATCAGCTTATATAATACGCTTTTTTCAAACTCCGCTCCTGTCTCGTGCGCGGCGTTATACGCGGTCTGCAGTTCTTTTTCGTCCGTCTTCATGGCGATAAATACGCCGCCTTTTTTTACGTACGGTATGCACAGCTCGCATAAAACGGGCAGGGAAGCGACGGCGCGCGCCGTAACGGCGTCAAAGCTTTCACGCTTACCGTCCGTGCATAATTCTTCCGCGCGGCCGTTTAGTACGGTTATATTTTTTATACCGAGCCGATCTTTTGCGTATAGCACGAAATCAAGCTTCTTTTTTGTTGAATCCATTGCCGTAACGCTTATGTCTTCGTTCAGTATCGCAACGGGCAGAGATGGAAAACCGCCGCCGCAGCCAACGTCAAGCAGCGTTTTGACGCCTTTAAGAAAAGGCAGTATCATGGCGCTGTCCGCAATATGCTTTGCGTAAACGTCGGACAGCTCCGTCAAAGCCGTTAGATTGACTTTTTCATTATATTCAAGCAAAAGCCGGCAAAGACATAAAAGCTTTTCTTCTTTTTCTGCTGTCAGGTATTCACAAAGCCCGTTTTTTTCAAAACATTCCTTAAGTGTCATAACCTTATGACCCTGCCTCCGAATTCCTCGGCAAACCCGCCTTCTCTTTTATGGCACGTGAAAACCACGGTCTGCATATCAAGCGAGGAAAGCGTTTCAGCTATATGCTTTGCGCGCGTGTCGTCCACCCTTGCAAACGTATCGTCAAAAAACGCGGGAGCTTTTTTGGGGAAAAGCATTTTTATAAGCGCCAGACGCAGACTTACGTAAGCTATATCCTGCGTGCCGCTGCTCATCGTATCCGCGGTATGCGTCATGCCGCCGCCGGAATAAGTTATCTCAAGCTTGTTTGAAATGCCCAATGAATCGTATTTGCCGTCGGAAAAGCCTTTCATAAATTCGCCGGCGTCACGCGCGAGAGTAGGTGAGATACTGCTGCGCAGAGCGGAGGATGCTTCCGCTAACTTTTCGTAAGCCAGATCGTACGCCTTGTAATCGTCCGTCGCTTCTTCAAGCTCCGTCCTTGCCGTCAAAAGCTTTGCGTATATTGTCGCGGGAAGCGTGAACGTCGCGTTCGCCGCGGCGAAATTCTGTTCCTCCGAGGAGATCTTTTCCGCAATAAATTCGTTTTGACGCATAAGCAGGTTGAATTCCGTCCTGCGCTCGTCACAGTTGAAGGAGCTTACGTCTTCTTCTTTAAGAGCGCCGGTCAGCTTCGCGCGCAGTTCTTCTTCGCTTTCGCCGGTTATGCTTTCCGACGATACACGCTCCTTATACTGCGCCATTTCTATTTGCTTATGGACGTTTGAAAGCGCGGAAACGGTCTCGTCCGTTTCATGTATAAGCCCAGGAAGTCCGCCGACGCCCGTTTCTTTGTATACTGAAGTAAACTCGCGTATCTTTTTGTCAAGCGCGTTTACCGCCTGATCCGCCGCGTTCTTTGCTTCAAGCGCTTCGTTATAAGACGCCGTATTCTTTTCGGATACGGTCTCCGCGCCGGATACGCTGTCAAGCAAAGCGGGTATATCGTCCGGGTTGTCCGTGCCGAGCTTTGCGGCAAGCTTCAAAAGTCCTTTTTTCAGTTTGGAAGCCTTTGCCGCATTTACGATGCCGAAAATTATCATTATCACAAACAGCGCCGCCGCTATAGCGGCAAAAGGCAGTATGTAACCGAGGTATGCAAGAAGTCCCGCGGCGACCGCGCACGGTACGCTCAAAACGAACGATACAGCGGCGGATTTTTTATAGAAAAACGCTTTTTTGTCCAAGCCGTTATGCATTTTGCGCAGCGCTTCAACTCCGCCTATGTTCGAGGCTATGCGGAGGATCGAGTTTGAAGATGAGCTTTTCATCTCCGTTTCCGCCGCCGCAAGACGCTGCGCGGCTTTTGCGGCAAGCTCTTTTGCTTCAGCAGCGCTCGCTTCAAGCGCGCGGAGTTTGTCTGAAAACTCTCTGTTTGGCAAAAATCCGTTTACTGAATATTTTGCTTCAAGCTCCGCCAGCTCTTTTTTGCACTTTTCAAGCTGTGATACGGCTTTATCGTGTTCTTTCTGCGCCGTCAGCCGCTTATACGTTTCATGATCTTCAAGCTGTTTTGAGATCAGATCTATCTTTTCTTTGTTTGATTGCAGTCTTGCGCGCCTTGTCCTTATCGAATCTTCAAGCGAGAACAGATTTTCAGACGCGGATTTTGCCGCGGAAAGACGTACCTCAAGCTCCGATACGAGATTGTTCAGCTCGTGTATCTTTCCGCCTTTCCGGTTTTTATAAAGCAGGGCGATCCTGCAGTCGTCAATGCGTTTGAGCGCTTTTTTCGTGCTGACCGCTTCATCCGCGGAAAAAACTATGTTTTCAATAGCTTCGGGCAAGCCCTGACCGCCGACCGCGGAGCCGAGATCACCGGTAAACGCCGTATTTACAAATACGCTTTCCGGCACGCCTATAAAAAGCTCCCACGGCGCTTTGTCCGTTCTCAATATCTCGCCGTTTGCGTTTACTATGGTTATCCTGTCCTTTGTCCTGCCGGATGTAAGCTCGCGTTCTATGCGGTAATCCTCACCGTCTGAGCAAAGCGTGAGCGTGCCGTAACAGCCGGTGTTTCCCCAGCCTATGTATTTATCGCGTCCGGCTTTGTCAAGTCCGTAGAAAATAAATCTGATAAAGGCGCTTATGGTGCTTTTTCCCGTCTCGTTATTTCCTTCTATGACGTTATAGCCCTCGCCGAATTCTATCTGTTTGTCGTTTATCATACCGAAGGAGATGATATTCAGTTTTTTGATTATCATAAATTAACTCCTTCCGTTCAGCGCCTGAATGCCGGCTTTAAGCGCTTTTGCGGCTGTCTGCCTGTCTTTTTCCGTACCCTGAAGAAGAAGCGGTTCCATTGCGCGGTAAAACGCGCCGCGTATGCCGGGCTCTTTTGCGTATTGCTCTATATCGTAAGTCGGCTCGGTCCTGTTCTCCACTTCCGCGTATCTTACGGCTGATATGTTGTTTGCCGTGAATTCCTCGGATATCACAAGCTCCGCGGGGACTGAACCGCGCAGTATGACTCTTACGGACGTTTCATTTCCGGTATGCGCCGCTCTTACAGCGGCGTTTACGGCGTTCAACAGCGCAGGAGTATCCCCGCATCCCGTAACGTCCGCTTCAACTATCTCAAACCTTCTCTGTGTGAAAGACCTTGTACGGAATTCCGCTTTCAACTCGCCTTTCTTTTTGTCAAGCTCGGCGAGAATGGCGTATTTGGGACCGCATTCGTCAAAACTGCGGCCTTCAAGACAGCCGGAATAAGCGTAATACGTGTTTTTTATCCTGTTTGCGCCGTCCGTACCTTTATGTATGTGTCCGAGCGCCGCGTAATCAAACCCGGCGGCGCCGAGCTCCGCTTTGCTTATACTGCAGTATCTGCCGCCCACCGGACCGTCAAGCTCACAGTGAGCGCAGAGAATGTTTATGCGTTCCGGGTCCGGATGAGGCTTTACGGCAAGCGGGTCCGCGGACATATTCTCCTCCGTAAAAGCCCAGCCGTAAACGTCCGTATCAAGATCGTCAAAGCTGATCTTTCCGAGGGCGGAAGACTTGAAAATATATACGTTTTTCGGAAAATCCGTTTTTGCCCACGGGGAATCCGCGCGGTACGGGTCGTGATTGCCGGGCGATATTACAAAACGGATACCGGGGCTTTTTTCAAACTCTGATTTTAACAGCGCCAGCGTGTCTCTTGCGGCGTAGCCCGTGTCAAAAACGTCCCCGGGAATAAGGACCAGATCTATTTCAGCGCTCCTTGCGTAAAGCATGGCGGACGTAAAAGTGCCGCGCATCATTTGCCGCATTGCCTGCGCGGTATCCGCGTTTTTTAACGAAAACGGACTGTCAAGATGCAAGTCCGCCATATGCAGTATTTTCAGCATTTTTTTATCCTCATAATCATACTTTTTACATTATATCAAACCCTGACGAAAAAATCAATATATGCGGCGGAAATAGTTGTAAATAATCGAATTATATTTTATCCTAAATTTCGATAAATTATAAGCGTTAATTTAAATTACTTGAAATATTTTCAATTTTATGGTAATATTAAAAAAACGAACATCAAGGACGGATATGCATATGAAAGAATACTACGAGATAGAGATCAACGGCATAAAAAGAAACCTGCCGTTATGCCCCCTTACGGACAAGCTTTATATCGGCGCGTTCGTCATTTTCGGCGACGTGGAGCTTACTAAAGCCTCGGCAGAGGGACTTCTGAAGCTTATGCCCAAAGAAGATTACGATTATATGATAACCGCCGAGAGCAAGGGCATTCCGCTCATATATGAGATGGCGCGTCAGAGCGGCCAAAACAAATATTTTTTGGCAAGAAAAGCGCCTAAACTCTATATGAGAAATATTTTGAAGTGCGAAGTCAAGTCTATCACTACCGCAAAACAGCAGACGCTTTATCTTGACGGCGACGACGCGGCTGAAATGAAGGGCAAACGCATACTCATAGTTGACGACGTTATAAGCACCGGAGAATCTTTGCACGCCATGGAAGAGCTTGTTAATCAGGCGGGCGGCATAGTTGCCGGACGTATGGCTATATTAGCCGAGGGCGACGCGTGGAACAGAAAAGACATAAAGGCGCTGCAGTACCTGCCGCTGTTTGACGAAAACGGCGATCCCATTCCGTGCGGCAATGCTTGATTTTTCGTGTGATTACAGAAACGGCGCGTGTAAAGAGGTACTTGACGCTTTAATTAAAACCAACAGCGAAACTACCGCCACGTACGGCTTTGATATATACAGTCAAAGAGCCGCGGAAAAAATAAAAGCGCTCTGCAAAGCGCCGGACGCGGAAGTTTTCTTCATCGCCGGCGGCACGCAGACGAATATGACCGTCATATCCTCGTGTTTAAGATCGTACGAGGGCGTTGTCAGCGCGGAGACGGGACATATAAACTGCCACGAAGCCGGCGCGGTGGAATACACGGGCTGTAAAGTTTTGTCTTTGCCTCATCACGAGGGGAAGATATGCGCGGACGAGCTTGGCGCGTATATGCGTGATTTTGAAAATAACGGCAGCCGCGATCACATGGTCTTTCCGGCTATGGTTTATATCTCGTATCCCACCGAATACGGAACGATATATTCAAAATCCGAACTGCTTGAAATAAGAAAGATCTGCGACGAGTATAAACTCAAACTGTTCCTTGACGGCGCGCGTTTAGGCTACGGGCTCTGCTGCGACGAATGCGATATAGACCTGCCGTTTATAGCAAAAATATGCGACGTTTTCTACATAGGCGGCACAAAGGTCGGCGCCCTGTGCGGAGAAGCGGTAGTTTTCCCGAAAGGCGCGCCCGCGCACTTTATCACAATGATAAAGCAGAGAGGCGCCATGCTTGCAAAAAGCAGAGTTTTAGGCGTTCAGTTTGACGCGCTGTTTTCCGACGGCGTATATTTTAAAACAGCAAAAAACGGAGCCGACCGCGCAAAGGATCTGAAAAAAGCGTTTGCGGACAAAGGTTATAAATTCTTTATGAATTCTCCCACAAATCAGCAGTTTATTATACTTGACAATAAAAAGCTGAAAGAGCTTCAGTCAAAGGTCGGATTTGAGGTTTGGGAGCCGTACGGTACAGAGCAGACGGTCGTAAGATTTGCGACAAGCTGGTCGACCACGGAAGAAGATATAAAAGAGCTTGAAAAACTGATTTAAAAAAGGTCACGTCATGCGCGTTATCAAAGTATCCGATTATGAAATAAACGCAAAAGCCGGCGGCAGCTTTGTCGCCTGCTTTTTGTCCGATCTGCACGAATGTGATACGGAGCCGGTAAAGGCGCTTTTAGATCAGTATTCGCCGGACTGCGTTCTTATCGGCGGAGATTACATACAAAACAGCCGATACTGTGAAAAAGGCTTTAAATTCCTGACATACTGCGCTGAAAAATATCCCACGTTCTGTTGCCTCGGCAATCACGAGCTGAAATACGGCGGCGATATAAGAGCGGATACAATAAAGACCGGCGTCACGCTTCTTGATAATTCATACGCGGAATTCAAAGGCGTCCTGATAGGCGGTCTGTCAAGCGGTTTTAAAGGCGCAAAGCAGGGAAATCTGAAAAAAACGCCGCCCCCGGATACGGGATTCTTATCGGAATTTTCAAAAAAAGACGGCTTCAAAATACTTTTGAGCCATCATCCGGAATATTACCCGAGATATATAAAAAACACGGATATACAGCTTACGTTGTCCGGCCACGCGCACGGCGGACAGTGGAGACTTTTCGGACGCGGACTGTTCGCTCCCGGGCAGGGACTTTTCCCGAAATACACGTCCGGTATGTACGATAACAGGCTCATCGTAAGCCGCGGCTTGGGCGACTCACACACCCGCGTACCGCGAATAAACAACAGCTTTGAGTTTATCGTGCTGCAGATAAGATGAATTAAGACGGTAGGGGTCGGCGCCTTCGGCGACCCGCACTCAGGGGCGATCATTGATCGCTCACTGCAGTTTAAAAGGCTGACGCATCGAGCGTCAGCCTTTTAAACTTTATAATTTCAGTTTGAATTTATATACCTGAACAGCATCGTCACGTCTTTGTTGTTGACCTTGCCGTCTTCGTTGAAATCGTATGACGGATCTGCTTCGCTGTCAAAGATCTTCGTCACGTATCTGAAAAGCTCCACAACGTCCTTGTTGTCAACAAAGCAGTCAATATTTATATCTCCTTTTTTGAGCTTCGTTACCGGTATATCCGCCGTAAAAGTTGATATGAACGCGGTATCTTCCGTTTCCGGATTGTACGCGTAAACATAGACGGGCTGTTTTTTATACAACTCCGTTTGTATAACGGCGTCGTAACCGTGGTTATTGCCGCATTTATGGACGTTATTTACGTCAGGCCTGGATGCGTTTGCGACTGTTTCCGTATGCTTTTCGGCATTAGGGTCGCCGATCGGTCCTCCTATATAAACGTGTATCTGAAGAGATATATTATTATCGCGCTTGTCAAAGCACCAGCCGCGGACTTTTACTCCTCCGCCGGATATGCCGTACTCGTCTATCTGTACCATAATATCCGGGCAGCTCGGACCGACCTCGTATGACGGTCTGCATATGTAAACTATGTACGTATCGTCAATACTGTGCTGTTTTTCCGCAACTGCGCCGCCGTTCGTATCTATGCCGACTAAGCTTGAATTTCCCTCAACCGTCGTTATGGTCCTGTTTGAATAATCCACAAGGATGCCGACGTGGTTTGTGGGATTATTGTTTCTTGAACTTTTGAAATATACTATATCTCCGGGCTCGGGCGTGTATTTTCCGGCGGCAACGTCCGCGCGCGAATAAGCCTGACCCTTATTCTGAAACCAGCTCAGACCGCTTGGAGTATACGCGTGCTTCGGAACGACGGATTCAGATACGTTTGCCGCGTACGCGCACCACGATACGAATATGGCGCACCACATATCCTGCATACCGTACCATCTGCCGTATTCCGTATAGTTTTTCGTTCCGTTTACCGTACCTGACAGCTGCGAGCTGTTCGAGCCTTCAAAATAACCCACCTGCGATCTTGCGATATTCACAATATCCGTTCTCAGATCGCCTGTACGTTCCACCGCGCACAGCTTTTCATAATACGGCCCGGATCTATAAGAATCGGATCCGCTGTATTTCAGCGCGACGGCAGACGGCGACAGTAATACGAAAAGGGAAGTAAAAGACAGTATCAGCGATATGACGGTGATGATTTTTCTTTTCATTTTTGATATCCTTTTTATCTTGCGTTTTCTTCGCGTACTTTTGCGACGTTTGATCTGTGCTCGGCAAGCGTTCTGCCGTAGAGCATCTCGCCGCTCTTGCGCGATACGAAGTAGTAATAATCCGTATCAGCCGGGTTGAACGAGGTGTATATCGCACTCCAGCCGGGATTGCATATAGGTCCGGGCATCAGCCCGTCGTAAACGTAGGTGTTGTACGGATCGTCAAATTCAAGGTCTTTCTGCGTTATGTCCGCTTTATGCTCGCGTATGGCGTAAAGCACGGTAGAGTCACATTCGAGTTTCGGATAAGTTGAAAGATCTTTTAATCTGTTGTGTATAACGCTTGAAACAAGCTCCATATCTGAGTTGAAATACGCTTCTTTCTGTATTATCGAAGCTATTTTCATATAATCGTCAAGCGTCAGATCCGCTTTGTCCAAAAACGTATAGAATTCCGCCGTAAGCTTTGTGTCAAAGTTGTCAAGCAGCTTGTTTATAATCTGTTCCTCCTCCCAGTCGGAGTAGAAATAATACGTATCCGGGAAGAGATATCCTTCAAGCCTGTAACGGCGGTTTTTGTCTTTGGGCAGCGCGTCAAGCCTTCTAATGAATTCATAATCGTACTTTCCGTTTTCAATAGCGTCAACAAAGCCGTCGCGCGTTCCTATACCTTCGCTCAGAAACAGGTCTATTATCTCGTCAACCGTGTAGCCTTCCGGTATCATTATGGTGACTATGCGTCTTTCACCGGACTGCGCAAGGAACATATTTATAAGGCTGTCGTAATTCTGCTGTGAGGACGCGGTGTAAGTACCGGGAATGAAATTCTCCCCGTCGTCAAGTTTGAGCCGCGCGTAAAGGCGGAATATGGCGGGATATCTTATTATTCCTTTTTCGGCAAGCTCGTTTGATACGTCAAGTATCGTCGGGTACATACCTAAATTTATCTCAGCGGAACGCTCCGTTTTCTGCAGCGCAAAAACGTCGTTTCCAACGGAAAGGATGAAGAAAGACGCCGCGACGGAAGCAAGAAGAATGAGCGTTATATATATCACGGCTATGGTCACGCTGTATATCGTGCTGTGACTTTTGTATTTAAGCTCGCGCCCCGTCTCGTCTATCGGCTTTTTTTTGCGGGGGCGCTGCTTTACTGTTTCGTCTTTATTTGTGTTAGACATAATAACGGTCCTTTCGATGATAACTAACGTCCGGCTCTCATGATGCCGGCAAAAACGGCAAATCCGAGGCAGAGAAGAAATCCGGGAGATACAAGGGATATGAGCAGCGAGCGCAGCCTTACGTTAAGAGGAGGGAACTCCTCGTTTTCTTTTTCCGGCAGTTTTGCCGCATCGTATTCAAGTATTTTCTGCGCTCTTGACAAAGCAAAGAACAGGAATAAAAGCATGGCGCATACGAACGCGAAAACAAACGGTATCATATTGTCCGCTTTGTTTGCCGCGTCGCTTAAGATCTTCTGTGAAAACACGGACATCAGGTTGTATAAAAAGTGCGAAAGCATTGAGGCGAATACGGATTTAGTCACCTCGTACACGAGCGCGAGCACCGCACCGCACATGAAATACGATAAAAACGAAGTAAGAGAAAAATGAACGAGAGAAAACAGAGCGGAGGAGAGCACCACTGCGCCGAATACGCCGAATTTCCTGTATTCTCCGTAAATAACGCTTCTGAAAGCTATTTCCTCGGTAATCGCGGGCAAAAGGCAGTATATGACTATGATGTAAAGTATGCCCGGTACGGTTATCTCAGACAGATCCGCGTAATAAGCTCCCGATGCGCCGCTTGTCTTTACGCCTATCAGAACTGACGCGCAGAACATGAAAACGGACGCGCAGATAACGAACAGTATCGAAGAAGCTCCGAAGAAGCGGAAGCCTGATTCACGGTATTTTATCGGTCCTTTTATCCTCTTGTATATTATTGACGGCAGAACGAAAACAAGTATCTGCGTTACAAAAACTATAAGAAAAGTATTGACGGAAAAACCGCTGTCAAGCTTTATAAAAGACGCCGCGAAAAGAAGTATATAAACGATAAGCGCAAAAACCGGCGTTATATGATAATCTTTAATTTTTGACAACTGTGAGGATACCTCCCTCCGTTACCGTGAAATCCGCCTGTATGTCGTACTGGCCGCGCGGGACTTTATCAAAAAGAAACTCGGAAAAAGTGACGGCGGCAAGCGTCCCGTTGAATCCGGACAGAAACCTGTCGTAATAACCGCCGCCGTATCCTATGCGGTAGCCTTGTTTATCCGCGGCTACGGCGGGGATAAAGCAGACGGAGCAGGACTGAGCCGCGGGGTCGAACACCGGCAGATGCTCTGACGGTTCCATTATACCGTAAGAGCCGGCGGATAATACGGCAGGATCGGAAACGTAATAAAACGTCATATCGTGCGTGCCGGGTATGCAGCGCGGATAAGCTACACGTTTTCCGTCGGCAAGAGCCTTTTTTGCCAGATACGAAAGATCCGGCTCGTCCGGCAGCGCCGCGTACAAAAGCAGCGTGTCGTAGTATTTGTACGATATGGAATTTATGATATGATCACAAATTTTCTGCTCGTACTCCGCTTTTATTTCTTTCGGCATACAGCGCCTTTTCTGCAGGCATTCTTCTCTGTACCGGCTTTTTTCCTTTTTGATACCGTAAAGCATCATTTCAGCATTATTCTTTTTGCAAGATTTCCGGCTGTTTTTTCGTCTTTTAAAACGGACACTATCGCAAGTCCGAAGTCAACTGCGCATCCCATGCCCTTTGCGGTTATCGTTTTGCCGTCAGTTACGACTTTGTCCGGAAGTACCGTCGCGCCGTCAAGCATATTTTCAAATCCGGGATAGCACGTGGCTTTTTTGCCTTTGAGCAGACCGAGCCTGCCGAGTACGGACGGGGCCGCGCAGATTGCGCAGAGCAGACCGCCCTGTTTTGCGATAAGTTTTACAAATTCGCATACCGTTTTGTTGTTTGCAAGCGTCTCGGTCCCGGGCATACCGCCGGGAAGTATGACCGCCTCGGCTGTTTTCGGCGCGGCTTTTTCAAACTCGGAAACAGATATTTCCGTATGGAAAGTGATACGGTTGGAGCCGGTCACGGCCTTGTCCGGTATACCTACCGTCGTAACTTCAAAACCGGCGCGGCGCAGTACGTCAAGCGTTGCAAGCGCTTCGACCTCTTCAACGCCGTTTGCGCAAAACATGTATATCATATATTCCCTCCGTTATTCCTGCTCTTCGCTGCCGTATTTGGCTTCAAACTGCTCGCGTGACATAATAAGCTCGCGCGGTTTGCTGCCGTTTGCGCCGGAGCAGATGCCCATTTCTTCCATTCTGTCTATTATCTTAGCCGCGCGTCCGTAACCTATGGACAGCTTGCGGTTGAGAAGCGAAGTGGCGACTTTGCCGGCGTCAAACGATATTTCAATGGCGGATAAAAGCAGCTCGTCGTCGCCTGACTCGGCGCCGGGCAGAGCAAGCTTTTTCTTGCCCGTGTTTATGTTTTCCGCTTCTTTGTCTATGTTCTTTATCGCCTCGTCGCTGTAATTTGTCTCTATACCCTGGTTCTTTATGAAGTTTACAACGGACTCGACTTCCGCCTCGGAGACGAAAGCGCCCTGCAGACGCGTCAGCTTAAGCGCGCCGACGGGTTTATAAAGCATATCGCCGCGCCCGATAAGACGCTCCGCGCCGCCCTCGTCAAGTATGGTCCTTGAGTCTATCTGTGAACCGACGCGGCAGGCTATACGCGACGGTATGTTGTTCTTTATCGTACCGGAGATTATCGTGACGTCCGGTCTCTGCGTACCGATTATCAGATGCATTCCCGCGGCTCTCGCCTTGGCGGCTATACGCGCTATCGAGCTTTCAACGTTGTCCTTGGACGTTGCCATAAGATCGGCAAGCTCGTCAATAATTATCACGAGGAGCGGAAGCTTTTCCATTTCTTCTTTGTCTTTCGCCGCCTCGTTATAGCTGAAAATGTTTCTGCATCCCGCGGCTTCTATAAGGTCGTATCTGCGCTCCATCTCCTGCACGAGCCAGTTGAGCGCGCCGGCCGCTTTTTTCATATCCGTTATTACCGGAACGAGCAGATGCGGTATGCCTATGTAAGGCGCGAATTCAACTTTTTTGGGGTCTATCATAATGAGCTTGACCTCGTCCGGCCTGGCTCTGTATAAAATACTTACTATAAGGCTGTTAATGCATACGGATTTACCCATGCCCGTTGCGCCGGCGATTATCATATGTGGCATTTTCTGTATGTCAAGAAACGTAGGCGAATTTGAAACGTCGACGCCGAGCGCACAGAACACCTTGCTTTTCGCGGCTCTGAATATATCCGTATCGAGCAGAGAACGGATATTTACGGTAAACGGCACTTTGTTAGGCACCTCTATGCCCACCGTGTCCTTGCCTTCTATAGAGCCTTCAAATCTTACGCCGCCGGACGCCAAAACTCTTGCCAGGTCGTCTATAAGATTGCCTATTTTGGCTATTCTCACGCCCGGAGCGGGTCTTAATTCATAACGCGTTATCGTAGGACCGCGCGATATATTGTCAACTGATACGGAGATGCCGAAGTTGGCAAGCGTGTCAACTATCTTTCTCGCGTTGCTGTTCGCCTCTTCGTTGCTGATGCCGGCGCCTTTCGCGTCGGGCGGAGAAAGCAGCTTCATAGGCGGGAATTTATAAACGGGCTGAGGCTTTTCTTTGGGCGGCTGTTTTTCGTCGGACGGCGCAAGATCGTCCGCGTTTGTGCCGACAACTTCTTTTACCGTGTCCAGCTTGTCCTCATCCGGATTTTTCTTTTTCGCCGTTTCTTTTACTGGTCTGTCCACGAGAATGCCGTCTTCCAAGAATATTTCAGCCGGTTTTCTTACAAACTCGTCAACGCCTTCGTCCTCGCTGTCAAGAAGCTCGTCCAGCGCGTCGCGCTTTTTCGGCGTCAGCCCGTCGTCCTCGCTGTCAAAATCATACGCTTTCTTCACGCGTTTTTTAGGCGCGGGATCGTCGTTTTCAAGATCAAAGTCATTCGCTTTTTTTGTTTGCTTTTTCGGCTGATCAGCCGTATGATCCTCGTAATAATCTATTTTGATCTCTTCTTCTTCCGCCGCGGCTTTCTTTGCCGCCGCTTTTCTTTTATGCTCGTCTAAAAGTTTTGACTGAGCTTCCGCTCCCGCCTTGACTTTTCTTTCAATATAAGAGGCGATGGCGGACGGAGTTATGCCTATTGTAAGGCAGAAGAATATAAGAAACATAAGCATTGATAAAATGCCTGTAAACACGGCTCCGAGACCGCTTCTCATAAGCTGAGCAAGATAACCTCCCACAACTCCGCCGCCGTGGAAGCCTTTGCTTTTATCAAACAGATCCGCCGCCGTGAGCGCTGCGGATTTTTCAAGTGAGAACACGCCGCAGAATACGGATAAGAAAAACTGTGATATAAGTCCCCATAATATGCAGAAAAGAAGCCTGTTTTTATCTATGATCCGCTTTAAAAACACGGCGAGGAGCAGAAGCAGTATAGGCAAAAGTACGGCTGAAACGCCGAACACGCCGAAAAGCCCTGTCCTTATCCCGAGTCCTACGGCCCCGGAAGCGGCGGGGAATATATAACAAAACAGAAGAAACAGCGCGATAAGCCCGATAACGAACTGTATTATGCGAATGACCGCGGTGTTGTCGCCTTGTTGTTTTACAGTTGTTCTTTTTGCGGCTTTAACGCTTTTTGTCCTTGTTTTTTTAGCTGTGGTTTTTCTTTTTTGTGCCATTTATTATCCTTTCATGCGCCGAGCCCGCGGTATATCGCGTACGCGCCGACGGCAAAGCAGTAAAATGAAAAATATCTGAATTTTGATCTGCCGGATACGAATACCAGCAGTTTTATCGCAAACAGTCCGAATACGGCGGCCGAAGCGCAGCCCGCGCCGTATACGGCAAGCGTCTGCAAGTCCGGCTTTGCGTTTATCAGCTCCGGCGCTTTCAGAACGCACGCGCCGAGTATAGCCGGAACGGACATAATAAAAGACAGCTTAACAGCGTCTTCACGCTTTATACCGTACAGCATACCGCCCGTAACGGTCGCGCCGGAACGCGATATTCCGGGAACTGTCGCCAGAGCCTGAAACAGACCCATACCCAAAGCGTGTCCGTACTTTACGTTATCCGCCGTCACGGTCTGTTTATTGCAGAAATCGGCTATGATAAGCATTATGCCGTTTACGATCAGCAAAGCGCCGACGGCGGCGGGATACAGCGCCAGAGTATCGGACAGATCGTCCATGCCGCACAGCGCCGCTATGACAGTCGGCAGCGTTGCGATTACGGCAAACACGGCAAGACGCTCGTTATATAAAAGCGCATCAAGCCTGAATTTGTCTTTTATCAGTTTTTTCGGAGCGGTGAAAAGCCCTTTTAAAATGCCCCAAAGGTCTTTTCCGTATATCAGAACTACCGCGCAAAGCGTGCCGAGATGCAAAAGCACGTCAAACCCGGGATAACCATCGGGTGAAATAAGCCCGAACAGGCTGTGACCGAGCGCCAGATGCGCCGAGCTTGATACCGGCAGAAATTCCGCCGCGCCCTGAATTATTCCCAATATCACGGCTGATAATATATCCATACGCATACCCATATCCTTTTTTATATGGATATGCTGCGGCTACTCTATATTATAACAAAAATAAAGAGATATTTCAAGTATGTTGATAAATTTTTTTATGAACGGAGTTCATAAAGACGAAAAAATGCTTTCGCTGTGCGGTATACTGGCGTTATTTGCCGGTGTTTTAAACGGTTTTATAGGCGTCGGAGGCGGCGTTTTGATGCTTCTGATACTTAAGATCATATATAAAAATTGCGACAAAGCCGCGTTTGCGTGCATACCCGCCGTCGTTCTTCCGATGACGGTGCTGAGCGCCGCGCTCTACGTCATACGCGAGCCGGATATCATAATAAAAACTCTGCCGCTTATCCCCGCGGCTCTTCTCGGCGGCTTTGCCGGGGCGCTTCTGCTCGGTAAAATAAAAAGCCGTGCGCTGTCCTTGATATTCGCGTCTGTCACGCTTTTTGCCGGCGTCATGGCGGTGGTGAAATGACTTTTTATTCCGTATGGGCGCATGTTATATGCTTTATAACGTCAGTCTCCTCCGGCATGGGAGCCGGAGGAGGCGGTTTATTGACTTTATATCTGTCTATGTTTTCGGGCGTTTCGCAGGCGGCGGCGCAGGGAATAAACCTGCTCGATTTCGCGTTTGCGTTAGCGCCGTCCGCCGTCGTCAACTTCGTGCGGTATAAACCCGATATCAGACTTATATCGTTTCTGACGTTCTGCGGGACTGTCGGCTGCGTACTCGGCGCGTTGTTTTCCTCGCACGTATCGGACGATGCGCTGCGCAAGTGCTGCGGCGTGTTTCTCGCCGCCGTCGGCGCGGTAACGCTCATATATGCTGCGAAGGATCGGTAGGTGTCGGCGCCTTCGACGACCCGTAAAATTGCAAATTACAAATTAAGGTGTCGGCAAAGCCGACGATCTGTGTCGCTTACGCGACATTTGGGGTTCCCCCGCCCGTGAACCCCCAAAAACTCGTACCTCGTTTTCGTGGAACCCCGGTCGCCCGTGAACCCCCAAAAACTCGTACCTCGTTTTCGGGGAACCCCGGTCGCCCCCCTATCCACCCCAAACCCCGCCATCCCCCCGAATGTTTTCGGGGCTTTTGAGAACGGGGGCACGGTAGAAAACGGTACACTCGATGTCACGGGGGGCTACCCTCCCGCTTTCAGATAAAATTATTATTTTACGGCAACCGCAAGCGCCTGTTCGAGATCTTCTATTATATCCTCGTAATGTTCAAGCCCGACGGAGAGGCGCACCATTCCGGCATTGATGCCGGCGGCGACGAGCTGCTCGTCGGTGAGCTGTCTGTGCGTCATGGAAGCGGGATGCAGTACGCAGGTGCGGATGTCCGCGACGTGTACCTCGCGGCTCGCCATTTTAAGCGCGTTCATGAATTTTTCCGCAGGTCCGCGTCCGCCTTTTATATCTATCGATATAACGCCGGAGCAGCCTTTCGGCAGATATTTTTTCGCAAGCTCGTGATATTTATCGTCTTCAAGTCCGGGGTAGCGGATAGTCTCTATCGCCGGGTGATCTTTGAGATAATTAGCGACCTTCATCGCGTTTTCACAGTATCTTTCCATTCTCACCGCAAGCGTTTCAAGACCGATGTTGAGCAAAAATCCTGAATTCGCGGACGGATAAGCGCCTAAGTCGCGCATGAGCTGCATACGCGCTTTGCCTATATACGCTGCCGGTCCGAATTTCTCCGTATAAACAAAGCCGTGATACGATTCATCCGGCTCTACAAGCTCCGGGAATTTGCCGTTATTCCAGTCAAATTTTCCGCCGTCTACTATAACGCCGCCGCCCTGAAGAGCGTGACCGTCCATATATTTAGTGGTGGAGTGAACGACTATATCCGCGCCGAAATCAAACGGCTTGCATAAGATAGGCGTTGCAAACGTGTTGTCTATAATAAGCGGCACTCCGTGCTTGTGCGCTATCTTTGCGAATTTCTCAATATCAAAAACCGACAGCGCGGGATTTGCAAGCGTCTCGCCGAAAACAAGGCGCGTGTTTTCCTTGAATTTCTTATCTATTTCCTCTTCGTCCGCGTCCTGATCGACGAAGATGCACTCTATCCCGTATTTTTTAAGCGTTACGGCAAACAGATTGACGGTACCGCCGTAAATAGCAGACGCAGAAATTATGCTGTCGCCCGATTTGCAGAGGTTCAGCACGCTCATAAGGCTTGCCATCTGACCGGACGACGTGCACATCGCGCCCACGCCGCCCTCAAGGTCGGCGATCTTTTTTTCAACACAGTCAACGGTCGGGTTGGAAAAACGCGAATACATATGCGCGTTCGGAAAATTGAAAAGCTCACCTATTTCCTCCGCCGTGTCAAACACGTACGTCGTGCTCTGAACTATGGGCATCACGCCCGGTTCACCGTTCTTCGGCTTGTAGCCGGATCTTAAACATTTGGTTTCGTCTCTCATTAGACAACATCCCTTTCAAAATAGTATTTCTGTCTGTGCGTGCGCACGCTCATCACCAGCCCTATGCCTATATAAAGGCTCAGGATGGACGAACCTCCGTAGCTTATGAACGGAAGCGTAAGCCCTATTACGGGCAGCGTGCCAAGGCACATTCCAACGTTTTCAACAGTCTGGAAAATAAGTACGGCGGCAACTCCTGCGCAGATATACGAACCGTACTCGAACCGCGCGTCTCTTGCAATGCGCAGTATCCGAAAGATAACGACGGAGATCAAAATGATATAAATTATGATCCCTATAAAACCGAATTCCTCACCCATGACTCCGAGGATCATATCCGTTTCCCGCGCGGGAAAAACGGATTTTGCCGCCGCGTGAGTAAGCGTACCGTTGCCGTAGCCCATGCCGGTCACTCCGCCGTTCTGCATGGCTTTAATCGTTTGTATTACCTGATAGCCCTTGTCCGTCGGGTCGGACCACGGATCAAAACCGACAAGGATACGTTTTTTCTGATAATCTTCAAGAAATCCCCACAAAAACGGGGCGGCTATCGCAAACGTGGCAAGACCGCCGGCAAGATACCACAGGCTCATCTTTGCCATAAACCACATTACCACAAAAATGACTACAAAAACAACTGCGGCACCTAAGTCCTTTTCGATCAGAACGAACAATATCGTGGTGCCGCTGAACAACAGGATCAAAAGCACGCTTTTCAGTTTGTTCGTGTCATCCTTGAGCTTGCCGAGAAGGTAGCCGAAAGACATGATAAACGTGAATTTTACAAATTCGGACGGCTGAAAGTCAACGTTAAGAAGCGGAATGGTGATCCAGTTTTTGTTGCTTCCGAAATTGCCGTGAAGCATGGCGGGGATACTGCTGAAAAGCGGAAGAGTAAGAAGCCCGAGACCGATTATAAAAATGGGTATCCAAAGCTTTTTTAACAGTATGTCGTAATCAAGCATGGACATAACTATCATCACGGTAAAGCCGAGAACGGCGCCGAAAAGCTGAACGATGACGTTCCTGTTCGTACCGTGGTACGCGGTAGCGGTACTTACGCAGACTATCCCGTAGACCGTGAGCGCGACAACGGCGATAATAAGCACGAAATCAAGCTGTCTGAGCGTTTGCAAAAATGAGTTTTCGCGTCTTATCATCGTTTGACCGTTCCTTTCCGAAATTATAAATAATTATAAATCATATGACGTTTTTTGTCAAGTTCAAATAATGAATTTTCAGCATATAAATAACGCTTATGCGCAGAATAATATTATGAAAACGTACGAATGGATCATCAAAATAATATCGTATATCCTGTGCTGCGCCGCCGTGTGCGCGGGATTTTCAATAAAGGAAAAAGCGGCGCGCGAAACGCTGGACAGCTACATCAGAAGTGAAGAGGACCGCAGAACGTCGGAATTGTGCGGTATACTTTCCGGATTAAAGGAAAGTCTCTGCCGCAGTATATCTGATGAGGCGGATAAAGCGTCCTTATCCGATGTGGCTTATTACTGCAAAGCCGCGGCGGACGCCGTATGCGTGTCTGACGGCGGAAAAAGCAGCGAGGCGTTGCGCGGCTTTTTTGCAAGAGTCAGAAAAACGTGCGGTAACGCGTATGAAAACGGCGGAAAGATAACGCCCGTTCAGCGCCGGCAGCTTTCGGAACTTTACATGAGACTGCTTGCCGTGGAAGACGTTTTACTGTCCGGTAAAATGAGTGTATCAGAGCTTATATCCGCGCTGTCTTCCGGTATAACTACACCGAAAGGGGAAGAGAAAAGCGAAAAATTCGACCGCATAAGCATGAGCAGCGCGGAGAAGCGCGCTTATGAGCTTGTCGGAGACGGGGTAAGATTAAGAAACTGCGGGATTTACGACGGTAATTTCATCTTTGCATCTTCCGGCTCGTGCATGATCCTTACAAACAAGGGAAAGCCGTATATAAAAAGCAGAACGGTCACGGATGGATCAGAGCATATAGATCCGGAAACCGCGGAAAACAAGGCAAAAGAATATATTTTCGATATTACCGGCATGCCGTGCGAGGCAAGACTTGAGGACAAGGTTTTCGGGATATACTATTTTACGGTCATAAGCGACGGAAAAGAATATCCCGTCGGCATTGATAAAACCGACGGGAAAGTGGTTTTTGAAGTTATTGCCGCGCGATAGATAAAAACGCTGATTCTATCGCGTTGCACGCGGAAGCAGGCCCCATTATGACGGCTATCAGATCGTTGTAACGCACAACGTAAGCCTCCTCGGCTTTTGCACAGACCCATTTCGCTTTGTTTATATTGTTTTCGATCTTTATCCTCTCGGCGTCGTGATCGCAGTCTTCTTTAAGCCGTATTACCGCAAAGGAGAAAGTCAACGGCTGCACCACGGCTTCGGACGCTGCGCCGGATACGTAGGGTATCCCGCTTATACCGAGATAGTATTCTTCGTTTTCCGCGTTAATTTCGTAAGTCATAAGCTCCGGAACCGTTTTTTGTAAATATTCATCGGAGCCGGTTTTTTCATACACCGCGTCAATGATCTCCTCCGGCGTCATATCCGCGGCTTTTCTTGCCGGGTCTCTGCCGCAGGAGCAAAGGAAAAGCAAAGGTATAAGAAAAAGCAGCATTACTTTTTTCATAAATTTTTTTCCTCCTGTGCGGTATTGATCATATTATATCTGAAAAAAATGAAAAAAACAAGAAAAATCATCTTGACATTTGAAAAAAAATGTGGTATTATAGTCAAGCGATCGGAAATCCGGTCACTTAAATATAATATCCCACGGGGCATTAGCGCAGTTGGGAGCGCACGACACTGGCAGTGTCGGGGTCACGGGTTCGAGTCCCGTATGCTCCATAACGAAAAGAGACACCTTCACGGCGTCTCTTTTCGTTATGCTGAACTTCATATACGGGACTCGAAGCAGCGTTAAGAAAACGCTCCGGGGGAGCGTTTTTAGCGGTGACCGAAGATTTTTGCAAAGCACGCACATACAAATTTTTGCAAATTGCTTTGCAAAAATCAAGAAGAGTCCCGTATGCTCCATAACGAAATAAGACACCTTTACGGTGTCTTATTTCGTTGTGCTGAACTTCATATACGGGACTCGAAGCAGCGTTAAGAAAACGCTCCGGGGGTTGATGAGCTTCGCGCCTCCGGGGGAGGAAAAAGCGAAGCGAGGAAAGCGCAGCGGTCGAAAGAAATCAAGCACAGTCACGGTAGTGACGCGCGGATTTCTTCGGGCACCGCAAGCGGGCAGTTTTTAGCGGTGACTGTTGACGAGCTTCGCGCCTCCGGGGGAGGAAAAAGCGAAGTGAGGAAAGCGCAGCGGTCGAAAGAAATCAAGCACAGTCACGGCAGTACCGCGCAGATTATTTTGGGCACCGCAAGCGGTTGTCAAGGCACTCACGTTGAAATCTGCATAAAGCTTTGCAAAAATCAAGAAGAGTCCCGATAACGAAAGAAGGCACCTTTATGATCTATTGATTTGACGCCTTATTTCAGCGCACCCGTTTTTTTCAGTTCCTCATATAGCGTTTGCGCCATGCGCAGAAAACCTATGTCGTTGGGGTGCGTGCTGTCCACGGTGCAGCACTCTCTGTCCGTATTGCCGAAAAGACGCTCCCCGTCTATGAAATACACGTTTTTATCACCTTCCGCTATCGCGTTGTCGTATGTGTTCTTCACGGCGGCGCGGCGCGCCGGAGCGGTAGGATCAACGTCAAAATCCGGCTTTGACATTATTATCACGGGAGTATAAGGGTGCTTTTTTCGAAAAATTTTAAACAGCCGCTCGTGCGTTGCCAGAAGATGCTCGGCGTTCGGAGCGTTGTGATCGTAATCACAGACGAAAACGCTCATGTCAAGCGAGGCAAGATATTCTGCTATCGTCTCCTCACCGAACGCGCCGGCTGAGAAGCCGAGATTTATAAAGTCCGTGTTCGTCCATTTTGAAATATAGCATTGATACGCGTTGTCGGCGCGCGAACTGCAGCCGCCTTCGGTTATGGATGAACCGTAATACACTATCGGTTTAACGTCCTTTCTGTATTTCAGACCGTTGGAGCAGCGCGCATCTTCCGGAAATCCGAGTATAAGCTCGCGCACGTCGTTATAAAGCGGCATATAGAGGATATAATTCTTCATCCTCTCGCCGCCGCCGGCGATGTACTTTTCAACGGAATAACCGTTTGGTCCGCTTGATTCCGCCGCGTTTGCGTAATGCCCGGGAATGAACTGCGCCGCCATTTTATACGATATGCGCCCGTCCGCTTCCTCCGTTTCTTCAAGCAGTATGAACCCGCCGCTTCCGAGCGTTGCCATGTGGCAGTATACGTTCAGCGTATCGTAACTGACGGTCAAAGACATTTTTGCCGCGTCCGTTGAAAAGCGTATCCTGCCGCCCGACGTATAACCGTTCAGCTGTGCGACGGTCGGATTGACGCTGTCCGCCACGCACTGAGGCATTCGCAGAAAACGTCCGGCTTCATTATCGTAAAAAACGCCGTACAGATCAAAATTATCATCCGGTATTTTATAAAATTTCTGTCCCGGTGAAAGCTGCAGATCTTTTTGAGCAAAATCCTTAAATATCTCTTCTGTTTTCAAAGCAAAAAATCCTCCTTGCCGCCATATATCCAACGATATTATAATCAAATCCCGCGCTTTATTAAATGCAAATTTATAAATACATTTTAAATAAAATTCCGGTATAAGCCGCGCCGTTTTATGCGGATAACAAAAAGGCAAGCGGAATGCTTGCCTCAACTTTAAGACAAAGTGATAATTTTTTAAAAAAACTCCTTCCGTCACGGCAAAGCCGTGCCACCTCCCTCATAGAAGGAGGCAAGTCAGCCGGCATAATTGCCGGCTGACTGAGGGAGTTTGTCTTCACTCTGAGGCAAGCGACAAGCCTGCCTTTTTCGGTATCAGATTTTAATTCAGTCGATCGTCAACTCCATATAAGAGTTATTGCGGTAAAGGTGTATCACGGCGCCGTCACACAGAGCGGAGGAGAGAGAGTCCGGATCTGTTGTCGGTTTGTTGTTTACTTCAACTATGATATCGCCTTTTTTGAACAGATCTGACGAGTGGACGGAGGTTATGAAGCATCCGACGGGTATTTTATATATCTCCGCCTGTTTTGCCGTGACGCTTTCAACGTATACTTCAAGCCTGTTTATATATACAGGCGCCTCGCTTACGGTAAGCGAAGCAGACGAGCCGTTTAACATTTTTTTGATGGAAGGCATCATGGAGTCCATGTGAAGGACCTGACCGGAGCTGCCCGAACATATCCCTACGACCTGACCGTATGAGTTGATGAGCGGAGAGCCGCTTACGTCGCAGCCGGGTTCCGTGCTTATATACATCCCGTCGTCGGATACCTTTACGCTCATCTTCACAAGTGAAGAGAACGGAGACGTTATGCAGTAAACGTCCTGTCCCGCTTCAAGCGTGCGCGAATATCCTATCTCGGCGGCGCTTACAGAGGACGACGGCTGTATTTTCAGGACCGCCGTGTCGCACGATTCGTCAAATCCGCTTAAAACCGCGGTGCCGCCGCTTCCGCCTTTTACCGTAACGCTTACAGACGACGCGTCTTTAATAAGACTGTAACACGTTGCAATATAACCGTCCTCGGTTATGAAAATGCCGGCGCCTGTCTTGCCGTCGGCTTCGACCGTTACCGTATAGCGCGACGAAAGATCCGCTATCGCTTTTTCGGAAAGCTCGCTTTTGTGGTGTATTGCCGCGGCGGCTGATCTGCCGCTGATAAACTCCGCGAAGGAAGAGCCTTTTGTTTTCAGCACCGTGTCCGTTATAAGGATAGCCAAAGCCGTGAGCAGAACGGCAAACCCGACGAAGATCAAAACGTTCAACCATCTGCCCTGCTTTTTTACCTGCTTTTCTATAAGCTCTTTTTTATATTCGTCGTAATTGTGTTTGTACTGATAACCGCCGTAGGATTCTTCTTTGCGGATATCCTCCGCGGCTTTTATCAGTTCATCGTTGTTTTTTTGCATATTTGTGATATACCGAATAATTTATTTTTGATTATATTCTAAACCGGAAATTTAAACAAACTTTGTTTTAGCGGTAATGATTTTTTGACTGCTCAAATTGTTTACAAAACGTCAATCAGCGGTTGTATTTTTAGGCTGATCTGTCAGCTTTTTTGACTGTTCCGCGAGCTTTTTGGGTTGTTCAGCCGGTGTCAGAGTGAATACGAATTCACAGTACTCGCCGTATACGCTGTTGACCCATATCTCCTCGCCGTGCGAGTCAATGATCGTTTTTACTATATAAAGCCCGAGTCCCGCGCCGGTCCTGTCAAGACCTCTGCTTTTATCGCTCTTGTAGAAACGGTCGAAAACGAGTGAAAGCTCATCCTTTGCAATTCCCTGACCTTCGTTGTATACGGCTGTGTATATCTTGCCGTTACGCTCTATGTGCGATATCTTGTATACGCCGCCCTCTTTTGAGAATTTTACGGCGTTGTCGCAGAGATTATACAAAACCTGATAAATCGCGTCTCTGTCCGCGTTGACGAGCATTTTGTCGTGATCCGGCTCAAATCTTACGTCAAGATTTTTGTTTTCAAGCCGCTGTTCAAGAGAAATAATTATCTGTCTTGACATCTCGCAAATATCAAACGGCGCCATGACGAATTTCTTGTCGCCAGCCTGTATGCGCGATATGTCGAGCAGGGAATTGACGAGACGCGCAAGACGCTTTACCTCGCTTGAAACTATTTCAAGATAGTAATTCTGCTTTTCATACGGTATAGCTCCGGACAAAATGTTGTCAACAAATCCCGCTATCGTAGTCATGGGCGTGCGCAGGTCGTGGCTGACGTTAGCAAGGAAAGTTTTGCGCAGATCTTCGTTCTTTTCAAGAGAAGAAGCCATGTTGTTGAACGCCGTGGCAAGCTCCGCTATCTCGTCGCTGCCTTTGACGGTCACGCGTACGTCGAACTTGCCCTGAGAGAAGGACCTTGCCGCCTCGCTCATCTGTTTGAGCGGAGAAACGACCTTATCCGTTACGAAAAACACGGTTATGAGCGCAGCCGCGGTCACCCAGAGGATAGCCGCCATGGTCGTTTTCAGCGTGCTTTCCGCAAATCCTTCTATTGAAGATCTTTCGGAGCAGATATATACTATACCGGCGGGATTGTCGCCGCCGTCTTTTATGATCCCCGCGCATACGAGCATTTTTGACGGAAGTATACCGTCAAGATCCGTAAATCCCTCGTAGCTTCCGCTGCTTTTAACGGTATATACGGACTGCTCTTTGACCGTGTCGCCCTCGGAAATGCCGGAAGGCGCCGCGACCGTCATCTGTATAACTCCGTCCGCGTTTGTAAAAAGCACGAAAATATCGTTGTTTAAGGCGGAGATTATATATCTTACGGTCGGTGAAACGTCTGACGCGGAGAAGTAAATATATCTGCCGAAATCAGTAGTGCCGGATGAAAGATAACCGGATGAAACGTATGAGCAAACAGCGTCCTTGGCGGAACGCATCGTTTCCTTTTTGATGTTCTGGGAATACGTTGATGAAGATGACGAATAAACGATCCCCAGTATTGTGAAGCTGACGAGTATAATTATCATAAAAATGACAAAAAACCTCGTAAATACGCTTTTAAACACAGCGGCCTCCGAATAAATGATACAGGCTGCCGCATATTGACCGTTAAATAAGGAGAAAAACGTGCGGTCCCGATATATGCGGCAGCCTTTGAATTTTTACTGAAGTATCTCGAACTTGTAGCCTACGCCCCAGACTGTTTTGAGTATCCATTTGTCGGATACGCCTTCCAGTTTTTCGCGCAGACGCTTTACGTGTACGTCTACCGTGCGGCTGTCGCCGAGGTAGTCAAAGCCCCAGACCTTGTCAAGAAGCTGATCGCGCGTGAACACTCTGTTGTAGTTGGATGCTAAGAAGTAGAGAAGTTCCAGCTCCTTAGGCGGAATGTCAACGCTCTTGCCTTTGAGCTTGAGCTCGTATTTCTGCAGGCTTATTTCTATGTTTTCAAATTTGATGACTTCTTCGTTAGAAGGATTTTCGTGAGAATTGCAGCGGCGGAGAACGGCCTTTATTCTTACCGCAAGCTCTTTTAAGTCAAACGGCTTTACGACGAAATCGTCGGCGCCCATCTCAAGACCTAAAACCTTGTCGAAAACCTCGCCTTTTGCGGTGATCATTATGATCGGCTTGGAGGAAACTTCGCGGATCTCGCGGCATACGGCCCAGCCGTCCTTCTTCGGCAGCATTATGTCAAGCAGAACGATGTCCGGCTCGTACATTTTGAAGAATTCAACGCCCTGCGCGCCGTCGTTAGCGGTCTTTACCTCATAGCCCTCATGCTCAAAATAGACTCTTAAAGTTTCGCAAATGTTGACGTCGTCGTCAACTACAAGAATTTTTGTTCCCATCATGGTTTTTTACCTCCGTATTTAAACTTGTTAAGTTTGTGATTATTTTCACTAAATTCATTATATCGTTTTTCGGCAAAAATGGGTTAACTCAATGTAACAAATATATTACGCAAAAGTAAATATGAATAACCGTCATGAGGCAGAGTAAAATCAGAATTTTTGTATTTAGTATAGTTTTTCATTTTCGTTATTGACAAAAGATCAAAAATGATTTATAATAAGCAAGACTTAAAATAGGGAGACAATAAAATGAAAAAGAAAGTTGCTGTTCCTATAATTATAGTTCTTGCCGTTATATCCGTTTATTCATTATTATTTTCAGGTTATAAGTTTCTGCAAAACCGCAATGACCTTGTTCAGAGAAAAGCATTATACGCCAAAGCCTGTGAATTTATAAAAGAAGATGAATCGTTTTCACGGCAATACGGAAACGTAAATACTGTTAACGCCGCTGACGGTTATAGAATAATACTTACAAACGACAAAGATTTTGTCGTTTACTGCACTGTCGGAGTAAGCAGCGGAGAAGAATATGATGTATTTCTTAAATGGAACGGTACGTTCAGCTATGCAGCGGTGGAGAAAAAATAAACAATCGGAGAATATAAATGAAACTCGGTATAATCGGCTTGCCTAACGTAGGCAAAAGCACGCTTTTCAACGCTATAACGAACGCCGGAGCGGAAATGGCGAATTATCCGTTCTGCACAATAGAGCCGAACGTCGGCGTTGTCACCGTTCCGGACGAGCGGCTTGACAGGCTTGCTGAAATATATCATCCGGAAAAATATACGCCGGCGACCGTGGAATTCGTGGATATAGCCGGTCTCGTACGCGGCGCTTCAAAAGGCGAGGGTTTAGGCAACAAGTTTTTGTCGCATATAAGAGAAGTGGACGCGGTCATACATGTCGTCCGCTGTTTCAAGGACGAGAACGTCATACACGTTGACGGCGATATAAACGCCATGCGCGACGTGGAGACCATAAACACGGAACTTATTTTATCCGATATAGAGCTTGCCGAGCGCAGAGCCGACAAGGCGCGCAAAATGGTAAAAGCGGATAAGAAATACGAGGCGGAAGCGCAGTTTTTTGAGCGCGTTACGAAGGAATTGAACGACGGCGTGTCCGCCAGAGCGATAGAATGTACGGAGGACGAGGCGGAGCTTTTGTCTACCGTGCCGCTTCTGTCGGCAAAACCTATTATTTACGTTGCCAACGTACCGGAATCCGATATAGGTACGGATATGAAAGGCAACGCGGAATATCAGTCGCTTAAAGCGTACGCCGATAAAGAAGGCGCTGAGGTCATACCGATATGCGCGGAGATGGAAGCGGAGCTTTCCGAGCTTGAGGGCGAGGAAAAGCAGATGTTCTTGGAGGAAATGGGCATAGAGGAAAGCGGACTTGATAAGCTTATAAAAGCAAGTTACCGCATTTTAGGTCTCATCAGTTTCCTCACCGCCGGACCGAAGGAAGTCCGCGCGTGGACGATAAAGAACGGTACGAAAGCGCCGCAGGCGGCGGGAAAGATCCATTCGGATATGGAGCGCGGCTTTATTCGCGCCGAGGTCATAGCTTACGACGATCTTATAGCCATAGGCGGCAGCCTCACCGTTGCAAAGGAAAAAGGCCTTATAAGAAGCGAAGGCAAGGATTACGTCTTTCGCGACGGCGATGTGGTCGTCATAAGGTTTAACGTATAATTAAGAGTTAAGGTGTCGCTGCGCGACGAATTGTGTGCGCAAAGCGCACATTTGGGGCTCCCCGCCCCCCTTACCGCCCCAAACCCCACCATCCCCCCGATATATCGGGGCTTTTGAGGACGGGCGATCAATGATCGCCCCTACAAACGTACCTATTCTTGATTATTTCGACCGCTGCGCTTTCCTCGTCTTGCTTCATCTGCCACAGGCAGCGCAAGACTCGTCTACCCATAGCTCAATTGGATAGAGTATCAGATTCCGATTCTGACGGTTGGGAGTTCGACCCTCCCTGGGTAGGTCAATACAAAAAGACGCGTTAAAGCGTCTTTTTGTATTGGCAACTAAATCCGTCTATAAGGACGGGATAAATCTGCTTCGCAGATGAAATCCACGTTCGTGGATGAAATCCGGCTTCGCCGGGTCAGTAGACGGATTTAATTTCACCGTGAGCAAAGCGAACGATTTCATCCGAGCTTTGCTCGGATTTCACCGCGGCACTGCCGCGATTTCGCTATTATCTTAAAGACAGCACCAATTTCGCAAACTGTATCATAAGCGGAACGGTGGCAACGGACAAAAGCGTTGTCAATGACGCCGTTTTTGCAGCGAAGTGCGGGGAAATATCGTATTTCTGCGCGTACATCGTGCAGTTTGTGGCGCAGGGCAGAGCGGTGAGCGTGGTGAACAGATATACCGTTTCATCAGGCAGGCGGCAGAGCGCCGCTATACCGCATATCAGCGCCGGCAGTACGAGCAGACGGACGGCGCATATAACATAAGCCTTGCCGTCAAGAAACAGCTCTTTTAACGGAATCGCCGCTACTATTGAACCTACTATTATCATAGAGCCGGGCGCGCACATGGAGCTTAACATTTCCATAGCCTGCGTCACCGGAGCCGGAAGATCGAACGGCAGAACGTATAAAATAATACCTATTATGACCGGGATTGTGCCGAAATTAAAAAGCAGATTAAGCGGTCTTACCTTAATGTCGCTGCGGCCTTTTGCAAGCAGGATCATTCCGTACGTCCAAAGCACCGCGTGAAACGTTATTATAAAGAAAGCGCCGTAAAAACCGCCTATACTGCCGAATAACGCTTTAAGCACGGGTATTCCCATAAAGCCCGTGTTTGCAAACACGAGCCCGAAAGTGCCTATCTTCCTGTCGTCAAGATTTTTGAAAGGCTTTGTTACAAGAAATCCGACGGCGGCGCAAATGCCGAGCGATATAAAGCCTAAGCCCGTAACGGTAAAGCCGTTTTTTAAGTTTTCATAAGAAAACTCGATCCCGGATAACGAGCTCATTATCATAAACGGCTGAGCCACGCATATTATAAACGTGGAAAAGCCTTTTGTAAACATATCGTTTATCAGCTTTGCCTTTGTGGCTATGCAGCTTACGATAACGATAATGAACAGCGTTATGACAGTGTATAACAGATCCGTGGTGTTTATCATATTACTTTTTGCCTGTAAGCATATCGGCTTTTTCCTTTATTTTCATCATATCTGCAAGCATATCGTCTTTCTTGCGCGGGTCGCGCAGAAGCGCGGACGGATGATATACAGCCGTCAAGATCTTGCCTTTTCTCTCATAAAACACGCCGTGGTCGCGCGTTATTTTGAAATCCGGCGAGATTATGCGGTAAGCCGATATCCTGCCGAGACATACTATCATTTTGGGATTTATTATCCTTGTCTGTTCACGCAGGTAATCAAGACACGCCGCCTGTTCCTCCGGGTTGGGGTCGCGGTTTTTCGGCGGGCGGCATTTTATGGTGTTGGCTATGTAAACGTCCTCGCGCTTGAGACCCACCGCTATGAGATATTTGTCAAAAAGCTGACCGGCGCGGCCTACGAACGGTATTCCCGTCAGATCTTCGTTTTCACCGGGAGCCTCGCCTACGAACATTATATCCGCGTGAGGATCGCCGACGCCGAAAACAACGTTAGTCCTTGTTTCACACAGTGAACATTTGCGGCAGTTTTCGCATATTTGTTTAAGTTCGGATAATTCCATTACGTTATCTCATCCTTGTTTTTTTATTATTCTACCACTTTTTTTCGGATTTTGCAATATCATATACGGCATTTTTTTGTATAAGCGGCGCGGAATGTTCCGAAATATAATAAAAAAACGCGGTTTTGTCCGTATGCACACTGCAGCACAGCTCTGAAACGGATGATAAAAAGTAAGGCTTGTTATCAAGCTGCGGTCCGTTCTCGCCGTATTCCATCAGAAGATAATACGTTTTTGCACGCTCGTCTCCCTCGGAGCGCAGCTCGCTGTACTGAATATCAAAATTCCGCAAAAACAGACACGCGCATTTAAGCGTCTCATAACTGTCAAAGCATAAAACGCATTTATGCGTCTGACTGCGGCGCTTTTCCTCGCCGGACGCTTTTACGGTAAGAGTATAGCCGTCCCCGCAGGTTTCTGTATATATTTCGCAGTTGTTTTTCTCGTATGCAAAATCAAGCTCTGATCTCGCTATGTTAAGGATAAGGTCCGCGGCTCCGCAGTCGAGCCGCGCCGCGTCTTTTATACCGAGCCGTACCAGATCATCCTGCGTTAAATACGCTTTGATCTCATATGCCGAGATCCTCTGTAACCTCATATACGCACCTCCGATTATATAATAAACAGAATATACGAAATAAGTTACAACTACTTGACTGAAAATAAAAAGTATGATATAATAAAAGACAGTAAAGCAAAATATGTCGAACGGAACAATAAAATGAGGTCAACTAAAAGAATTACAGCAGTAGTTTTACTGCTTGCCGCCGTTTGTCTTTACGGCTGCACCGGTTTTGTGGAGAGGTTTTATCCGGAAGAAACAAAAGATCCGGATCAGTCCGTTTTCGTGCCGGTGGATATTGAAGACGGCAGCATATATTTTAAAGATTTTGACGGCAACGTTATAACGCTTTCGTCAGCGCCGGAAAAGGTCGCGTCTTTATCGGAAATATCAACGGAGATAATCTGCGGTCTGGGCGCCGGCAGATACATAACCGCGTTAAACGAAAGCTCGTTAAGCGTTGAAGGCGCGCCGATATCGGCGGAGGTCCTGCCGGATTATGAAAGCGATACAGACAAGCTGAAAGAGCTTTCTCCGCAGATAATATTCTACGATAACACGCTTTCCACTCTTACAGCCGCGATGCTCAGGACCGCGGGATTTACGCTTGTAAGAGTTTTGGAAAAAGGCGATATATCAACCGCGGAAGCAAATATCCGTTTTGTTTCGTCTCTGTTGTATAAAGATTCAAACGGCGAGCAGATGATAGCCGAAATGCGCGCGGAATATGAAAAAATGAGCGTTTTGGCGGAGCTTATAGGCGTTAAAAAGCGCGTTTATATAGAAGGTACTTCGGCATATTACGGCTGCGGCGGCGACAGTATCGTAAGCGAGCTTTGCGCTTACGCCGGCGCGGAAAACGTTTTTGCCGATAAAAGCGGAACGTTTACCACAAACGCCGCGGAGTTAAAACAGAAAGATCCTGAGGCTATTATCGTCCTCTGTAACGACACGGATAATTTCCAGATAGAAACGGTGACAAAAAGATCCGGGCTTGAGGACGTTTACGCGGTAAGGATCAAGGCGGTATACGCAATAGACGCTAAAGCCGCCGCCAGACCTACGCAGAATATTACAAAAGCCTTGAAAAGCATAGGCGAAGCACTAAAGGTTACAAAATAAAGGACGGTGCCGGAAATGATAAAAACAAACATAACGGAATTTGAAAATTACGGCAGGGTAATGCATATTACAGACGGCAAGTGCGAGGTAAAAGTTACGCTTGACTTAGGACCCCGTATAATCTACTGCGGACTTTGCGGCAGGCAAAACGTCTTTTTCTGCGATATTGAAAGAAAGACCTGCAACAAAAAGCCGGAGATGGAGAGCTTTTACGGCAAAGACCGTTTCTGGTATCTTTACGGCGGTTACCGTTTGTGGATGTCGCCGGAATACTCGCCGCAGACGTATTATCCCGATAACGAAGAAGTGGAGTACGTTATAAAAGGCGATACGGTCACGTTCATACCCCCGCTTCAGACTGAAAACCAACTGCAGACGCTTTTCAGCGTAACGCTTTGCGGCGACGGAAAGATAACCGTCAGCAACCGTATGATAAACTTTTCAAGCAAGAAAAAAGAAGGCGCCGCCTGGGCGCTTGCCGCTATGGCGAAAAACACGTACACGTTTGCTCTTCAAAATGATACGGACACGGGCCTGTTGCCCAACCGCACGCTCGTTTTGTGGCCTTATACAAAGATAAACGACAAAAGACTCACAGTTACGGATGAGCTTATATGCGTAAAACAGTCACCCGAAGCCGATCGCGCTCTCAAAGTCGGTTTCAACAACGAAAAAGGCGCCGTGGCGACGCTGACGGAGGACGGAGTTCTGTTTATACAGAGATATAAAACGGACCACAAAGCCGGAAAATATCCGGACGGCGGCTGCAGCTGCGAGATATATTCCTGTCCTGATTTCACGGAATCCGAGGCGCTGTCGCCTTTGCAGCACATACTGCCGGGTCACTGTCTTGATTTTACCGTTGAATGGGAGCTTTTCGACACGGAAGAGAAGAAGCGGGACGAAAAAACGCTTCAGAGCATAATAGAAAAACTCATATAAAATAAGGGCGATCACCGATCACCCTCAGAGTTAAGACAAACTCCCTCAGTCAGCCGGAAATGATTCCGGCTGACAGCTCCCCCGAAGGAGGAGCCTTTATTTGCCTCCCTCCTCGAGGGAGGTGGATCGCGCAACGCGCGAGACGGAAGGAGTTTTTTGAAGAAATATCACTTTGTCTACAAGTTGGGGCGATCGGTGATCGCCCGAATTTTATTCTATTCCTTTTACCGTATAACCCTGTTCCTCAACGGCAACTTTGAGCTTTTCGTCGGATATTTCTTTTGATAACGTCACCGCTGCCGTTCCTTTTTCGTGGCTTACGTCGGCTGTGTCCACGCCGTCGATCATCTCAAGCGTTTTTTTGACGCGAGCCTCGCAGTGCGGACACATCATTCCTTCTATAAACATTGTTTTTTTCATTTCTTTTGTCTCCTTATCAGGTATTTCTTTTTCAGGTATATTTTCAGTATATTTATTTGCCTTGAATAAATTCAACCGCAGAGCGTTGCACACGACGCAGAAGCTTGATAAGCTCATAGCCGCGGACGCTATCATCGGGTTTAGCGTGATCCCGAGACCGGCGAAAGCTCCGGCGGCTATCGGAATACATACAGCGTTATAAATAAACGCCCAGAACAGATTTTCATAAATATTTTTAAGCGTTTTTTTGCTTAGGCGTATAGCCGTCGCGGCGTCCGCCGCGGAGCTTTTCATCAGCACGACCTCCGCGGAATCCACCGCTATATCCGTTCCCGTTCCTATCGCTATTCCTATATCCGCCGCGGTGAGTGCCGGCGCGTCGTTTATGCCGTCGCCGACCATTGCGGTCTTGTTTTTTTGGCAAAGCTCTTTGATCACCGCTTCTTTCTGCTCCGGAAGCACGCCGGCTTCAACTCTGTTTATGCCGAGCATTTTACCAACGGCGTTTGCCGTGCGAGCGTTGTCGCCGGTAAGCATTACGGTATCAATACCGAGCTTTTTAAGCTCGGACACGGCGTAAGCGCTGTCTTCCTTTATCTCGTCCGCGGCGGCTATCATACCGATAAACGATCCGTCATACTCAAAATAAAGCGGTGTTTTTCCTTCGTCAGACAGCTGTATTGCTTTATCTTTTGCATTTTCCGGTATTTCACAGAATCCGCTTATATATAAAACGTTTCCGCCGTGAGCCTGCCTGCCGTTTATTATACCGTGCAGACCTTTGCCCGGGATGTTTTCAAAATCCGTACAGTCAAAAGACTGTATGTTTTTTTTATCTGCCGCCTCTGTTATCGCGTACGCAAACGGATGCTCGCTTTTTGATTCAAGCGAGGCGGAGAGGCGAAGAAGCGCGTCTTTATCAGTCGAATACGGTATTATATCGGTAACGTGCGGACGGCCTTTTGTGAGCGTGCCCGTCTTGTCAAACACGACGGTTTTTACTTTTCCCGTCTGCTCAAGCGCGGCGGCTGTCTTGAAAAGAATATTGTTCCTCGCGCCCACTCCGCTTCCCACCATAACGGCGACGGGCGTTGCAAGTCCGAGCGCGCACGGACAACTGATGACGAGCACCGAAATACCGCGCGCAAGCGCAAATCCCGCGCCGCGGCCGATAATGAGCCAGATGACCGTCGTTATAAGCGCTATGACCATTATCACCGGTACGAAAACGCCGGATACTTTGTCCGCGGCTTTGGCAATAGGCGCTTTTGAAGCGGCGGCGTCCGATACGGCTTTCATAATGCGTGACAAAGCCGTATCTTCTCCCACGGCTTCCGCGCGGCATTTTACAAAACCGGTCTTGTTCATTGTCGCTCCGCTCACGCGGTCGTCTTCGCGCTTGTCAACGGGAACGCTTTCGCCGGTAAGCGAGGATTCGTCAACTGAACAGGCTCCTTCCGTTATGACCGCGTCCGTCGGTATCTTCTCACCCGGATAAACGGCAAAAATATCGCCTACTTTAAGCTCTTTTACGCTTACAGTTTCTTCTTTTCCGTCTTTTATAATATGCGCCGTGTCAGGCATAAGCTTTGATAAGCCTTTTAACGCGTTCGTCGTCTTGCCTTTTGAATAAGCTTCAAGCATTTTGCCTAAGGTTATTAGTGCGAGTATCATCGCCGCGCCTTCAAAATAAAGCTCGTTCATGCAGCTCATTACTCTTTCCGGGTCGCCTTTCATTACCGCGTCGGTCATTATGAAAAGCATCACCGTGCTGTAAATGAACGAGGCGCCGGAGCCGAGCGACACGAGAGTGTCCATATTAGGCGCTCCGTGAAACAGACCGGATACGCCGGAGACGAAAAACTTTTTGTTTATCACCATCACGGCGGCGGCGAGTATCATCTGCACAAGCCCCATGGCGACGTGGTTGTCCGCCATAAACGGCGGCAGCGGCCAGCCGAACATCATATGCCCCATTGATACGTACATCAGAGGAGCAAGTATGCACAGCGAAATGATGAAACGCCTTAAAAGCGTTTTTGTTTCGCTGTCCTGTTCTTTATCCTGCGCCGGTTTTGCGCCGGCGTCCGCCTGATACGCGCCGTATCCGGCTTTTTTGACGGCGGTTATCACCTCGTCGGATGATGCGCCGCCTGTAACTGTCATATCGCCCGTCAGCAGATTGACGCTGCATTCGTCCACGTCGGGAAGAGAAGAGACCGCTTTTTCAACTCTCGCGCTGCACGCGGCGCAGCTCATGCCCGTGACTTTGTATTTTGCCATAGCGGTTTTTCTCCTTTCTGTTTTGAAAAAACAACGTTATAACGGGTCGTCGATAGGGGTTCCCCGTTGCGAACTCGTGAGCAATGGGGGTTCACGTAGCCGACCCCTACCTTCTGAATTTTTGATTTTTGCGTGATCTGTATCTGTCGCTCAAAAACTGATAATTTCCGGCGCTTTGACGAATGAACTTATGACCGCCGTTGCGTTTTTGCAGTAGAATACCTCTGTGTTGCCGTCGTTTTCGTCATACATATGGCGCAGGTCGGGGTACGCGTCAAGCATGGACTTTCTCGCTTCCGCTCTGTCGTCCTCTATAAGCTCGCAGGTAAGGCGTATCCACGTTCCGTCCTTGAACGCGCAGATCTCAGCCTTCGGGTTTTTATGAAGCTGTTTTGACACGTCCTTTTTCTTTCCCGTCTGGATGTATAATTTTCCCTCAAATACGTGCACCGTTCCGAACGGCCTTACTCTCGGCTGTCCGTTATCGTCCGTCGCAAGATAATAAACTCCGGCTTCTTTTAAAAACTTACATACTCTTTCCATTTATTTATCCTCCCATATAAAATTTTCTTTTCCCGCGCCAAGCTCAAAATGGTATTTTACGATACCGATGTCGGTCTTTGAACACGGGCCGAGCAGAGCCTTTGCGGATACTTTATTGTTATCATAGCTTATAATGAATTTCTGCTGATTTATCGCCGTAGGCGCCAAAGCCGCCGCCTCCATGCCTTTCATAAACCATTCCGGCGCCTCGCCTTTTATGCGGTACAGCTTTTCAACAGGCTTGCTTTTATGCGGCACGCCCTGACTTTGGCCGTAGCCTAACGCTATTACGTCGTAGATCTTTTCGCCGCCTTTGAGCTTTACCGGCACTTTGTTTTTCTCAAACGTGAGCGCCACCCAGCACGTATTCAAGCCGAGCGTCTGGCTTAACAGCACAAGCTCCTCGCCGTAATATCCTATATCGGTATCGCGCCCTTTTTCGGCAGCCAATACAAAGTAATTTCTGCATCCGGCAAACGAGCCGTAGCTCGGTTTGTTTGCCATAAACGCTTCCGGCTCGTTTAGGGTAACAAGAGTTATCCGAACCCGCTCAAACGGCGCTATTTCGGCTCTTTTCGGTTTGTCGTCATTGGAATACCGGCGTATTCCTGCTTCCTCCGCGCCGAAAATATCTCGAAATTTCATCCGTTTGAGTCCTA
>JAFSYU010000008.1 GCA_017443595.1 Clostridia bacterium
ATGAGGCGTCGCCTCGTCCATGTGGATATGTGCGGAGAAAACGCGGAGCGATTTGTTTCTTTCAACAAACCCGTGATAAAACTCTTCAAGCATTTGTTTCGCCTGTTCTCCATCCGCGCTGTTCGCCGGAGTATCGTCTTTATTACCGATTTGAAATATGACCTCATGAAAAGGCTTTTCCTGCTTTCCCGTTCTGATCTTTTCGTAATAGTCGTCGATCTTTCTGTCGTCCCTTGTCTGCTTTGCGTTGTATCTTTCCAGCGCGTCGTCAAACATATCGTGATACGTATCCTTTATGTCTTCGTTGCAGAACGTTACGTTGAATTTCGTTCTTTCGGGATCGACATTGTCCGCAATGAAATCTCTGTTGTTATGGGCGAGAGAACCCTTGCCTATCATGGCGCTTACTGTTTTTGCCATACCGAACACCTCCTTTCGTTTAGTTTTTCAAATTCTGTTCGGCTACATGATTATGACGGAAACGAGTGTAAGATAAAAACGCAAACTGTAAATCCGAACAACGCTGCGAAGCGGCAAATGTCGTAAGACGTTTAATCACGAATAAAATGAGTGATTGTTCTGTTACTCTTGTCAAGAGTAACGCAAAAGCACTTTCGGCAGAGCCAAAAGTGCATTGCGCTCTGCGAGGCTTTAAAGCGGAATATGTGACGCTCCGCCTTTTTCGAAAGAAAACGAGCAGGTTGCCGTTTTGCGCGTATCCACATGATGGGCGGATAAAAAAAAGAACATCTGTTCGGAGCGCGATACATTATATCATACGAACAAATGTTTGTCAAGGCCTTTTTGATATTTTTTCAGCACTTTTCACGTTTTGTGTTTTTTATGAAAAATGCATTGTTATTGTGTTGCGCGGCAAACGAAACGCATTCTCAAGAACCGGCTTTGTTCGAATATGTACCCCGACGATTGTATTCAACATCCGTCAGAAATTATATCTCAAGGATCTCGCTCGATAAGATTGTGCTCATCGCAACGCACGTCGTGTCGGACGTAGAGTATATCGCCAAAAACGTAGTAATGTTCAAAAAGGGCGTTATTGTCGACAACGCCGCGCCGCACGAACTGCTCCGAAAAATAGACGGCAAGGTCTGGGAGCTTTATTCAACCGAAGAAGATCTGCCGGCGCTTCAGAATAAATACCGCGTGACGAATATAGCCCGTGACGAAAACGCAATAGATCGGATAATCGTAAGAGTCCTGTCGGACGAGACGCCGTCAGAGCCGTCAAAATCCGCCGCCCCGACGCTTGAGGATTACTACCTCTACGTCTTCGGAGCGATTTAAAATGTTTTGTTTCATAAGGTATAACCGTAGATCATTTGGGATAATTGTAAATCGAGTGCCAAATATCCCAAATAATCATCTTCTTATCCCAAATCTCACTATTTTTGCTGTATTATGCTATAATACAAGTGCTTGATTGAGCAATTGATAAAATATGAGGTGAAGATAATGAAGTAGAATTATGCTTTTTGAAAGTCAAATTGCATTCATAATCACGAGATGAATACAAAGAAGTCTTTATGTTATAAATAATATTATGATTCAAAATCAGTTTATTCCAAAAAAAGAAAGGACTTAATTATTAAAAAAATTGTTACAGTATTTATTATGCTTTCTCTTCTTATATCGTTAGTGTGCTTGCCTGCACATGCAGAAAACATATATCCTACATACTTTGATTCTTTAGCATCCACAACAGGGTCATACACATCGTATAAAGGAACTCAAGAGATTCAGCTTCTCTGCTCCTATACTCATCCATCTTCAGGTGATGCAGGAATTTATTTTTATCAACCGTCTGCCGGACTTTCAGCTTCGTTTATACATAGTAATAATAGACGGGGCACGATAATGCTTGCTGAAAAAGATGACGAATGGTTTAATTATGATGATATCGTAACATATTATATTGGTTATTTTTCTACTGGTAGTGATGGTATTTATTCGATGTACACTTATGGAAGACAAGAAGCTTATTCTACTCCAACAACCATTGAAGACGATAATATGTTAGAACTCTACTTAAAAGTAAATATTGATATAGTACAGGGCGATACATCTAACAATGTGCCGGTAGGCTTGTTCCGCTATAGAGTATGGGCAAATTGAAGAAAAAACGAATATTAAGTTTTATACTGTGTCTGTTCACCGCATTTTTTGCGCTGACTTCCTGTTCACACGAAAAGGAATCTTTTGTCCGCCAAAATATTGTCAGACGTGTTTATGACGACGGTTGGGTTTATACGATGACGTATACTCACGACTCAGACGGCAATGACATCGATTCCGTTCCGCCGATAGTGTTCAATGCGATCAATTTCAGATACAGATATCCCGCAGACTTCACTGCGGATGAAGAAAATCCCGGACGCATACAGATACTGGGACACGGTATAAGCCCGGAAAGCGATGAGGATATAAAGAATATTGCCGCGTTTTTCGGATACGGCGAAAACATCACTCACTATCCCGGCACTGACGAGATTTTAGCAAAAGATAGAAATCAATTGCAGTTGAAGGCAATAGACCGCGAAGTTTTTTTCAGAATGCTTGACGAGGCTTTGAAATCCGATGCACGTAAAAATGGAAAATATATTGATTATCCTTCTTTTGCCCTTTTGAGTGAACCCGGTTTTAAAGACGGATACAGCGTGCAGATCGGTCATTGTCTCGGTATGGGAAATATAGACGTGATAATGATCGATATTCTCTATAAGGACGATAATTCCCCGATGGGTTATACTCAGCTGTACGATCTGATCAAAAACGGAACGGCAACACCGGATCAGAAGCTTTTATACGAGTATATATCCGGGCTTGAAGAAAGTATCGTAAAAAACAATAACTTCAAAGCAAAGCCGGATAACGCCGATAAAGAGCTGTCAAAGCGTCCGGAGATCAAAAGAATCGAAAAATTTCTGTCTGATATCGACCAGAACAATATTAGCGGATATTTTATGTAAAAGGATAACGCGGGTTTTGATCAGATTGATTCGGATGAACTGATTTGTCAAAACCCGTATTCTCTATTATTATGATTATTTGTAAAAACGTATCCAAAGTTTACTCAAATATAAAAGTTATCGACTCGACGTCGGTCACGTTTTCGGACGTCGGATTTTATCTGCTGTCAGGCGAAAGCGGAAGCGGAAAGACCACTTTTTTAAACATTCTATCCGGTATGATACCGTTCGATTCCGGCACGATCATAATAGGCGATACAGAATTTGAAGGCAGAGCCGACGCCTCCGCGTACGAAGACGGCTACGACTATATAACGCAGGACACGTATTTCGTCGATTATCTGACTGTTTTTGAAAACCTTTCGATTTTATCGGACGACGAAAGCAGAATTGATTCTGCGCTTGAAGAATTCGGGCTGCTAAAAATCAAAGACAGCATGCCGGTAACGCTGTCCGGCGGCGAGCGTCAACGCCTTGCGCTTGCAAGATCTTTGCTGACGAAGAAAAAAACGCTGTTTCTCGACGAGCCGACGGCTTCCCTTGACCGCGACAATAAGATCGCGGTGTTTGAACAGTTGAAAAAACTGAGCCGCGATATGCTTATCATCTGCGCCACGCATGACGGCGAAGCCGACCGCTACGCGGATCAGATAATACACTTTGAAAAATCGAAAACGCAGGGCTCTTTGTCGGACAAGAGCAGGGAAACGGTCGCCGACGCTTCTCCGAATAAAGCGACCGACCGCAAAAAACTGACGAAATACGTCGGCAAATGGTTCACCTCCTCAGCGCGCGGCAAAAAGTCGGATATTCTTTTGCTTATTTTCCTCTCAATATCAATGTGTCTGTGCCTGCTTACCGACTCGCCGAAGAACAAGTATTATTCAAATATTCAGTACGTCTATAAGATCAACTCGCTGACTATCGTATCACCTGTCGAAAAAACCGGCGAGATAACGGCGCTAAAAGGCAGATCAGGTGTTATTGACGTCGTGCTCAAATACGAGGAATCGATTCCAGCGGAGGCACCGCTGGGCGAAGGGGAACTTGTAGCACCGTCGTACGCTATCTCGGGTCATACGATCCCGTTTGATCCGAAGTCGTTCCGCCTGTCTGATCAACTGTATGCGGGTACGTTCTTCAAGAACGAATACGACGTTATAATTTCTTACGAGAACGCAAAAAAACGTTGCCCGGATAATTTTGCCGACGCTGTCGGTCAGACCATGACGGTGGATCTGTACGGAAAAGGATCGACAGAACTTAAAATCGTCGGAGTGTTCAAAAAGCTGAACGACTTTCAGGTGCAGTATATGAAATCCCTCGGAATTACGTACGGCGTTGGTAGCTTGTACGACGAGCGGAATTATCAGAACAATTATTATATAAACAGCAAGCTTACGAACGGTTATCTTGACTATGACGAGTTCAAAACCGAATTCGGCAAACGGAGCTTTGATCTGTATTTCGACAACTTTGAGAACATGATGAAATTCAGGGAAAACTGCGACGGATCACTCGGGGTCATCACTCCCCGCACCCTGTCGTTCAGCGAGGAAGGAGTATTTACTTCGCTCAATTATATAACGATACCGCTGTCGATTTTGATAATGCTTCTCGCGGTCTTCTATTACGGCGACCTCACCTCGACAGAACTGTCGTACAGCAGCCGGTTTATATCCGTATTCAACTACTGCGGATACAGCATAAAGGACGTCAAAAACTGCTTTATTAAGCTGTCGACGCTGCGGCTTCTCATAATATCCGTTATATCCGCCGGCATCGCTTTCGTTCTGTCCGCTCTGTTCAATCTGTTAAACGAAAAGATCGTCTTTATCGGTTTCCGGGTGTTTACGTATAATCTGCCCGTGGTGATCGGTTTTATCGCCATGATGTGCGTCTTCTCCGTCGTTTCGGTAAACGTATTCATAAGGAGAGTAAAAGCGGCAACGTGGTATGAAAATCTCGTATCCACGCGCGATCTGCTGTGAAAAGGCGGTGCGAAATGAAGCTTAATCTTAATTCAGTCTCAAAAAAATACAAAACCGACGTCATAAAAAACGTCAGCTATACGTTTGAATCCGGGAAAATGTACGTCATAAAAGGCGTGAGCGGCTGCGGAAAAACGACGCTTTTAAATATCATAGGCGGCATTGACACAGAGTTTTCCGGCGCCGTAGATATAGACGGCAAAACCGGCACCGAGATACTTCGCAAAGAGGTCGGATACGTTTTTCAGCGCAGTATGCTCATATCCGATCTTTCCGTCATCGACAATCTGCTTCTGATTAACGGAGACAGGAAAACGACGGAATCGATGCTCGACCGTCTCGGTGTGCTCGGGCTTAAAGACAAAATGCCCGCGCAGCTTTCCGGGGGTGAAAGGCAGAGAGTAGCGATAGCCCGCGCGCTTATCTGCGGCTGCAGTATCTTGCTCGCTGATGAGCCAACGTCTTCTCTCGACTCCGACAATTCAAAATCAGTCGCACATATCCTGTCAGCTCTGCGGTACGTCGGCAAAACCGTCATCGTCGCAACACACGGAAATTGCTTTGACGATTTGGCTGATCAGATAATCCACCTCGATTACGGGTCTGTGTCCGACGTTGAGGAGCACGAACACATCGCGGTTGAAACGTCTCCGGAAGAAGACGTCAGCGTTAAGAAAAGTCCGCTTCTGAGACTTGTGCTTGAAAGAGTGAGACGGTCGGGCAAAAAACTTATATCGCTGCCCGCAGTTCTGCTTGCGCTTCTGATACTCTGTATATCAACGCTTTCGCACAGCACTCCGGGAATTCTCAAAGGATATCTTTCAAAATATTATCCGCCGGACGTATTCAATTTCCGGGCGGAAAAGGTCGACGCGCTGCTGAAGCGGACGGACAAACCGCTTAAGGTTTATTATCCATACGCGATTGAAGGCGACGGATTTGGCGTTATGTATTACGCAGATAAATCCGACAGCGTTCTGTTGTCTCCCGGTATGATAAAATACGGCACGTTTCCGGACAACGAAAACGATGTCATCGTTTCGTACGAATTTGCGCGTCAGAGATGCGGGGACAATTTCAGAGTGGGCGATATAATCGGCAAAACGGTTAATATAGACGGGCGCGACTATACCGTTTCCGCATGTCTGCAGAACTTAAAAGAGGATCAGAAAACTGGGCTTTTTACGACGGTTTCAAAAGTATTCGACAGCGATCTATTTTATCGTCGCTCGTACGGCGCATTGGTGTTCATCGACTACGATACGATAAGCCAAATAGGCACGCTGAGAGAGGACGTGAAGTACGTCAGGATATCGTATAAAGGGCTCATGAGCGACAAAGAGTTTACGGATATGCTGAGAAACGAGTTTTCAATGCGTCCGACCGTCAACACGATAGAAGACGAGCTTGAGGATAAAAAAATGTCAGTCAATATGATAACTGCGTTTCTGTATCTTATTCTCGTGATTTGCTTCATCGTCGCATGCATTTTCATACGTTCGCGCGTTGATATAGACCTGTTTTACCGTAGAGTAGAGATAGGGTATTTGCAGATCTTCAAAATTCCGAAGAAGCGGATAAACAAAATGCTGAATCTCGAATATATGGTCAGACTTTTCGTTTCGGTAGGGCTTTCGCTTATCGTATATATCCCCGCCGCCATCATTCTGTCACTCGTGCTCGGACACGTGATAATCTTTGATTTTCTGCAGATCGCGGTGATATTCGCCGTGCTTCTGATGATATACGAGATCTCGCTTTCGCTTTCGTTCAAAAAATTTGGCAGGCGAAGCATTGCAGATCTGATTTATAACCGATGATGTGTTGAAGACCACTGCCTCTATGAATTTGGAAAAACTTATCCGTTAAAAAACATGAATTATCTAAATAAGCTATAAGAATAGGCAAAAAAATGAAAAGCAAAATCAATATCAATGCTCATTTATAATATCAAATCTATAAAACTACGAATATCCCAAAATATCATTTAATTATCCCAAAATCAACATATTTTTCAGAATGATGGTATAATTCATTACAAGCTCCTGAGAGAGAGCGATATTGAATAATTTGTTGCCCAATTATTAACAGGGGGGGAGGGAGCGTTATCATTAACAAAGACTATATCAACAACCCGTATATCAGTCAGACTTTAGAATGGTTGAACAGTAAAAGAAGCGAAGCCATAAAAACGGCTTCTGAAAAGTGGTTTCGTGATTACAAGTTTATCGCGGAGTCTGCATATTGGTTCGAACAGATTGCGGATGCTGTTACAGCAAAACCTCCGACTGATAATGTTAAAAGCATTATTGTCAAAGAGAATATTTACGGCATGGTTATAGATGTTGAATACGAATATTACAAGACTGGTGATCCGCGCATCGGGAACATCGGTTTGTGTATAACAACAATGATAAACAATACGGATTGAGTATCAACAGAAAAAACATGCGGAATCAATAAGCATATGGAACAATATACGTAAGGTTCAGCATGATATAAAAAACCACCTTATAGCGATAAAAAGCGAACTTGACGAGGGCAGGACTGATGAGGCGATAAGATACGTCGACTCGTTGATTCCACAGACGGATAATTCGGGAAAACTAATGAAATCAGATAATAATGTTCTTGATTATCTTATTAATTCCAAGTTATGTACTCTTGAAAATACACAAGTCATCGTTTCCGGAGTTGTCGGAGATCTGTCCGGCATTTCGGATAAAGATATCGTTTCTATTTTCGGTAATATTCTTGACAATGCGGTCGAAGCGGTAAAGAACATAAATAAACAGAATGAAAAACGTATTGAGCTACTGTTCAACAGACACGAAGATAACATGATCGTGATATGTAAAAATACTATTGAAAAATCAGTACTCAATGGAAACGGAGAGTTGAGGTCCACTAAATCCGACAATTCATCGCACGGATTTGGTCACGTTATCGTAGAAGAAACGATAAAAAAACTTGGCGGTATGATTAATTATTCGGAAGATGGCGATATGTTTACAGTACAAATTATTCTGCCGATGAAAATATAATTAAGGAAGAGTAGAAGTAGTATTGGCGTCAGCAATTACACCGCATAAGACAATGAAATAGAGATTTTACAGTCAGGTGGTGTCGGCTAAAACCGACACCACCCTTTTTAACACGCACAAAATCGTGCGTGTTACGGTTTTGCGAAAAAAAGTTTTGCAAAAACTATTGACAAAAGAACATTTGTTCGCTATAATATGAAACACGAACATTCGTTCGAAATAACTGTCGGAGAGGAGATGGTCGATTGTAATACTTGTTTTTGTTTCCGCTTATGCCGAAACCGTTCCTTGAAAAGTGAAGAGCCGTTCTATCCGCCGTAGCGTGACGGAGCGTCGTAGGAATGAACATACTCGTACATAGATTAAATCTATGAGAAAGGAGATGCAAAGATGCATTTAATTTTTGTTTTCATAATGAGATCCTTTCCTGATAGATTAAATTTTTCTTGATTCATAATATCAGTAATTTTTACCTATATTTACAATATCATACACTTACCTGTTTGTCAATATACTTTTTAAATTTAAAGACAACTTTCAATATGCTTTTAATACATTTTCCTTTTTGAGAATAACGGTGCGAAAGCGCCAGCTGCACGGAGTTTTAGCGCCACGTAAACGGAGTGAGAGCCACTTCTAAAAAATCAAAACATTGATAGAGTTTAAGCTACAATGAAAGTTATACATTCTCCAAATATCATTAAATCCGCTACAATTAATGGGGCTCTGCCCCAAACCCCGAGGTTTATCGCCTTATAGAGGTTTCCGGGAAGAGTATTTTGCGAGAGGTGGTGTTAAACTTTCAATTGGCGCAGCACAACGTTTTACTGCGCTATTTCGCCGTCGAGGTGGCTCTAAAACTCCGTGCAAGCGGCTTTCTCAGTCCGTTATTTACACTTTTTGCGGTAAAGATTAAATAATGGTGTAAAACCAAAGGATCAAACTTCTTGTATAATGTAAGATGCCCAAACAAACATAATATCAAGAAGGATGAACACAACGGCTCAAAACAGAAAAACAAAAGCCGGTAAATACATTTCTGAAATTACCGACTCTGTGTCTCTCAATCGGCTGATTTTGTAATCTTCCTTATGAGAAGTTGCCTTTACACGTACATTTTTGAAAATGGACGGGTAAACAACGGAATGTTTTGTTTTTGAGGATAAATTGCCTTTTTTTGATCGACTCGGCGGCATGATCTATATGAAAAATTTTATGAAATAGCCAATTGTAAAAGTCAGTTTGAATTATATTTGGTTTATCGTTATGCGGAAGTTTCCTTAACTTTGTTACTCACCCCTGACCGCCCCCAAACCCCACCACCCCCCGAGTTACGGGGCTTTTGGAGAGCGGGCGATCAATGATCGCCCCTACGAACGGGGCGTCGAGGCGCCGCCCCCTACCGAATTCTTAATTCGGGGGAGAAACCCCTCCCCTACAAAAAAGGATGCACATATGAAAAATTTTACTTTCAAAAAAGCCCGGCCGGTGTGGATCGCCGGAGAAGAAAAAGAGATGAACGTATCTCTGTTTATGACGGCAAAGTGCGGAAAGGACGCGCGGCTTGATATTACCGGTCATTCGGTTTATCAGGTGTTCGTCAACGGCAGGCTTGCCGCGGACGGTCCGGCGCGCGCCGGTCACGGTTTTTACCGTGTTGACGAGCTTGAACTCGGTCCGCTCTGCGATAAAGACGAAAACGAAATAAAGATAATAATAGCCGGATATAACGTAAACAGCTTTTATCTTATAGATATGCCGTCGTTTGTCTGCGCGGAGCTTTACGATGACGGAAAAATAACCGCGTTCACCGGCGGAGAAGGCTTTACGTACGAAAGATACACGGACAGAGTGCGTAAAGTGCAGCGCTATTCTTTCCAGCGCCCGTTTGCCGAGGCGTATTCGCTGCCCGCACAAAGACAGCCCGTAACTGTATCTTTAACTGAAAATAAAAGATTCATTGAGCGCGGCGTACAGTACCCGGATTATGATTTTACGGCGTTTTCGCGCGTCGTCGCCGCCGGCGGATTTGAGAAGAAAGAGCCGGAGCAGTATTTCAGCGACAGGGCGATAAGAAATATATCGGACAAGCTCAAAGGCTTTACTCAGGACGAGCTTGACGTGTTTATAAGCCGCGAGACGGAAAAATTCAACTGCGCGCTTTGTCCGTGCGACAAGCCCACCGGCAAGACGGAGCTTGATAAAAATACTTATGCAATATTTGATCTGTCGGCTGAGCTTACCGGCTTTATTGAATTTGAAATAGAAACGAGCGGCGGCAGGCTCTGCGTCAGCTTTGACGAGATACTGCGCGGCGGCGACGTCAGCTTTACGCGTCTCGGCACGTGCAGTGCGATAATATACGATCTTAAACCGGGCAAATATAAGCTTATCAGCTTTGAGCCGTATTCGCTGCGTTACGCGAAATTCTGCTCGGACGCGGATCACGCCGTTATAACGGCAGCCGGATTAAGACGGTTTGAATACCCGGCAAAAAATATAAGAAAAGCGCCGGATTTCAGCGACGAAGCGCTTGACCGCGTGTATAAAGCCGCCGTTTCCACGTTCAGACAGAACACCGTTGATATTTATATGGACTGTCCCTCGCGTGAGCGCGCGGGCTGGCTCTGCGACAGCTTTTTCACCTCACGTACCGAATACGCGCTGACGGGCAGAAGCACGGTTGAAAAGAATTTCTTAGAAAACTTCATAATGCCGGAAAAGTTTGATTTCATACCGGACGGAATGCTTCCGATGTGCTATCCGTCCGACCACAACGATCATACGTACATACCTAACTGGGCAATGTGGTACGTTGTTGAGCTTGAAGAATATCTGACAAGAACGGGCGATACGGAGCTGATAGCCGACGCGAAAGCGCGCGTATACGGACTTCTTGATTTCTTCCGCGGATTTGAAAACGGCGACGGTTTGCTTGAAAAGCTGCAGAGCTGGGTGTTCGTTGAATGGTCAAAATCAAACGAGCTGACGCAGGATATAAACTACCCGACGAATATGCTGTATTACAAATTCAAAAAGGCGATAGCTGATATTTACGGCGATAAAGCTCTGTCCGGCGAAGCGGATAAACTCGCAGATAAAATAAGAGAAAAGTCATATACGGGACAATGGTTCTGCGACAATTCCGTTTACGTTGACGGCAAAGCGGTGCTTACGGGCGAATGCACGGAATCCTGCCAGTATTACGCGTTCTTTACGGGCGTTGCGACTAAAGAGCTTTATCCGCAGCTGTGGGATACGCTCGTATCCGATTTCGGTCCCGACCGCAAAAAGAACAACAAATATCCTAAAATCTATTTCGCAAACGCGTTTATAGGAAATTATCTGAGGCTGGAATTGCTTTTCAGAGAAGGACTGTATGACGAGCTGCTTGACAACGTGCGCGGATATCTTGACTACATGGCGCAGAAGACCGGTACGCTTTGGGAAAACGACGGAGACTACGCTTCCTGCAACCACGGATTTGCTTCACACGTCGCGGTATGGCTGCTCGCCATTTACGGAAAGGACGTTCTTTGATGATAACCGATATTTACGGCAATAAGTGGTATAAAGGCAATCTTCACACGCACACAACGGACAGCGACGGCGCGAAAACGCCGGAAGAGGTCAAGCGGCTTTATAAAGATTCAGGATACGATTTTCTTGCTATAACGGATCACTGGCACGTCAGTCAGGCGGAGAATTACGAGGGGATGCTCGTTTTATCCGGCGCGGAATACGACTGGTCAAAGGACGGCTGTTACCACATAGTAGGCTACGGATTGAAAGAAGAGCCGAAGCTTGTTAAGAGCGATCTTCCGCAGAAATACATAGATGAAATAAAGCGCTGCGGCGGCGTGGCAACGCTCGCGCATCCCGCCTGGTCGCTTCAGCGGCCGGATAAAATGGTTCAGCTTCGGGGAGTTGACTGCACGGAGATATACAATTCCGTATCCGGTTATCCGTATTCTCCGCGTCCTTATTCCGGCAATCTTATCGACGTTGCGACGGTCATGGGCTTCCGCGCGACGCTCACCGCCGCGGACGACACGCATTTTTACGGCGACGAGACAGGACGCGGTTTCGTTTACGTCAAAGCGGGAGAACTGTCCGAAGAAGCGATACTGACGGCAATAAAAAAGGGCGACGTCCTGGCAACAAACGGACCGTTTGTGACCTGCGGCATCGAGGACGGATATTTTGCGGTAAGATGTGAAAAAGGCTGCAGATACGTGCAGTTTTTCTCCGCTAATTATTTCAATCCGGACACAACGACTACGGGCGGCACGGTATACGAAGCGCGGTTTAAGATAAAGCCGGAAAAAGACAGATTTGTCCGTGCGGAAGCGGTGGATTTTGACGGAAAGACCGCTTATACTCAATATTATTACTTATAGATCAAAAGAAAACGTATTGTCATATATACGGTTTTTTATTAAAAATATCAATAAGTTTTACAAAATCTATTGATAAAATGAAAAAACTGTGATATAATACGATAGAATAGCGCAAATATGTTTTTTCAAGGTGCAAAAACACGGATATGAACAGTTTCAGTATCATAATTCCCGGCGTCGTATCTCTTTTGGTGCTGTTTGGCTATTATTTTACGTCGCCGCGCCTTCCGATTAAACTGAACAGGATATTCCTCCGTTTACTTGTGACGGAGGTTTTGGTCATGCTTGCGGAATTTGCGGCGATATGGTTAAACAACAGATATACGCGCAATTCAAACACGGGCCTGCTTTACGTGGTGAATATGCTGTTTTGCCTTTCTTATCTGTTCAAATCGTATCAGTTTTTCGCGTTTTCCGCGGTGCTTGTAAAACAGCGGGAACTCAAGCAGATAGTCAAATGGATGTTCAGGCTCGTGTGGATAGCCTGTTCCGGTCTCGTTGTCAGCAGTTTCTGGTGGAAAACGGTTTTTGAAGTGTCGGAAAGACACGGCTACAGAGAAGGGCCGCTGTGGTTCATTGTCGCCGGCTGCGCCATATTTTACGTTCTGCTTTCAGCCGTTATCATATTCATTTACAGAAAGAAAGTATCGGAATGGGATCTTATGGGCGCGGTCACTTACAATACCGTTCTTCTGGTATGCGCCGTGGTCCGTCTGTTTATAAAACAGAATCTTGTCGTCACGCTTGTAGGATTTTTAGCGGTGCTCGTATGTTATCTGTCGTTTGAGACGCCCGGAAGATATATATCGGAGCGCGGCGCGGCTTTCAACAAAAGGGCGTTCAAAGCTCTGCTTGAAGAAAGTCTTGAAAAAAAGACGTACCGCGCGCTTGCGTTCGTTTTGCGTGACTATACGGAACAGCGCGTCGCCTACGGAAGCGAGCAGATGGACAAGGGAATATCCCTTATTATAGATTATCTGCGCCATAAATACAAGAAACATCTTATCTTCTATTTGAGAAACGGCTATTTTGTTATATTTGACCCGGAAGCGCTCAACCTTTACCGCATACGCGACGATCTGTACGAGAGATTCAAACAGCCCTGGCAGGCAAACGACACGGAGCTTTATCTGAGCGTGGCGTTTATCAAAGTCGGCGCGGAATCAAACATAGATTCAGCGGATATGCTTATAAACAACCTTACCGTCGCGTTTGAAAGAGCCGGGCACATGGCATTGTACGGCAAGGATATATTCGACCTTGACGATACGAAGGAAATTGAAGAGCAGGCCATGATCAAGGGCGCGCTTGAATACGCCGTCAAGCACAACAGCGTGGAGCTGTTTTTACAGCCCGTTGTGGACGGAGCGACGGAAGAGCTCGTCGGCGCGGAGGCTCTTGCGAGGATAAGAGACGAGAACGGAAAAATAATCTCCCCGGTAAAATTCATACCGATAGCGGAGCAGAGCGGACATATAAATTCCGTTGGCGAGCAGGTGTTCAAACAGGTCTGCGGCTTTGTTAATTCAAACGGATTCAGCAAAGTAAAAATGCGGTTCGTAAACGTCAATCTGTCTCCGATACAGTGCATGAGGGAGGATCTGAGCGACAGGTTCTATGATATTCTCCGTCAGAACAAGGCTCTGCCGGAACGTATACATTTGGAGATCACGGAGCAGTCCATGGGAGATTCCGCACAGATACTGAAGCAGGTGAACAAACTGAAGGACTGCGGTTTCCAGTTCGCGCTTGACGATTACGGCAGCGGTTATTCCAATTTCATGAGGCTGAAGTATTATCCGTTCAAAAACGTTAAGCTTGATATGGAGGTAGTAAGATCATACTACAAAAACAGGGATCCGCTTATAATGAATATCATAAGCCTCCTCAAACAGATGGGTTATTCAGTTACCGCCGAGGGCATAGAGTCAAAAGAAATGGCGGATCTTATGGTATCCATAGGCTGTGATTTTTTGCAGGGCTTCTACTATTCAAAACCGCTTCCTGTTGAAGAATTCGTTGAAAAGTATACAAAAATATAAAAAAAACGCCTTTGCATAAGATAAATTGCAAAGGCGATATTTTTTGTTTAAAACGGTACGCTTATACACCCAAGCGCTTCCGCTTCGCTTTCGTCATGGCTGACGAGCAGGACAAGGCGGTCTTTTTCCGTTTCTTTTATAAGTTTGATGACGCTGTTTTTTATATCGTCGTCCAGCGCTGTGAACGGCTCGTCCAGAAGAAGTATATCGTGATCATACGCAAGCGCGCGAGCTATCGCCACTCTTCTGTTCATACCGCCGGAAAGCTCCGCAGGATATTTGTCAATGTCGTTTTCAAGCCCGACTTCTTTAAGAAGATACAGGGTCTTTTCTTTTTTATGACAAACTTCAAATACGTTTTCATACGCGGTAAGCGACGGTATAAGGCGGTTTTCCTGGAATACGTATGATATCTTTCCGCTGTGTTCCACGGTGCCTTCATACTCCGTATCAAGCCCGGATATGATACGCATAAGCGTGGTTTTGCCGCTGCCGGAAGGACCGTTAATATAATACGTGCCCGTATCCGGCAGACACAGATCGAATCCGTTGAATATGACGTTTTTATCAAACGACTTTTTCAGGTTTTTTATTTTGATCATATCGTTTTTTCTTCTGTTTTATGCCGACAAGCGACATAAGCAGTTTTTCAATAATTATGCTTATGGCTATAACGGTAACGGTCCATGCGAACATATCCGCGGTTTCAAGATACACCTTTGACTGATAGAGCTTGTTTCCTATGGAATACGCGGCAAAGCACAGCACCTCTGACGCCACGCCGGCTTTCCATGCCAGCCCGAGACACGTTTTTATACCGGCGGTAAGATACGGCGTAACGGACGGAAGATATATACGGTAAAGCTTCTGCTTTTTTGTAAAACCGAATATCTTTGCCATCTCAAGCAGCTGTACGTCGGTAGATTTTATGCCTTCCTTGACGTTGCCGTGTATAACGGGCAGGACCATGAGCGCGGAGATGAATACGGGTATGAGCTCCTTGTTTATCCACACGAGCGCGAGTATGATGAACGACGCGACCGGCGTTGCTTTTATAACGCTGAAAAGCGGGGAAAGCAGCGCGTCCGCGGTTTTTGATACCGCGCTTATGACGCCTGTGATGATGCCGGTAAGCACCGCCGCCGCAAATCCCGCGGTTATGCGCAGAACGGACATTCCGACGGACAGGTAAAAATCAGACGTTTTTAACAGTCCGAACAAATGAAGAACGACGACGGGCGGCGAGGGTATGAGCACTTCTTTGCCGACGATCGCCGATATTATCCACCAGATCCCCACCCAGAACACAAACGCAAGTAAGGAACGGAGCGGAGCGGGCAGATCAGCCCGTTTTTTCATTTGCCCGTGTAGTAGAAGCCGTCGTCCGGGAGCTTGCCGCCAACGGATTTCGCTTCCGCCTCATATAAAACGTTGAGCATTGCAAAGACCTGTTCTTTTATATCTTCACCGGTTATAAGAACGATGTTGCAGTTCGGTATCGCTTTTTTCGCTATAGCCGCTTTCGGCACTATGCCGGCTTCCTCTATAAGAGCGGATGCTTCGTCAACGTTGCCGTTTACGAAATCAACGGACGCCTTGTATTCTTCAAGGAAAGTTTTTAGTGCTTCCGGATATTTTTCCGCAAATTCCGCGTTTACTATTATGCAGCCCTGAACGAGCTCCGTACCGGATACCTCTTTCCATTCCTTGCTTAAATCAAGAGCGATCCTTACGTCGCCGTTCTGTACCATAACGGACGTTACGTTCGGCTCGGGAAGCATACCGAGCGTTACAGAGCCTGATACCATCTGAGTTGCAAGCTCGGCGTGTTCGGCAAGATATTCTATGGTCACGTCTTTATCGGGATCTATGTTGTTTTTGGTCAAGATATAGCGCAGCGTGTATTCGGGGTTGGAGCCCTGACCGGTAGCGTATATCTTTTTGCCTTTAAGATCGGATACGGAGTTTACAGTATCTCCGTTTTCAAGCACGTAAAGCACGCCCAGAGTGTTGACGCCGGCGAGTTTTATTTTGCCTTCCGTCTTGTTGTATAAAACTGACGCCAAGTTTACCGGAACGGCCGCTATTTCAAAGCTGCCTTTTATGACCTCGGCTGAGATCTGGTCCGGAGCGGAGGCTACGGTAAACGTGTAGTCCTGTTTTGACGTTTTGTTTTTGTCGTCGGATATGAGTTTTGCCATGCCCATGCCTGTCGGACCCATGAGCGTGTATACTCTTATCTGTTCCGGCTTTTCTTCGTCGGCTGCAGTTTCCGCGGCGGTTTCTTCATTTGTTTCGGTCGCGGCGGTCGTTTCCGGCTCTGTTGTCGTTTCTTCGCCTGCCGTCTGACATGATGCGAGCATCATAACGGATATAAGCATTGCAAGCGTTAAGATGATTGAAAATACTTTTTTCATTTTTTATACCTCTTTCATATTGCTTTTAATTTGTCCTTTGATATTATACGCACTTCCTTGCCGGTCTTTTCTATTATGCCCTGATTTTGCAAGGAAGTGAAAGCGCGGTAAAGCGTGGGGCGGCTGATATTCAAAAACTGCGACAGGCTTGACATATTCCGGTCTATCTTGACGGAAGTTCTGTCCTCGGATGCGGATAAAAGATACGCTGCAAGCGTTTTTTCACCGCTGCCCGCCGTGAACGATGCGATCTTAGTGTTAAGAAAACGTATCCTGTCTGACAGGAACGAAACGTAATTCAGCGTAAATACGGGATCCGTTTCAAGCAGTTTTGTTATCTCGGTCCCCGGTATTTGCAGACACGTGCAGGCGCACGCGGCTTTTGTGTAGGAAAACGCGGGATCTTTGCAGAAAAGCTGCGCCGCGCCGAAAACGCCGCCTTCGTTTATTGTGTTGATGATCACCCTCTGTCCGCTCTCCGTGCGGTAGACGCATACGCTGCCACGTGTGACGACGTATAACGCGGGATCTTTGCCTGACACGCGTTCTCCTTTGACGTAGTCGCGCAGAACGGAGGCGGACAGCAGATCGGATAATCTTTTTTCGTCCGCGCCGGCAAAAAGCGGAGTGCTTTTCAGCAGATTCATTACGTTTGTGTTTTGCATATTATTCCTCAAAAAATGTTTCATATGAAACACATTATTGCAGCTGCATTATACAGTTATTTTACCGTTTTGTCAATATCAAAACACAAAAATTAAAAAATATGTATCATATGAAACACAAATTTCGCAAATTTGTCGATTATATGCTTGACAAATAAAAATATATATGATAATATTAAAATTGAATATTTATAAACTCATCATCCATTGAAAATTTACGGAGGAATACCATGAAAAAAGCGCTGTGTTTGTTAGTCAGTTTTGCCATGATACTCGGGATAGTCTCGAGTACGGTCTTAGCCGTACAGATCGGCGGCAGCATAGAGCTGCCCGATATAAACATACCGTCGGGGAACAGCATAGAACTGCCCGATATAACTTTGACAGACGACACAGAGCCGGATGAGACTACCGAGGAAGAATCCGAGGAAGAATCCGAAGAAGGATCCGAAGATGAATCAGAGGATGAATCCGAAGACGAGTCCGAATTTGAGTCGGATTACGAATCCGAAGACGAGTCCGAATTTGAGTCGGATTACGAATCCGAGGACGAATCGGAATTTGAGTCGGATGACGAATCCGAAGAAGAATCGGAATTCGAATCAGATGACGAGTCTGAAAGCGAGCCGGATCCGTTAGATGAGATAGACAGAATAGTCGCCTCCCCCGTATCTATAATAGTGGGAACGAATATAAACAGAAATGAACATCAGGATGAACACGGACAGTTAATAGAATACGAATACTACGATTATCTCAGATCGTGTGCTTTTACCGTATATTTCAAAAACGGCCAAACGCAGCAGTTCAACGGCGGAACGTTCATATACGACGGTGTTGAATACAGAATTGCAGTAAACGACGATCAGAACGAGAACAACACGTGGGACGTCGGCGAACATCAGGCAGCCGGCTCGCTTCTCGGCGTTGATTTTACGATAAACGTCACTATCCTGCCTACTCCCATAAAGAGCATAACGGCGCAAAGATATACTATAATAGAAAATACGTATACGTTTACCCAGTATTATAACGACGGAAACGAAGACATACCGTTTACGGTATACCGGGACGTATACAGAGACGTGATGCTCCATATTGAATTCAAAGACGGCAGGACCGTTGATCAGAGTCTGAACACCATGGTCGATTACGACGGCGTCGGTTATTTCATAGAAAGACACGACGGTCAGGACTATCAGCATCAGTGGGGCATAGGCAAGCATGACGTTGCCTGCAGCGTGCTCGGGTACGATTTCAACGTTGAAGTACAGATAATTGAAAACCCGATAAGCAGCGTCACGGCTTCTCCCGTTACGCTGTATGAAGGCGATTTCAACTGCCACATGGAAGTTTGGGTAGAGTCGGAGCACAAAAACGTTGAGTTTGACTGCTTTGATTACAGGAATATGTGTTCCTATACCGTCAACTTCAAAAACGGGGGTTCGTTCACATTCGGCGGAGACTGGTTTGAATACGAGGGCAACAGATACGAAGTTACGTTAAGAGACGATCAGAATTACGACAATATCTGGGGCGAAGGCGAACATCAGGCGACCGGTACGCTTACCGGAATAGAGTTTACCGTTGCGATAACCGTCGTAGGTTCTCCCGTCAAGAGCATAACCGCAGAAAAATATACGATCATTGAAAACACTTATACGCGCATTGAAGAATACAGAGACGGCGACAACGTCATACAGTACAAATTATATAACGACGAGTACAGAATGGCGCAGGTGCATATAGAGTTTAAAGACGGAACGAAAATAACCCAGGATTTTCACGGAAGCGTCAATTACAACGGGCAGGAGCATTTCATTGAGTGGCATGACGGTCAGGACTATCAGCACCAGTGGAGCGTAGGCACGCATTACGTTGAATGCAGTCTGCTCGGGTACGAATTTACCCTGGAAGTGGAAATTATCGAAAGCCCCGTGGAAAGCGTTGATATAGCGGAAATAGTTATCATGGAAGGAACGGGACTCGGCGTCGGTCATTACCGCGACGAACATGATGAAGAGCATGAATATTACTTCTATAACTATGCTGACAGATGCAGCTTTACCGTTAATTTCAAGGATAAAACGACAGTTACCGTTGGAAACGGCGAAAGAATAAAATACGGCGATATTTACCTTGTTCTGCAGACAAGAGACGATCAAAGACACGATAACGTATGGGGAACGGGAAAACATACCGCGGAAGGCAATTTCGGCGGATACGATTTTGAAATAGAAGTTACAATAAAAGAAAATCCGGTAAAAGGCTTTGACGTAAAGGACGCCGTCGTAAACGCGGCGAACGTTTACAGACCTGAAGAAGCCGCGGAATATTTACAAAAGCATATCACGTTTGAAATAACCACGGCAGGCGGAGATACGCTCACGGGCAATCTGTTTGACGGTATAGTCATAGACGGAGCGGTAGTAAAGCCGGATACGGACCACCTGCTCAACTCCATGGATACGGGCACAAAAGAATATGAGTGCAGTCTCGGAGATCTTTCGGATACGTTTACCTTAACTATCTTAAGAAATCCGTTTGACGGCGCGTCGCCCGCCGCTCACATCAGGATACCGGATACGGCGGAAAAAATACTGAAGACGGAATACGTTGACGGCAGAGAAGTACAGTATTACGCATACGACTGGACCGGTCTTGCAAAAGACGTAAAAGTGCGCCTTACAAACGACGTGCCGGAGCATATACTCAACAGCGAGTCTTACGTACAAAACGATGAATATACGGAGAGCGAATATAACAGAGTATACGAGAATCTGGACCGCGCGGGACAGCGTTTTGCGGAAAGCATAATACGCTGCTGCCTTGAAAGATTTGCGGACGAATACGGCAACACGACCGTAGGAATGACGCGTGAGCAGCTTGAAAACGATCCGGATATGCAGAAGATATTCGCGGGTATCATTTGGAGATACCTTGAGGACAATAACGGAGTATACACAGGCGTAAGCACCGGGAAAACGTATACGCCCGGTCAGTTCAACGAAGCGGATCTTTTTGAAGAGATCAGACTTGCCTATACGGATCCGCAGACGGGCAAGACGGATTACGCGGAGCTTTCCGCGCTTGAATCCGGGTATGATACTCTGTACAGATGCATTGAATGGGAAGCCGGTATAGAGCGCTTTATCACGGTAAAAGACGGCAGCTTTGAATATAACGGCATAAATTATACGTACAAGTACAGAGACGATCAGGCAAGAGAAGAGTGGAAAAAAGGCGAGAATTTCGCGGAAATAGAAATAATTGACGAAACAGGCACGGTATGTTCAAGAGGCGGCTTCAGCGTAGAAGTTTATAAGAACATAAACGTACAGAACATAACGGTATCACCCGTGACGGTCTATGAATACGATTCATATACAGTGGATAATGAATACGGAAAATACAGAGAATTCAGACTGTGGCCAAACGATCTTGACATTTCCGTGACGGTCGAAGGGAGCACGTTCAAGATAGAGCCCGCCGAATGGTGGACAGACCCCTCTAACGGAACCGCGGATATCAGGATAGACTCCGATGAAGATTCTTACTATATCAATCTGACCGGCTGGCAGTGCGCCGGCGCGCCGTGGCAGACGGGAGAAAACACCGTGACGGTCGAGTTATGCGGAACAACGGCAACGTTTACCGTGACTGTAGTTGATATAAGCTCCGTTGACGTCTCGGATATATCCATAATCGTCGGAACGGAATGTGATGATAACGGCATTTACGGCTACTCCCCGGATATAACGGTCAACTACACGGACGGAAGCAGTATCAAAAACGACACGGATCAGTTCCACGACCGCTACCGCGTAGACATAACCGATACGCAGAAACAGACAAAGTGGGGAATAGGCGAGCATACCGCTTACATTTCACTAAACGACGGCGAAAAGATAGCGTTTAAGGTTGAAATAATAGAAAATCCCGCCGTTTCAATAGAAGCGGGCAATATCAGGATCTTTGAGGAAAAGTACGGCTACGCCTGGGCGATCTTAAACGATAAGACCGGAAAATACGAAAGAGGAGACGGCTACGGCGGTCAGATAGAAGCGACGGTAACGTTAAAGAGCGGAGAACGCATAACCGGTATAGAAAAAATTGAATATATGGGACAGGAATATCCTATAGAAGTCACGGGTATCACCGGAATGCTCAATGAATTCGTGCTCGGCGGCGGCGTTCATACGGTAACGATAGAGGCTATGGGCGTATCCACAACGTTTACGGTCGAGGTCATAGAATCGTATTACGATACGCACGCGTTCGTTACGGCGGAAGACGAATCCTTACTCGCATTGTTCGGTATTATAGACGACGGCAAGTATGAAAAGGGAACGGTCATAACCGTAGCCGGACTTGACGAGAACAATAACAAGGCTCTGTTTACCGCGCTGCGCAAAGAGCTGAAAGGCGCGCTTGATTTCTCCGTTGCGAGCATAAAAGCAGAGAAAAACGGAAAAGCGGTAAAACCGGACGGAGCGGTTCGAGCGCAGTTCAACGTAAGTCTTGCAGCCGGCGGCGCCGAGGTGGATATGAACAGTCTCATATTCTACAGCTGCGATAAAGACGGCAAGCTGACGCTGCTCAATTACGAAGCGGATGAGAAAAACGGCGTCGTAACGTTTGAGTTGAACGACGATGAATATTACGTAATGGCAATGTTTGTGATAGGCGATACCAACCGCGACGGTGAAGCGGACAACAAAGACCTGGTAGATCTGTTCAGATACGTTTCAGAACAGGGAAACGCGGAATACGATATGTTCCTTGATTTCAACAAGGACGGCAAAGTCAACAACAAAGACGTAACGCTGTTGTTCAGATATTTATCAAACAACTGATGATCGAAAGGAGACCGGATTGAGAGTAATTGTCGGTATAGACGTAGGCGGAAGCACTACGAAAATAGTCGGTTTTGACCGGAAAAAAAAGCTCATACGCCCGATGTTCGTCCGTGCGACAGACCCGGTGACGAGCGTTTACGGCGCTTTCGGAAAATTTACGAGTGAGAACGGACTGAATATTTCCGATATAGAAAAGGTCATGATAACCGGCGTCGGCTCCACCATGATAAAAAATCCCATATACGGGCTCGCGTGCGAGCACGTAAAGGAGTTTGAATGCGTTGGACTGGGCGGTCTGTATCTGTCGCGCCTTAAAAAAGCCGTGATAGTAAGTATGGGCACCGGTACGTCCATAACGTACGGAGATTATACGGACGGCAAATATTCTTTTGAATATTTAGGCGGTACGGGCGTAGGCGGCGGTACCGTTATGGGGCTGTCAAAAAAGATCTTAGGCGGAGTCAGCAATATAGACTCCATAGTGGAGCTTGCCGCCGCGGGCGACGTCGGAAAAGTGGACCTGCAGATAAAGGAAATGACGGATAAGGATTTCGGACTTCCCGCAAATCTGACCGCGGCAAACTTCGGCAAAGTGGACGATCTTGCCACGCGCGGCGATCTTGCCGCGGGCCTGCTCAACATGGTGTTTGAGACGGCGGCAATGGTATCGCGCTTTGCGGCGCGCTCCTGCAGCGTGTCGGATATAGTTCTGACCGGCAATCTTACCACCATACCTCAGTGCGGGCCTAAATTCCGCGAGTTGAACGAGATATACGCGGAAAATTACATAATACCCGAAAACTCGCAGTACGCGACAGTCATAGGAGCGGCGCTTTTAGCTGACATGCAGGATGAAAATAGATAAAAAGCTTTACGTTTTTGATATGGACGGCACGATATATTTAGGAGAAAACGTTTTTCCGTTTGCCGTCACGTACATAAAAAGATTGAGAGAAGAAGGAAAGCGAGTGCTTTTCTTTACGAACAACGCGTCAAAATCACCGGAATTTTATATAAAGCGGCTTTCCCGCATGGGTTTTGAGCCGCGTGAAGACGAGATACTCACGTCCGGCGACGTTACAGTGCGTTTTCTTAAAGAAAAACGCGCGGGCAAAAGCGTATATCTGCTTGGTACAAAGCTGCTTTATAAGAGCTTTGAAGAAGCCGGCATAACGCTTTCAGACAACGCGGATATAGTCGTAAGCAGCTTTGATACGGAGCTTACGTATGAAAAGCTTGAGAGGGCGTGTACGCTTATACGCGGCGGCGCGGAATATCTCTGCACGCACCCGGATTTCAACTGTCCGACCGAGAACGGCTTTATCCCGGACAGCGGCGCTATAGCCGCGGCTGTAACCGCGTCCACCGGCGTAAAACCGCGCTTTTTCGGCAAACCGTACGCGGACACGGCGGAAATGATATTCTCATACACCGGAATAGGCGCAAAGGACGCCTGCATTTTCGGAGACAGGCTCTATACGGATATAGCGCTCGGCAAAAATTCCGGTATGACCGCGGTGCTCGTGCTGTCAGGTGAAACTAAAAAAAGCGAATTGTCTTCGCTTCCTCCGGAAAAACAGCCGGATATAGTTTTGAATTCCATAGAAGATCTATTATAAAGAGGGTAAAAAATGAGAGTTTTTGATGAAAAAATATGTGAGGGCGGCAGACTTACCTGCTACATTTGCGAAGAATCGCCCGAGATGCCAAACTACGTGCGCGACGCCATGCTCGTTTTACCGGGCGGCGCGTACGCCATGTGTTCCGACAGAGAAGCGGAGCCGATAGTAAAAAAATATCTGGCGGCGGGTATGAATGTGTTTTGTCTGCGTTATTCCTGCGCCGAAAAAGCCGGCGGCTTTATGCCGCTTATAGAAGCGTCGCACGCTATGAAATACATACGCGAACACGCAAAGGAATTCAATATAAACGTAAACAGAGTGTTTGCCGTGGGCTTTTCCGCGGGCGGACATCTCTGCGCCTCGCTCGGCACTTTCTGGTGCGCTCCGTGGCTTAAAGAAAAGCTCGGGCCGGATTTCCCGGAGGGTATAAACAAACCGAACGGAACTGTGCTTGCATATCCCGTTATCTCCGCCGTGGAAGGCTCTCACAGGCCGAGCATGGTAAACATCATAGGCAAGCCCGAGCCGACAAAAGAAGAATTTGAAAGATTTTCCGTAGAGCTGCACGTAGGCGCACAGACGGCGCCCTGCTTTATCTGGTCGACCTCGGACGATAATGCGGTTCCGATAGTGAATTCCATACGCATGGCGGACAAGCTTGCGGCGGCTGGGATGCAGTTTGAGCTTCATATCTGGCCGCACGGACCGCACGGTCTTGCGCTGGCGGAGGAGGAAACGTCCGTAGGCTTCCCGGAGATGATAAACGACGCGGCGGCGGAGTGGATACCTCTTTCAATAAGATGGATGAGAGGTCTTAAATAAACGCATACGGACAGTTCCGTTATATTAAGATATTATGTTTAATTACGCATATTCTGTATATATATCAGCTGCGCGTAATACGAGAAAAATAAAAAAGCATACATAAAGACTGACACATGAAAAAAAGAAACATTAAGAATTTATTTATAAGCGGCGGCTTGTCATTTGATGAATTTATGCGCATAAATCATCTTGTATGGCAAAGAAACAAAAAAATACTTAAAATAACTTCTTTGTTATCAATGTTTATGGGCGCATTGTTCCTTATTTACGCTTTTGTTTCAAAGTCGTCAACGTGGGTCCCTTATCTGATACTCATTATCGGAAGCGCTGTAATTTACATATTGAGCCGTATTTTAGCAAAGAGTGAAAGCGTGGTTATCTCCACGTTTATGTGCTACGGGCAGTTGATGCTCGTTTGCACGTACGCCGGCATACTCAGTACGCAGACAAGCAATTACGCCGTGCCTGCCACGAGCATAGTAGTATTTATCGCGCTTCTGCCGCTCAGTATAGACGACAGACTTATAAGGATGTATTCCTTTATGATAACGGAATCCGCTATATATCTTGTTGTTTCGCGCCTGTTCAAATCGCCGGAAGCGTTTTCCCTTGACGTGATAAACGTTGTGACGTTCTGCGTCATAGGCATGGTATTATACGGCTTTATATCTATAAGGAACATACGCGAGATATATCAGGGCGTAAGGATAGAATCTATACAGAAAAGCATAATCATTTCCGTTGCCACCGTTGTTGAGGAACGCGATAAGAGTACGGGCGAACATATAGCGCGCACAGAAGAATACGTTCGCGCGCTTACAGAGCAGATGAAAAAGCATGAGAGATATTGCCGTGAAAGAAACGAGTATTACGAATATATCATCCTTGCCGCGCCCATGCACGATATAGGAAAAATTAAAATACCGGACGCCATATTAAACAAGCCCGGCAGACTGAGCGAAGCTGAATATGAGATAATGAAAAACCATTCGGTATACGGCGCGGATATAATAGAAAAAACGATGAAAGACGTTGAAGAAGAGGATTATTACGCCGTCGCCTGCAATATTGCAAAATACCACCATGAACGGTTTGACGGCAAAGGCTACCCGGAAGGGCTGAAAGGCGAGGCTATACCTCTTGAAGCGCGTATTATGTCGCTTGCGGACGTTTACGACGCGCTCGTATCGGAGCGCGTGTATAAGGAAGCGTATTCGCCGGATGAAGCGCGCAGGATAATAGAGGAGGGAAGAGGCACGCAGTTTGATCCGGAGCTGATGGATCTGTTCTTAAAATGCATACCTTAAAATAAAATCAGCGCGGCAGCCGCATTTGCGGCAGCCGCGTTCAGAGTAAAGACAAAGCAGTTCTTGTTTTACCTTCTCCTTTGGAGAAGGTGTCACGAAGTGACGGAAGAGGCTATAAAATGATTTTTGCAGTTTGAAAAGCCCCTTTCGTCACAACGTCCCGTTGTGCCACCTTCCCCAAGGGGGAAGGTATTTTTCTGAAAAATA
>JAFSYU010000009.1 GCA_017443595.1 Clostridia bacterium
AAGGCCGCCCTCGATAACTATGTTAAGTTTGTCGGGGTCGAGTACGCCGAACTCACGCTCAGACGTCTTGATAACGTCTTCGCCTTCGGTCTCGGTCTCGGTCTCGGACTCTTCAACGGATTCCTCAACGGATTCTTCTTCGGATTCTTCCTCGGATTCGTCGTAGATGTCTTCGGATTCTTCTTCGGACTCATCGTAGATATCTTCGGATTCTTCCTCGGACTCGTCGTAGATGTCCTCGGATTCTTCTTCGGATTCTTCTATGGATTCATCCTCGGGTTCGGATTCTTCTTCAGTGGTATCGTCTATTTCTTCTTCTTCGGTCAGCTCGATAGCGGCAACAAGAACTTTACCGGCTTCATTTGCAGCATTGTCGCCGTGGTCGCCGACGAACAGCACGCCGTTGCCGAACGCGATATCGGAGAAGCTTGTTATGCCGTGAGCTTCGCAAGTGAGTGTAGCGACAGGATCTGCCGTTATATCAGCTTTGTCGAGAACTACTACGCTGGAATTTGCGCCGTCGAACGTTGCTACGAATACATAGTCACCCGCTTCGCAGATGCCGTATGCTTCTTTTACTTCAACGTCTACTACATCATATTTCTTTAAATCAGAATCCCATTTGATCTGTGCAACGTTGCTGCCTTTGCCGCTGTTTGTAGTTGCTGATTTATACGTAAGGTATATAGTACCTTCGGGATCAACAGCTATATAGTTGGGGTCGCTGGTCTTCGGTGCATCTCCGGCAACAAACGCCAGATCCAAAACGCCGTTTGTACCAAACTCAGTATTCAGTTTGATGTCTTCCGGATCAGTAACGTCATAGCAGCGTATGGTGTCTACATGATAAGCGGTTACTACGTAAAGCAGATATTTTTCGCCTATCTTCTGTACGGCGATACCGTTTATACCGGTTTTCGTGATATCAGCGGTTTTTTCCGCGATGATTTCATCAAGACGATCAATTTCATGCATCTCGGAATCTACGGCAGCTACGGCGATATCAAGATTACCGTCATGTGTGATACCTACATAGAGAATTCCGCGGTCATCGCATGCAAGGCCTTTGCAGTAAAGTCCGTTATCAGTGGATTCGGGCTTGTAAGTACCGACAGGAGCATAACCGTTTTCAACGTCGAATTTGTAAACACAACGTTCACTATCAACATCGCCCGTTGTGTACTGTAAAAATCCGCCGTAAACGTACTTTCCGTCAAGAGAAGCGGTAAAACCTCTCATCTGGAACGTTTTGATGCCTACTTTTCCGTCTGCATCGTTGATCAAGAACTCTGCAGCGAGATTGAGTTCTGCAGCCTTGACTGCTTCATCGTCTTTACCCGCAAATACGGTCAAAGCCATAGCAAGTACAAGAACTGCACTTATTGTAACAGCTAAAAACTTTTTCAAATTCATATCCTCCTTATTGATTTTATAAAAAAGTTTTCTGTTTTTACATTATAACATGCTTATTTATATTTGTCAATACTTTTTTTTAATATTTTTTTACCTTTTGTTAAGAATATCAAACAATGACATTTTATAACTGTTTCCCATATATAATAAAGAATAAATTATATTACAGAAACCGCCTGTTCCGTCCCCGCCGCTTTGCGCCGGGCTTCACGCGGCGGAAACGTCTTTTTCGCCTTATTATATTAAGGAATAATATATTAACGGTTTAGCGTGCCGCGGGCGACGTCTTTGCTTTAAACTTCGCTCAGCGCTCTGAACAGCGCGACGACGTCCTTGTTGTTTATCTCGTTGCTGCCGTCTATATCATACTTGGGATCGTACTTTGCCTCACCCTTTGAAACGTATCTGAACAGATCGACAACGTCTTTGTTGTTCGCCTCACCGTCGCCGTTTACGTCTTTTGCCTCAACTTTAACGGGCGACTCTGTTTCTTTCGAGTCTTCTTCCGTTTCCGTCACGGATCCTTCTTCTTTGTCGCTCTCGGGTTCCGTGACCGTCTCGGATTCGGATACGCTTTCGCTGTCGGAGCCGGCGTCCGTTTCGGTCTCTGTCCCGGAGTCCGTTTCCGACGTTTCGGGATCGGTCTCCGACTCTTCTTCCGAGGTCACCGGATCAAGAGAATAATCCTCGTCCGGATTGTCAATGAAGAACTCGCCGTTGACGCTTTCTCCGAATATCATCAGTTTGAACGCTTCTCCGTCGCCGTAATCGAACTTGTCTTCATCATAGTCGACTCTGATCGTGGCTTGCGAGTAATCGTTTACGAGTCTCGGCAAAACGACGTACGCGTATTCGGTCTTACTGTTTATCACCATCGTATCTTCCGGATTTTCAATGGTTATCCTTATAACGTACGTTCCGGCTTTCATAGTGTTGAAGCCGAAATCGCATATCGGCTTGTCGTCTGCTATCGAGTGGATCTTTTCGGTATACACCGGATCGCCCTCAAAAGTTTTGTCAACATTCTTGTTGAACTTGAAAAGCTCGATGCTCCAGTCAGCTGCCGGGCCTGTTATATCGGGATTTGAAGCCCAGTACCTTACGCGCATACCGTGAAAAGATCCCGCGGTCGTAAATTTTACGTATACGGATTCCGCGCAGGCGCCTATGTCCGGTTTTTTGTCCGAGCACAGCCACGTGCCGATGCTGTCCGGCACGGATGAGATCGCATTTCCGGGAAATACAGGCTCGCCGTTGTCGTTAAGGAAGTACGTATTTGCTTTTTCAACAAAATCTATATAGAATCCGAAAGGCTTTCCGTCCGGTTCAAATACGACGTCGTTTCTGGGATATAAGCACGTATACTTCGGGAATACCGTGTATCCGTCGGACGACGTTATGTTGAAGCGCGCTACGTATTTGCCCTTCGGCACGGTTTTGCCGAAATCAAAATATACGCCGTCAATCAAATCGCCGTCCGGTTGTACCGTCTCCTTGAACACCGGCGTGCCCTTAACGGACGTGTTATAGTTCGTGTTGAAATTAAACAGCTCAAAATCATAGGTGACCTTTGGTTTGTTGTTCGGTTGACCGTTGCTGTTCCACTGTGTCGGCATTCCGAAGCCGGTAAAACCGACCGCGGCATTGAATATCACCGCGCGGAAAGACGGGTTTACCTTGCCTTCCGTGTCAGACCACGCCATGTAGTCAAATATGCTTACCTGGCCGCCGAGAACAGCCTCTTCCTCTTCGAGATCATAGGAGTATACACATACGGGATCAGCCGCGCTTGTCGTTGCTGCAAAAACCGCTATGATCATTATCATGGCAACCGCAGATGCTAAAAACCTTTTCATATTATTCTCCTTTTGATTGTGTTGTCCGCTTTTATCGGTTCTTTAGTTTTTTATTATGCCTCGCTCAAAGCTCTGAACAGCGCGACAACGTCCTTGTTGTTCACTTCTTTGCTGCCGTCGATATCATATTTGGCGTTATATTCCGCGTCGCCCTTTGATACGTATCTGAACAGTTCGACAACGTCTTTGTTGTTTGCTTCGCCGTCGCCGTTTACGTCCTTCGGATCACCGGCGGGAGCATCCGTGTCTGTTGCGTCGTCTTTTGATTCTTCTTCTGTCTCGGTTGATTCATCAGCGGTTTCGTTCGTTTCATCAACTGTTTCGCTCGTTTCCTCTGCGGGCTCGCTTGATTCCTCGGCGGGTTCGCTCGATTCTTCCGCAGGTTCGCTTGATTCTTCCTCGGGTTCGCTTGAATCTGCAGTGGTCTCGGATGAGATCTCAGCTGTCGGAGGCTCAGCGCCGATAAGCATTATAGCGGGAGCCTGTGCGGTGTGAAGATTGTACTCGGGCATCGCTACCTGCGGATTATTATTTCCCGTTACATAAATATCATCCTGCAGTTCGTTGTATGCGCCTTCACCGAGAACGAAATGTTCTCCGTCAACAAAGATGAAGTCTATCGAATATGTACCGGCTGCATATGCTTGTTCAAATTCGACAGATATTTTATTTGTGTTAAGCTGATGGTCATTTGCAATGGTTATTTCCTGAGATTCAAGCTCTTTGCCGTTTTTGTCAAGAAGAACGACCTCAAGAACGGCGGGAGCGTGATCGGGGCTGGCATAGCAAGCCATGATAAAGCCGTCAAACGCATTGGGAGTTGTGAAAACGACTTCTATATCGCCGTCGTTAACACCGGCCGCGGGGCCCATCCACCAGCCCGTCTGATATGATTCAGCCTCCACGCAAAGCCACGTGTCGGGATCTGCCTCAGCACTTGAAACGATGCAGAAGAGAGCAGCGCACATTGTTATTGCAATAAGCAACGCAATAAATTTTTTCATTTTCTTTTATTCCTCCTGAATTTTTATTACAGACGCGGCTTGTGCCGCGTCATTATAAACTTTACACGCCCGCAAGGCGACCGAGGTATTATTTAAAACGTCTTGGTTAAAACTATTAAGCGTATCAGCCGTTTATGCTGCTCAGCGCTCTGAACAGCGAGACGACGTCTTTGTTGTTGACTTCTCCGTCATTGTCTATATCATATTTCGCGTCGTATTCAGCTTCACCTTTTGATACGTATCTGAACAGGAACACAACGTCCTTGTTGTTCGCTTCTCCGTCACCGTCAACGTCCTTTGCCTTGACGTCTTCAGGCTCGCTTCCGGTCCCGGAGGCGTCTTTTCCGGTATCATCCGGATCGTTCTTTGTTTCGTCCGTGTCGATGCCGGTCGCGTCGGTATCCGATTCGTTCCCGCTTGTATCTTTACCCGTATCATCCGTGTCGCTTGCCGGTTCATCGGTATCCGTTCCCGTATCATCCGGTTCGCTTACGGATTCATCCGTATCCGACGCCGTGTCAGTTCCCGTTTCATCGGCGGGTACGTCCACAAAAAGAAGTCTTATCGCGGGAGCGTCAAGCGTATTTTTGTTTGTGGCGCCCGTTACTACTACGTCTTCAATATCGCCCTCATAGCCTGAGCCTAAAACGAAATACTCGTTATTATATTCATCTTCGCCCGGATAGTCATAATGGAAATCTATCGTATAGAACCCGGGTTTATAAGCCTTGCTGAAGCTTACTTTTATAAAGCCCTGCGCTTCTATGCTGTGATCTCCGTAAACTCTGAGTTCTTTTTCTTCAAGTATATTTTCGTTTTCATCAAGCAGAAATACGGTCAGGGGCAGCGGATCAGCGCCCGCGAAGCAGGACATTACAAATCCGTCAAAACCGATCGGAGAATCAAAATCAACATTAATATCATATTCTTCTACGGTAGTGACGTCGTTGGGGAATATCCACCAGCCCGTGGCAAACGGCTCCTGTTTTTCACAGAGCCACAGATCGCCTTCTTTTTCGGAAAGATCGCCGTAAACAAAGCCTATCGCTCCGCCGGGAAGTCCCGCCGCGATTTTATGTATGGAAACAACGGAATTGTTTGCGTCTTTTAATTTGGCAACGATCTCCAGACGGTGCTGACCGTCCGGAACGTCAAGCTCCCAAAGATCCAGCGTTGCGGAAAAACGCACCGCGTATTTGCCGCCGTTTTCCGGAAACTTTACGGGATTGTCGTCCGGGAGCTGAGTCACGGTCACGCAGCCATCTCCGAATACGGGCTCGTCCTTATCAAATCTGTAACCGAGATCTTCCAGCTCATAGTTAGCGCCCGTCCAGCCATCGATATATATAACGTCGTCCTGCATATACTGATTGTCTATACACGTATTCCATACTACCGGCGCCTCCGGCGTTCCGTTTGCGGCGACTATGAAATCATACGTTAAAAACGCGTTGTCAACGTTATCGTCGCCTTTGGCGTAAAACGAAACGGTGTGTGTGCCCACGGAAAGATCGTGGTAATTGAATAAAAACACGTATCCTTCGCCGTTTGTGAATCCCACGGCGTTGAGTTCGGCGCTGCGGTCGACCTGGCAGCCCGGTATGTTCGTGGTCTTTGTAAAATAATTGCTGCTGTAATTTATGGCGCCGTCATCCATCTTAAGTCCTAAGCCGGTGACCTTCATGCTGTTTTCAAGCTGTATCCAGCCTAAAATCAGCACGGTGTCGTTATTCGGATTACTGTCGTGTTTTACGTATAAAGGAGGGTTTTTCTCATTTGTCAAAGTTTTAAAAATCTCGTTGTGTTCGGCCGGCGTCACCTGATATCCGTTCAGTCTGTACCAGTCGAGCCAGAAATTATTCGTTTTGTACGAGATTACCGGCAGCGTCGACGCCAGTATCGCGGCAACCATTATCACCGCAAGCACTAATGAAATAAGTTTTTTCATCTTTTTTTTCCTTTCCGGTTTTATATTCAAATATAATTTGATACTATGTTAAATAATGCCGTCAACTGTCAGGTCAGATCTTTTTTGATACAGACTTTATATCTGTTTTTTAGTCTTATTTGCCGCGCTGTATTTTTTTCGCCGTAACGACGCCCGCCAATGCTATCGCCGCGACAGCGGCCGCCGCGATGACCGCCGCGTCGGCAGTGCCGGGGTTGACGGTCTGCGGATCTTCCTTTGCCGGATCGTCCGCTTTATTCTCGCCGTTATTCTGCTCCCCGCCGTTTACAGCGGCTTTTGTCTTCGTTATCTGTATAACGCTTTCTCTGAACGGGTTTCCTTCCGTTCCGTCCTCATATTTGACGACGACTTCAAGCTGATGTTCGCCTTTTGCCATATTGGACGTATCAAGCGTTATGTGTATCCTGTAACCGTAAAAGTTTTCAAGACCGTTTGAAAGAGACATATCTATTATCGCGCGGTCAAGTTCAAGATCCTCAAAGCAGTCGTTCGGTTCGACCTTTGCCGCCGTTTCACGAACGTCCACGGATTCGTCCGCCCATACGATGTCGCCACCGTCGAGCTTATATCCCATTGCAACGACTTTTGTATCGACTACCGTCCAGCCGAAAACGTCCCATTCGCTTTCATCTCCGTTGAATCTGGGGAACCCCTCGTCAATAAGATGGTTTGAGTTTACGGCAGCCGATGCCGAAAGGCAAAGGACGACCGATAAAACTACCGTGATGATGCCTGCAAACGCTTTTTTCATAACATTTCCTCCGTATTGTGATAATTATTCAAAATGATGTTCGCCTACAAACAATGCTTTATATATATAATAACATTTTCTATTAGATTTGTCAATATCTTTTTATAAGAATTATTAAATAAAAATAAATGATTTTCAAGAATTTATAAACACAAATGAAAGTCCCGTTCAGATTTGCTGGAAATGTTAAACATTTGTTAAATCTGAAAAAAAGACTTGATTTTTGTAAAAATGATGCTACAATATGTGTTGTTGGTTGGCACTCATATATCAAGAGTGCCAGCGTATAAATTTCAAATATACTGTTAAGGAGGATACAGAATATGAAACTCAATCCTTTGTCTGACCGCGTTGTGCTTAAAATGGTGGAAGCGGAGGAAACAACAAAAAGCGGTATAATCCTTGCCGGTTCGGCAAAAGAAAAACCGCAGGTAGCCGAAGTTATCGCCGTTGGTCCCGGCGGAGTCGTTGACGGTAAAGAAGTAGTGATGACCGTAAAGAAAGGTCAGCGCGTAATCTTCTCAAAATACAGCGGAACGGAAGTAAAATGCGACGGTGAAGAATATATTATCGTAAGACAAAACGATATTTTAGCCACAGTTGAATAAGAAAAGAGGTAATTATAATGGCAAAAGAAATAATATACGGCGCGGAAGCGAGAGAAGCTCTGCAGAAAGGCGTTGACAAATTAGCCGATACCGTAAAGATAACGCTCGGTCCGAAGGGCAGAAACGTTGTTCTTGACAAAAAATACGGCGCTCCGCTCATCACGAACGACGGCGTTACGATAGCTAAAGAAATAGAACTTGAGGATGCGTTTGAAAACATGGGCGCGCAGCTCGTAAAGGAAGTCGCCACCAAGACGAACGACGCGGCGGGCGACGGCACTACGACCGCAACGCTTCTTGCTCAGGCGCTTATAAGAGAAGGCATGAAGAACGTCACCGCGGGCGCAAACCCGATGGTGCTCCGCAAAGGCATAGCAAAAGCGTCAGACGCGGCGGTAAAAGCAATAATCGCAAACTCCAAAGCGGTATCCGGCAAGAAAGATATCGCAAGAGTCGGCACAGTTTCATCCGGCGACGAGCATATAGGCGAGCTTATTGCGGACGCTATGGAAAAAGTAACTTCCGACGGCGTTATAACCGTTGAGGAATCCAAGTCCGCCGAGACTTATTCCGAGGTCGTTGAAGGTATGCAGTTCGACCGCGGCTACATCTCCCCGTACATGGCTACGGATACGGATAAAATGGAAGCCGTGCTTGACGACGCAAGCGTTCTTATCACCGATAAGAAGATATCCAACATCCAGGAAGTTCTGCCGCTGCTTGAACAGATAGTAAAGACCGGCGCAAAACTGCTTATAATCGCTGAAGACGTTGAGGGCGAAGCTCTTACGACGCTCATCCTTAACAAATTGAGAGGCACGTTCAACTGCGTAGCCGTCAAAGCTCCGGGCTTCGGCGACAGACGCAAGGAAATGCTCCGCGACATCGCCATACTCACCGGCGGTCAGGTGATCTCATCCGAGCTCGGACTTGAACTGTCCGAAACAACGCTCGATCAACTCGGCCACGCAAGACAGATCAAGGTCAACAAGGACAACACTATAATCGTCGACGGCGCGGGCGATAAGGACGAGATCAAGGCGAGAGTCAACCAGATACGCGCGGCGATAGAGACCACAACGTCAGATTTCGACCGTGAGAAGCTCCAGGAAAGACTCGCAAAGCTTGCCGGCGGCGTAGCCGTTATCAAGGTCGGCGCGGCGACGGAAGTTGAGATGAAAGAAAAGAAGCTCCGCATAGAAGACGCGCTCAACGCAACGAAAGCGGCTGTTGAGGAAGGCATCGTAGCGGGCGGCGGCGTAGCGTTCATCAACGCTGTTCCGGCTGTAAAAGCTCTGCTTAACAAGTCCGAAGGCGACGAAAAAGTCGGCGTTGGCATAGTCCTCAAAGCTCTCGAAGCGCCTGTACGCCAGATAGCCGAAAACGCGGGCTTTGAAGGCTCCGTCGTTGTAGACAAGATCTACGCATCAAAGAAAGTCGGCTATGGCTTTGACGCTTATACCGAAAAGTACGTTGATATGGTCAAATCCGGTATCGTAGACCCGACAAAGGTAACGCGCTCCGCTCTGCAGAACGCGGCGTCCATCGCGGCGACCGTGCTGACCACGGAATCCCTCGTAGCAGACAAGAAGGAAGAAAACCCCGCACCCGCGGCACCTGCCGGCGGCATGGGCGGAATGTATTGATGAATTAAGAATTCAGACGGGCGGCCATCGGTCGCCCGTTTTTTTGTTCGCCTGAAGGCGACGCTTGGTGGGCTCCCCGCCCGTGAACCCCCAAAAACTCGGCAAGCTCGTTTTCGGGGAACCCCGGTCGCCCCCCTTATCCGCCCCCCTAACCCCCCGCCTTCCCCCCGAGATTATCTCGGGGCTTTTTTGCGAGCGGAAAACGGACGACCAATGGTCGCCCCTACAATCCGCGCCCCATCAATCTCTTTTGAGATTGTGGGAGGGGCCGAGGGGTTCCCCGTTGCGAACATAGTGAGCAATGGGGGTTCCGGAGGGGATGGGGGGTATGGGGGGTTCTCGGCGAAGCCGAGCTTGAGGGGTGGCCCGGGGTTCCCCGAAAACGAGGTACGAGTTTTTGGGGGTTCACGGGTGGGTGACCACCCATATTCGTCGGCTCTGCCGACACCGCTATTCTGAATTCTTAATTCGTGATGGTCGCAAATAAAAAAATCTGCCGCACAAGCGACAGACTTTTACTTTTATTCGATTATCAGCCGAAATACCTCTTTAACAGTCCTGCGAAGGCTTTGCCGTGGCGGGCTTCGTCGCGCGCCATTTCGTGGACGGTGTCATGTATAGCGTCAAGGTTCTGCGCCTTTGCCATCTTTGCAAGATCGGTCTTGCCCGCCGTCGCGCCGTTTTCCGCAGCGACTCTCAACTCAAGATTCTTTTTGGTGGAATCCGTGACTACCTCGCCTAAAAGCTCCGCGAATTTCGCCGCGTGTTCCGCTTCTTCCCAGGCGGCTTTCTCATAGTATGCGCCTATTTCGGCGTAGCCTTCTCTGTAAGCGACTCTCGCCATTGCAAGATACATGCCCACCTCGGAGCATTCGCCTTCAAAATTGCTGCGCAGACCCGCGAGTATCTCCGGGTCAACGTCCTTTGCTATGCCGAGAACGTGCTCGGAAGCCCAGGTCATTTCATTTGATTCTTCTACTTTGAATTTGGATCCGGGAACGCCGCAGAGCGGGCATTTTTCCGGCGGCTCGTTTCCTTCATGAACGTAACCGCAAACGGGACAGATGAATTTTTTCATAATTTTTTCTCCTTGTATTCTTTTTTATGAATATAACATAAAAGGCGGCAAATGTCAACCGCCTTTTTGTTAATTATTACCACATATCAAGATTTCTTTCGCAAATAACGTATATAACGTAATCCGGTTTGATCTCTGCAATTTTATCGTAATTCACGTTATAATCCCACATACGCTGACAGTACATATAGCCGTAATGATCGCATATGAACGGAAACAAGTTTGCGCTGTACGAATCGCGTATCATGATAGCCTTGGGCAGGCTGTCGTCGTTTACCGCGGACTCAAGCTCGCCCGCGTAAACCGAGCGGTCTATCGTCTCCGGCTTGTCTGCTATGCCCACGGCTTTGAGTTTGAAAGCCGGGTTTAAGAATTTCACGTTTTCGGTCACGCCGTAAAGTCCCGCAAACGACGAAAGATCTCCGCCGGGAACGGTTTTCTCCTCCGCTTTGAATAAATTGAGCGAATAAGGCGTTTGTCCGGACGCCTCCGCTATCGCGCGGTAGCCGAAATACGCGCCGATCTCCGTCCAGTGCGTATCCGTCTGGTAATACAGCTTGTCTATATCCGTATTCTGCCGCATGACTTCTCTTATGTCAAGGAACTTAACACCGTCAACGCCGGACGCGGCGTCGCGAAACTGATCGAGCCGCGTTGTTTCCGCTTTTTTGCTTTTGTGCTCTTCAGAGGCGCTTTCCGGATATACGGACAGCGGGTCGGGCGCAGACAAAAAGATTATTTCCGTATCCTTTCCGCTCGCTTCCCTTATCTTAGACAGCGTTGATTCAAACCGCCTTGTTATCCGTACAAGCTGTTCCGGTTTATACAGATTCGCGCCGGTGTAATCTTTTACCGTCTCTCCGTAATACAAATTGGATGAACCGCCCGCGAAAACGCTTTCTTCTGACGACGAGGCTGAAGGGACCGTGCATTTTACGCTGTCCGACTTGCCGTCGGCGCCGGATTCCGCAAAGACCGTCAGCTCCTCGTTTTTATTCGCCTTTATCTCCGCTATGAAAAGACCGTTTTTGCCCGCGACCGTAACGCTTGCCGCACCGGATGCGACCGTTACGCTTACGCCGTCCTCACAAGTCCCGGCAACGAACGCGGAGCCGCTTTGCTTGTACGATACAGCCGTTATTACGGGCGCCGCGGTCACTTTTCCGCCGCCCGCGTTTTCTATGCGCGCCTCGTATGTGGATATATCCGCGTCGTTTAAAAGCGATACGAGCCTGTCCTCACGGACGATACACACGTTTACGGTCGGCTTTACCGCGGACATCGCCGCGTGTGAATACGAGAGCGAATTATTATATACCGTGTCCGTGTAAGACGAAGAAAACAGAGGCATAAACAGCGTTCTCTCACCGTCCGGTATCTGCAAAAGCAGCGCAGATCTTCCTATAAAACAGTTGTATTCATCCTTTAATCCGCATACCGTCAGATTTCCCGAGATCTCTGACGTATAGCGCGACGTGAATTTGTTATACGGATAAAAGACGTTTTTATTTTTTATTAGTTTTTCCAGGCCCGCTTCTTTTGCAAGAGCGCCGCCGTCCGAGTATGAGACGGCTATTTCTCCGTTATCAAGCTCCGGCAGACCGGAGCGGCGGGAAACGGCGTCCGGCAGCCGTTTTGCAATATCGCGGCAGATAAGATACGCTCCGTATCCGTTTATTATGTTTTCGGTATTGTTGTAAACGTCGAATTCCGCGTCTTTCAGCGCGTCTTCAAGCAGATAAAAATTATCAAATCCGTATTTGTGTAAATATGCTTCAAGATCCTCCGCCGCTGTCACGCCGTTTTTGTCTTTTGTTTTGAGCTTGTCACGCAGGACCGTCTGACTGTTCGGTATAACGAAAACGTAAAGTTCGCAGTTGTCGAGCGCAAGCGCGTCCCGTCTTTCAAACAAATAGTATAAAAATTTTGATTTTGTTTCTTCATCGTAATGAGCCTGTCCCGATATATCCGCGGCGTAATCGAAATCCGCCGTTTTTGTCGGGAACAGATAACCGTCTCGTCCCGCGGTTATACCCTCTTCCATGACCGCGCCGAAGAGTTTATACGCGGTTTTTTTGAACGTCAGCATGAAAGGATCCGTAAAAAGACGCGCCGCCGCGTCGGAGGCGGCGGCAAAAACGCCTTCTCCCTCGTATTCGGAGGCGAGCGTCACAGTCGCTGCGACGGTATACGCTAAAGCGACGGACAAAACAACGGCAAAAATTATTATCGCCGCTTTTTTGGTCTTCATATCCGCCTCCTCCTTTCATTTTATCATAAGCTGCTTAAACTTCTTTCAACACGCTCTATTATTATATAATCCGGCTGCATTTCTTTTATCAGGTCATAGTCTTCCGGATATTCCCACATGGTATAAAAAACGCTGCAGCTGAATTTTTCCGCTAAAAACGACATGAGATTTGTGGAAAAGCTGTCACGGAACATTATCATAGTGGGCAGGTCTTTGTTATCTATTCTGAATTCGTGCCGGTCTGAAAACCACGCGTTTGCAAAATTCATTGAATAGTCTTTGCTTATGCCGCTTTTGAATCCGGCTTTCGGGCGCACGTAAACGCCGTTTTCGGTCACGGCGTTAAGATCGACTTCAAGGAAATTCGCCATATCTCCGCCCGGCACCGTTTTTGTAAACACGTCAAAATCTTCAAGCGGATCGGGCGCGGCGGCGGGAAAATCAACGCTTATAACGTCCATTATCCGCCGGTAAGCGTAATAAGCGCCAAGCTCGTTCCAGTGTGTGTCGGTTTTATTATACAGACGGTACGGCGCGGTCTCTTTCGCCTCTAAAAGTGGTGTGCGCAGATCAAGAAACGTCAGCTTGTCACTGTCCCTGAACGCTTCGATAAGCTGGGTAAGACGCGTCACGTCGCTTTGCTCTGACGCAATACTGTCCGGCGCCGTTTCCGGATATATGCTCAGATGATTGGGCGGTATGACGTATATTATCTTCGTGTTCGGGGATACCGCGTGTATCGCGTCCGCTTTTGCGGAAAGATAACTTACGTACTGCCCGACTGTCTGTTCGGACAGAACCGACGCTCCGGTAAAGTCCGGCACCGTTTCCCGATAATGTAAATGTCCGTCCTTGCCTATTACAACGCCTTTGCTGCCGTTGTCATCGGAATATTCCGCTTCAAGTCTTACCGCGGCGCTTTCCGCTTTACCGTACGTTTTGCTTTTTATTTCAAGCGGCGTGTATTCCGTATCCGTATATATCGGTATCTCTATTACAAAATCTCCGTCTTTTGTATAAACGCTTGTTTTTTCTTTGCCTGCTGTGACTGTAACGGCGCTTTCCGGCTCGGCTTTGCCGAATATCACAAAATGCTCCGCGTCAGAGTACGCCGTGGCTTTTATGACCGGTTCGGCGGACGTTTTTTCGTTTATTTCAACGCTCTGCTGTTCCGTCGGCAGGGCAGATATTTCATCCTCGTTTATTATTATTACGGCAAATCCGGGATCCGCGCGGTCCGTCACCACCTCGTCAACCGAATAGCCGCGGCGGAAAACGCTTAAAGCGGATGACGCGGAAAAGAATTTACGGCAGCCTGACGACACGTCCGTTTCAAATATCATAAACGAAGGATAATCAAAACCTTTTTCGCGGTATGCGTCAGGCAGCTCCGTCGCCTCCGTCGCTTCGTAATCAAAACCGGCGTCTTTATACAAAACCGTTTTTTCTTTGAGCGTTACGGTACGGTTCGGCACGGTGATCCCGGTAATATTTCTGTATTCCCGCGTCATCGGATAAGATATATCCTCCGTTATTTCCGTTCCATAGTCTGATATTTCATATATTTTTATATTCTTTTTGTATTTTTCGTTTATATGGCGCGCCGTCTGCTCAAACAGTCTGTAACCTCCAACGTCGTTCAGACCGTCTGAGGCGGTGTGATAAAGTTGTTCGCTGTTTTTTATCGCATCAAAATAAGCAAAAACGTTTATCACGTCCTCGCCCGCGCCGGAGAGTGCGTCGTAAAGCTGCGTATACCGTCTTGTTTCGGAATATCTGACGGCTGTGTTTTCCGGCAGTTTTTCCCGGTAAACGGATATTTTTGACGGAACGAAAACAAAGACCGTATCGCATCCCCGCTCTGAAAACTGTTTTGATATATCCTTGAGCGCGGACACGTATCCCGACAGCTCTTTTTCGGAAAAAAGATCGTCCGCGCAAAAATCGGACAGCGCGTGAGTTTTTTCTTTATAAGCGCTGAACAAAAACCCGCCTGAGCCGGCTATGACCGCGTCTTTGCCGTTGTAATCTTTGACCTTCGGCACACTTTTGTATATAGGCAGAGCAAACGCCAAAACGGCGAGCACTGCGGAAACAAATATACAAATGAGTCCGGCAAGTCTGCTTTTACTCATAAACGCTTTCCTTTATCCATTCCTGCTTACGCGCCGCATACGCGCGCTCAACAAGCCCTTCAACGTCAACGCGCGCTTCCTCGCATAAAACTTTTTCAAGCACCGGCTTTGTCTTGGGGTGACGCGGCGTGAATACCGTGCAGCAGTCTTCAAACGGCAGAACGGACGTATCGTAGCTGCCTATCTGTCGCGCGCGCGTTATTATTTCTTCTTTATCAAGTCCTATGCACGGACGGAAAACGGGAATGCTGACCGTGCTGTTCGTAACTCTTAACGCCGCGGTCGTCTGAGACGCAACCTGACCGACGCTTTCGCCGGTGACAAGCGCGCCGCATTCACGCTCGTTTGCGATCTTTTCCGCTATCCTCATCATAAAGCGGCGCAGAAGTATGGTAAAATATTCTTCCTCGCAGTTTTTCATGAGCGCTTCCTGTATCTCCGTCACGGAAACGGTGTGGAAGCAGACCGCGCCGTTGTATCCGGCTAAAATACGCACAAGGTCTTTTACCTTTTCAAGCGCCTGCTCGCTCGTGTAAGGGAACGATTCAAAATGAAGAGCCTCCAGCTTTACGCCGCGGCGGCAGATCATATGTCCGGCCACCGGAGAATCTATACCGCCGGAGAGAAGCAGGAGCGCTTTGCCGTTAGTCGTTACGGGCATACCGCCCGCGCCTTTTTCCTGGCCGCCGGAGATGAACGCTTTTTCGTCTCTTATCTCAACGCGCACCGTGACCTCCGGGTCGTGCACGTCGACTTTCACGCGCGGGCACGCTTCAAGTATCGCGCCGCCCACGTTTGCGGCTATCTCGGGCGAGGAGAGCGGAAAGCTCTTGTCCGCGCGCCTGCCGTCAGCTTTAAAAGTCTTCGCGCCGCCTAAAAGGACCGGCGCAAGCTCCGCCGCCGTCTTTTCTATCGCCGCCATATCTTTTTCGGTCTCGTACGCGCGGCAAAGCGCAATTATACCGAATATCTTTTTACAGGTCTCGTAAGCCGCGTCCATATCGCAGCCGTCCTCAGCCGCCTCAACGCAGATCGTGCTCTGAGATTTAAAAACGTTGAATTTGCCGTACGGCTTTATCCTGTATCTCACCTGGCGCAGAAGCGTGTTTTCAAAATACGCTCTGTTCGCGCCTTTTAACGTTATCTCACCGAATTTTAAAAGAATGGAGTAATTCATTTTGCCTGTCCTTTTTTTATATTAAATTCATTTTATCACATTTTTTTAAAAAACGCAACGGGTTTAAGGAAATAATGTAAAATAATCTGAAAACGGGGACAAATTAAAAATTCTGAATTTTTAATTTTGCATAAGTTTTCTTTTTTTCGCCCATAATACGAAAAAAAGGAGAAAAACAAAATGAAATTCAGAGCGCTTATAATATTTACTTCGCTTGTTTTACTTATGACCGTATGCAGCGCGGCGCTCCCGGTAAACGGAGAGGTAGGGTTGTATGACAAGCTGATACGGCTGCACGTCCTGGCAAATTCCGACAGTGAGGAGGACCAGGCGCTTAAGCTGAAAGTGCGCGACGCCGTGCTTGCATACACGGAAGACATCGTCTCGGGCTGCAAAGACGTGACACAGGCAAAAGCAGCAATAGAGAACAGCAAAAACGAAATACAAAAAGTATGCGAAAAAACGGTAGAAGACGAGGGGTATGACTATCCCGTTTCAATTCAGCTCGGCATGGAGAAATATCCGGAAAAAAGCTACGGTTCCGTTACCTTGCCGTCCGGGGATTATTATTCCGTGCGAGTTATGATAGGAGAAGCGGAGGGGCACAACTGGTGGTGCGTTCTTTTTCCGCCGCTGTGCGTCGGAGCCGCGAAAGACGGGCGCGCCGTTATGAAAGAAGCGGGGCTTACGAAAAACGAAGTTGACGTTTTAACTGAAAACGACGGCGACAAATACGTTTTAAAATTCCGCATTATTGAGTTTTTCCGCCGCGCTTTTTCCTCTAAATAACAAATTTTTTCAAAAAATATTATAAAAAATTCTTGTTTTTACCTTTTTTTGTGATATAATATACGGGAAATTTCACAAAAAAGGTGATAAAAAAATGGCAGGATTTAAAAGAATAGGCGTACTTACATCCGGCGGAGACGCTCCCGGAATGAACGCGGCGGTCCGCGCCGTAACACGCGCCGCGCTTTTATGCGGCGTTGAGGTAATGGGCATTTACGGCGGCTATCAGGGACTGATGGACGACGAGATGAAACTGTTTCACAGTAGCGACGTGTCCGGTATAATCTCACGCGGCGGCACGATCCTTTATTCGGCAAGAGCGCTTGAATTCAAAACGGAAGAAGGCATGGCAAAAGCCATAGCCGTGTGCAAGAAGAACCGCATAGACGGTATTATAGCCATAGGCGGCGACGGCACGTTCCGCGGCGCTACGGACTTATCCGTGCGCGGCATACCCACAGTCGGCATACCCGGAACGATAGATAACGATATTTCGTCTACCGACTACACCATAGGCTTTGACACTGCCATGAATACCGTTATAGATCTTATAGACAAGCTGCGCGACACGTGCGAATCCCACGCGCGCTGCAACGTTGTTGAGGTCATGGGACGCGGCGCCGGCGATATAGCCATACAAAGCGGTCTTGCGACCGGAGCTATCGCAATAGCGGTAAGAGAGATCCCGTTTGACGAGGAAGCCGCGATAGAGCGCATAAAAGCCGCGCGCGCCGCCGGCAAACGCAACTTTATAGTGGTTGTTGCCGAGGGCAAGGAAAACTACGCGGAAGGCTTTACAAAGCGCATACAGGAGCTTACCGGCGTTGAAAGCCGCTTTACAAGGCTCGGCCACGTACAGCGCGGCGGCAACCCCACTCTGCGCGACAGAGTGACCGCTTCCATAATGGGACAGTTTGCCGTTGACAAGCTGTTTGAAGGTCAGTCCGACATCGTCGTATGCGAGCGCAACAGCAAAATAGTTGCCATGAACATAGGCTTTGCGTTAAACGTTGACAAAATGTTCAAAGGCAAGCTGACGGATGAGGACAAAGCAAAAATATCGCCCGAAGATCTGGCCAAAATGGAAGAGATCTGCGCGGAACGCCAGGCGAAAAAGATGTTCTTGTATAACACCGCAAGGATCACCTGCGTGTGATATTTATAACGAAATAAAAAACGGACGTTTGCGCGTCCGTTTTTTTGATACTCAAACTTAGAAATCGATCAGACTTGATGCGTTGTTCAAGGCTCCGCCGATAGCTGCGACGATCACAACAATGAAATAGATCACCCAGAATACCATGTAGAGTATGCTGAATACGAGGCCTAACGTGCCGAGGATCTTACCGACTTTTGCTTTGCCGGATATAACTCCGCCTGCCGCCTGGAACTGTTTTACCTTGTTCATGCAGATGATAGCGCAGATAAGTCCGCCTATACCTGTCCAGCAAAGCGCCAGCGCGAGTATACCCGTTATAAGTATGGGCGTGGAGTTGAGGTCGGCTGCCGGCTGTACGGGGGTGTACTGCGGTTCAGCCTGAACGTATTGCGGCTGTACCGGTTCCTGCTGTACCGGTTCCTGTTGTATCGGTTCCTGTTGTATGGGTTCCTGCTGTACGGGAGCGCCGCACTCCGTGCAGAAAGCTGATCCGTCAGCTATCTCTGCTCCGCAATTTTTACAATACATATGTACCTCTTTCCGACGGGGATGCCGTCAATTATTTTTATTATGAAAGCCTTGCGGCAAACATACGTTTTTTGATACCGTTTTATCAATAATTAAAATTGTACGATAAAAGACCCGCTATCATTGTAAAGACTACCGTTCCGTATACCGCAAACAGGATGCACAAATAAACGGTGACGTATACGCAGGTCGCTATGCTGAGCGCGAGACCGACTATGCTTAATATCCTGCCGACCTTTGCAATACCCGTAAGAGCCCCGCCGGCGGCGATATAGGCTTTTACCTTTTTAAAGCATATAATGGCGCAAACAAGTCCGCCTATCCCGGCTAAAGCGATGGACAGTATGCCTAAAACAAGTATCGGCGCGGCGTCGGGCACGGGGTCTTTTACCGGCTGCGCGACCGGAATATACCGCTCCTCACGGTCATTTGTCCGCGCTCCGCACTCGGTACAGAATACCGCGTTATCCGGGATCTGTGATCCGCATTTTTTACAATACATAACCGTCTCCTTATATAATATTAAAGAGTATTCAGAAATTCCTTTATCGTTTCGTCGTAGCCCTTCTCGTCGTTTATTCTTATGCGCGAATGTGCGCCGTGGTCGAAATACACGAGCTTTTTATTCTCCGACGGACACGCCGCGTACAGCTTTTTCGCCAACTCCGGCAAAGAATACGTATCCTCTTTGCTCTGCATGAAAAGTATGGGCTTTTTCATCTTCGGCATACGTTTGAGCGGTCCGTCCGTTACAGCGTTTGCGCCGGAGATGAAGAAAATATGCGCCATAACGCCGTACGTCATGGGGAAATTCGGCTTGTTCTTTTCCGCCATGTGATTTTTGAAAGATTCATAGAAATTGACGTACATACCGTCGGACACCATTGCGCTGATATATTCCGGACAATTCTTTGCCGTAACGGTGAAAAGCGCCGTGGACGCGCCTATGCAGATGCCGTGAAGCACGACGTTTTTGTTGCCGAAGCCGTTAAGCAGTTTGCCCCACTCTGTTATATCCTTATATTCTTTGTATCCGAGCGAACAGACTTTGCCGTCCGATAAACCGTGCGCGCGGTTGTCTATGACGAGAACGTTATAACCGGACTCTCTGTACGGTTCGGCAAAGTAGTAGGAATAAAGACAGCATTCCGTTCTGCCTGCGATTATGATGACGGCTTTGTCCGCGCCGAAATCAAAATATTCTCCCACAAGACGGAATTTTCCGCTTTTTACCTCTACCGGTCTTTTTTTATCTTCGTACTTTTTTCCCCATTCAAGTCCGCGGTCAAACATCCTTTTGTATTCCGGATCCTCGGGAAAACTGCATACTCTTCCCCACTTATCCGGCTTGTTGCGTACAAGAAGAACGTAATATATGGCAAACGACATTGCAAGCACCGGCGCGACGAACAGTAATATCACCGCCGCCAAGACCGATATCAAAACCCAGAACCAAACACCCATTTATAACAATCCTTTATTCAGAAATACCTATCATAAAGCGGTAAACGCTCTGACCGCCGTAAACGAACGTGACCTCAAGCAAAGGAAACGCCTCGGAAAGTCTTTCCCCAAGTATCGCCTCATGTTCATCCGGTACGCCGTCGCCTCTGAAGATAACGCAGCTTTCAACGTCTTCGATCCCGTCTACGGCTTTGAGTCCGCTTATTATACAGTCGCACCAGTCGGTAGACGCGGCTACGAGCCTGCCGTTCAACAGCACAATCTCTTCTCCCGCCTTGCAGGAAATACCGCCGTTTTTGTAATCCTTAGTTGCGACGGATTCCGTAAGCGTAACGGTGCTTTTCATGCCGTTTCTCATCTGCTTAACGCGCAGATCCGTATCGGCGCTGTCCTGTATATCCATTGCGAGAGCGAAATAGCCCTCCGCGGGACTTTTTGTGGGCAGCACCTCCGCGTTTTTCACCTCGGAGAGTCTGATCGCCTGATCCGCCGCCATCACCACGTTTTTATTGTTAGGCAAGATCACTATTTTATCCGCGGATACTTTGCCTAACGCTCTTATGAAATCCTCAGTTGATGCGTTGAGCGTTTCCGCGCAGTTTATAACAACGTCGCACCCGAGATCGCGGAACGTTTTTTCCATTCCGTCGCCGTTGACCGCCGCTATGACCGAAAGCTCCTTATGACCGGACGGCTCCGCCGCTCCCTGCAGCACCTCGTTATGCTGGAGCTGCATATTCTCCAGCTTGAACGTCAGAAATTCACCGAATTCCTGGGATAACGTTATGACCTTGGCGGGTTTGAATGTGTGTATATGAACCTTTACCCTGCGCCCGTCCTGCACTACGACAAGCGATTTACCGTACAGCTTGAGATCGTCTATATACTGCCTTAACACAAAGCGCTGCGTGTAATTTTCGTTTTTGAGCAGCTGCAGGATGAATTCCATGCAGTAGCCTTCCTCAAACACGCTGTTCTCGTTGAAAAGATGCAGATCCGCCGGCTCCGGAGCAACGGGTCCGATTACCGCCGCCGCGGCTTCCTCGGTTTCCGCTTTGTGTTCCTTGCCGTAAAGCTTGTCGAGCATACCCTCAAAAATAAGTATATATCCGTACGCTCCGCTGTCTATAACGCCTGATTCTTTCAGCACCGGCAGCAGCTCCGGGGTAAAAGACAGGCTTTTTCTCATTTCCGCCACGTACATGGATAAAAACTCTTCCATTGCAGTCTGCCGCGTCAGCTGGAATCTTATATGTTCTATGCCCTCTCTTGCCACCGTCAGTATAGTTCCCTCAACGGGATGTATGACGGACGCGTAAGCGGTCTTATACGAGCGTATCAGCGCGTTTCTGAGCTGCGCCGGGCTTATCCAGCCGCATCTTGCAAGCTCCAGATACAGTCCTTTGAAAAGCTGTGAGAGTATAACGCCGGAATTTCCGCGCGCTCCCAAGAGCATACCGTCGCTTACGCTTTTAAGATACGGTCCCGCTTCAAATTTTGACGGAGCGGAACTCAGCCCGTGACCGAGCGTGAGCGACATATTCGTTCCCGTATCGCCGTCCGCGACCGGAAACACGTTGAGTTTGTTGACCTCTTCCCTGTGGCACAGCAGATTGTTGAGACCGTTTTTCAACATGGACTCAAGCTGCTGGCCGTTTATCTTCATTGTGGACATCAAATATGCCTGCCTTAAAACGGTTATTTTTTAAACGCTTATTCCTTTGCTTCCAGATATTTGTTAAGAAGCTCTTTTTCAAACGAAAGATCCTTTGATATGGGCTTGCCCACGTAATACGCCGCCATAAGTCCGGGGCCTACGTTTATGCCGCAGGACGGATACACGTCTTTTATATATACGGCCTTAGGATGCAGTCTTTCTTCTATGAGCTTTTTATATTCTTCCGCCTGCGGCAGACGGTTTGTCTGAGCTATGAATATAACCTGATCCTGCGGATCCTCTATCGTGCCCTCGATATATGAAAGCAGAGCCGCGTACGCTTTTTTAGCGCCTTTGGCCTTGCCTATGACCGTGGTCATGCCGTTATAGTCAAATTCACCTATCGGCTTGACTCCGGCAAGCGCTCCGAAAAAAGCCTTTGCGTGCGTAAGTCTGCCTTTTTTCGCAACGAAAGAAAGATCGTCAAGCCAGCCCGCCTGGTGGAAGCGGTTTTTGTTCTCCTCCACCCACGCCGCGACTTCTTCCACGCTCTTGCCCCGGTCGCGCTGCAGCGATGCGTGTATAGCCATAAGTCCGAAGCCTGGGCCGAATCTCATGGAATCTATAACGGTTATCTTTACGTTGTATTTTGCGGTTATAACGTTTTTTGCCTGAAGCGCAAAGTTGTACGCGCCGCTCATACTGCTCGATATAGTCATAAGGACTATATCCTTGCCCTCGGACGCGGGTCCCTCCATAGCCTCCGCGAATTCCTCAACGTTTGCGGGAGAGGTGCTGTATTCATCCGGTCTTTTTTTAAGATCCGCGTAAAACTCGTCGCGCGGCACGGTGTTCCAGTCCAGAAACGCCCTCATCTCGTTATTTCCCGGGAACACGAGATGTCCGGGAACGATTATAATGCCGTATTTTTCAGCAAGTTCTTTTGTAAGATCGCAGGTGCCGTCGGCCATTATTGCAAAATTGCTCATAAAATTCTCCTTATCCGGTTTATTTGTTGAATTGTGCTTCCGTAAATTCAAATATTTCCTCTCTCAGCTCGTCGCTGCCCGTGGAAAACGAAAGCGTGTGGTGCAGTCCGTCAGGCAAAAGCAGCTTTTTTGCGCTTGCACAGGCGTCGTAATTTATCTGACTGTCTTTGTAGGGCACCGTCTCATCCGCTTTGCCGTGCAAAAACAGCGCGGGTATCCTGTTGTTTTTAAGCGAGTCCGCCGTATTCATTTTCAGATCTTCTTTGAATCTGCGTTTGAACATCAGGTTTAACACGGGCAAGATCAGTTTGCCCGGCAGCCGCCGTCTTACGCAGTCGCGGTATATCTGTATATACGGCGAGACGTATCCGCAGTCAAGTATAAGCGCCTTGACCTTTTCGCTCTTTATCTTCGGCGCCGCGTAAGCTATAGTGGACGTGCCCATGGATATGCCGTACAGCACGACGTTTGACGCCGGCGTCTTGTCAAGCCAGTCTGTCCAGGACGTTATATCGTGTCTTTCGATAATACCCAAGGTGCAGTATTCTCCGCCGCTGACGCTGTGCGCGCGCTGGAACACAAGCAGCACGTTGTATCCGCGCTCTGCAAAATACTCCGCGTGCGCGCCGAAATTGACGAGCGGCGACGCGCTGTAGCCGTGGAAAAACGCAACGGTCTTATCGCTTTTAAGATCGATATAGTCGGCGTAAAGATCAAGTCCGTCGTACGACGTTGTTCTGACGCGCTGCAGCTCGTAGTTTTTTTCAACTCTTGCGGCGGCGTCGCGCATCATCTGCTCAAAGGGCGCGAAATATGATTTGGATATATCTCTGCCCTTAAGCGGCTCTGCGCTTTTTTTGCCGAATATTTTATCAAAAGACAGTATCGTGGGACCTATGATAAAAACAAGATACAGGACCAGAACGGTCCCCAGGACCACGAGAATAATATAAAGTGCCGTCATTACTTCCTCTTAAGTAAATAACTTGATATACAAAAAGGTTACGGTGCGATAAAGAAAACGTTTATTTTTCGCCGTCCTCCGCACGCTGCTTTCCGTGTGAGCCGGAAGCGAACAGCCGCCATTTGCGGCGCACTTCCTCCTCCTGCTCGCTGTACTTGACTCCGAAAACGCATTCGTAAACAAAATGCTCGCAGTTGTTGTGGATTATATTGTATCCGCCCTCGCCTATACGTGAACGCGCAAGCTCCGCGGTTTTGTCCGGCGGAAATCTTTTGCGGCGCTCGCTTCTGTCAAGCTCGGCGCGCTCCGCTATTTTCCCGCAGCAGAACGTGTCTATATCTACCGCGCAGACGGTCGGCGGGGAGTTTTTGTCCGCGTATTCCGGCAAAGGCGGGTATCCGAACTGTATGACCTCGTCCTCGGATATGAATATGCCGTAATGGTATATGGAGCCTACGCGTATACGGACGATATCCGCACGTTTACAGTCGCCGGGTGACCACTTCATGCCAGTTTTTTCTCAATATAGTTTATAACGTCTTTGAACGTGTCAAATGACGTTACGGTAACGTCGTCAAATCTTATGTCAAATGTCTCCTCTATCGCTATTACGGTATAAAGCATATTGACGGACGTAAGTCCGAGATCCGTCTGGAGCTTTGCGTCCTCCGTGCATTTGTCAAGCACGTCCGGATCGTCCGACGCGGACAAAAGGATATCCTTCAGCTTATCTGCTATTTCTTCTCTTCTCATTTGCATTTACGGTATCTCACTATCTTCATACTCGGAGTTCTTTCAAAGTCCGTATCGCGTACCTCTATCCTGCTGACGCGCTGGTACGGAGGCAGTTCTTTGTTGATCTTCTCAAGCTCCGATATGATATATTCTTTAACGTTGCCTTCCACGCCTTTAAGCTCCGGCATCCTCGGCACTACTTCAAGCGCCAATATGTGGCCGCCGTTCGGGAGCACGTCCTCAAACACCTGGCTGTCCTGAATGAACGACGGTGCGTTGAAACGCGCCTCCACCTCCGCGGGAGATACGTTTTCTCCGTTTGACAAAACGATTATTTCTTTTGATCTGCCGGTGATGTATAAGAAGCCGTCGTCTATCCTTACGAGATCGCCCGTCTTGAACCAGCCGTCCTCGTAAGCCGCTTTGCTCTCCTCCGGCTCGTTTACGTAGCCGTCCATCATGTTGTCGCCTTTGAGCCACAGCTCGCCGTCAACTACGCGGAGCGTCTGGTTGGGGAACGGGATACCGACGGATTCGGGTTTTCCGATAGAATCCGGGTTGCCGGAAACAAGGTTTGCGGACTCCGTCAAGCCGTAGCCGGCAAGAAGCAGCACGCCCGTTTTGTAGTATTCTCTGATCAGATACGGAGAAACGGCGGCGGCGCCGCAGATTATATATTTAAGATCCGGGCCGAGCATATTTTTGCCGAATTTATACGAAAGCATAAGCGCCATCTCGGCAAGCGCGGGAACGAGCACGAGCACGGTCGGACGGAACAAAGCTATATCGCGGAACATATCTTTGTTGTTGCGGCAGATATACAGAGCGCTGCCGGTGTAAAGCGAAGTCATGAGGTTCCTTATAAGTCCGAAGACGTGGGAAAGCGGAAGGACGAGCAGATATCTCTGATTGAAAACTTCTTTATATCCGTAGCAGCCGTTTACGGTGCCTTCCATAACGGCGCGGTGGGATAAAAGCGCTCCTTTGCTTCTTCCGGTGGTGCCGCCGGTGAACATGACGGCGCAGGGATCGTCGGGCTGTGAATCTTTAACGCCTTCGGGTTTGTCCGCTTTTGCCATAACGTTTATAAGCGGGAGCTGCGGAGCGGCGGTTTTGACGGTTGCGAGCTTTTCTTCAAGCGCCGGGTGATATATAAGCTCGTTTGCGCCGAGTTTCATGCAGCAGCCGTATACGGCGTCCGCGGGAAGCTGCGGCGGAAGTATGACCGCCGTATTGCCCGACGTTACGGCCGCCAGATACGCTTTTACGAATTCGTATGAATTGGGGCAAAGTACAGCCGCGCGTTTTCCTTCTCCGAGCAGCGGACGGAAATATGACGCGTCTTCCTCAAGCTGACCGTAGGTATATTTTTTCCCATCGTCTTCTATCGCGGTAAGCGCGGCGTATTTATTTATGCAGTCTTTCCACATTTCGCCCACGGTGCCGTAAGACACGATCTTATCAAAAGTTTCGTTATCCGTGTACTTTCTGAAATTTTCTCTGTCTGTGGTATAGATCTTATCCATTTTTTTCGTTCCTTTCGGCTGGTTTATTTATTAGCTCCATGAGCTTCAGTTCTTTTTCGTGCAGGTATCGCGCCGCCTCGTCTATCTGTGAGAATTTGGGGTGCGGACCGTATTTTTCCGTTACGGAAAAAGGTTCTCCTATAACAGCGATTATGCGCTCGTACGCGTGCTTTCTCGGTTTTATATAAACCGGTATTATCGGCGCGCCGCTCTGTACGGACATCAGTATCATACCGGATTTGAACGCCGCCGGCATTTCGCTCCCCGTATTCACCTGTCCCTCCGGGAACATAGATACGAGATTGCCTTCTTTCAACACGTCCGTTATCTGCCTCATGGTGGCAAAACTCGCGTTCTCGCGGTCTATCGGTATACAGCGGAACAGCCGCAGCCAGAAGCCGCCGAGCTTTGACTGCATAAGATCCGATTTGCAGACGAACCTGTGACGCCGGTACCAGATGGCGAGCATAAGATACATCGGGTCTATCATGCCCACGTGATTCATTATGACTATAGCCGCGCCTTTTATTCTTTTTTTCGCCGCCTCGTTTTCATAAATATGCTTAGGTCTGAACCAGAGCATCCCGGGCGCCGCCGTTATCCTTACAAAATCAAGTACGAAATTTTTGATCGAAAACAGCCCGGCCTTATTTACCTTTTTGTCTTTCTTCAAGTAATTTCTCCAAATAAAGCAGTTTTTTCCGCAGAGCCGCGTTTACCGCTTCAGTATTTTCTTTGTCAGTTTTTGCGGGGTCTGAATGATCGCCGGGATATACCGGAGCGCCTATTATAACTCTCGCTCTTTTTTTGTTGAAATAACTGCCGTTGGTATATACGGGTATTATCGGCACGTTTTCCGCAAGTGAAAGATACGCCGCGCCGGGCTTGAACGGCAGAGGCTTTTCCTCTCCCGGCCTGGGCAGCCGCCCCTCCGGGAAAATGCACAGAACGCCGCGGTTTTGCAGTATCTTTTCGCACTTGCTCATAAATCCGTATTCGTTTTCGTCCCGGTCGACTCTTATACCGCCCATGAGTTTAAGAAAGGCGCCCAATACTTTTTTCTCAAACAGCACCTCAGCCATGACCGTACGCAGAGTCACCCCGAAAAAGACGAACAGGTAAACGGCGTAATCGAACACGGACGTGTGGTTTGACACGACTATCGCGCCGCCTTTGACGCGTCTGCCCTGTACCGCTTTGTCCTCATAGTAAATTTTCGTTCTGAAGCATATGAACTGCGGCAGCCAGCCGGTCAGCTTTACGAACGCGTTAAACAGTTTTATCAGCATTTTTCATCTGCTCTTTCACGTAAGCGGCAAGCGAGGCGACGGTGCTTAATCCCGCGCCCGCTCCCTGCGGGAACGATACGCCGAATTCACGCTGTATCTGTGCTATTATCGCAAAATAGTCAAGACTGCTGCCGCCCTCGTCCGCAAACAGATCGGATCCGGCGCTTATCTTCTCGGCGGGCTTGCCGAGCGCCGCCGCAAAACAGTCTCTTATAAAAATCATCACCGCGTCGTCTCCGACATCCGTGCCGGCGCGGTCCTTTGTGACCGTGTGCAGCTTGCCGTCCGCGTATTCATTCAAAATACGTCTGCGGTTCAGCTTGAATTCGGTACCCTGTATCAACTCGTCCGATATGAATACGATCTTTGTCACCTGAGAACGAAGATCAAGCTCGCCGAGCTTTTCTTTCAGCTTGTTTTCGTACGCTTCAAGCTCTTCGGCACCGGCGTATTTTCCTACGGAAACTATCAGCACGGGCTCCGTGCCGCGTTCGGACGGCGCGCCGATGAGGCAGACTCCGCGCACGCCGGATATTAAGAGCTTTTCCTCCGCCGGACCGGGATTTATGTTTTCTCCCGACGGACCGGCTATCAGATCGTCGGCTCTGCCGGTTATAAAATATCTGCCGTTTTTGAATTCAACCAGATCTTTCGTATCAAAAACGTCCGGTCTTTCATGTTTTTCTCCGTCTTCTACAACGTATTCCGCCATACATCTGCCGCTTACAAGCAGCGTGCCTTTGTCAGATACGGAATACGTTATGCCGTCAAGCGGTTTTCCGACCGAACCGGAGTTCAATATGCGCGGATCGGAAGAAAGCTCCACGGACGTTATGCCTATCTCCGACATACCGTAGCCGTTTGCCAGATGATAGCCGATATTGTTGAAGAAACGCAGTACGTCGGAACCGATACGGCTGCCGCCGGTTATCATAAAGCTGATGCTTTCACCAAAGAGATTTTCACGCACCTCTTTGAAAGCCGCTTTTGTAAAAAGTCTGTATAACGGCGGGCAAGAAGACAGTTTATCGGCTATCTTCATTCCGCGCTCGAATTTTTCGTACGTTTGCTCTCCGCGCGCTTTTATGGTTTTCAGCGCCGTTTTGTAAACGGTCTCCCAGAAAAGCGGAACGGCGAAGATATGCGTCACGTTATGGCGCTTTACGGTGTTGACGAGCGTTTCAGGCGACAGATCGTTCAGCTGCACGAAAGTGCGCGAGAAGAACGCGAACCATATATACATCGCCACAAGTCCGAAAATATGATAAAAAGGCAGAAAAGTAAGCTGTTTAAGCTCGCCTTTATAATGTTTTTTGGCAATTTTGCATTTTTTTATTATATTCAGGCTGCCGCTTACCATAAAATAAAATTCTTTTGCCGAGTATGAGCAAAGTTTTATGTGAGCGGACGTTCCCGACGACATAATGAGCACCGCGGAACCGAATTTTGCCCCGCATTCCGCCGCGGGCGCGCTTTGTATATCGCTTGATGAAACGGTGCGGACGGAAAACTTCTTGCCGTCCGATATGACGGCGGCGGCTCCGCTTTCTTTTATCGCGTATTCAAGGCGCTCGCCGTCAACGCGCAGATTGAGCAGAAGCGGTCTGTATCCGGCGCGAAGCAAAGCCCAGAAAAGCTCTATCCACAAAAGGCTGTTTTCCATGTAAAGACCAATGACGGAATCCGCGGGAATACCGGAAAAAGCAGACGCGGCGGATGACGACAGCTTTATGACGTCGCCGTAAGCCTGGCCGTAAGTGGTTTTTACTATACGGTAGCCTTCGCTTTTTTCGTAGATGATATTCTCTTTTTCGGAAAACATCATTTCGAACAGCGCGCCGAAATCCTTATCCGTCTTTTCGTACGACGCAAGCTTGCCGTCAACGAAGCTGTTTATACTTTTATATCCGCCCAATGTCTGCCTAATCATAACGCACCGAAAATATATTATAATTATATTTAAAAATCTATTTCAGTATACCATAACGAAATACAAAAGTCAAGAGATTTTGTTGAATTTCGACGAAATGAAACGCGGTATTATTTGACTGCAAAAAAGGCCGCCGCGTATGCGGCAGCCCCGCTTAAGTATTTATTTTACGTCATCCCACGGTGCCTTCAAGCAAAAGCGTAGCGGTGCCGGGCGTTGTTGAAACGGTGCCGTCCGGCAGAGTCGTATACGTTGCCGCGGGGACCGTTATGGCGCCCGGGTCGGACGTGAATATGCCGGACGTTTCGGAATAAGTATATTCCGTGCCCTGCGTCCACAAAACGCCGTTGTACGTCGCCGTAAGACCCGTCAGGACAGGCGATAAAACGTCTGTTATGGACGCGTTCGCGTCCGCTTCAGCCGGCGCGTTGCCGTAGTTGCTTATAAGGAACGTGTAGGTGATACGCTGGCTTGACGTTACGGTAAGCGGAGAAAGCGTTTTTTCCACAGTAAGATACGGCGCCTCGCTCACGCTCACTGATTCCGTCGCCGTGACGGGTTCCGCAAGGCCGCCGCCCGTGACCGTGACGGTATTTTCTATCGTGCTGCCGGAAGCGAGCGGCGCGCTGCCGTTCACCTGCGCGGTATAAATGATCACCGCGCTGCCGCCCGCGGGCACGTTTATCCCCGTCAGCGTAAGCGGCTGCTCCGATGTGACCTGCACGGCGGTCTGCACCGCTCCGTTGACTGTTGCAAAGACGGATCCCGTGTCATAAGTAAGCGGATAAACTTCCTCCGTCAGACCTGTCGGCACAAACGCGCCGAGATCGTCCGTAAGGGTAAGGTTCTGATCGTCCGTCGTTCCGGAATTTACAAAAGAAACGGCGTACGTCAGCCGTTCCCCCGCGGCGTAAGACTGCTGAAGAGACGTTTTTTCAACGGTCAGCTGCTGCAGTATCTGCCCGGTCGTGACGTTTGAGAGGGTCTGCGTGTTGTTGTAGGTCAAAGTTGCCTGATTTGTAAAGGTTGCCATACAAAAAATCCTTTCCGGGCGCGGCGTTTACGCGCACCTGTATCATTATATGCATTTTTTTGTTTTAAGCTCACTTGTTTTTGCATATTGGTATTGCTTTTTTCAAAAATTAGGTATAAAATACTGGTTGAAAAAAGCCAAAAACAACTGAAAGGGTGATATCATGGCAGAAGACAACAGACCGAGAGGCAGAGAAAGAAATATAACCGGGCAGGGCTCCGGCGTTTACCGCCGCGGCTCCGGTACCGGCGGCGGTCCCGTTGGAGGGCCCGGCGGATATTCCGGCAGGCCCGGCACGCCGCAGGGCGGCGGCGGAAACGGCGGCGGAGGAGGTCCGACAAGATCGTCCGGCGGCAGCGGAAAAATCATAGGCATAATCATAGCGGTGATCGTTGTGCTCGCCGGAGGCGGCGGACTTTCCGGCATACTGTCAAATCTTTCCGGCGGCGGCACGACAGATCCGGTAAATACGACGAACACGGCGGAGCTTACGAGCTTTTTATCGAGCTTCACCGGCTCAAACGTATCAACGGGCTGGAGCGGAAACTCCAATAACACGACAACTCCGCTCAATACAAACGTGGCGACCGGCGTAAGAGACAGATATACAGCGATAGCCGGAGACGGAACGGACACCGTTACGCTTATGATGTATCTGTGCGGAACGGACCTTGAATCAAAACACGGCATGGCTTCCGCGGACCTTAAGGAAATGGCGCAGGCAGAGCTTTCCGACAAGGTAAACGTTATAGTGATGACCGGCGGCTGTACCGCCTGGAAGACGTCCGGCATAAGCAATTCCACAACGCAGATATATAAGATAGAAAACGGCAGGCTGACGCAGCTCGTATCCGATAACGGCAAAAAGTCCATGACGGATCCGGGTACGCTTACCGAGTTTATAAAATACTGTAAAAACAACTATCCCGCAAACCGTTACGAGCTCGTTCTCTGGGATCACGGCGGCGGAACGAACGGCGGCTTCGGCTACGATCAGCTGAACACCTCAAAAGGCGCTATGAGCATAGGCGGGATAAATACCGCGCTCAACAACGCCGGCGTCAAATTCGATTTTGTAGGCTTTGACGCCTGCCTTATGGCAACGACGGAAAACGCGCTGATGCTGACAAAGCACGCGGATTATCTTATAGCAAGCGAGGAGACCGAGCCCGGCATAGGCTGGTATTACACAAGGTGGCTGACGGAACTCTCAAAAGACACGTCGACGCCCACGCTGCAGATTGGTCAGATGATAATAGACGACTATACCGAAGTTTGCGGCAAAAGATGTTCGGGGCAGAAGACCACGCTTTCACTTACAGACCTTGCGGAGCTTGAATACACGGTGCCGCAGAGCCTCAGGGATTTTGCCTCAAAAACGACGCAGATGATAAAATCAAACGGCTATAAAACCGTTTCAAACGCGAGAAGCAGCAGCAGAGAATTCGCGGTATCGTCAAAGCGCGACCTCGTGGACCTCGTCCACCTGGCAAAAAACATGAACACGTCTGAGGGCGGCGCTCTTGCGGAAAAGATACTTTCCGCGGTGAAATACAACCGCACCTCGTCAGAGATGACAAACTCTTACGGTCTGTCCATATATTTCCCGTACAACAATCCGTCAAAGGTAGACAGCGCGGTCGCCACGTACGATCAGATAGGAATGGACGGAGAATACGCGGAATGCATAAAGCAGTTTGCCGGATACGAGACGGCGGGTCAGACCGCTTCCGGTACAACGGCGTCGCCGCTTTCATCCCTGCTCGGCAATTTCAACCCGTCCGGAACTCAGTCGGAGGATATCATTTCAAGTCTGCTCGGCTCTCTGCTCGGCAGCTCTTCCGCAAGGGATTCCCGGTATCTTCAGGCGCTTGACAGAAACGCCGCGTCGTCCTACATAGCGAAAAACCAGTTTGACGCGTCAAAGCTTCGCTGGAAACAAAACGGCGGCGGAAAAGTCATGGAGCTTTCGCTTGACCAGTGGAAACTCGTCTCGGATCTTGAACTCAACGTATTCATTGACGACGGAGAAGGTTTTATTGATCTGGGGCTTGACAACACTTTTGAGTTTTCAAAAAACGGCGAGCTTATGAGCGCAGATGATATGACGTGGCTTGCCGTAGACGGTCAGATCGTCGCGTATTATCACACGGACACGTATGACGACGGAACGAATTACCGCATATGCGGCAGGATACCCGTGCTTCTGAACGGCGACAGAGCGGATCTTATAGTCGTGTTCGATAATGCGGATCCGCACGGATATATAGCCGGCGCGAGATACGATTACAAAAACGGGGAAACGGACGCGGAGGCAAAGGAAACTACGTCGCTGCAGGACGGAGATAAGATAGATTTTCTCTGCGATTACTACGGTTACGACGGGTCGTTTAAAGACAGTTATATTTTAGGCGAGCAGTACGTTGTAAACGGAGAGCCTAAGATAAGCGACGTATATCTGCCGACAGGCACGAAATACAGCGCGGTATACAGGTTTACGGATATTTACGGCCAGCATTACTGGACGGAGGAGATGTGAAAAAAAGGGGCTGAAAAGCCCCTTTTTTTCAGTGAAGTGTTCCGCTGGCGCGGAACGTGAAGCAAAGTGAGGTATGCCTTGTTGCAGGTGAAACGCGCTTCGCACGATAAGCTATGCCGACACCGATTTTTAATCTCTTCCGTATTTTTCAAATTTCTTATCGTCAAACGCGGGTATGCGGCTGTTTCCGCGGCGGATCCCTCCTGTAAACGCTCCGAGCAAAGCGCATCCGGCGGTAGACGGGATAAAAGCCGGATGAAGCCCGCCGGCGGCTATGAGAGATACCGTCAGAACTGTAACTATGAACATTGCGCCGCTTATGATCCCGGCGATGAACGGGCGCTTTTCCGTACAGCGCGCCCCGATGAAAGCTCCGGTAAAACAGCACAAAAGCAGCGCCGCGGCGCCGAGCCACGAAAGCGACGCGGGATCGCCGCTAAGAAGAGAAAGCGCGGCGAGCGCCGTGAGCAAAAGCACCGCGAAAACGGAAGCGGACGCTCCGCCCACAGCGGCGGAAGCAAGCATATCGAGCGATTTTTTCTCTTTGCCGAATTCCATGAAAAAAGACCTCCTGTCCTTATCGTGTATCCGATAAAAGATATGAGATCTTTGCTTTTTTTATTACTTATTTTTTGTCATTTTTGTCTTTGTCGTCCGCTTCCGCCGCAGGTTCGCCGACTTTTTTGTCAACGCGGGCGATGGAGCCTTTTACTATACGCAGCTTTGTGCAGTCGCCCGACGTGCCGATAACGACCGTGTCGTCCGATACGCTTAAGATCCTGCCTACTATGCCGCCGGTCGTCGTTATTTCGTCACCGACGGAAAGATTGCTTCTCATCTCCGTTTCCTGTTTTTCGCGCTTTCTCTGCGGACGTATGAGCAGAAAATAGAACGCTACGACGAGCACGAGGATGATGCCGATGGAAGGCAGCATCGAAAGAAAGTTAGTACCGGCAGTTGCGCCTGTTCCGGTAGTTGTAAGCATGTTTAAAAACATAATATATTTCCTTTCATAACTTGATTTCGCTCCACATTATACAATATAATCCCGTATATTGCAAGAGCTCTTTGTCATAAAAAGAGGGAAATTATGTAAATTTTTTTACTGTGCGCCCTGCGAAAGCCCGAAACTTACGGATAAAGCGCTGTCCACGCGCGCCATTACCTCGTCGTCTATGTGTCCTATTTTTTCCTTCAGTCTGCGCTTGTCTATCGTACGGACCTGCTCAAGCAATATGACCGAATCGCGCGAAAGGCCGCAGCCGGACGTCACGCCTATATGCGTGGGAAGGCGCGTTTTAGTCACCTGGCTCGTTATTGCCGCGGCTATGACCGTGGGGCTGTATCTGTTGCCCACGTCGTTCTGGATTATAAGTACCGGACGGAGACCTCCCTGCTCCGAACCTATGACCGGAGACAGCTCCGCGTAAAAAATATCTCCTCTTACTACCTGCATTTTTGTTTCTCCTTTCGTTATCCTGCCCTTATTTTTTCCATTTGCGGCGGCGTATACACAAAGAAATTATGAAACTTTTTGTAAACAGTGCCGGCCGGGCGAAACTTTCGCCGTATAAAAAGCGTCTATATAAATAAAGCAATGTTTACATAAAATTCTTGAAAAAAAGGCGTAAAAGGTTTATAATGTTTTACAGCAAATCATACAGCATACAGATCGGAGATTTATTATGAACGAGGAAATCGCTTTCGGCAGAGACAAGCTCGTTTCCATGACGGACGAGATAGAAAAGGTCATTGTGGGAAAACGCCGTCAGATAACGTTTTTACTGACCGCGCTTTTATCCGGCGGTCACGTGCTTATAGAGGACGTGCCCGGTACCGGTAAGACCACGCTTGCCGCCGCGCTTGCGACGGTATGCGGGCTATCATTCAAGCGCGCGCAGTTCACGCCGGACGTCATGGCGTCCGACATAACCGGCTTCAACATGTATAACCGCCAGAAAGAGCGGTTTGATTTTGTTGAAGGTCTGGCGATGTGCAACATAATGCTCGCGGACGAGATAAACCGCGCCTCGCCTAAAACGCAGTCCGCTTTGCTTGAGGCTATGGAAGAAGGCAAGGTGACGGTGGACGGCACGACGTACGCGCTTCCCGATCCGTTTTTCGTAATTGCGACGCAGAACCCGACGGGATTTGTAGGCACTTATCCTTTGCCGGAGGCGCAGCTTGACCGTTTTTCCGTAAGGCTTTCCTTAGGTTATCCGCAGAAAGAAGAGGAAATACGCATTATTTCCGAGCGCCGCGGCAAAAACCCGCTTGAAGACATAAGGACCCTCACAAACGCGGAAGAACTGAAAAGCATGATAAAAAACGTATCCGATATTTTTATAGACGACCGGATATTCGCTTACATAGTGGATCTCGTATCTCAGACGAGAAAACAGGGTGAGCTTACGCTCGGCGCAAGCCCGCGCGCTTCCCTTATAGTATCAAAAATGGCTCAGGCAACGGCGTTCGTCGCGGGCAGGAGCTACGTGATACCCGAGGACGTTGCGGAAGTCTTCGTACCCGTTACGGCGCACAGGATAATGATAAAACGCGAGGCGAGACTTGCCGGAGCAACGCCGGAAAACATACTTTACGGTATACTTAAAAGGACTCCGGTCCCGGTCATCTGAGCATGAAAAACAAAACGGTCCGTTTCATACGGCAGAAAAGGGCGTTCAAGGTCACGGGATTCATCCTTATGTGGATACTCACGTTTATCGTGGGAGTTATATTCACGCAGGCTTTGCGGAATTCCGTTTCGTTTGTATTTTTCATAATCATCTGCCCTTTGCCTGTAATAGATCTTTTATATACTCTGGCGGCTTCCGCCTCCGTCACGGCAAACTTCGGCTGCAGTACGGAGAAAGCGGAAAAAAACGAGCCGGTGGAGTTTTCCGTCACGCTTTCAAACCGCTTTATACTCCCGCTTCCCTTTACGGAGACGGAGCTTATACTGCCTGACGCGAGCGGTCTGCGCGGATCCGACACTTACGTACGCGTGCCGCTTGCTCCGCTTGGCAAAAGCGAATACAAAAAATCCGTCGCCTTTCCTTACAAAGGCGAATATTCCTGCGGCATAGGATACGTTTACGTAAGCGGTCTTTTGCGGTTTTTCCGCATAAGGATAGCCATACGCAAGACCGGGACGGTAACGGTCATGCCGCGCCGCATATTCTCGCTTTTGCCGGATAGGACCGTGAACGACCCCGCTTCCTCCACCGCCGCCGCCGTGACCGGAACGGACAGGGCAGAGCTGACGGAAATAAAGGAATACGCGCCGGGCGATCCTATAAGGAACGTCCACTGGAAACTGTCTACAAAAGTAGAAGAGCTTATGACAAAGCATTTCGGCGCGGAAAACGGGCTTATGACCTGCGTGATCGCGGATTCTTCCGCGCACTACGAGCTTGTTTCCGGCACGGATCCGGACATAAACGAATTCTGCGACGACGCGGTCTGCGAGATATGCTGCAGCATTATATCCTCCGCGTTATACGACGGAAGAAAAGCCGCGCTTGTTTATAACGATACTCACAAAAACGTAAACGCCACGGTGAGAAAGCAGTTTGAAAGCTCCGCCGGATTTGAGGAATTCCTGCCGTATTACGCGGCATGCTGCCCGGCTGCTCCGGTCAGCGCGTCCGTGCTTGCCGGATACAGCGAGGAAGGCGTTGACAACGATATACTTTTCGTAACGTCGCGGCTGAGCGAGGAGACGGTGAACGCGCTGTGCGAGATACAGTCCGCGAGCAAAGCGGTGTCTTTGGTTTATTTTGAACCGTATTCAAAACTCGGGAATCCCGCCGCGTGCGAAGACGAGGCGGAAGCCTGCCTGCGCGAGCTTTCCCGGGCGGATATCAACATTCAGAGGATCAGTAAAGCGGAACTTATATGAAACACGGTAAAAAACGGGACGCGCCGGAATCTGTGACCGCCGGCAGCGTCGGATTTGAACAGAAAAAAAGCATACCTGAGACTGTCATAGGTATGCTTTGCCGTTTTGTCATCGCTTTTCTGGGCGCCGCGGGCGTCTGCCTCATGTTTGACAACGCCTTTATGTTTGACGGCGGCATATACCGTCCCGGCGCCGTTGTTCTTGTATGCTTTATATTCAGCGCGGCGTGGTTCGTTTTATGCACGGCGTTTTACACAAACGGCGTGTTTTTCGGCGTTTTGTCCGGCGGATACGCCTCCGCTCTGGCTTTCGGCGTTATCAGGCTCGGCTGGAGGGTGTCGCTTATATATCTGCCCGTGTCCGTATGGAACCACGTTCTCGGCAGGCTTGATTCTCTCGGTTTCACGGCGCTTTCCGGGCTCAAACCGGATATGCCCGCCGCCGCGGAAAACGGGCTTTACGTAAAACTCGGATTTTACGCTTTCTGCGGTCTTGTTTCGCTCATATTCGTATCCTGTTTATACAATAAAGTCAAAGCCGTGCCGGTCATAATAACCGCCGGTATAGTAATGACGCTGACGTTTACCTACAATCTGCTTACGGACAACATCGGTTTTCTGCTCACGCTCGCGTCGGGCTTCGGCATACTCGTTTTGCTGTACTACTCGGCGTTCACAAAGGAAAAGGCGGAAAAGAAAAAGCCGGAAAAAGGCGCGGCCTTCCGTTTCAGACGCCGTTCGCTTTCAAAAATATCCGCCGCGGGACTGTCCGGCTTTGTCGCGCTTGCCATAATTCTCGGCGTCGGCGCATATCCGGCGATACGCATACACGAGCCCGCGCCGAAGCTGATGTTTCTTGATCGGATGATCGAAGAAGCGCGCGAGTGGTTTTTGCGCGATCTTATAGGAGAAGATCAGGGCGTGTCGGATTACGAGGCGGCGAAAAAAAGCTCCGCGCCCACCCCGCGCGAATTCGGCGAGGTCAGAGTCCTTACTCTGACGTCGGGATATCCTTCAGCGCTTTATATGCGCGCGTGGGTATCCGACCACTACTCCGCGGACAAGTGGACGGCTTCGTCTGCGCCCGCAAACGGCGCGAATATCGTGCCGGAGGAGATAACGGAGCTGTTTTATCTTATAGTTGACATAGACGCAAACATCCTCTCCGACGTGAACATGGCGGAGACGGATAGCATAGACCGCGGATTTATAAAGGAATTCATAACGGTAAAAAGCGAGGCTCTTTCCGGCGCTACCGGCGTGCTTGCGAGCCGCTTTTCGACTTCTTACGGGATAACGGATCCCGGCATGAACAGAGAATATGAAAAAGGATATCATCTTAACGAGGGCGTCGGCACGGTCAACCTCAATATGAAAAACGCGGAATACGGTACCGTTGCTTATTCTCCGACGTACAAGCGTCTTGATCTTTCGCGGCTTGACGACGATATGTGGATATACGATAACGTCCTGCCCTGTATCAAATATTACGCAAACAGACGCATAAACAGCGAAAAGCCGGACAAAACCGACGCACCGGACGCGGATGCGTGGCTGAACACGGAAAAAGAGCTGATCGCTGACGCGGCAAAGAAAAAAGGCATAAAAATTCCGGACGGCTGCATAATAAACCGCCTGTCCGACATGAGCGACACAGAGCTGTCCTCGCTCGTAAGCAAGCTTGCCGAAGTTGAAAAATACGAAGATTACGTTTACGATAACTGCGCGTCCGCGCCGTGGAGCGACGGCGAACTGCTGAAAAAAATATCTTACGAAGCGTTCGGCGGATCTGCCGGCGACGGGCGCCCGTCCGAAATATTCAACTGTGCGTGGAACACCGCGCGATACCTCGCAAAAACGTGCAGATACAGCCTGAGACCCGAGGGATATAACGGCAGCGGCTCCTACGTTTCGCAGTTTCTGACGACCGCGAAAAACGGATACTGCGTGCAGTACGCGACCGCCGGAGCGCTTATACTCCGCGCGGCGGGAATACCGACGAGATACGTTGACGGTTATCTGGCGTCCGAGTTTTATCAGTACGGCTCAAGATACAAAAGCACCGTGCTTGACAGCAACTCTCACGCTTGGATAGAGGCGTACGTCCGCGGTTACGGCTGGATGACGTTTGAAATGACCGCGCCTATGCTGAACGGCATTTACAGTTCTCCCACACAGTCAACGGACGTAACGGATGAATCCGTGCATTTAGAGACAGGCGGGTCGGATACCGAGATATTCGTGACGTTTTCGGACGGCGACACGAGCGAAGCCGTCACCGAGCCGCCGGAGACCACGGAAATGCTTACGGATACCGACGGACCGGACGACCCCGGCACAGTCACCGCGCGCGTTTCATCCCGCGTATTTCTGATCTTGGGTATCATGGTTCTGTGCGTGCTTATCGTGTCTTCCGCAATATATATTTTTATAAAACAGACGACAAAACGCGCAAACGAACGGCTCGATATGCTGAAAAAAGCCGCGGCGGGAAATACAACGGATCCGGAAAAAGACATCAAAGCCATTGCGGAGTATACGTTCTATCTGCTTGAACGCATCGGCTACAAGCGCGGACGGACCGAGCTTATGTCCGATTTTGTAAAACGCGTTGACAGGATAGCGCTTACAGAAAAGAGCTTCGTCCCCGCGGCGCACGCCATACAGAAAAACTCCTTCGGCCGCTGCGCGGACGCAAAAGACTGCAAAGACGCTGCGGAATACGCGCTTTATATACGCGCTCTCGTAAAGAGAAGGATGCCGCGCGCGGAAAGATTCTGGTATTATAAGGTGTTGAAACGGATATGACGCTTGATAAGAAAAACGCAAAACTGCAAAACGGCTCCACGCTCGCCTATATAGGCGACGCGGTGGTCGAAGTGTTCGTCAGGAGCACTCTCATACGGCTCGGCATAAGCGATACCGGCAGGTTCAACGAGCTGGCGCTCAATTTTGTCACCGCGCACGCTCAGTCGGAGGCGTTTGCCAAAGTCACACAGCTTCTTACCGGGGAGGAAAAAGAGATCCTCACTCGCGGCAGGAACGCCAAGCTCACCCACCGCCCAAAAAATCAGACGCAATCCGACTACCGCCGCGCCACCGGATTTGAGGCTCTTATGGGTTATCTTTACCTCACCGGAGACGGGCAAAGAGCTGAATATCTGTTTGAAAAATCGTATGAAGACGTGATTTTGGGCATAAAAAACAAAATGTTGTAAAAAATTTACAATTTAATTTTGCAAATATCTATTGACAAAAAGACGTGTTTTATAATATAATACGTTTTGCCTGCCGCAAGGGAAGGCAAGGACACGCTTTGATTATATTGATGCGTTAATCGGGGCATCCGTATATAAAATTCAGATCTCGTAAAAAAAGGAGGCAAAAAAGATGCTCAGAACATACCAGCCTAAGAAGCGCCAGCGCAAGAGAGAGCACGGCTTCAGAAAAAGAATGGCTACGGCAAACGGCAGAAAGGTTCTTAAAAGAAGACGCGCAAAAGGCAGAGAAAGACTGACCTATTGATTTGCTTGTTTTGGCTTATGCCGCTACTAACCTCTGCACATCAGGGGTTTTTTAGTTGAAAAATGAAATACTACACGCTTAAAGAAAATCATCTTTTTTCAAAAGCATACAGAAACGGACAATACGCCGGTGGAAAATACATAAGCGTTTACGTAATGCCCGATTATCATGCTGCGCGTTTACAGCGAGCCAATCCGTTAAAATTGAGGATCAACCGTGTCGGCATAACCGTCACGAAAAAGCTCGGCGTCGCGGTCGTGCGCAACCGTGTGAAACGGATCTTGCGCGAGGCCTATTACAAAGCATGGAAAACGCTTGATATGAAGACCGGTAAAATAATTGTCATCGCGGCGAGGTCTGCCGCCGTACCCGCCAAGACAGCGGATATTTACAGGGAGCTTGCCGACGCGCTGATACAGCTGGGCGTCGCAAAGAAAAAGGAGACGGAAAATGAGTAAAATATTTATGGCGCTCATAAACTTTTACCGGAAATATCTTTCCGGGTTAAAAAGTCGGCCCACCTGCAAATTCTATCCCACCTGTTCCGAATACGGCTATGAGTGCATCCGCATACACGGATGGTTCATAGGCTCGCTTCTGACGGTCTGGCGTATACTGCGCTGCAACCCTTTTTCCCGCGGAGGCGTGGATTACCCGCCTGAAAAGAAAATAAAGATGATAAGACCTAAGGAACGCCCTTAGGCAACGAAAGGATCGACTGATGAGTACAATACTCGGATACCTTGCCGAGGGACTCAAGTACCTGATGATATTCTGCGACTGGATCTGCGGTCACAACTACTGGATCGCGCTGTTCCTTTTCGCGCTTATCGTCAAGCTGGTGCTTTTCCCGTTTGGTATCAAACAACAGAGAAGCCAGCAGAAGCTGGCAAAGCTTCGTCCCAAGGAAGAAGCCATAAGGAGAAAATACAGGGACAGAACAGACCAGGAATCCGCCCGTAAGATGAACGAGGAGATCCAGGCGATGTACCGTGAGGAGAAGTACAGCCAGTTCAGCGGCTGTCTGCCCATGCTTCTGCAGATGCCCATACTCTTCTCCCTTTATTACATCATCCAGAACCCTCTTCACTATATCTGCCAGTTCGGCAAAGCTCAGATAGAAGTCATTATGGAGACGTTCCACCGCCTGACCGGCTACGCCAGCGCGGGCAGTTATCAGAACCTCACCATAAAAGCCACAAGCTTCCTGCATGACGCCGCGAGCCGCCAGGCGCTTATAAACGCGCTTCCGGTAGACGGAACGGTGCCCACCGGCGCGACCGGCATATCCGGTCAGGCGTTTTCAAACTACGCCGCTTTCCGCGCGGATCTTGTAACGCAGCTTACCGAAAAGAGCTTCCCCAACTTTAAAATGTTCGGCTTTATTGACCTTTCCGTCACGCCGAGCGAGCAGATATTCTGGTACATTTTAATACCGATAGTAACGTTCGGACTGCTTCTTCTTACGGCAAAACTGCAGAAGAAATTCACGTATCAGCCGCTTTCCGCGGAGCTGCAGCAGAAGAACTTCAGCACCAAGCTGATGGAATACATGATGCCTGCCGTTTCCGCGGTGTTCGCGTTCTCGCTCCCGTCGGCGCTTGCGCTTTACTGGATCTATCAGAACATCCTCGGCTTCGGTCAGCAGGTACTTTTATCCAAGATGTTCCCCACTCCCAAGATGAGCGAGGCGGAGATAAGAGAAGCCCTGCGTGAAGCGGACAGACAGGCGTACGAAGCGAAAAAAGCAGAAGAAAAACGAAAGAAATCCATACACGAAGAAGACAGAGCCATGTCGGAGATGAACCGCAGTACCGGCGGCATACCGGAAGGCTGGGTGGAACCTATGGGTTCAGGCAGCTCGACTTCCGCGCAGACCGGCAAGGCAAAAGGCAAAAAAAGCAAAGTCATAGACAAAGCTGAAATGAAAAACGACAAAAAGGAAGACAAATAAGTCTTATTCGGAATTAAATAATGAAAAAAGAAACAATAAAAACGGCGCCGACCGTGGAAGCCGCCGTCAAAGCCGCCTGTGAAGAACTGGGCGCCAAGCCGGAGGACGTTATCTACGAGGTCCTTACACAGCCTAAAAGAGGCTTTCTGGGAATAGGTTCCGTTGACGCAAAGGTCAGGGTGGAATATAATATAAAACCGTCCTCATCCGCGGACGATTTTGCAAAAAAGCTGCTTGAAAACATGCAGATAGACGCCGAAATAGAGACCGAGCTGCGTGACAACGGAGAATATCTTATAAACATAAACGGCGAGGAAGCCGGCGTCCTTATAGGACATCACGGCGAAACGCTTGACGCGCTGCAGTATCTGTGCAATCTTGCCGCCAACAAAAAAGACGGCGAAGCGGAAGACAGAGAATATACGCGCGTAGTGGTCGATATATCGGGCTACCGCGCAAAGCGCGAGGAAACGCTGCGTCTGCTTGCCAGAAGAATGGCTGACAGGGCGCTCAAATACAAAAGAAGCGTATCGCTTGAGCCCATGCCTTCTCACGAACGCAGGATAATACACTCCGAGGTACAGAAAATAGAAGGCGTTACCACGAATTCCGTGGGATCGGAAAACAACCGCAGAGTAGTTATTTTCCCGGAAAAGAAATAATTTTTATCCCCGCTTTTGCGGGGATATTTTATTGACAAAACTCTTTTTTTACTGTATAATGAAACAAAAAAGGAAGAATATTTTATGGATATAAACACACTGTATTTTTCCCCGGATGAAAAGCCGCTTGACAGACTTGTGTCAGACGGCGGCTTCTGCGGCATTTTCCGCACTATCGCGTGCGTGGGCGACAGCCTTGCCTCCGGCGATTTTGAAACTGTTGCGGGCGGGTGCAGGTATTTTATAGATATGTTCGACTATTCGTGGGGGCAGTATATAGCGCGCGCGGCGGGATGCACCGTTTACAACTTTTCGCGCGGCGGCATGACCGCAAACGAATACTGCGGCGGCTTTGCATCAAATATGTGCTTCTGGAACACGGAGAAGGCGGCGCAGGCGTATATCATAGCCTTAGGCTGCAACGACTTTTTTGAGGCGAATCAGCTTCCGTTCGGCGATATTTCAGACGTCTGCGACGATTACAGAGATAACGCAAACACGTTTGTCGGAAAATACGCGGAGATAATACAAAGGTATAAAATAATAGCGCCGGACGCCAAATTCTTTCTTATGACTATGCCGGATGAAGATACGGACGGGGAAGGAAAAAGAAAGCTTAAGCTTCATCACGACCTGATCCATAAAATAGCGGAAAAATTCTCAAACTGCTACGTTATAGACCTGTATGAATATATGCCGTTGCAGGATAAGGATTTCAAGGAAAAGTTTTATATGGAAGGTCATCTGAACCCGTGCGGATACGTCCTTTTCGCACAGGCGATAATGTCGTATATAGACTATATCATACGTCACAATATAAATGATTTCAAAAGAGTCGCGTTTATAAATACGGAGTTTTCCGACAGCAGAATTAAGAATTAAGAATTCAGAGGGCGGCACGAGCCGATATGCCGTGCAGATTTCGTTTGGGGGTTACCCACCCCTCCGCGTCGCTTCGCTCCGCAACCCCCAAACCCCCTTACCCCTCCCGTGAACCCCCACCGCTCTTCGCGGCGGGGAACCCCGGCTCCCTCAGAAGTATCTGAGGGGGTCGCGCGGCGGCGGGCAGGAACCCCATGAAAAGCCCCAACATAGTTGGGGGGATGGCGGGGGTAAAGGGGGTGGATAGGGGGGCGACCGGGGTTCCCCGAAAACGAGCTTGTCGAGTTTTTGGGGGTTCACGGGCGGGGGAACCCCCTTTACAAACAGAATCTTGCCGCAAGGCGATGTGACGTTGTTGCAGAGCGCGGGGTCTTGCGCCCGAAAAAGTCCCTGCGGTGCATGAATTGTCGCCGATGCGACATTCAGAACGGACGAGCAGAGGGGTTCCCCGAAAACGAGGAACGAGTTTTGGGGGTTCACGGGTGGAAACCCACCATAATTCGTCGCGCCGGCGACACCTTTTTATCGGATCGTCGAGGCGCCGACCCCTACCGAATCGGACAATAATGCAATTAAATAAATAAGAAAGGCAAATAAAATGGATCTAAACAAATTATATTTTGACCCGGATGAAAAGCCGCTTGACAAGATAGTATCTGACGGCGGCTTCTGCGGGATATTCCGCACCATAGCGTGCGTTGGCGACAGTTTATCGTCAGGCGAATTTGAGGTGTCGCTGCCCACGGGCGCAAAAGCGTATCTTGATATGTTCGACTATTCATGGGGACAGTACATAGCGCGCGCGGCGGGCTGCAAGGTCTACAACTTTTCGCGCGGCGGCATGACCGCAAAGGAATACTGCGACGGATACGCCGCGAATATGTGCTTCTGGAACACGGAAAAAGCGGCGCAGGCTTATATTATCGCTCTCGGCGCAAACGATCTTTTCGGTCTAAATCAGCCTGTGGGAGATCTCTCCGACGTCTGCGACGAAGACTATAAGCAAAACAAGGACACGTTTGCCGGCCGCTACTGCGAGATAATACAAAGATACAAAAAAATAGCGCCGGACGCAAAATTTTTCCTGCTCACGATGCCGAAGGAGGATCTGCCGGAAGAGCACGAGCACGCAAAGAAGCTCGCCGCGCAGCACGACGTCATACATAAGATAGCAGAGCATTTTTCAAACTGCTACGTCATAGACCTGCACGAGTATATGCCGGTCCAAACCGCGGAATACAAACAGAGATTTTATCTTGAAGGACATCTTAATCCCTGCGGATATATCTACACCGCGCAGGTCGTTATGTCGTATATAGACTACATTATAAGGCACAATATAAAAGACTTTGCAAGGACTGCTTTTATAAACACGGAATTTTCGGACAGCAAATTGAACAATTAAAGTACAGAGGTGACGGCGTCCTGCCGTCACCTCCTGATTTTTAGTTTTTAATCTTCAGTGCTGCTCAGTCTGTTCCCGTTTTTGTCAAGGTTGAAGTAGTAAGATATGGTGTCAAGCACGGGGCGCGCGGCGTTTCCTCCGGCGGCGCCGTTTTCAATAACGCAGGAGAGCGTTATTTCCGGATCGTCGTAAGGTGCGAACGCCACGAGAACGGCGTTGTTGTTCGTCTTGCTCGTCTGCGCCGTACCTGTCTTTGTTCCTATGGGGAATTTATAGCCTTTTGTAGATGAGGTAAGCTCCTTTGAGCGCTTCATGCCGCGTTTCACGCAGTCCTGCGCGGTCTCGTCTATATCGACCGTGCCGAGCACCTGAGGCGAATTTGTCTGCACGTCCGCGCCGGAATAATTACACGTCTTCAAAAGCAGCGTGGCTTTGTACCGCGTGCCGCCGTTCACCGCGGAGGCTATGTATGAGGAAAGCTGCAGCGGCGTGAAGCTGTTGTACGACTGGCCGATAGCCGCCTGAAGCGTATCGCCGGGGTTCCAGCGCTGACCTATCGACTCTTTATATCCCGGGCTTGCGAGTATGCCTTTGCTTTCCGGCAGTTCTATGCCCGTATATTCTCCCAGCCCGAGCTGAGAGCAGTATTTATTCATCTCGTCTATGCCGGTGCGCCTTCCCGTTTCATAGAAATAGTAGTTGCAGGAAGCGCCGATAGCGTCTATCAGCTCAAGCTCGCCGTGACCGTTTTTCAGCCAGCAGGACGGCTGATAGTCCGAATAATATGTATATTTACCCGTATCGTTTATGCTCGTATACTGCGTTATCGTATTGCTCATAAGACCGGCTATCGCCGTTGCGAGCTTGAAAGTGGAGCCGGGTTGATACGTACCGGAAACAGTCCTGTCAAACAGCGGTTTTGCCGGGTCCGATACGAGCTTTGAGTAATCGTCCGCAAACGTGGTCAGATCGTACGTCGGGTACGAAGCGAGGGCAAGCACCTGCCCGGTCTTTGCGGAAAAGACTGTCAGCGCGCCGCTGTTCGCCTTTTCTCCGCTGTTTTCTATGCCGGAGGCTCTCGCCTCGTAAACTATCCTTCTTATCTGTTCTCCCAGGGCTTTTTCCGCGGCTTCCTGCAGTTTTATATCTATCGTAAGATACACGTTTCTGCCGGGAACGGGTTCTTTTTTTACGTATGAATCAAGGACGTTTCCGTAATCGTCCTCAACGTAGACGGTTATGCCGTCTTCTCCGCGCAAAACGTCCTCAAACGCGGCTTCCGCGCCGTCAAGACCGACGACCGCGTCGTAAGCGTAGCCTTTTTCAAGATACTCTTCCATCTTGCCTTCCGGTATCTTGCCTATCCTGCCAATGACGTTTGAGCCGACTCCGGGCACACCGTACGCTCTCGTACAGTCTTTTTTCAAAAACACGCCTTTACAGCCGTTTTCAAGAATGGCGGTAGCGAGCTTCAGGTCTATATCGGAGCAAAGCGGGTAAGGATTGCCCGGCGCAAAATCCGTTGCGTCAAGACTGTATCTTATCCTTACTATCATATCCTCCGTGTGCGGATCGTATATATGCTCTCCGTCCACGTCAAGAAGCGCGAATTCGTTAAGCAGCTCCTCGTATAAGTCTATGCAGGAAAGCCCGGATTTTATATTGTGGTATATCAGGAATTTATACATCCTGTTTTTGCCGAGCTGCGATTTAAGCTCTTCGTTATCGTATTCTATATGCGGATAAACGCCGGTCATGGGCATTACCGTTTCCGCTTCACGCTCCCATTTGTCAAGCACGGATATTATTGACGCGAGCGTCTCGTTTCTGTCTTTGTCGTCCGTCGGAAGCGACGCGTAATCAAGCTGTATCGACTGCTTGTATTCGTTTATCGCAAGCGGCACGCCGTTTCTGTCGTATATCTCGCCGCGCATGGACTGTACGGCGACCTCACGCTCATGCGTGAGCGACATTGTCTTTACGTATCTGTCCGCGCCGGTTATCTGTATGTTTACGAGCTTTACGAAAAAGAACGTGCACGCGGCGGCGTATAAAACGTAAAGCGGTATATATCTGACGTTGAATTTTCTTTTTTTCTGCATACCGGTCTGCCTCAAATACGCGCGGCCGTGCGTACGCGGTCGGTGTTAAAACTGTTTTTAAAAATACGGTAGTGGAGCGCCGTCAAAAGAAATACGGGTATAAAAACAATCACGCCGTATAAAAGCTGCGGCAAAGCCGTTTTGAGCAGCGCCGAAAAGAACGCGGCGCCTTTGCCCGTAAGTATAAGCGCGGTCTTCAGCGCGCCGAGCGTAAGAGCCGCGCTGCCGGAGACAGCCGCCGGCAGTAGTTTGTCCGCAAAAACGCGTTTTGTAAGTATAACGGAAACGCACGCCGCCAACAAGAACAAAACGGGGGACAGCGTGAATTTGTCGGAGCCTACCGTGTCAAGCAGAAAGCCCGCCGCGGCGGCTAATATGCACGCGAATCTTTCGTCCTCCCGGCACGATACGCATACGATAACGCATAAAGTCAGCTCCGGTATGGCGCCGAGCAGACGCAGATGCGGAAAAACGCTGCACTGCAAAAGCACCGCGGCGGCTGTATATATCGCTGTAAGTACCATCCGCAAAACCGCGGCAGCGTTAATACGGTTCATTATTCCTCCACGTATCTTTCGTACGACGTTATGACCATAACGGACGACAGACCCGTTATCTCCGCGTACGGTTTTACCGTTGCGTATTTTGTCCTGAGGCTCTCGTCATAGCTGACCTCAGTAACGGTGCCGATTATAAGCCCTCTCGGATACACGGAGCCGACGCCGGACGTAAGTATCCTGTCTCCCACCTCTATATCCGCGTCGCTCTGCATATACGCCATTTTGCATAAGCCCCGCAGACCGAGTTCGTAATCTCCCACTACTATGCCGGAAGCGCGGCTGCGCTCAACGTAAGCGCCGACGGACGAATCCATATCTACTATGGAGGAAGCCTTTGACCACGTTGCTCCGGCGTCCGTTATCCTGCCTATAAGCCCGGAATTTGAAGAGATTATGGGCATATCTTTATCTATGCCGTTGTTTTTTCCGCGCCCGAGCGTAAATACGGTCATATAGTTGCCGTCCTCACGCCCGACGATATCCGCGGGTTCGAATTTATAGTCAAGATGCTCTTCTTTGACTTCAAGCATACGGCGCAGCTGTTCGTTTTCTTCCTTTACGCCTTTTGCCGACTGTACCTCGTCAAGCATCCCGTTTATCTGTTGTTTTAACTCTTCGTTTTCTTTTTTCAGTTTGTCAAATTCGGTTATGTAAGACGCGTAGCCGTCAAGCGCGCGGCCTACAGCGTCCGAGAGCTTTTGTATCGGTACGGTGATATAATTTATGCCGGCTTTGATGTAAGACGAATAGCCGAAAAGGCTCATTGCCGTAAACACGGCGGCAACAAGCACCGTGACAATGAGCGTTATTATAAAAAATTTGCTTTTGAAAAATTTCATCATATCACCCGGATCCGCGTATCAGTCTTCGTCTCCCGCGGATACCACCTGTAAAAGCTCCGCCGCGGAATCTATTATTTTTTCCGTGCCGCGGCAGACGCAAAGCGCCGGATCGTCCGCGACGCTTACCGTCATGCCGAGCTTTTCCGCAAAATATTTGTCTATTCCCGGCAAAAGCGCCGTTCCGCCGCACAGCGTAAGTCCGTTTTCAAACACGTCCGCGGAAAGCTGCGCCGGTATGTTTTCAAGCACTTCTCTTATATGATCCGTAACGGAATCAAGCACTTCCGTCATAGCCTCGCGCGTCTCGCCGGAACGCAGCGCCACGCGCACGACCTGACCCGTGAGCAGATTTTTGCCGTAAACGCCGTATTCTCCGCTCTCCGTCAGTCTGTGCGCGGAGCCTATCTCAAGCTTTATACGCTCCGCGGTCTGTTTGCCTATAGATACGTTGTAAACGTCTTTGACGTAGCGCACTATCGCCTCGTCCAGATCGTCGCCGCCCGTGCGCACCGCGCCGGAGCTGACCGTTCCTCTGTAAACGACGACGGACGTCTGCGTATTGCCGCCGCCTATATCGCATATAAGTCTGCCGCGGGTGTTGAGCACGTCAACACCGCAGCCGACGGCCGCCGCCATAGGCTGTTTTATAAGCATAAAAACGTCTCTGCCGCCGGACGCCGCAACGCACACGTTTTCAAACGCGTTGCGTTCCACCTCCGTTATGCCGCCCGGTACGGACACGGCTATTTTCGGCCTTGATATAACGCCGCGCAGCCCGACGTCGCTCAAAACTGCGGACAGCATTTCCACGCAGTCCTCAAAACCGGCTATAACGCCCTTGCGCAAAGGCGTTACCGCGTCCTTTTCGGGAGGAGTCCTGCCAAGCAGGCGTTTTGCTTTTTCGCCGTAGCAGATAAGCTCTCTTTCCGCGTCAAAAACCGCCGCGGCAGGCTCGTTATAAACTATCCCTTTGCCTTTTACGCAGATCCTTATATTAGACGTTCCGAGATCTATCCCCGTTTTTTTGTCCATTTTTACGCCCTCGTTATTTATTCAAGCACGGATATGCCGTAATCGCGGCAAAGGCGGTCGCATACGAGACTTACGGGCAATCCCATAACGTTGTGGAAGCTGCCGTCAAGACGCTGTACGAAAATACTTCCCACGTCCTGCACGGCGTAAGCGCCGGCCTTGTCCATAGGCTCTTTTGTTTTTATATAAGCCTTTATTTCCGCCGGCTCCATTTTTCTCATCCTGACGTGCGTAACGTCAAAATCTATTATCAGCTTGCCGTTTTTCTGCATGGCTATGCCTGTATATACCTCGTGCCAGCCGTCGGACAAAAGCGTCAGCATACGTTCCGCGTCGTCCTCATCCTTCGGTTTGCCGAACACCTCGCCGTTCCTGCAGACGACCGTGTCCGCCGCCAGGATAAGCCTTTCGTCGCCGGTCCGCTCAAATACGGCGCGGAGCTTGCGCGACGCAAAACCCATTGTAAGCTCCGCCGCGGTAACGCTTTTTACCGGCGTTTCGTCCGCGTCCGCGCATATCACCTCAAACGGTATGCCCGCGTTTTTCAGTATCTCCGCCCTGCGCGGAGAACGGGAAGCCAAAATGATAGTTTCCATACGTTTTCCCCCGTTCCGATCAGGCGCCTGTGGAGCCGAAGCCTCCGGCTCCGCGCTCCGTGTCGGACAGCGACTCCGCAAACTCAAATTCGCCGCGTATTATCGGCAAAAACATAAGCTGCGCTATCCTCTCCCCGTCCGTAAACGCGTACGGCTGATCAGAGAGATTTACGACGGACACTAAAAGCTCGCCGCGGTAATCCGGATCTATAACGCCTATGCCGTTTGCAAGCGCTATGCCGTGTTTTGCGGAAAGTCCGCTTCTCGCACATATGACGGCGACGACGTTTTTATCGTCGTATTCTATCGCTATACCGGTCGGTACTCTCACGCGCTGTCCGGGCGTTACGACAAGCGTTCCGTCAAGGCACGCGTGCAGATCCGCCGCCGCGGAATCCGGCGTCTGATACTTCGGCGCCTGCGCGTTTTCTTTCAATTTCTTTATCTTGACTTTCATATCACATTCTCTTTATCTTTTTATCGGTGTATTCTCTGTTTTTATAAGCGTCTATCACTGCCGCGGCTTCCTCCGCCGTCTCGTCCGTGAAGAAGAAATGCAGATCGCCTACCGAGCCGCCGGAGACCGCGTCCAGCTTGTCCGCCATATATATAGGCACGGGATTGTATATCACGTTTCTGTGTATGAACTGACGGCATACGGGAACGGACTGGCCCGTCCTGTCGCGGTAGTATCTGAACTGACCGTCGCCGCACGCCTCGCATTTTTTAAGCGGGTCTGACGTGCCGGATATCTCGCGTATCATGCACTTTTCAAGTACCATTTCCGGCAGTTTGCCGTAAACCGCGGCGCCCGTTCTCACCGGAGACGACGACGTAAGCGCTTTCATCTGCGCTATGTTCAGCTCAGGTGACAAGATCAAAGACGAAAGACCTTCGTTTGAAAGTACCTCCGCGGTACGCGAATTGAAAACGTTCAAATGAAGTCCGCCGTGCACCTGGAAGCCGTATTTCAGCGCGAGCTTAAGCGTGCCGACGTTTGATACCATAACGTTTTTGACTCCGCAAAGCTTTACGCGTATAAGCATTTCTTCAAGCAGCGTATATTCGTGCATCATGACGACCGGGGGAAGTTCAACTCCGTCCGTAACGTCGCGCACGGACATCTGAGCGTTAAGATATTCGTCTATCGGCAGATATATGTGTGAAAACTGCGCTAAGTAAGATCTTTGCGGTATGCCCTTGCTGCGTACGAAATGCACGACCCAGAAGCTGCCGTCAGACGCCGCCGTCTGTTTTCTTGCCGGTTCCGTATAGACCGTCTCGCACCTCTGCGGATAACGCTTTAACGCTATTTTTTCTTCAAGTCTTTCAGCCGCGGTCCGCCGCAGCGAATTTATGGCGGACACCGGCAGAGACAATCCTTCGTCAAGGTGAAGCGAAAACGACGCGGGCTCCACGGCAAACGGAGTGTTTCCGAGCTTGCAGAGATTCTTCACTACGTCTTCTTTCGTAAGAGGCGAAGTCTTTGCAGGCGCCGGTATCTCGCCGTATACCGTTACGGACTGTCCTTTTGCGGAAAGCGTGAGCTCCGACACCGCGTCCGATCTTATATCCGCTTTGACTGAGACGGGTATACGGCGCCTTGCCGATCTGAGCTGCGGTTTTATCTCTTCCGCCGCTTTTGCGCTGTTTTCCTTATCGGCATCCGTCCGCACGCCGAGCATATTTGCCCCGACGTTTCCGGTATAATATCCGTCCGTAAATCCGTTCCTGCTGAAGATATCGGATAACGTTTTGATCTCTTCCTCGGTCGCGTCGCGTCCTTCGTCTATGAGTTTTCTGTATATCTTACCTACGCCGTAAACGTATTCCGGCGATCTCATCCTGCCCTCGACTTTAAGGCTGCTGACGCCGGATCTGCATATGCGTTCCATATGTCCGGCAAGGCAGTTGTCTTTGAGCGAAAGTCTGTAAACGCCGTCTTCATCCGGCAGTCTGCAAGGTTGGGCGCAGTCGCCCCTGTTGCCGCTCCTGCCGCCCATGTATGCGGACATCTCGCACATACCTGACGTGCAGACGCAAAGCGCGCCGTGCACGAACGTTTCGTATTCTATATCCGGGAATTCCCGTATTATTTTTTCCGTGTCATCCGCGCTGCATTCACGCGCAAGCACAACGCGGCAAAAACCTCTTGAAGCAAGCAGACGCGCGCCTTCCGCGTTATGTACGGAGCATTGCGTGCTCGCGTGCAGGCGCAGATCCGGAAAACGTCTGTGCACCGCCGCGGCAAAGCCCGGGTCTGCAACTATGAGCGCGTCAACGTCGCACAGATACAGCTTTTCCGCAAAACGCAGCGCTTCCGCCGTTTCGCGGTCAAGCAAAAGCGTGTTCACGGCGGCAAAAACGCTCACGCCGAAAAAGTGGGCTTTTTTTATAGCCTCCGCCGCTTCCTCATCCGTAAAATTCTGCGCTCCTGTGCGTGCGTTGAAGTTCTTTCCGCCTATGTATATCTCGTCCGCACCGGCGGACAGCGCGGCTTCAAAGCACTCGGGGTCTCCGGCGGGCAAAAGCAGATGCGGTTTGTTGTCTGTCATACGGTTTCCTTTCACGCGTTAACAACGCGGTAAGTTATTTTATACGCTTGATTTTCAAAATTGTCTTGAAAGCAGCGTAAAAATATGCTATTATAATCATACAAAGATATTGTATCACACATATGCGCGTAAGTAAATACATTTTTGCAAATTTTTTATATACAAGGGAGGCGCGGCGTTGAAAAAGGAAACAAAAAAGAAAGCCGGCAGGATCATAAAGATCGCCGCCGCCGTGCTCGTTATTACCGCGGTTTTGCCGTTTGCGGCAAACGCCGCCGTGACCGGCGTTTACGGCAAGCTGATAGATACCGCGCCGGAGGGCGAGAAATTCGACTGCATACTTATACTCGGCGCAAAGGTCTTTTCGGACGGCTCCGTTTCCGCAATGCTGGCGGACAGGCTTGACCGCGGGATCGAGCTTTATTTCGCCGGGGTCTCAGATAAGATACTCGTAAGCGGCGATCACGGAACGGAAGGATACGACGAGGTAAACGCCATGAAAGAATACTGCGTGCAGCGCGGCGTTCCGTCGGAGGACGTTTTTATGGATCACGCCGGATTTTCCACTTACGACAGCGTTGTAAGAGCCAAAAAAGTGTTCCTGTGCGAAAGCGTCATGATAGTAACGCAGAAATATCATCTGTTCAGGGCTTTATACATAGCTTCTTCAATAGGGCTGCGCGCTTACGGAGCGTCCGCCGCGCCGACGGTATACGCCGGAAACAAATACCGCGAGGTAAGGGAATTTGCCGCGCGCGTAAAGGATATAGGCAGCGTGATCTTCAACGCTTCACCTGCATATCTCGGCGACCCGGTCCCCATACGCGATAACGGAAATATTACAAACGACAGGTAAAAACGCCCGTATTCGTAAAATTTTGTAAAATTTGCCGGATTTTTTTGCAAAAACGGCTTGACATTAAGGCAAAATAACGCTATAATAAAGAAAAAACGATGATGAAAGGAAAAATACCATGGGAAAATTCGTTATAAAGTACACAAAAGCAGGAGTTAAATTTGACCTCAAGGCAGGCAACGGCGAAATAATTGCTTCATCCGAAACCTATAAGTCTCTTTTATCCTGCAAAAACGGTCTTGAATCCGTAAGAAAGAATTCCGCAAAAGCTGAAGTAGAAGATCTTTCCGTGGAAGGCGCCGCAAAAGTAAAGCACCCGAAATTCCAGGTATACGTAGACAAAGCGGGCGAATATCGCTTCAGACTGAAAGCTACAAACGGCCAGATCATCGCGGTATCGGAAGGCTACAAATCAAAAGCCAGCTGCATGAACGGCATTGAATCAATAAAGAAAAACGCACCGGACGCGGAAGTCGTTACGGCTGAATAAGACAATATCACCCGCCGGGTAGAAAGGAATTTTCCTCTCCTTTCCGCCCGGCGCTTTTTAATAATGCTCCCGTCGGGACGGGCTTTACCGGCTCCAGTCGGACCGTCATAGAACATATTATAAGAAAGGTTTGTTATATGAAAAAAACGATCTCTATCATTCTTTCTGCGGTACTTTTAGCGTCGTCTCTTTTTATGACCGCGTATGCGGGAGAAGCGGAATTATCGCACGAGCATTTAAAACTGTTAATGAGAGCCGCGGACACTGTCTGTGATCTGTACGCAACGTACGATACGGGCGATTATTCGGATGAGATATTCTATGAAGTGGCAGGAATGTTTCCCGAGACGGTGGAATGGAGCGGCGATCAGCCTGAACGCGTTATAGCAAGCGAAGCTCAGGTAAAAGCCGCGGTAAACGCAAAATGGGGCTATCTGTCCGATAAGACGCTTGAAGAATTCTTTTACTCGGGTCTGAGATTCTACTGCCTGAAGGAAGACGGCAAATACGAGTTGACAAGGCATCCTCACGGCGGAGGACTGGCGACCAGCTTCACCGCAAAAGGAATTTTGCTCGGATATATTGTTGAGGACAACGGAGTTTGCTGCCTGTATTATTCAACACGCTACCCGAAGGAGAGCGCCAATGAATTATACGGCAGCAACGCGGATAAGTTCTGGGAAGAAGCCGCAAAGCTCGGTTATCCGGCTGAAATATATTATAATTACTGTACTTTTGTTGAATTTCAGGGAGATTATTATCGTTTGTACCAGACTTCCCGCGTGTTTGAGTTCAAATTGACAGAAGACGGTCTTGCAGAATACGTGACGGACGAGGCTTGTCCTTACGGCGTTCCGATAAGCATGACGTATGTCGCAGGCGATATAAACGGAGACGGAGAGGTGGACAACAAGGACGTCGTCACGCTTTTCAGGTTCTTGAGCGGAGCCAACAGCCTGCATATAAATTCTTTTGTTGTTGACACGAACGGCGACGGCGAAGATGACAACAAGGACGTTGTGCTTCTGTTCAGATATTGCTCCGGTGCAGACGTCACGTTAAGCGCCAAACCGATTATCAAAGGATGAGCAAAAAGCTTAGGGTAACAAGAGTTATCCGAACCCGCTCAAACGGCGCTATTTCGGCTCTTTTCGGTTTGTCGTCATTGGAATACCGTCGTATTCCTGCTTCCTGTCGCGCCTAAAAATATCTCGAAATTTCATCCGTTTGAGTCCTATAGGATTTTCGGACGAACAGATCGTTGTTCCTGCGAGGCAAAGCCCGCAGGTGCTACTATACGTAACAGCAAGGGGTTTAA
>JAFSYU010000010.1 GCA_017443595.1 Clostridia bacterium
CGGCATCTCGCCGCTCCTGCTTCGTTAAACCCCTTGCTGTTACGTATAGTAGCACCTGCGGGCTTTGCCTCGCAGGAACAACGATCTGTTCGTCCGAAAATCCTATAGGACTCAAACGGATGAAATTTCGAGATATTTTTAGGCGCGGCAAGAAGCAGGAATACGCCGGTATTCCAATGACGACAAACCGAAAAGAGCCGAAATAGCGCCGTTTGAGCGGGTTCGGATAACTCTTGTTACCCTACGGAAAAAACCGCCTGTTAAAGAAAGACAGATTTTCAAATTGCAGGCAAAAAGACGTGCGGTACCTTTATTAGTGTGCCGCGGGAACAGAGGGCGTGCGCTTTTCCCCGTTCTTAATTTTCTTATCCCGGATTTTTTTATTTTTGTCGCTTTTCAAGCGACCTTTTTTGTTTTAGTCAGGTGTATAATGAAGTCACAAAAAAGAAAGAGAGGTAAAACAACATGAAGAAAAACACAATGGAGCTCGTATTCATCTTAGACAAAAGCGGATCCATGCACGGACTTGAGGCGGACACGATAGGCGGTTTCAACTCCGTTATAGACGAGCAGAAAAAGCTTGAGGGCGAGGTGCTTGTAAGCGCGGTGCTCTTCTCCAACACATCCGAGACTGTATACGACAGAGTGAGCATAAGCGAAATAAAGCCGATGACGGATAACGATTACCGCACGGGCGGCTGCACCGCTCTGCTTGACGCGGTGGGAGGCACGATAGAACACATAGAAAAGATACACAAGTATATAAGAGCCGAAGACGTGCCGGAAAAGACTATGTTCGTTATAACGACGGACGGACTTGAAAACGCGAGCTGCAGATACAAAGGCGATCAGGTACGTAAAATGGTAGAGAAAAAGAAAGAGGAAGGCTGGGAATTCATCTTTTTAGCCTCCAATATAGACGCGGCGGAGGCGGCGAACAGCATAGGCGTGGGAGCGGAAAATTCCGCGCAGTTTGACGCGACGCCGTCAGGCAGCAGAAAAATGTTTGCAAAAGCCTGCTGTGAGATATCCGAGATCAGAAGAAAGTAAAAAAGGACCGGTCGGGAAAGTGATTCCCGGCCGGTTTTTCCGCTGTTATTTATTTGGCAACTCCGGTGACTGAAAATCCGAAAGCTGCGCAAGGTACGTTCGCACTTGAACAGAGCGTGATCTTCTCCGGGAAGGTCTCTTCTCTTGACGCGTTGTACGAAACGTAATTGATCTTTGATTTAGCCGTTATTCTGAGCGTATCTTTATCAACTATTTCAACGGACGCGGGTTTCACGTAACTTGTTTTTCCGTCCAGCTTGACTCTTACGCCCTTTATGGAGTCGCCGTAGGCTGTGAGACCGTCGCCGACGTGAACGAATTTTACGTCTACGGTCGTGCCGTCTTCCGATATCTCGTAAGACATCGGTACGGGACCTTCAGTATAGTCAAGATCGCCTATACCGTAATCGTTTGCAAGTATAATTGCAGACATACGCTGCGATACTTCCCACTTGTTGTACGGGTGCAGGTTGTTTTTGACCGGCTCTCCCTCTCCGTATTTCTTATCCTTCCACAAGTCGGCGGACGAGCTTATATGAACGTTATTGCACATGCTCGGGATCGTGCCCATATTAAGTCTTACGTCCGAGAAATCAAACGCTATGAATATAGGCGGCAGCTCTACCATATATACGGGATAATCGTGATTCAGCTGGTCGTGAGCGTTTCTTATATATTCCACAAACGCGGTAAAGCGTTTTGCGTAAGCGGTACTGTTGTTGTTCTGATTTCCGAGGTCGGATTCGCCCTGATACCAGATAACGCCTTTTATGGGCATATTCTGGAACGCATACATACCGTGGTTATACATGAAAGACGAAACGTGCGCGTTTACACCGGCGGCGGTGTACGTGCCGTTTGACTGTTTCTGACTTACGTTGAGCGCGTCGCGCACCTCGTTCGGCAAAAACGCGTGCAGAGCGCAGCCGTTTCCGTCAAACTCTATCATTCCCATAGGGACCTTGCGGTCAAGCTTGTTATACATCATTATCGCCGTGAAGTAGCCGACCGCGGAAAATTCCTTTGCGCCCTTTTCCGGTTTCTGCCAGCCGCGTCTGTTGACTACGTTCTTGCTCACCGCGTCCGTGCCTATCGTCAGTCCGGCAAAGTCTCCCGCAAACGTCCGGTTGAGGCGGATCTGCAGATCGTCGCTGATCTCAACGTTTCTCGCCTCTTCGCTGGCTTTCGGCTCTTCAAGTATGTACGAAACGGGATACCAGATGTTAGACTGGCCTATTACCCAGTAAACGTCGCCTACCAGAACGTTTTCAAACGTGTATTCCGCGCCCTCCGCGGCGAATACGCGCAAGGTCTGCCCTTCCGTGTTTTCGGGAAGCGTTCCGCCCAGGGTTATGAGCCATTCGCCGTTTTCTATAACTGCCGCGCCGTGCAGACCGGAGAATTCCGCTTCAACTCTTTTGCCGTTCTCGGACTCGTTTGCCCAGCCCCAGATGCGTATATATTCGTTTCTCTGGATGACCATATCGTTGCCGAACGCGCGCGATACGGTAAACGCCGCCGCGGGCTCCGCGTTCATGGCTTCAAGGTCTTCCGTCACGACAGGTTCCGTGACTTCTTCGGTCGTTTCTTCTTCAGTCATTTCTTCCGTCTCCGTTTCCGTTATTTCTTCCGTTTGCTCCGTTACGTCAGCCGTTGTCTCCGGCTCCGTTTCCGCCGTTGTATCCGTACAGCCGATCATGGCCGCCGTACACATCACGGCAGTTAATAATACAGCAAGTATTTTTTTCATTGTTTCCTCCGTATATTTAGTTGATATTTAATCTGAATGACGAGCAGGGGACGCCTGAGCTCGAGCAAAGCGTCAGAGTTTCCGGAAAGCTCTCTTCTATTGTCGAGTTATACATAACGGCGGTTATCTTTGAGGTTGCCGTTACGGTCAGCGCGTTTTTGCCCGTTATGGAAACGGATTCCAGCTTGCCGCCGCCCGAACACATCGTTTTCACGCCCTTGATCTCGCCGCCTTCAAACGTCGTAAGTCCGTCGCCTACGTGATCGAACGTGACCGTGGCGGTAAGTCCGTCCTCGGACAACTCGCACGATACGGGAACGGGACCTTCCTCATAATCAAGATCGCCTATACCGTAATCGTTTGCAAGTATTATTTTTGCCATACGCTGCGATACTTCCCATTTGTTGTAGGGATGCAGGTTGTTCTCATACTTTTTGTCCTTCCAGGTATCGGCGGAGGAACAGATATGAGCGTTTTTCAAAAGCTGCGGTATAGTTCCCATGTTCATTCTGACGCGGGCATAGTCGAACGCCATGTATATAGGCGGAAGCTCGACTATGTATACGGGATAATCGTGATTTATCTGCGCGTGCTGATCTCTGAAATAAGTGATCATAGCGGTAAAGCGGTTTGCGTACTGCGTGTTGTTTTTGTTTGCCGAACCGCAGTCCGATTCTCCCTGATACCAGATTATACCCTTTATAGGCATATTCTGGAATGAATATATTCTGTTGTTATACATAAACGACGATTCGTGCTGGTTTGATCCGGCGGCGCTGTATATTCCGTTTTTGTCCGCTTTGCTGACTTTCAGCGCGTCGCGCACTTCGTTCGGCAGAAACGCGTGCAGAGCGCATCCGCCGGCGTCAAATTCTATCATACCTATGGGCAGGCTGCGGTCAAGTCCGTTATACATATTGACCGCGGTAAAATAACCGATAGCCGTAAAGGAGCTTGCCCCCGCCTTCGGCTTTTTCCAGCCGCGGGCGTTCACAACGTCTTCGCTTACGTCATTGCTGCCTTTTACGACTTTGTTGCCGAGGTCGTCCATACCGGCTTTATAGAGGCGTATCATCATATCGTCGCTTATTTCAACGTTTCTGCCCTCCGCGCTTGCAAGCGGTTCGCCTTTTATGGACGCAACGGGATACGCTATATTCGACTGGCCTATTACCCAGTAAACGTCGCCTACAAGCACGTTTTCATACGTATATTCCGCGCCTTCCGCGGCAAATACGCGCAGGGTCTGTCCTTCGGTATTGGCGGGGAGCGTGCCGCCGAGCGTTATGAGCCAGCGGCCGTCTTCAATAACGTCCGCGCCGTGAAGTCCGGAAAACTCCGCTTCAACTCTCTTGCCGTTCTCGGATTCATCCGCCCAGCCCCATATCCTTATATATTCGTCTCTTTGTATCACCATGTCGTTACTGAACACTTTGGACACGGTGAACGACGCGGCGGGCTCCGCGTTCATCGCTTCAAGGTCTTCCGTGACCTCAGGTTCCGTAATTTCCTCCGTTGTTTCCTCTTCCGTTTCCGTTTCGGTCTCTGTTTCCGTCTCCGTCGCGGTCTGGCTGACGTCCGTGTCGGTCACGCTTTCCGTATCGGTCGTATGCGTTTCGGCACAGCCGGTGACAAAAGCAGCGCACAGCACGGTTATAAGCAGAATTGACAATACTTTTTTCATTTTTTTACCCCCGGTATTGTTTTTCTTTGTGTAATAATATCATATAAGAGAAAAAATGTCAACGCTTTTAGGATTTAAAATTTAAATTTTATACTTTTCTCTGCTAAATTTATATGGTACACTATCATTTGATATAATAGGTTGATTATACGTTTTCAGGAGTTATTATGAAATACTTTGTTTTACTCTGCAACGGAGCGGCTGACCGTAAAATATCCGCACTCGGCGACAAGACCCCGCTTGAAGCGGCGGAAAAACCCACTTTCAATATGCTTTCATACCGCAGTTTCAACGGACTTGTGTCAAACGTATCAAAAAAATTCCCGTCTGACGCATTTACGTCGTATCTTTCCGTCGTCAACTGCGACCCGGATGAGCTTACCGGATTCGCGTCGTTTGACGCGACTGCAGCCGGAATAAGTCTTGACGGGGACGATACAGCGTACAGATGCTCTTTCGTCACGCTTACGGACAACGGCGAAGCGTATGCCGAAAAACAGCTTACGGACTGCTGCGCTCCCGCGGCTAAGGATGAGATAACAAAACTTATAAGCGCTTTAAACAAAGGATTATCCACAAAGATAAAGAAGTTTTACGCAAACGAAGACAAAGGCATCCTCGTCTGGAAAAGAGCGCCGGAGGGCGCGGAGCTCCACAGCCCGGAAGAAGCGCTTGATAAACGGATAGGCGAGCTTCTGCCGGCGGGTGAAGGCAGCGCAAAACTGCTGCAGCTTTTTGAAAAGAGCTTTGAGATCTTAAACGATCACCCCGTAAACGTAAAAAGACGCGAGCGCGGCGAAAAACCGCTCAATTCCATATGGCTCTGGTCCGCTTCAAAGAAGCCCGGACTTACGGTATATAACGATAAATGGAAAGTCTCCGCGTCCGTCATATCGGACGACAGGGACGTAAAGATCATATCCGGGTTAAACGGTATGAAATATATAGACGCAGCAGGCGTTGACAGCGCGGAAAAAGCGCAGACCGCGATAAAAGAGTTTGAAAACGGCACGGACCTTGTTTTATACCACACGAACGACGCGGCAGAACGCGCACTTGCGGGCGACGCGGACGGAAAGGTAAAAGTTATAGAAGACCTTGACGCAAACGTACTCGCGCCGGTTTACGAATATCTCTGCGGCTGCGGCGATCAGTTCAAATTGCTCGTAACCACCGGCATTTCCGCTCTTACCGAGGAAAAAGCTTTCTCTGCGGACGCCGTTCCGTTCTTTATGTATAATTCCATGCGTACGGAAGTCGGCTACAAGCCGTTTTCGGAAACAAACGCAAAAAAGAGCGGGTTCTATCTGCCGCAGGGATATAAATTCACGTCGTTTATGATCAGGATACCGGAACCCGCGAAAGAGGAGACACAGCAAGAAAATGGACAGCAATAACAACAGCGAAGAAATAACGCAAAAGGATCTGACGGAAGAGACCGCGCAGCCGGAAGAAACCGCGGGACCGGAGCAAACAGAGAAAAAGAGCTTCTTTTCCAAAAAGCCCAAAGAAAAAAAGACTCCCGTAAGAGAGGTTTTTGACTGGGTGGAGATAATCGCTTTATCGCTTGCGTTCGTTCTTCTCACTTTCTCATACGTTGCAAGACAGGCGCGCGTTGACGGAAGCTCCATGAGAGAAACTTTCCATCACGGCGAATCAATAGTCATATCAAATCTGTTCTATACGCCTAAACAGGGCGACGTAATAGTTTTCCAGGTCCCCAACAGCCTGCTCACAACTGAGCCCATAATAAAGCGCGTTATAGCGGTGGGCGGTCAGACCGTTTATATTGATTTTGACAACTGGAAAGTCTACGTTTACGACGACGCGTCGCTTACCGTTGACCAGGTGCTTGAAACGGTAGAGCCGCTTGACGAGCCTTATATAGAGGCTATGAGAAGCCGCGCCGAAAACAAATACGCGACCATGAACGGAAAAAACACCTACGGCGGATATTCATATCCGTTGACTATAGAAAAGGGCAAACTGTTCTGCATGGGCGACAACAGGAACGGCTCGACAGACTCCCGCTGGACGATACTCGGCCCGGTGGACGAGAGATATATTTTAGGCAAAGTACTTTTCAGAATTTATCCGCTTGCTTTTAGTTTTTAAAGAATAAATACTAAAGAAGAAAGAATAAAGAATAAAAAAAGGAATTTCTTTCTTCTTTATTCTTTTAAGCTCCCGAAAGGAGGTTATCCCTTGCCAACAGACAAAATACAGTGGTTTCCCGGTCATATGGCTAAAACAAGACGGCTGATAACGGAAAATCTGCCGTCCGTGGATATAGTCATTGAGCTGCTTGACGCAAGGATACCGTACAGCTCAAAAAACCCGGAGATAAAGAAAATAACAGGCACAAAACCGCTTGTCACGGTATTGAACAAATACACGCTGTCAGACCCCGAAGCGTGCGGTATATGGCGCTCTTATTGTGAAAAAAACGGAAATAAGTGTATTTTTACGGACTGCGTGACAGGTTACGGACTTGATAAGATGCGCGCCGCGATAAACGAAATATTGGCGGACAAGATAAAACGCTATGAGGAAAAAGGCATGGCGGGCAGACATCTTAAAGCGATGATCGTCGGCATACCGAACGTAGGCAAATCGTCTCTTATAAACAAGCTTGCCAAAAACAAATCCGCAAAGGTGGAAAACCGTCCCGGCGTCACGGTAGCAAAACAGTGGGTCTCAACGTCTCTCGGCATTGACCTGCTCGATATGCCGGGCGTGCTCTGGCCTAAGTTTGACGAGCGCGAGGTAGGCGAGAATCTCGCAATGACCGGCGCGGTAAAAGACGAGGTGTTTGAACGCGAAGCCGTGGCGTACGCGCTCTGCGAGCGGCTTAAACGGTATTATCCCGATCTTTTGTGTCAAAGATACAAGCTGGAGCGCTCGTTCGTTGACGGCGCGGAACCGTATGAGATATTTGAAGCCGTTGCAAAAAAACGCGGGCTTATAGTAAAAGGCGGAGAGATAAACGCGGACCGCTGCGCGGACCTTTTGCTTGACGAGCTGCGCACCGGAAAAATAGGAAAAATAACCTTAGAAAGACCGAAAAATGCTTGAACACAGTTATGAAGATAAGGCGAGAGCCGAAGGATATAATACAGTATGCGGAGTTGACGAAGCCGGCAGAGGCCCGCTCATGGGTCCGGTCTGCGCCGCCGCCGTCATTCTTCCGCCGCATTTTGATATAGAGGGCCTGAACGACAGCAAAAAGCTGACGGAGAAAAAAAGAGAAGCTCTTTTCCCGATTATTATAGGATCCGCCGTCGCTTACAGTGTAGCGTACGCGACAGTTGAAGAGATAGACGAGCTTAATATCTTAAACGCCGCAATGCTCGCAATGAAGCGCGCGATAGAAGGCTTGTCCGTGAAAGCGGATTTTGCCCTGATAGACGGCAACTGCAAAAGAAACATACCCGTTCCGTGCATGACAGTCGTAGGCGGGGACGCGAAAAGCCCGTCCATCGCCGCGGCGTCCGTTTTAGCAAAGGTCAGCCGTGACAGGCTTTGCTGCGAGCTTGATAAGCAGTACCCGCAGTACGGCTTTGCAAAGCACAAGGGCTACGGTACGAAAGAGCATATGGAAGCATTAAAAAAATACGGTCCGTGTCCGTGCCACAGAAGGACGTTTTTAAAATTTTTGGATAATGAATAACAGAGAATTCGGATACTTCGGCGAGACCGTCGCCGCCGATTTTTTGATCAAAAAGGGATATAAAATAGCGGACAGAAACTATTACGTCGTAGGCGGCGAGCTTGATATTGTGGCGTATAACGACAAAACTCTCGTTTTCTGCGAGGTGAAAACAAGGTACAACGGATCAAGCCTGCGCTTCGGACGCCCCGCCGCGGCGGTAGACTACAGAAAGCAAAGCGCTGTTTCGGCGGCGGCTAAACAGTATCTTTTCGATCACCCGACAAAACTTGCCCCGCGTATAGACGTGATAGAGGTCATAGTCAGCACACATGAAGATGTAAACGGCAAACCGTGGTATTTCATAGACGAGATAAACCACATAGAAAACGCCGTCCTCGCCTCTCAAAGAACGCGGTTCAGTACGAGAGACAAAAGATTTGTATAATTTGTCTCGATCTGAACAAAATAATCGTACTATATACTTGACAAAATCGTACGAATAGTATATAATGATAGTACGAAACAGAAAGGAGGCGTTTTTATGTCTATTACCGCTACCGAATTGAAAAGCAATCTCGGAAAGTATCTTCTTTTGTCCGCGACCGAGGATATTTATATAACAAAAAACGGCAAGATCATATCAAAACTGACAAATCCGTTTCAGGAGAGGGTGGATATCGCAAAATCACTTTTCGGTATAATACCCGATGATATGACGCTTGAAGAATCTCAAAACGAGAGGCTTGACAGAATATGAGAGTGCTTTTTGATACTTGTGTTATCGTTGACGCACTACAGTCACGCCGGCCGTTCTGCAAAGAAGCTGAGGCACTTTTTCTGCACACCGCAAATCAGCAGATAATAGGATGTATAACCGCAAAATCCGTTACGGATATTTATTATCTTACCCACAGGCTGACTCATGACGATAAAATAACAAGAGGCGTTTTGAACAAGTTGTTCAATCTGTTTGAGGTGGCAGATACCGCCGGGATAGACTGCCGCCGCGCCATACCGTCCGAAATATCGGATTATGAAGACGCCGTTATGACAGAAACGGCGGTAAGAGTTGAGGCGGACTGCATTGTGACGCGCAACGTACACGATTATATGAAATCACCTGTTCCGGTTTTTGCGCCGGATGAGTTGATAAAAAAGCTTGAAGAAGAGCTGGAGTAAATAAAATAAGGCGTCGCTGCGGGAAACCCCGACGCTCTCCGGTTCGCATCGGTGAACACGCGACGGAAACGGTGGGTTTCCCACCCCTCACGGCTCGGCAAGCCTCGCCACCCCCCATACCCCCCTATCCCCTCCCCCAGATCAAAGATCTGAGGGGGCGCGGGAACGTAGGGGTCGGCGCCCACGACGACCCGCTTGCAGGGGGCGAGCATTGCCCGTCTGCAAAAAGAGAAATGAAGTTGCCGACGCGCGCGGCTGAAGCCGCAAAGATAACGGGAGGGTCAAGCCCTCCCGTGTATTATATTTTATTGATCTTTACTTTATATTTCACCTTAAACGAGCCGAGACCGACGGTGACGGTGGTTACGCCCGGTATGCCTTTGGCTGTCAGAATTCCGTTTTCGTCCACGTCTATAAGCTCCTCGTTATATCCGTAGAAAACCATACCGTCTTCCGCTTTGCCCGTTTCCGCCCACGTTCCGTTTGAATACTGGACGATAACGCGCAGCTGTTTGCGTTCGTTTTCTTTAAGATTTATCTTATACACGTCCTGTACCGGCATGACCGATACGGGATATTTGTTTTCATCCGAAAAATCAAAATCCTCCGGGTAAACGTATATAAGTATCTCCGCGTCAAATCCGTCCGGCGTTTTTGCGTTTGCGTACGTATAACCGACGCGCTTTGCGGTGACGGTCATACCGTCGATATCTATTATACTTTTATCGTAATTGTAAAAACCGACATTTTCCGCTTTGTAATGAAGATACGCGGAATCAAACCAGATAAAGCCTATTTCTTTCTTTTCTCCTTTGCGGATTTTATAGAAACGCGGAGGCGTTACCTCGGGCATTATGTTTATCGGGAACGGTTCTCTTTTCGGCTTCGGTATAACGGGTCTTTCGACCGCTTTCATATCAAGCTCGGAGTATTTTCCGTAATGCTTTTCCACGTCGTACTCGTGGAAGCGCGTGCCCCAGAAGCCCCACTTGTCACCGTATGCGTAGCCGAGCAGTTTGAGATCGTTCTTTTTTATATGATGCAGCTCGTCGCCGGATATTCCGCTGTTGTGGCACATATAACCGACTTTATCGCGCAGCTCGCAGCACCGCCTGAAGCGCAAGCCGTTGTTTGATTCGTATATCGCGAGCATACTGTCTTTCGTAAAGCGCAGATCGGTGGATATTGCTATGAATTTTCCGTATTCTTCGCTGTAGACCACGTCAAACGAGTCGTTTCCGCCGCCGGATCTTTCAGCCGCCACGCCGCGCTGACGTATGTTTGCAGGCCAATTTTCGTCCGTCGCGTCCGCGGTCGCTACAAGCGTCTGAGATATGCGGCCGCCGTCGGCGCTCTTTGACGTTTTTGTGTAATAGATATACAAAACGTCGTTCAGTACGACGAAAGACGGCTCGCCCTCGCCCCACGCGGCGGAATCTCCGTCAAAGTAAATTATCGGCGCGGGTTTGCCCATCCAGCGAAGCTCTCCGTCGGGCGTTTCGCGCTGTTCTCCCCAGCCGTCGCCGGTCCATTTTTCAAACGGCCCGTCCGGGTTTTTGCTTCTTGCCACAAAAGCGTTGTTGCATACGCCGCCGCCTTCCGTAAATATAGTAGACGTGTAGCCTATGTAATAATATCCGCCGAATTTCACGACAGCCGGATCGCATACGGAAAACAGGTCCATTGAATCCGCCGTGGGCGTCAAAACCACTTTTTCGTCGGTCCACGTTTTGCCGCCGTCTTCGGTGTGTCTGTACGTGAACCAGTCCGCTTCACCGAGCGCGCCGGGCGAAGCGAACCACGCGTCTGCGCGTTTGCCGTCGTACGCCATTATTGACGGTCCGTACCTGTAGCCCCAGTTCTGATGTTCCATCGGCGCGTAAACGTCGTAGCCTTCGTCTTTGATCTTGAGTTTTATACCCATGTTTTTCATAAAATCTCCTTTACTTTAAGTTCAAGCTCGGTATGCTCCGCAACCGAGCCTCTTATTTCAACGACGTAGGATATTGAAAGCTCTCCGCCGTCCGTGTCTATCCCGTTTTCACATCTTTCCGTATATATGCCTACCTCAAAGCAGCCGTAGCCCGTGTCGTATACGGAAATATATCTCTGTCCTTCAGAAAACATAAGAGCGGTTTTTACCGGGCCTGCTCTGTAAAGCGAAACGCTGTTCGGGTCTTTGTCCGAAAACGATACGGTCGTAGTACAGTTTTCAAGTCCCGTAGCCGCGGATTCGATATAAGTTATGGTAACTTTACCGTCTTTATATTCAAGCTCCCCCTCGCTTTCGACCTCCGTTAAAAGCGGCTCGGGAGATAACAGTTCTTCTTCAAGCTCCGACAATTCATCATCCGGCAGCGGCAGTTTAATTTTCTGAACTGATCTGACGTATATTTTTACTTTTTTTACCATTTAAAAAACCTCTTTTCTTCTTTTATTGTACCATATATTTTTAGTTTTGTCAAAACAAAAATGCGAATTTTATTGCTGTTTTTGCAAAAAATAAGGCAGAGGGAGAAAACATGAAGCGTTTTTTTGCGGTAATTTTATTATTCTTTATTTTTTGCATATACCCGAAAGCCCTGTTTTACAAAGGCGCGGAGGGATATGAGGTGCGGCAGCTGCAGCAGGGACTTTACCGCGCCGGATATTACGACGGCGTATGGGACGGAAAGTATTCGGATCAGGTGTGTGAAGCTGTAAAAGCGTATCAGAGTGACAACGGTATTTACCCGGACGGGATCTGCACGTACAAAATACTTTGCTCGCTCGGTACTCAGGCAAAGTACGACAAAGACGACGAAGACGCGGTAAAGATAGCGCGGCTGCTTTGCAGAGTCTGTAAAGACGACGACTATCTTACAAAGCTCGCCGTCGCGTCTGTTGCCGTCAACCGGCTTTATTCGCCTTTGTTTCCGGATGATATTCTGTCGGTCATCGACACGCTCGGCGGCGCGCTGCCGTGCGAGATACGGCAGGACTGTATGAGAGCGTCCTACGAGGCGCTGCGCGGCGCAAAACCCTACGGGGATATACTTTACTTTGAAAAAAGGGAAAACGCGGTCAAAGGCGTAAAAGGCGCGCGCCACGGCAGATTCATATTTTATAATTAACAGGCGTCTGTGACAAAAAATCAGCGTAAGCATATTATAATATCGGAGACGGCAAATACGTGCTCTATATCAATTTTCGGAGGTCTTATAATGAGCTGCTTATGCGATATTTTTGACGATGATAATATATGGTTCATCATTATAATCGCGCTTATACTTTTCTGTTACTGTAACTGCGACGGCTGCCGCGGAAGAGGAAGATAAAGATACGCCCGCAAGGGCGGATCAAATAAACATACGGCATACCGGTTGAGAAAGTTTTTTTCTTTCAAACAACCGGTATTTCTTTGTTGACAACCTGCTGCTATTATGATATAATCATAAAAAACCGCGGGGGAGATAAAATGAAAAAGATAATCGTTTACTATTCAATGTGCGGCAACACGGAATACGCCGCGGAAAAGATAGCGGAGGCGACCGGCGCGGACGTTTTGAGGATAGCGCCGGACAAAGCGTACCCGGACAAGGGCGCAAAAAAATTCCTGTGGGGCGGTAAAAGCGCGGTGTTCGGCAACAGACCGAAGCTTTTGCCGTACGATTTCAAAGCGGAAGAATATGATCTGATAATCTTCGGCACGCCCGTCTGGGCAAGCAATATAACGCCTCCTCTGCGCACGTTTATCTTTGATAATAAAGACGCTTTACGCGGCAAAAAGATCGCGCTGTTCACGTGTTTCAGCGGAGGCGGCGCGGATAAAGCCTCGGAAAAACTGAAAAAACTGCTTGAAATACAGTCCTGCGAAGCGGAGCTTGTCCTTGTCGATCCGAAGGACAAACCGAGTGAGGAAAACGAGGAAAAGCTCAAAAATTTCTGTGAGAGCATAAACGGTATCAACTGATGCAAAAAGGACCCCCTGAGGGTCCTTTGATTTTTTATCTTCTTCCTCCGGGCCTGCCGCCTCCTCCGGGGCCGAAACCGCCGCCGGGATTGAAACCGCCGCCGGAGTAACCGAGCAGAGTGGAGGTCTGCGTCCATTCAAGCACCGTCACGTTATCCTTTGTAACTTTGTAGCCGCCGTTCAAAGCTATTTTATCCGACGCTATCCAGAACGACGAATACGATGAAGGCAAACTGAACGCGGCCACCGTGTTTCCCGCGGAATCGCTGACCGTATAGTCACCCGCGGAGAAGCTCGTACCGCTTGAAACGTAAGTGTTTACCGAATCTCCCTCCGGCACTTCGCATACGCCGCCGAGCGCGACTATCGTGCCGCCCGTGACCGTTACCGTACCGTCCGCGTCGACCGAACCGGCAACGCCGCCCATTGACGCGCCGCTTCTTACCACCGCAACTCCGCCGGACATTGTTATGCTGCCGTTTGAGTCTATGCCGTCCGTGTCTCCCGAAGGCGTCGTCACGTCCAGATATCCGCCGGTTATATTCACAAGAGCGGTTTTTGATCCTTTGCAGGCGTTTATCCCGTCGTCTTCTCCGTAAACGTAGACCTTTCCGCCGTTTATTTCAACAACGTTGCCCTCAAGTCCCTCGTGGGACTTTTCTATTTTTACGTAACCGTTGTTTATTTTAAGCGTACCGTCCGCGTGCATACCGTCGTCAGCCGCCGTTATCACAACGCTGCCGCCTTTTACCGTGATGTTTCCGGTGCTCGTAACGCCGCTTTCAAGCTTGCTGCCGGAATTTGCGTGCATTCCGTCGTCCTTGCTGTAAACGGATACTACGCCGCCTGTTATGATAATATCGTTTTCCGCTTTTATGCCTTTTGAGGAATACGTTGTTTTTTCAGAATTGCCGCCGCCGTCGCTTGTGATCTGCACCCAGTCTCCCGTTATCAAGCCGGATGATATATCCGTTATAAGATATCCGTTCATTGACGTGTTAACGGCTTCTCCCTCCGTTATAGCGGTATGGTTTTCACCGTCCGGCTGTACGCCCGCTTTGACTGTCGCGAAAGCGACGTTTTTATATGACGACGGCGCTTTTACGACAAGTCCGTAATAGCTTGCGGAGCGTCCGCTTCTTATCATTGTCTCATATTCGCATTTTGACCATTTGCCGTCGGAGTTGTCGTCGTTATAAAAATACGCGTAATAATCGTTTGAATCCGAATAATCGCTTCCCGATACTATCAGATATATCTCACTTGACGCGGAGCCTCCGTCTGAGAGATCCGCGTATGAAGACGTGAAAATGTTTACCGTGCAATCTTCCGTATCGGAAGAGATAACGGCGTCGCACGCGGCGCTTATACCGTCCTGCGCCGCATAAATATCAACGTGCCCTCCGCTTATCGTAACGGAGCCCTTCTGATTGTTCTTTGATGAAAGCTCCGTGCTTGACGTTTTTATGCAGTCGGATCCCGTGGACGTCAGAATGATCTCGCCGGATTCTATTTCGACCCCGTCGTTTCCTTTGAGAGAACAACCCGGGGACGTGACCTTAAGCGTTACGTTTTTGATCTTAAGATCGTCTTTTGATTTTATGCCGTTGTCATACGCTGACGTTACTATAAGAGTTCCCTTGCCGTTTATTTTAAGATCGCAGTCCGCGTATATCGCCGCGTCGTAATTGTCGGCTGATCCGGAATCCTTTTTCGCGTCCGTCGCGCGGCTGTCTGTCACCGTGTTGTACGTTGTTTCGGCGGATTTTACCGCCGCTTCCGCGGCGTTTAATATAAGTATCGGCGCGCCGGAAGAACAGCTTACGCTCGCGTTTTCCATTATAAGCGTTATCTCGTCTTTATCTCCTGCGTCCACTATCACCTGACCGTCGGCAAGGTTTCCCTTAAGCGTGTATTCTCCGGCTTTTTTTATCGTATATACACCGCCGCTTACGGACACTTCTCCCGCGTCTTTTCCGGGCGTCACCGAAAAATCGCCTGCGGCGGCTCTGCTGTCGTCTGCGGGGTCCGCCAGCTTATCCGCGCCGTCCGGCGCCGTATATTCAGCCGTATCTTCGTCTTCGTTTGTGACGGCGGGAGCGTCGGTTTCCGTCTGCGCAGGATACACCTTCGCCGTGCAGGAGACGAGCAGTATGACCGCAAAGACAAAAACCGTAATTACCGCGAGTTTTTTCATAATATCCGTCCTTTCATATTTTCCGATATTATTATACCCGTTTACAATGGCGGTTCTGTCAACAGTATGAAAATTCTTGGTACGAGTCAGGTGAAAATCAGGTGAAAACAAAGTACGACCGTTTTTCACATAAAAAAGCGCCGATATAAATCAGCGCTTTTTTTATTCAATCCTCTTCTTTTTCGGGCTTTACTATGCGTACGGCTATCCTCTCCTCCGGGTCGTCTATGCCGTTTTCACTAAGCGCCTTGCTGCAGTTTTCTATCAGGTCAAAATACACGTCCCAGTATTTTTCCGTATCGCACCAGGCGCGGATCGTAAAGATATACGTATCGTCGTCCACCGACGTAAGGCGCGCAAACGGTTTCGGATCGGAGAGCACTCCCTCCGTCTTTGACGTTGCGTCAAGCAGAACGGATTTTACGAGCTCCTGGTCAATATCGTTTGTGATCTTGAAATTCTGGTCGACTCTGCGCTTTTCGGAAGCGGTGAAATTAGTGACGTTTGCGCTCATAAGATCGCCGTTAGGGACAAGTATCTGCTTGTTGTCTATCGTTACGATCTTTGTGTAGAATATGCTTATGTCCTTTACCGTGCCTTCCGCGCCGGTGGATTCTATGTAATCCCCGATCTTGAACGGCCTGAATATGAGTATCATAAATCCGCCGGCAAAATTGGACAGCGCGCCCTGGAACGCCAGACCTACCGCAAGACCGCCGGAGGCTATGAGCGCAACCACGCTTGACATAGGCACGCCCAGGATCTCGATTATACCCACGAGCAGAAGCAGATACAGAAGAATTTTTACGGCTTTATTGACTATCACCTTAACTGTTGTGTTCCATTTTGTTTTGTCCGTTGCTTTTGCAACGGCTTTGCCGATGAATTTTATGGCTATGAGTCCTGCTATGGCGGCTGCTATGGCAAGTAAGATCTTGCCGCCGTAGTTGCTGCCCATATCAATAAGCTTTTTTAAGAACTCTTCCATGACCTTACTCCTTTATTTCTTTTTCTTTATAACCGTTACGATAACAACTATGACAGCGATTACCGCGACCGCCGCCGCGACAGCTATTATTACGGGTGTGCTGTCGTTATTTTTACGGTCGATCTCCGTGTGTGTTTCCGTCGCGGCTTCCGTATCGGTCTGAGAAGGTTCCGTTTCTGTGTCAGTCGTGACCGTTTCTTTGCCCTTTACGGTATAGCTGTATTTGAATCTGCCGGCAGGCGCAACGTCGCCGGAGGTGTAGAAATTCATTATATCGTTATCGAGCACCACGCCGTCCGTGACCTTGAAATTGACCGTGAAGTCCGCGTCCGCTATTCCTATATCCGCTCTTTTTACTTTTATCTGCATTACTTTGCCGGATACGGTATATTCGCACTCTGCTACTTTTTCGTTGTCAAATCCGCTGCCTTTGAATTTGTATAAGACGGTTTTGTCTGCTCCGGCGTCCTTTAACACGTAATCAAACGACTCCCAGCCGTCAAGCCCGCCGTTTACCGTATCGAGATACACGTTCATAAAGTTCGGGTCGGTATACGGCGATATTTCGTTTTCACATTCTATATAAATATACAGGTTCTCGTTGTCACGCGCGAGCTTTGCGCCTTTTATGTCGTTGTTTCCGGACGTATCGGTATATACTTTATCGTAGCCTTTTGCATCGCGGTCAAACGTGTTGCCGGTGTACGCCACGTAATACGGTCCGACGTTATCCCACTGCGAGGCGGCGCCGTTTATATCTATGTTCACGGCGTCTGTCGCCTCCGGCGGTTCACTGCAGCCTTTGTATTTTCTTACGTACGATACGAACTGATAATAATAGTGGTCTTTTAGTTTTCCCTTGCTCGGTTCTATATCGCGGCTGTATTCGTCGTTGAATTCGTCCGGGAACGCGTTTTTGACTCCGCCCCACTCGTCGTAGCGCCCGGCTATCCACTCGTTCCAGCCGGTCACGAATATGAAGCGCGGGTCTACCTCAAGCGCGTATTCCCACTGCTCCGCAAAGTTGTAGCCGTATAAAGAATGGTCCTCTTCCTCATAGTGCGCAAAGCCGTCTTTATGCGTATACGATCTGCCATAGATGTTCTTGCCGTTCATCGCGGTACAAACTATGTCAGGCGAAGAGTTCTGCGCCACGCCGACGCTCATCTGCTCAACTATATTGTTGTTTTTGTCCGGCGCTGTGGCGTAATATCTCGCCTGCGGGTTTCTTGAAAGCCAGCCCCATTTTTTCACGTCGCCGTCGCCGCCGTCGTAAGTGGGCTGACCGGCGCGGAACGTAAAGAATTTCTTTATTTCTTTATCAAGCAAGGAATTGTCAAGGGAGGTGTTCCCGCCCATGAGCATTGGTTTGCCCTTCCAGTAAAACCACAGATCCTGGTATTTTCCGGGCCTGTAAATATCAGAATAAAGAAGCTCAAGCTGCTTTTTTATATCTTTTCCGGACGCGTCAAACGGGAGCAAAAACGATATTTTAGGCGTCATGACGCCGTCCTTGCGCGCCTGATCAAACACTTCAAATATTACGCGGTAGCTCGATCTCCAGGTAAAAGTGCCGTTTGTATTGTCAAAGAATATGACGTCAACTCCGGCGTCCGCCAAAAGCTCTGCCTGGCGGCGTATGACCCAGCGGTCCGTCGTTTTGTAATAACCGTATATCGGCTCGTTCCAGAAATACACCGTTGACGTGGTAGGCCATTTACTGAAATTGTAGTCGTTTATTGATTCCGGATATTTTTCAACAAATTCAGTCACGTTGAGAGGCTCCGCTTCTCTGTCCGTATGCCACGACCAGTAAAACAGACCAACGTATCTGTCCTCGCGCCTGCCGCCCGTCTGCTCGTACGTCGCCACTTCTCTGCCCAGGCCGTCTATGGCGACCCACGTATCCGGATCCGCGGCTCTCGTATATAAAACGTCGTCTTCCGGGATAACGTATTCATCCGGCGCGGTCATCGTGCCGTCAACGTTTAAAACGCTCTCACAGGCGGAGACGGGGTCCGCCGTTTCTTTTTCAAAGTATATGGTTATCTGAAGATCGCATTCCGTCTCTTCACCGTCCATATACGCAAATCCGTGAGACTTTGTCATCGGAAAACGCCATATGCCCGCTTTGTTGACGGTATCATATATTGCAAAGAAATATTCTCCGGCGGGCAGCGTCTCTTTGAATCGCAGATCGTTTGTAGCGCAGTCGCGCATGGGCGCCAGCCGCGTTTCGCTCAAAACTTCACTGTTGACCGTAGCCTCAAAATCGCCTTTCCATTCAAAAACGCCTATCGTACATTCGCTCGTCGTCTCGTTCCACGTAGGCAGACAGAACGCCGCCCCCACGGACGGAGCGTTGAGCTTGACGCGCTGACCGTAGACAGAGCCTTCCGTCACCATTATTGGCTCTTTTTCAGAGTCAAGCGCCGGATCGTAGAGTCTGTACGGATATCTGCCCGCCGCGGCCGCGACGGAAGCGATAAGCGGTACTATCATAAGGATACAGACAGCAAATGAGATGATACGTGTTTTCTTCATCTTTTTTCTCTCTTTCGATTGGTTAGATATATAATAACATAAAAAATTAAGATATGCAAGCGGTGTAAGCATTTTTTTCATAAAATTATCGGTGTTGTCGCGCCAAAGATTGACTTTTTTTTAAAAATATGATATATTTAAGGCAGTTAATGAAAAAGAGAGGATGATAATTATTTTTGATCCCAAAACAAAAAAATTCCCGTATCCGACAGATACGGCGTCTCATTACATAACCGTAAAAAAGGACGACAAAACCGTTTTTAATAAAGATTATCCTTATATTGATAAATCAAAGTCCATGCTTTTTTTGCAGTGGATCGTGCGCGTGCTGCTTTATATCATAGTTTTCCCGGTCGCACGCGTGCGTCTCGGACTGCGTATACACGGGCGCGAAAATCTGAAAAAGCATAAAGAAATAATAAAAAACGGCGTTATTTCCTGCAGTAATCACGTTCATTTCTGGGATTATATAGCCGTTATGAGAACCGTTTTGCCAAAGAAAACCAATATTTTGGTATGGGATAAAAACATACGCGGAGAAAGCGGAAGGCTCATGCGTCTCGTCGGCGGCATACCCGTGCCGGAAGGCGACGTACACGCGTCCATCGCAATGATGAAAAGCGTCGGCAAACAGCTTGACAGCGGCGGCTGGCTTCACATTTACAGCGAGGGCAGTATGTGGGAGTATTACCGTCCCATACGCCCGTTCAAAAACGGCGCGGCGTACCTCGCGTGCAAATTTGACAAACCCGTTATCCCGCTTGCATTTTCATACAGAGAACCGGGAGCAATAAGAAAAAAGATCTTTCATCAGATAGCTTTGTTCGATATCCATATAGGCGAGCCGCTTTTTGCGGATAAAACACTGCCGAAGGACGAGCGCGTAACCGATCTGCTCCGCCGCAGTCACGAGGCGGTCTGCGCCTTAGCCGGCTTCAAAGAAGGCGAAAACCTCTATCCTCCCGTATACGACAACAGCAAAAGGATAGATTATTACAACTGAGTATTCGACGCGGCGCAGTCCGTCCTGCAGGAACGCCGATTTTTATTCACTGCTCTTTCCCGTGAGCATCAGCCGATTCAACCGTACCGAATATTCACCTCCTATATCAAAAAACGTTTATAAACGGAAGCATAAAATGCAATTTGACGGAATTTTTATTGCAAAAACATAAAAACAACTGCAAATCATACATTGACAACGCGGTTTTTTTATGATATTATATTATGGAAATTAATTTAATAACGGAATATAATATGAGAGCAAGATATGTTTTTGAACACGTTATGCTTCCGTATCTGCTGGACAGGCGCGGCGGTGATTTCGTGTCCGTTCTTATGATACAAAAGCAGTCTCTTCTATATAAGTTGTGTGCTTCCGCATACGCGCAGGAGCAGGAGGAGTTTACTAATACCGAGGCCGATTTCGGTTTTGAAGCGGCGCGTCTTGATGAAAAAACGGTCTGTATGACGCTTAAGATGCCGAAGCCGGAGATACCCGGAGACTGTTCATTCATTTATATTCTGTCCGACGCGGAGCCGTTTAAAACTTCGTTTTTTACCGTGGAAGCGGATGATGAAGACGGGCTTATGCTGTGTGGGCAGAACGGCGACGTGCATTTTACCTTCGGCAAATTTGACGACGAGAAAAAGGCGCTGGCGCTCATGCTCGGCGTACACAGAGACAACAAAAATTAAAAACGGTGCTCCGTAGGGCGGGGGCTTGCTCCCGCCGTAGTAATTAAAAATATAAAAATGGGGATAAATATATGTCTGCAATAGTAACGAAATTCGGCGGAACGTCTTTAGCCGACGCCGAAAAATTCAAACAGGTAGCCGATATAGTAAAAGCCGATCCGGACAGAAGATACGTGGTGGTTTCCGCGCCGGGCAAACGCTTTAAAGGCGATTTTAAAATAACGGATATGTTCTACCTCTGTTACGAGAAAGCCGTATCCGGTGAAAACATAGACGTGCTGTTTGACGAGATATCCGGCAGATACCGCGATATTATATCGGAACTCGGCTTATCCATATCCGTGGACCGTGAGCTTGAACGCATAAGAAACGCCATGTACAACATGACCGGACGTGATTACGCGGCGTCCCGCGGAGAATATCTGAACGCGATCATTTTATCCGCTTATTTAGGCTATGATTTCATAGACGCGCGCGAAGTCGTATTCTTCAACAACGACGGCAGCTTCAACGCCGAGTATACAAACGACATGATGTCCGCAAGGCTGAAACGTCATGAAAGAGCCGTTTTCCCGGGATTTTACGGCGCTATGCCGAACGGCACGATAAAGACGTTTTCGCGCGGAGGCTCGGATATAACAGGTTCCATAGTCGCGCGCGCGGCTAACGCGCGTCTGTACGAGAACTGGACGGACGTTTCAGGTTTCTTAATGGCGGATCCGCGCATTGTTGAAAATCCGAAAGGCATAAAGACCATAACGTACCGCGAGCTGCGCGAGCTTTCATACATGGGCGCGACGGTTTTGCATGAAGATTCGATCTTCCCGGTGCAGATAGCCGGTATACCCATAAACATAAAAAACACGGACAGACCGCAGGACAGAGGCACTATGATAGTTGCGGAAACGCCGGAATACGATACCAAAAACGTCATAACCGGTATAGCCGGCAAAAAGGGCTTTACCGCCATAAACATCTCAAAAGATCTTATGAACGTTGAGGTCGGTTTCGGCAGAAAAGTTTTAGGCATACTTGAAAAGAAAGGCATTTCTTTTGAACATCTGCCGTCCGGCATCGACACGATGAGCATCATAGTCAAAACAGCTGAGATATCCGGAAAGCTCGACTACGTGCTGAACGGCATACAGCAGGAGGCGTGCCCGGACAGCATAAGCGTTGAGGACGATATAGCGCTTATAGCCGTTGTGGGACGCGCCATGGTCAAATCAAAAGGTACCGCGGCAAAGGTCTTCAAGGCTATTGCCGATGCGGATATAAACGTAAAAATGATAGACCAGGGTTCAGACGAGCTGAATATCATAATAGGCATTGAAGAAAAAGACTTTGAAAAAGCGCAGAGGGCTATATATTCCGAGTTTATAAAAGACTGAATGTTTACAAATTATTTGTTGAAAAACACAAAATAGGATGATAAAATCACAGAAAAAGCGTTGACGGAGAAAAGTAGTTCCGCTTGTGACCTAAAGAGAGCATACGGTAGGTGCGAGTATGCGTTTACAGCGGTTCGAAGCTCGCTCCCGAGCTGCGAAGCCTAACGTATCTGCTATTAAGCTTCGCCGGTTTCCGCCGTTACCGGATAAACCGTTTTTGACGGCAAAGTTATAAATGCGGGTGGTACCGCGGGATACTTGTTATTTCGCCCCGGCGTCGTTTTGATGCCGGAGCATATTTTTATCGGAGGATAATATGTCGGAATTTATTGAAAGAACGATAAGCGGGCAGGTGGAATATCTTGCAAAAACAATGCCGGATCAGCCTGCCGTCAAATATCATTCGGGCTTTGATTACAAGCGTACGTACAAAGAGCTTGACGAAGAATGCGACCGGATAGCTAAATCGTTTCTTTCGCTCGGAATAAAAAAAGGCGACCATATAGCAATGTGGTCTACCAATTATCCGCAGTGGATAATAACGCTGTTTGCGGCGTCTAAAATCGGCGCGGTCTTCGTTACGGTCAACACCAACTATAAGATTTACGAGGCTGAATACCTGCTCAAGCAGTCCGACAGTACGTGCCTCGTTATGAACCGCGGCTTCAAGGACACAAGCTACGTTGATATAATGAAAAAGCTCGTGCCGGAGGCGGCAAAGCAGGGCGACGGTTTTGCAAGCAAACGCCTGCCGTATCTGCATCACATAATAACTATAGACAGCGACGTCAACGAACCGGGCATGATACGGTGGGAAGAATTTGAAAAACTCGGTGAAAACGTATCCGACGAGGAGCTTGCGGCGGCAAAAGCGAAGTGCGATATCCACGACGTCGTCAACATCCAGTACACTTCCGGCACCACGGGTTTCCCCAAGGGCGTTATGCTGACGCACTACAACATTTTAAATAACGGCTTATCAATAGGCGACTGCATGAAATTCTCGCCCAAAGACAAGCTGTGCATACCCGTTCCGTTCTTCCACTGCTTCGGGCTTGTGCTGGCTATAATGGCGTGCATAACGCACGGCTCGACTATGGTCCCGGTAAATTATTACAGACCGCTTGAGGTGCTGGAAACGCTTGACGCGGAGCAATGCACCGCGGTCCACGGCGTGCCTACGATGTATATTGCAATGCTTCAGCATCCGGATTTCAAAAAATTCAAATTCAATTTAAGGACCGGCATTATGGCGGGTTCACCGTGTCCGGTCGAGATGATGAAGCGCGTTATCGACGAAATGGGTATGCGTGAGATAACCATAACGTACGGTCAGACAGAGGCTTCTCCCGGCTGTACTATGACGACGACGGACGAAACGCTTGAACACCGCGTGAATTCCGTGGGCAAAGCGATGCCGCATATAGAAACGAAAATAGTAGATCCGGAGACCGGCAAAGATCTGCCGGACGGCGTAAACGGCGAATTCTGCGCCCGCGGTTACAATATTATGAAAGGCTACTACAAAATGCCTGAGGCTACCGCGCAGGCTATAGACAAAGACGGCTGGCTTCACACCGGCGACCTTGCAATGAGGAATCCGGACGGATATTATAAGATAACCGGACGTATAAAGGATATGATAATACGCGGCGGCGAAAACATATATCCGAAAGAGATAGAAGATTTTCTTTACACCAACGAAAAAGTCCGCGACGTTCAGGTCGTCGGCGTGCCGAGCGTACAGTACGGTGAGGAGATATGCGCCTTTATCATACCGAACGAAGGCATGACCGTTACCGAGCAGGAGATAAAAGACTTTGTTTTAGCGAGCATGGCGCGCCACAAAGTACCTAAATACGTAATAATAACCGACAGCTTTCCGATGAACGCCGCCGGAAAGATACAGAAATTCAAGCTGCGCGATATGGCGACGGAACAGTTAGGTCTGCAGGACGCGGCTTCAATAGTCACGGCATAAGGAGGAAAAAAATGAAACTGTCATTTTCAACGTTAGGCTGCCCTGAATGGCACTGGAACGACATATACGCTACCGCGCGTGACTTAGGCTACGACGGTATCGAGATACGCGGTATAGGCCGCGAGATGTTCGCGCCTAAAATGAGCATCTTCAGCCATGAAAACATAGATAAAACGATAAGTACGCTGCAGGACTCAAACCTATCCATCCCGCTGTTCACGACGGCGGCGTATCTGTCCGACCCGTCTCAGCTTCCTTTGGCGGAATTTGAGATAATCGCTTATTCGCAGCTCGCGCAGAAATTAGGCGTAAAATACGTGCGTATCATGGGCGAAAAAACGCCCGAACCGCAGTATGAGACGACCGTTGACGAACTGGCGGAACAGTACGCAAAATTCTGCGATCTTGCAGCTCCGTACGGCGTGACGTTATTGATCGAAACGAACGGCATACTTGCAAAGAGCGCGGATATGAAGAAACTGATAGAGAGCGCGGGCAAAGAAAATTCCGGCGTTATCTGGGACATACACCACCCGTACAGGTTTTTCAGGGAAACTCCGGCGGAAACGGCGAAAAACATAGGCAAATACGTAAAACACGTACACGTCAAGGATTCTTATATAGAAAACGGCGCGGTGAAATACGCGCTTATGGGATACGGAGATATTCCGATAGAAGAAGTAAAAGCGGAGCTTGACAAAGCAGGCTTTGACGGCTTTTACTCATACGAATGGGTAAAACGCTGGGTCCCGGAGCTTGAAGGATCCGGCATAGCGTTCCACAGCTACGCTGATTTTATGAGGTCGCTTGATGAGTAAGATCTTTGACATACACACGCACATATACCCGGACGCCATAGCGGAACGCGCGGTAGCTGCACTTAACCATTTTTATGATTTCGTCTCGGACGGCAAGGGAACTTACGACGACCTTGCGCGCTCCAGCAAAGAAAACGGCGTAAGCGGCTTTCTTCTGCTCTGCGTTGCGACAAACGCACACCAGATACACCGCGTAAACGAATCCATTATAGAGGCGGTAGCACGCGGTCGTCGGGACGGGTTTGAAGCGTACGCTTTCGGCGGTATGCACCCGTGCGACAATATTGAAGAAGAGACTGAATTCTGCATGAATAACGGTCTTTCCGGCATAAAAATACACCCGGACATACAGGGCGTTGATATAGACGATAAAAGACTTTATCCGCTGTACGATATGGCAAACGGAAATTTTCCGATATACTTCCACAGCGGAGACGACAGACCTCAGTACCGTTTCTCCACACCGGAAAAATTAGCGAAAATATTAAAAGAATTCCCCAAGCTCGTCGTCGTCGCCGCGCACCTGGGCGGCTATATGGCAAACGACGAGGCGATAGAATATCTGCGCGGAAACGACCGCGTCTGGTACGATACGTCTTCCGCTTTGTGGGCTATGACGACGGAGCGGGCGGATGAGATAATAAGCGCGCTCGGCACGGAGCATCTGATGTTCGGCACGGATTATCCGGTCAAATACGCGGATTCGGAACTGCAGCGTTTTTACAAACTGAAGCTGACGGACAAAGAACGCGAGGACATCTTATATAATAATGCTGTGAGATTCCTCAGTTTATAGGAAAATGCTTTAATAATTCATCCTTTAACATTTTCAAAGAAAGATTTGCGGCGTTGTCTATTAAGATAACGCCCATTTCTCTTGCCCGCTCTCTTACCGGCTCAAACGCGGGCTCGGAGCAGATGAGCGCGGGAATGGCGTGCTTTCCGCCGTACTGCCGTGCCATCGTAAGTATCTCGTATAAATACTCTTTTGTCGGTTTTGTGCATTTGCAACTCATCAAAACAAGTCTTTTGCCGTAGACCGCCGCAAGGTCTATCTCGTTTCTCGGATCGCCTTTTTTCTTTGTTATAAGCCCGTCTAAATCAAGTAAAACACCCGTCGCGGCGTCGGAGAACGCGCCGCTTTCAACAGCGGCAAGGAATGCGAAAAGCTCAAGCGCCGTGCCGCTTTTTTCATATAATTCCACGGTCTTAGCCTTCGGACACAGCTCGTATTCAAGAAACAGCTTGCCCGAATCCGACGTATAAAATCTTTCGTTTTTTATTATCCCTCTGCGGCGCAAAAGACCCGTTATGCGCTCGCACGTTTTTTTGTCGTCCGCGCGGCTGAGTTTTCTGTTTACTTTAGCTCCGTCGCGCATATTAGGCATACTGCAGAATCTGTTCCAGTCATAAGACGCGCTTTTAACGGCATCCCACATCCTTACAGCCTCCGTGCGAAGGGCGCTTGAACCCGTTATCTGCTTCATTGTTTTTGACGCGGAAATAACGGCGCCGCCGGACAGACTTATAAGCTCGTCCACGGTAAGCGATCCGCCTTTATCTATGATCTTCTGCTGCGGATAATGCACCGTTTCTCTGCCGGTTTTTATATCAAACGTGGATAAAAACACGTTTTTCTTTTCATTTGTGCTTATGTATATGCCCGCCGCCGCGGAAAACAGACCCGGACCTCCGGTTATATCAATAACGTATTCGTCATCTCCGTCTGTCAGATCGTATAAGAGCCTGTACGCGCAGCCGAGCGTATTTTCTTCCGCGGAAAGAAACACGGCCTGCGCTCCGAATCTTTTGTATATAAGAGTTTCAAGCACTTCCTTGCTTCTGCTGTCCGGTCCCTCTCCCTCAAAGCTGATATAAAACGCACGGTCATATTGTCCGTAAAGAAACGGAGATACGTTTTCCGCATTGTCTTTACAGAAAAAGCTTATAAGTATCCTTGCCATAAGCGCCTCCGAATGATTCTGTTTTTATTGTAATACATTTTTGTCAAAATGTCAACCGTGTTGTTGACAATACAAAGAAAACGGTGTATAATTATCTTATAAAATCAAAGAAGGTAAAATAAAAATGCAAACAAGTACAGCGCTCCCGACGACGGATAAAAAGATAACGGAAAAGACAAACAACGCATGGCAGATACCGGAATTCAAAGTATCCGGCGTTTTCAGCTCACACATGGTGCTGCAAAGAGACAAAAAGATAAGGATATGGGGCTTTTCGCAAAGCGAAGGCTCTGCCGTTACCGTTGAATTTGATAACGAGACGGCGACTGCAACGGTTACAGACAACAGATTTGATCTGTTTTTGTCCCCGCGCGCCGCGTCCTCAGAGCCGAAAAAAATGCGGATATACGACGGTAAAGGTCACGAAACGGTTTTTGAAGATATTCTGGTAGGCGACGTGTGGCTTATAGGCGGACAGTCTAATTCAGAGCTTAATCTGCGTTTCTGCCTGCCGGAAACGCTGCCTAAGACGTTTGACGATAATATCCCGGTAAGGCTTTTCATGCAGACTCAGGCGTATCCTTATACGCATCAGGATCTTTGCGAATTCCCGCAGCCGGACGTCATAGCGCCGGAATGGCGCTGGAAGCGCCCCGATGAGGAAGCGTCTTTATCGTTTTCCGCGCTCGGCTGGTTTTTCGCAAACGCCCTTTATGAAAAGCTTGATATTCCGGTAGGCGCGATAAACGTGTCTGCCGGCGGCGCTTGCATAAGAGAGCTTATACCGGAAGAGCTGGCGGCGGAAATGGGCTATGATTACGGCGCAAACGTAAGACAGTGCGGCTACTACAACACGCTCATACATCCGTTTGAAGGACTTTTTTTCAAAGGTCAGGTGTTTTTCCAGGGCGAGAGCGAAGGCTGCTGGCGCGAGCTTGCGGAAAGATACGATAAAGAGCTTGCGCGTCTTGTAGAAGACGAAAGGGTGCGTTTCGGCTTTGATTTTCCGTTTTACAACGTACAGATATCGTCCTACCGCGACGAGGGAAAACAGTATTTCCCGTTTCTTGAAACGGTGCGTTTAAAGCAGTTTGACGCGTTATCCGTGATACCGGACAGTTTCCTTGCCGTTTCCATGGACATAGGATCGCCCGACGACTGGGGAGATTTTGCACATTCTCCTCTCAAAAAAACGCTGGCGGACAGGATAGCGGCGCAGGTACTTGCAAAAGAATACGGCATAGGCTCCGTCGCAGAAGCGAATTCCCCGTCTCCTTTAAGCGCGAAGATCGACGGCTGCAAAGTAATTATAAAATTCAAAGACGTATCAGAAGGACTTATAAGTATAAGCGGAGACGAAAACGTATCCGGCTTTTCATTCGGTGATTTTGACAGCAGGATCCCGGCAAAAGCGCGAATCATATCAGCTGATACGGTAGAGATAGAAATACCCGAGGGAGCGGATACTTCCGCCGTAAACTACGCGTATGAAAGCAAAATAACGCGTGAAAACTCACAGCTGTATAAAAAAGGCGGTCTTCCCTGCCCCGCGTTCAGACTGAAATTATAATATTACAAAGCGACAGATCATAAAAAATCAAAAGCCGTTTCGGTATTCAAACCAAACGGCTTATTTTATTTGTTCTTTTTCTTTACGGCGTTTCTTATCACAAACACCGCGCCGACCGCCGCGCCCGATACAACTGCAGCGGCAATTATTATTATGACCGGCGTGATGACAAAAACGTTGCCCGGCGTTTCCGCGGCGTCCGTCACCTCATCCGTCTCGCTTTCCGTTTCCGTTTCTGTCTCCGTCTCTGTCTCTGTTTCGGTTTCCGCCTCCGTTTCCGTTTCTGTCTCCGTTTCCGTCTCCGTCTCGGTCTCTGTTTCGGTTTCCGGCTCCGTTTCCGTTTCGTTATCCGGTTCCGTCTCAGTCTCCGTTTCCGTATGTAATTCCGTTTGCGGCTGTTGTGTATGTATTTCCGACAAAAGCATCGCGGTATACTTCATCGTTTCCGCGCCCGCTTCAACTTCACCGTCGGACACCGTGGCTTTTTCCACGTTTATATTTATTACCTCGTTTTCTTTTCCGTCTTTGACCTTAAAAGTTATATCCGCCGTTTTGAATTCGTCGTTATACGGCTCGTCGCTGTAAAAAACGAGTTTTATTATGCCATCCGACGTGGAGTAATACGCTTTTATGCCGAGATACTCAGCGTAGGTCACGGATACCGGAGTCACGCGGCTTTCGTCATAAGAAATTATTATTATACCGCCGCGCAGCGACGATCCGATAAGGTTGACGGATACGGAAAACTCTTCATCCGTTATAAACATATCTCCGCGCAAAAACACGGACGCCTCAAGATCATACGTCGGCTCAGACGACTCTTCTTCATCAGATACGGAAATATCCGTATCGGTATCTGCCGTATCTTCACGTGTTATATCAAAAGTATCGGTTTCAGGCGCTTCCGTTGTAACGTCTGCCGCCTCCGCAAAGCAGGTCACCGCAAATAAAGCCGCGAGGATAAACGCTAAAAAGTATCTTTTCATTTACACAGATACCTCCCCGCCGCCGGTTTCTTCTTCGGGCGCGCCGGACTCCTGCTGTTCTTCTGTCTCTGGCGTTTCTTCTTTGCTGTTTTCTTTTTGTCCGTCGCCTATGCCGTCCGCGGTCATTATAAGATCTATAAGCGTTATTTTGCCGTCTCCGTCAAGATCGGCGGACATAACGAACAAGTCGGAATATTCGGACACGTCGTCCGCAAGCAGATACAGGGCTGTGCCGAAAGCGTCGTTATCGGTAACGTATCCGTCGCCGTCCGTGTCTGCCTTGACGCAAAGCGTGTATGAAGCGAGAACCGCGCCGTTGACGTATATTTCAACGCTGCATCCGCTGCCCGCTTTGTCGTCGGCGGCAAGCTCTCCGTTGTCGTTCGTTACGCGCAAGAAGCCCTGTGCGCCGAACTGTTCTTCTATATCCGACGTCGTCATGCCGGCTTTTCCGGACAGGACGTAGAGTTTTCCGTTTCTTTCAAAAGCGCCTAAAAGCTCTTTTGGATATCCTTCAAAGACGTAATCGTAAAAAGCGAGCGACGACTGGTCCGTATATGATTTTCCTATATTGTGCGTCGCGGTCACGGCGCGCTCCGAAACGAGCAGATACGTGCGCTGAACGGACGTATGCACGCCGTTTTCATCTATCGGACCGTTGTGAAGTATATCAAGATGATAAACGCGGCCGTTTATCGTTACGAGGTTCCACATATGAGGTATGCCGCCCACGTCGCCGGTGATTATCGAGTTTTCGTAACCAAGCGCGTCAAGCACAAGAGAGGTGAATCCCGCGTATTCCTCGCAGACGCCGACGCCCTCTTTGACGAGCGCCACGGCGCTGCATCTGTGGCGGTAGCTCATATCGTATACGAATCTGCCGTCAAGCATAAGCTCGTTTAACTTTATGAATCTTTCATCGTCGGAAAGCGGCCGCAGCTCTTCCGCAAGCTCAGCAACGTAGCCCTGTTTCAGCTCAGCTCTTTCCTCCGTTTTCTCACCGCAGGCGATAAATACTTTGACGGTAACGGAATCCGTTACGCCGCCGGGTCCCTGTACGACGCTTGAAATACGCGCGTTGTACGTCTTTGCTATACATTTCATGTATTTTGCGGCGGAAGATTTTTTTACAAAGCTGACAATGCGCTTTGCAAGCGCCTCCATATCGTATATGGTAAGGTCGGAAACGTCCGTTACCGTAAACGTACGCATATAGACGTGACAAAACTCGGCGATGCCTCCCACGTAGACTTCGCCGTACGTATAATTGCATTCCGCCGGGTCAAGTATCTCATCCGTTCCGGCAGTCATAAAGTACTCCTCAAGCTCTGCAAGCGTCACTTCGCGTTCGTAGACGGGATCCTGGCGGGCAAGCTCGTTATAAGCCGGAGAACCCGCGGCGGATACCGGTATACAAAGCAAAAGCGCCGCTGCTGCAAGGAGTACGGCAATCATTTTTTTGAATCTCATACGTACCTTTATTACTGTTATCTGTAACCATTATAAAGCTGAAAAACACCATTTTCAACAATTTAAATAATATAATCTGTAAACATTATTATAAGCGATATTTTCACTTATAAAGACGCTTTTTTCGGCCCGAAAGTTTCGGGTATTTTCCATTGTTCACAAAAAATTTAATTATTAAAAATTATTAAGATTTATTAAGGTGTCTTAATAAATTTTAATTTTATTTCTATTGTTTTCCATTTATATATATTGTAAAATTACAGATGATTTTTATCCTACACGAAAGGAGAAGCAAATGGCTGTAATCGACGAAATAAAGGCAGCGGAGGAAAAAGCGCAGAAGATAAAGGAAGACGCAAAAGCCGCCGCAAGAGCCGACGCGGAGATAATTGAGACCGAAGCCAAAAACAAAGCCGCGGATATGAAAGCGAAAGCCGCGGACGAATCATCGGCAAATCAGGCAAAGGCTGAAGCCGAGGCAAAAGAGGCTGCAAAAAAAGCCCGCGCCGAATCCGACGCCGAATGCGAAGAGCTGAAAAACAGCGGCAGGCAGCATCTTAAAGAGGCCGCCGAGCTTATATTCAAAGGGGCGTGTGAAATATGAGGGTCGCAATGAAAAAGGCGACCGTCGCGTTTTTGTCGGATAAGCTTGAGGAGGTCACGGAGGCTTTGCAGAAATGCGAAGAATTCATGCCCATACGGCAGGAGACTTCCGTCAACGTGCGGGCGGTATCCGCGCCCATCCTTTATGAGGAAGCGGACACGGCTCTGAAAGCTTATTCAAAGTACACAAAGAGCAGCGGCGGTATGCTTTCAGCTCCTACGCTTTACACGGAGCAGGAATTTGACCGCGACAGTCAGCAGGACAAGACCCACGTAATAAAGACCGTGGAGTTATACGAGCAGTTGGGCTCGCTTGAATCGCAGATCAGACAGTGCGATGAGGAATACGCGGAGCTTTTGCCGTTTGAGAGCCTTGAACTTGACGCAAAAGAGCAGAACGGCACAAGATACACGTCCTTGCTTATAGGCAGTATGCCGTATTCCGCAAACGCGAAGACGGCGCAGCCGCTTGATACGGTATGCGAGGAAAACGGGCTGGAATACAGCTGTTTTTACGAGAAAAGCGGTCAGAGATTCTTTTACGTAAGCGTATTCAAAGAAGACGAAAAAGAGCTTACGTCACAACTTGAACAGCACGGCTTTGAGCGGCTCAGACTGCCATATAAGACCGGCACGGCAAAAGAAGCAATAGAGAAAAACCGGCAGAAAAAGCAGCAGCTTGAATTTCTGCGTGATTCAACGGAAAAAGAGCTTGTGCAGGCGTCCGAAAAGAAAAAGAACGTGGAGCTTTTCTTTGACCGTGAAAAAGCAAAAACGGACAGAGCGGAAATACCCGCCGAGCTTACGGAAAGCACAGTGGTGCTGACCGGATGGGTACGGTCTGACAAGATGAAAGTCGTGGAAAAAGCGGTATCCGACGCCGCGGGCGTATGCTCGGTAAGCTTTGAAGATCCCGGCGAGGACGACGACGTGCCGTCCGTCACCAAAGATCCGTATCTTATAGACCAGTATTCAACGATAACGAATTCGTATTCGCCGCCGGGCAAGGACGACATAGACCCGAACCCGTTCATGGCGCCGTGGTATTTCATGATATTCGGCATGATAATAGGCGACGTGGGATACGGAATACTTATAGGGCTTGTGATGCTTGCCGTCAAGAAGATAAAAAGACCGACGGGGGATTTTGCAAAGCTCGTAAACGTTATGATGTATTCAAGCATACCCGGTATTTTCTGGGGCGTCATGTACGGTTCGTACTTCGGAGCTACGTGGCATCCGGTACTGTTCTCCCCGCTTGACAACATCCTGGGAGCCATGCTTCTGGCACTCGTCGTCGGAGTTCTCCATATGTTCACCGGCATTACGATAAAAGCCGTTATGAACATAAAAAGAGGCAAAATACTTGACGCGATAACGGATCAGATAGCGTGGATGACGCTTATAACCGGCTGCGGGCTTTTGGCGCTTGAGCAGACGAGGACCATAGGCATAATAACGGCAATAGCGTCCGTCGCCGTGATAATAATACTCGGCGGTCACGCAAAGAAGACCGTATTCGGCAAGATAACGGGCGGCGTATCGTCTCTTACCGGAATCACCAACTATCTGTCCGACATACTTTCGTATCTGCGCATTTTCGCGCTTGCGCTCGCATCCGGACTTATAGGCATGGTAATGAACGTAGTGGCGGGCATGATCTCGTCCGGTATACCGATACCGGTGCTGAATTTCATTGCGGCTCTGCCGGTATACGTTATAGGTCACGGACTGAACACGGCGCTTTCCATATTAGGCGCGTACGTCCATACCGGAAGACTTCAGTTTATTGAATTTTTCGGAAAATTCTATGAGGGCAACGGCAAATATTTCCGTCCCATGCAGAGAAAAAACAAATATACACAAATAGTAAATAATAAAAAAGCAGAAAGGAATTAACTAAAATGTCAATGGGAGCAATTTATGCGATAATAGGCGCCGCGCTTGCGGCAACGCTGGCGGGCATCGGCTCGTCTTACGGAGTACAGGCGGCAGGTAAAGCCGCGGCCGGCGTTACGGCGGAAAAGCCGGAGCTTTTCAGCAAGCTGTTCGTTTTGCAGGCACTTCCCGCAACGCAGGGTATGTACGGACTTGTTTCCGCAATAGTCATAGTCATGAGAGCCGGTCTGTTTGACGGCACGATAGGCACGCTTACAAAGGAAGCGGGCCTGGCGCTTATGTTCGCTTCCATCCCGATAGCCGTCGTAGGTCTGTTTTCCGGTATGTACCAGGGCAAAACCGCCGCGGCCGCGATACTTATGACGGCAAAACAGCCGGACGCGCAGACAAAAGGTATGCAGATGACCGCTCTTGTTGAGCTTTACGCGATATTCGCGCTTGTCGCCACACTCCTTATCGTCTTCATGGCGCCGATGACTCACGCGGCACCTGTGATTTAAAGGTGAACGTTATGTCTTCACAGGCATTGATAGATAAGATCATAAAGACCGCGGAAGCGGAAGCCGAGCAGATAACGGACGAGATAATACGCCGTGCCGCAGATAACGAAAAGACAATGATAGACAAAGCCGAGGCGGAAGTCGCGCGCATAAAAAAAGAATCCGATGAAAAATGCGCGCAGATCAAGCGCATATCTTCTCTTACGAGCGGACTTGAAGCGAGAAAAGCGCGCCTGCACGCCAGACGCACCGTGCTTGAAGAGGCGTTTGACTGCGCATATCAGATGATGCTTTCGCAGCCTGATGAAAAACGGCTCGATTATATAAAAAAGCTTATCGCAAAATACGCGCCGTCATCAAAGCTTACGGTTTATTTATCCGAAAAGGATCTTTTGTTGATTGACGAAAAAGCAAAAGCGGATATAAAAGCGTCTCTCGGCAACGACGCGGACGTACGTTTTAACGCCGATAAGAAGATCAAAGGCGGCGTATATCTCTGCTCGGAATTATCCGACGTTGACGCGACGCTTGACGCGGTGTTTGAAGAGCTTCACGATAAGTACGAGGCGGAAGCAGACAGGATACTGTTTTCCGAATAACGGGTAGCGGCCATGTTTGATTATTCATTTACAGTCGCGTATATCTCGGCAAAGGAAACGTCCATACTCACAAAAGAAGCGCTGTCCAGGATAACGGCGGACAGGCAGGACGAGCTGCGTCTTCTGGCGCAGACCGGTTACGGCGGCGGTGTTGACGGAAAAAGCGCGGGCGAGCTTGCGGACAACGAGCTTTCCGCCCTGCGTAAATTCACAACGGAAGCTCTGCCGGAGGATTTGTATTCTCTTCTCATCCTGCCGTACGACGCTCACAACTTAAAGGTGCTTTTGAAATGCAGAGTAAACGGAGCGGATCCGAAACCGTATTTATACGATAATACGATGTTCGATACGGAAATAGCCGCTGCCTGCTGCCGCGGCGGAGAATTCTCGCTTTTATCCGACAAAATAGCGGCGGCTCTCGATCCAGCTTTTGACTGCGGACAGCTTGGTCTGCCGTTCGGCATAAGCACGGAATGCGACAAAGCGTTTTACGCGGAGATATCGGAACGCGCGGAAACGGCGCCGAAGCCGGTGGCGGAATATATTTCTGCGGAAATAGACGGAAAGAATTTCATGTCTTATCTGCGCGCAAAAAACATAGGACTTGATCCGGCTGACGTAAAAGCTCTGCTTCTGCCGGGCGGCTCGGTCCCCTTAAAAGTCCTGACATCCGCATACGAATCAGGAGCTGACGAGCTGCGCGCGTATACTTTCGGTTTTGACGCGCACTACGCGTTCTGCGACGCGGCGGACGCGGCAAAAAGATCGTTTTCGGACGCGGCGGATACGCTTGACAAATACGCGCAGTCAAAGCTTGAGCCGTATAAGTACGAGCCGGAGCATCCGGCGCCGGTATTCTTATATTTCAAAAAGAAAACGGCTGAGGCAAGGCATATAAGAGAGGTGTTTGCCGGAACAGGAGGCGTGCTGTGACCGAGAGAAAACTGAAAGCCGCCGTAATAGGTCCGAAATCCGTCGCGGCGCTTTACGGCGCGGCGGGAGTAGCGGTGTTTGAGCCGTCTTCCGATATATCCGCGCAAAAGCTCATAGCAAAGCTTTATAACGACGGTTACGGAATAATATTCATAACCGAGGCGATATATAAAAGCTGCGAGGAAGCGGCTAAAAAATATTTAAACGATCCTTATCCCATAATCATACCCGTTCCGGACGATACCTCCGACGGAACATACTCAAAGGAGCGCATTGCCGCAAATATCAAAAAAGCCATCGGCAGCGACCTTATATAAAATATGAAAGGCTTTAAATGATGGAAAACAAAGAAAGAACAGGAAAAGTCATAAAAGTATCGGGTCCTTTGATAACCGCGTCGGGAATGGCAGACGTGCATATGTACGACGTTGTCCGCGTCGGTGAAAAGCGCCTTATAGGCGAGATAATAGAACTGCGCGGCGACGTTGCGTCCGTTCAGGTCTATGAGGACACCGCCGGCATAGGCTCAGGCGCCCCGGTATATCTTACGGATATGCCGCTTTCCGCAGAGCTCGGCCCCGGTATGATAGAATCAATATTCGACGGCATAGAACGCCCGCTTGACAAGCTGTACGCATTGTACGGAGACAGGATAAGCAGAGGCGCGTCCGTCCCGTCGCTTGACAAAGAGAAAAAATGGTATTTCAAACCCACGGCAAAGGTCGGAGACAAAGTCAAAGGCGGCGACGTTATAGGTACGGTGCAGGAGACCGAGGCGGTCTTACATAAAATAATGGTGCCGCCGTACGAATCCGGCGTCATAACCGATATAAAAGAAGGCGAATTCACCGTACTTGACACCGTTGCAACGCTGAAAAAACCGGACGGCGAGGAAAAGCCGCTTACGATGGTGCAGTACTGGCCGGTAAGACGCGGCAGACCGTGCAAGGAAAAGCTCTCTCCCGACGAGCCTATGGTAACGGGACAAAGGATAATGGATACGCTGTTCCCGATAGCTATAGGCGGCGTGGCGGCCGTTCCCGGTCCGTTCGGCTCCGGCAAAACAGTCGTTCAGCACCAGATAGCAAAATGGGCGGACGCGGATATAGTCATTTATATAGGCTGCGGAGAACGCGGCAACGAGATGACGGACGTTTTGAACGAATTTCCGGAGATCATAGACCCGAAGACCGGTATGTCTTTGATGAAGCGTACCGTGCTTATAGCAAACACGTCCGATATGCCCGTTGCGGCGCGTGAGGCGTCCATATACACGGGTATCACGATAGCGGAATACTTCAGAGATATGGGCTACAGAGTGGCGATAATAGCCGACTCGACTTCGCGCTGGGCGGAGGCTCTGCGTGAGATGTCCGGACGTCTTGAAGAGATGCCGGGTGAAGAGGGTTATCCCGCTTACCTGTCGTCGCGTCTGGCGGAATTCTACGAAAGAGCCGGATACGTCAAATGTCTCGGTACGGACGACCGTTACGGCGCCGTTACCGCTATAGGAGCCGTTTCACCTCCCGGCGGCGACACGTCAGAGCCCGTATCGCAGGCTACGCTGCGTATTGTAAAAGTTTTCTGGGGACTTTCCTCGGAGCTTGCATACAAGCGTCACTTCCCGGCGATAGACTGGCTGAAGAGCTATTCGTTATACGAACCGAAGATGCGCGAGCATTATATAAAAACCATCTCGCCGGAATGGCCGGACCTCGTTGCAAAAGCGAAGATGATGCTTCAGGAAGAGGCGGAGTTGAACGAGATAGTTCAGCTTGTCGGTATAGACTCGCTCGGCGCGGGCGACAGACTGACGCTCGCGGCAACTCAGATGATCCGCGAGGACTATCTGCAGCAGGACGCATACGACAAAACCGACTCGTTTACCACGCCGCGTAAGATGTATCTCATGCTCGGCATAATAAACGCCTGGTATGAAACGGGCAAAAACGCTCTTGCCGCCGGCGTGCCGTTTGATGAGATAGAAAAAATGCCGGTATGCGAGAGGATCGCGCGTATGAAATTCATAGACGAAAACGACAGAGAGCAGACTTTTTCCGATATAGCAAACGATATGGATACACAGTTCACTTCACTTATGGAGGAGGCGGTAGCGGATGAATAAGGAATATAAGACCATAAAAGAGGTCGTGGGACCGCTGATGCTCATAGAGAACGTAGACGGTGCGACGTACGACGAGCTCGTACAGATAAAACAGGCGAGCGGCGACGTAAGATACGGCAAAATACTTGAGGTAAACCGCGATAAAGCGCTCGTTCAGCTGTTTGAACCGTCCGAAGGACTTAAAATATCCGACGCGCGCGCAAAGCTGCTCGGTCACGGCGTCCAGCTCGGGGTTTCTTCCGATATGCTCGGCAGAGTATTTGACGGTATGGGCGAGCCGATAGACGGCGGCGACAAAATTATTGCCGAAAAATACATGGATATAAACGGTCTTCCGATGAATCCGGCGGCAAGAGACTTCCCGTCCGAGTTCATACAGACGGGCGTTTCCGCGATAGACGGATTAAACACCCTTGTAAGAGGTCAGAAGCTGCCGGTTTTCTCCGGTTCGGGCTTACCTCACGCGGAGCTTGCCGCACAGATAGCGCGTCAGGCAAAGGTGCGCGGCACAAACGACAAATTTGCCGTTGTTTTCGCCGCTATAGGCATAACTTTTGAAGAATCCGAATTCTTTATTCAGGATTTCAGAAAGACAGGCGCCATTGACCGTTCCGTAATGTTCATAAACCTTGCAAACGACCCGGCGGTAGAGCGTATTTCAACGCCGCGTATGGCTATAACGTGCGCGGAATACTTAGCGTACGAGCTCGGTATGCACGTTCTCGTCATAATGAGCGATATAACGAACTACGCTGAATCTCTGCGTGAGATATCCGCCGCAAGAAAAGAAGTTCCCGGCAGACGCGGCTACCCCGGATATTTGTATACGGACTTGGCCACGATGTACGAAAGAGCCGGAAAAATAAAAAACAAGCCCGGCTCCATTACGCAGATACCTATACTCACCATGCCGGAAGACGACAAGACACACCCGATACCCGACCTTACCGGATATATAACCGAGGGGCAGATAATTCTTTCGCGTGAGCTTTACAGAAAAGGCGTTCAGCCGCCTATAGACGTGCTCCCATCGCTTTCACGTCTTAAAAACAAAGGTATAGGCGAGGGCAGGACGAGAGAAGACCACGGCGGCACTATGAACCAGCTTTTTGCCGCGTACGCAAGAGGCAAGGACGCGCGCGAGCTTTCAACGATATTAGGCGAATCCGCCTTGTCCGAGGTGGACAGGATATACGCGAAATTCGCGGAGGAGTTTGAACAGAAATACGTTTCACAGGGATATTACAAGGACAGATCCATTGAAGAAACGCTTAGCGTAGGCTGGGAGCTGTTGTCCATGCTTCCGAAAACCGAGCTGAAGCGTATAAAGGAAGAATATATAGAAAAATATCTTCCCAAAAACGATAAGGAATAAGCTATGGCAAAACAGATAAATCCTACCAGAATGGAGCTGACGCGTCTGAAAAGGCGCCTTAAGACCGCTTCGCGCGGTCACAAGCTCTTAAAGGATAAACAAAACGGGATGACAAAGCAGTTTATGGAGCAGATCCGGCGCAACCAAGACCTGAGAAAACAGGTCGAAGCCGGACTTGCCGAGGCTGCTCTGGAATTCCGCGCCGCGTCGTCCGTAATGGGCGAAAAGGAACTTGGTGAAGCGCTGCTTCTGCCCGCGGGCGAAATAGGCGTTGTGGGCGGCTCAAACAATATAATGAGCGTACAGGTGCCCACGCTTCACTCGGACGGCAGCCTTGCGCAGTCTCTGCCTTACGGCTTTGCGGACACGTCTTTTGAACTTGATTCCGCGACGCTTACGATGACAAAGCTGTTCCCGCTTCTGCTCCAGCTTGCCGAATGTGAAAAGACCTGCGATATGCTTGCGTCCGAGATAGAAAAAACGCGCCGCCGCGTCAACGCGCTTGAACACGTTATGATACCGGAAATGGAGCGCAACATAAAGTTTATAACTATGAAGTTAGAGGACAACGAGCGCCAGAACATAACGAGGCTGATGAAGGTAAAAGACGTTATAAATTCAAGGTAATAAAAAACCGCCGTATCGGCGGTTTTTTATTCTTATTTTCCGTATTCCTCAATTACTATCGCTTTGTAGAGCTCCGCTGCGGTGCAGTCCGGATCGGCGGAAACATAGTTCTTTGCTCTTGAAACGCTTTCCGCTGTATCTATCGTAACGGCGTAAACAACGTAGTTGTTTATTACCTCAACGACGCCGGTCTCCAGCATTTTTGCGTTTCTGCGGTCATCGTCGTCGTATAACGTGTAGTCGCCGTTGTTTTTCTGCTTTTCACAGCGCGCTTCAGCCATTTTGGCAACGCTCTCTACCGATCCGCCTTCTTTGACTTTAAACACGGTGACCTCTTCTATATACTGGTTTTTGGCTTTGCGCATAACAAAGCCTTCAACGTAATCAAAAGCTTCCGGCAGCAAATACACAAGCTCAAACGTTTCCATATCCATATCGGTCTTTCCGTCAAACCATTTGCATATCTCGGCGTCAGTCGCTTTTTTGAATCCCTCTTTTTCAGCCGTCGCCGCGTCCGCGTAAACGTCCGCGTCAACGTACGTCAGTTTTGTTCCGGGCTCTTCCGCGCCCGTATCGTCTGAGCTTTGTTCCGACCCGGCGGTTTCCCCGGTCTGACCGGAGCTTAAATATCTGAAAAGCTCTACCACGTCTTTGTTGTTTACTTCTTTGTCACCGTTGAAATCGTACGCCGTTTCATCATCGGCTTTTTTATTGCCGGACGCGTATCTGAAAAGCTCAACAACGTCTTTATTGTTTGCCTCACCGTCGCCGTTTATATCGCCTTTTAAGATTACTCCTACGGTCGTTATAACTTCATCCGTCTCCGCAAAGGCGGTAACGGTCACGGCCGTGATCATAAGGGCGCTGATAATAATTGAAACGATTTTTTTCATTTTTTTCTCCCGTGCTGCTTTTTTCTTTATTATCGCATCCCTTTATCTATTTTTCAACGTATTTTATTTAAACAAATTTATTCTATTCTTTTGCTTCTGCACAAAACCGCGCACAACAAGGAAAGCATAAGCGCCGCGGTAAGCCCGGCGGACATGGCGGTCACGCCGCCCGTAAAAGCGCCCAACAGTCCCTGTTCGTCAACGGCTTCTTTTACACCGGCTGCAAGCGCGGCGCCGAATCCCGTCAAGGGCACTCTCGCGCCGGAATGAAACAGCTTTACGAGCGGCTCGTATAAGCCGACCGCGCCTAAAAAAACTCCCGACACGACGTACGCCGTCAGTATCCTTGCCGGAGTGAGCCGCGTTTTGCAGATCAGAAGCTGCGCCGGAAGACACAGCGCGCCGCCGAAAATAAAAACAAGCAGATATTTTGTAAAAATTTCCATATCAGACCTCCGATGAAAAACGTATAAGATGAGCGATGCCCGGTATGCTGTGCCCCTGCGCCACGGACATGGGGCTCATGAGCGCGCCCGTACCTATGAACAGCGCGTTTTTTATTTCCTTTTTTCTGAATTTTTCATATAGATAGACCGCAAGTCCCAAAGCTGAACAGCCGCAGCCGCTTCCGCCGCTGTGAACGTCCTGTTCCGGCTTATATAAAAGCATACCGCAGTCAAGATAATTTTCCTTTACGGCAAACCCCTCGTACGACAAAAGCTCCGTTGTAAGTCCGTGGCCCTCGTCGCCGAGATCACCGGTGAGGATAACGTCAAAATCGTGCGGGCTTTTGCCGCTCTCGCTGAAATACCGTTTCAGCGTGTCCGCGGCGGCGGGAGCCATTGCCGCGCCCATATTGGACGCGTCGTTCACGCCGCGGTCGACCGGTATCCCGGGCAGCACTTCTTTTATATACATACCGGACGATCCGGTATCTATCAAAGCACAGCCGGAGCCTGTCACGGTCCACTGCGCCGTGGGCGTTCTCTGCCCGCCGTATTCGACAGGCATTCTGAACTGCCGCTCAGCCGTGCAGTTGTGAGAGCTTACTATCGCGGCGCAGCGGCTGAAATAGCCGCCGTCCACGCAAAGCGACGATAAAAGCAGCGCTTCCGCCATTGTGGAGCACGCGCCGAACAGGCCGAAATACTGTCTGCCGTAATCTAAAAGACCGTATGAGGACGCCGTGCACTGATTCATCAGATCGCCCGCGAAGACCGCGTCTATATCCGTAACAGAGAAGCCGCCTTTTTTCAGCGCACGCACAAAACAGCGCCGCTGCATTTCCTCTTCCGCCTGCTCAAACGTCGGAGCGCCGAACGTGTCGTCGTCGCTGTGTTCGTCGTATAATTCCCCGAATGCTCCGTCGTATTCCTTTTTGCCGCAAACGGCGGCGACGGTGCTGACGCATACGCGGTTATTTAATTTTATTATGCCCATGCAAATATCCTTTTTTTCTATTATCGACGAAAGGCTCTCAATTTATTAAGTCACGCAAGTTTATTTGATCATTTACATAATATTGACATTTTTCCCGTTTCCGGATATAATATTGTTCAGATCATATAAAAGGACTGAAACGCACGCAAGGTTCCTGTAAGAATTTTTTTACAAAAAATGCAACCCGGGCAGTTTTTTTACGCTTTTATAGATGAGAGGCGCACAGAAAGGAAAAACGGTATGGATGATGACAAAATAATCGATCTGTTTTTGGCGCGCGACGAACGGGCGATTACGGAAACGTCTTCAAAATACGGCGCTTTTCTTTTCAGCGCCGCTGAAAGGATAACTGCAAGCAGTACCGATGCGGATGAATGCGTGAACGATACGTATCTTCAGGCGTGGAACGGGATCCCTCCCGCCGAGCCGCGAGGTTATTTTCGCACTTATCTTTTACGCATAACGCGGCACGCGGCGCTTGATATCTGCAGAAAACGCGACGCAGAAAAAAGATCCGCGCTGATGACGGAAATAACGGAAGAACTGGAGAACTGTCTGTCCGACAGGCAAACTGCAGAGTCCGCGGTGGAATATAAAGAGCTCGGCGCTCTGATAAATCGCTTTTTAAAGCAGCAGAAAGAGCTTGACCGGAATATATTCATACGCCGTTATTATATGGCTCACAGCGTAGAGCAGATTTCAAAAAGCCTCGGTATAAATAAAAACAGAGTAAAATCCGTTCTTTTCAGAACAAGGAACAAACTCAAAGTTTATTTGGAAAGTGAGGGATATTTTGTATGAACACATATGATATTTTATACAGTATGGATTATATTGAAAACGATTTAATAGAAGAAGCGGCTGTTTATAACGGAAATAAAAAACGAAGAATAATTATAAAATGTATTTCCGCGGCGTGCGTTATACTTGCTGTAGGTATAACTGGTATAAATATACAGAACAGCATTTCTATAAAAAACAGAGATATAACACAGAGGTTTGGGATGCTTAAGGTAGATCCCGATGTTGAAAAACCGTTAAAATTAAATGCAACATTATCAAATATTTATCCTTATTTTGAGTATCTGTATAAAATCACCACAGAGTATGACAATTTTGATGTAATATACGGGACGGTGAAAAATATTACTACTGTAAAAAAAATAATCCCGTCGCCTGCATCTGTATATTATATCACCGCTTTTGATATAGATATAATAAAATCCTACCGTGTAACACCGGAAAAAGAAACTGTCAAAGCAATAAGCATATCGTGTAAAAGGATGGCATCCGCTCCCGATATAGGTCCATCATATTTTAATATATCAGAAGGTCAGAGCAGCATATTTACACTATGGGCAAAAAATGCACGGGTCGATTGGAGCGGAATTGAAGATCTTCATATTGATCCGTATGATTACGCTGATTATGTTGTTTCAACACAATTTGATACAGACGATAACGGAGCAAAAATAGCATGGTACGGTTATATGACGTTTGAAGAAATTCAGGAACTGTTTGATAACGCTCCATACAATAAAGAATATTTGCTTGAAAAATACGGAACTTAAAAGAAAAGGATTTTTAATTATGAAAAAAATAATAGTCTATGTTTTAGCAATCACATTAATGCTTACATGTTTTATTCCAGTAAAAGCGATTTTGCAAGGCGAAGAAAACTATTATAATTATATCGAAACAAGAAGAAATGATATAATAGCAGAATATAATGCTGACAATGCAGCAGTTTATATAATGAAAGCTGTAGAAGGCAAGAAATTAGATAAAATAAATGCTCTTGGAGAATTAATTAGCCTATATAATCAGTATGGAAAGAGCATCAATATAGTTTGCGCTATGTCTACACTGATGGATGATCCTTATTTTTCTCAAAATATATCTGATGAACAGTCTGAAATAATCAGGGAAATATTGAGCACACCAACATATAACAAAACATATATTTCCGGAAATTTTGAAATTCGCTATAATTCAACTTCAAATTCGACGCCAGTATACATAATATCACTTATGAATGCTCTGACTACAATTGAAACCAGTTTTATAACCGATCTATCTTTAAATAGGCCTCAATCAAGTATTTTGACACATAGATATCATTTTTATGTAACAAGTGATTATGATTCCAACTCAAATCCAGCGGCTACATTTTTTGGATTTACATCTGGCTTTAGGACTTCATATTCTGTATTTTACGGAATACAAGATGCAGATTTAAATTCAAGCTTAACTACATATGAAAAGGGTACTGCAGCACATGAATATATGCATGCAATTAATCATAATTATTTTAATTTGTTGTATTTAGATTCATGGTTTAAAGAAAGTTGGGCTAACTGGGCAGCATTAATCAAATACGGTATAAGTACAATACCTGATTATGCCGTAAATGCGTATCTAAGTAATACTAATTATCCATTAACATCAAACAACTTTATTGATAACTATGGGAAAGTTTTGTTGCCAATGTTTATTAGACAAAACTATGGTGGTGATTCAACCGTTGCAGAAGTAATAAAAAAGCTTCCGATAAGCGGAGATGCAATAACTGCTATAGGAAATGCTTTACCCGGGGATAGTGTTACATTGAACTCAATATTTGCAGATTTTATGAGGTATAATTATTCTCCAAAATATTTCTATACGACACATAGCAATGGCTGGAACGATAGGCCTTTGATTTCCGGAAACTACAGTTCAAGTTATTCATCATTTACTGCTTCAAATCAATACTTAGATACTTTATCAGCAAAGTATTATGAATTTGATATTCCTTCTGTTGGAATTTATAGGTACAATATTATAGTAAATGCAGGTACATCAACAATAACCGGTAAATTAATGTTATCTTATGACTCAGGATATGCAACAAATACGAGTTTAGGGTCTGGTACATACTTAGAAGAAAATATTAATATCTCAAGCTCAGCATATAGCAAAGGATGTATAATGATTGTCAATACTGATTCACTTAATGCAACTGGTAATATAACAATTACGGTCACAAGAACAAGAATACACTAAACACATATATTTCTTACTCCGTGTATAACCTCAATTATTAAGAAAAATTAAGAATTATTAAAGTTCCTTTATAATTATTGACAGCCATACGGTTTTCGGTTATAATATCCGCGAAAACAAGTAAAGGAGGATGCTTTTTTGAAAAACAAAAAGATTGCGATAATTATCGCGGTCGCCGCGGTTGTGACCTTGCTTGCCGTATGCATCGGTGCGTCTTTTTACACGGTGGACGACAAGCAGCAGGCTGTCATAACGACGTTCGGCAAGGTGACGGATATAACCGAGGCGGGCATACATTTCAAGCTGCCTTTCATCCAGCAGGCTCACATAGTTGACGTAAACGTGCTTCGCAAGCTGGAAATAGGTTACAGGAGCGACGACAACGACGCGACGATCGTGCGTACCGTTGAAAACGAATGCAAAATGATAACCGGAGACTTAAACATAGTTAACGTGGATTTCTTCGTTGAGTACAAAGTATCGGATCCGGTCAAGTATCTTTTCAGCGCAAAAGACCCGGAGGAGATACTTAAAAATCTCGTTCAGAGCCAGATAAGAAACGTAGTCGGCTCAAGCGGAGTGGACAGCGTGCTGACTGACGGCAAAGTCACGATACAGCAGGATATAAGAGACCTGACGGCAAAAGAGCTTGAAGCGTACGACATAGGCCTTATGCTGACAGACGTAAAGATACAGGACGCGGAGATGCCGACGGACGAGGTAAACGAGGCTTACAAAGCCGTTCTGTCCGCTCTTCAGAGCAAGGAAGCCACGATAAATCTGGCGCAGGCTTACAAGGAGTCAAAAATACCGGAAATGGAAGCCGAGGTCAAGAGCATAACGCTCAACGCCGAATACGACAAACAGAAAAGGATAAACGAGGCAAAAATGCAGATAGCCATGTTTGAGGCTATGTACGAGCAGTATCAGCTGAATCCCGAAGCCACGAGGATAAGGATGTATAACGAGGCGCTGCAGGAATTTCTGCCCGGAACGAAGGTTTACGTAGACACGTCCGGTGACGGCTCCATGCAGAAGCTTTTGCCCGTTGACACGTTTACGGAACAGGAGGAACAGAAATGAAAGATAAAAAGAAACTGACAATAATAATAGTCATAGCGGCTGTTGTTCTGTTTATCGTCCTGTGCATACTGCCGTCGTGCTTTTACGAGGTAAAAGAGGATGAATACGCCTGCACGGCAAGGTTTTCAAAGATCATAAAGACCGTTGACGAGCCCGGGCTTTACCTCAAAGTCCCGTTTATAGACAGCGTGCGCACGTTCCCGAAAAAGACTCTGTTTTACGATATACCGCCGTCCGAGGTGCTCACCGTTGACAAAAAGAGCATGACGGTTGACAGCTATATCCTCTGGCGGATAGAAGACCCGCTGAAATTCTTCCAGAGCCTGACGCAGATAAGCGCGGCGGAAAGCCGTTTGTACGATATTACGTACAACGCTTTCAAAACAAAAATGGGCGTGCTCGATCAGGACGATATAATAAACATGAATCCCGGCGCGGAAAGAAACGCGATATACGACGAGATAAAATCCGAGGTCATGGGCAAGACCGGCGTTTACGGCATAAAGGTAGTTGACGTTAAGCTGAAAAGACTCGATCTGCCGGAAAGCAACGAGCAGTCCGTTTACGAGCGTATGATATCCGAGCGCAAGCGCGAAGCGGATAAATACACCGCAGAGGGCGAACGCGACGCGGCTTACATAAAGGCGGAAGTAGACAAGACCGTCAACATCTCCCTCTCCGACGCAAACGCACAGGCGGAGCAGATACGCGCCGAGGGCGAAGCGGAATATATGAGACTTTTGTCCGAGGCTTACAACACGGAAGACAAACGCAGCTTTTACGAATTCCAGCTGGCGCTTGAAACGCTTAAAAAGACTTTCAACGGTAAAGACAAAACTATAATTTTAGGCGCCGACAACCCGATAGCCAAAGCGCTTACCAACTCGACGGGAGCGGAAAGCAAGTAATAAACAAAAAAAAGATGAGAAAGGCAATTACGTCTTTCTCATCTTTTGTGTATTTTTTCAGTGCAGCGTGCTTACGAATCTGAACAGGTCAACAACGTCTCTGTTGTTTACTTCTCCGTCGGCGTTATAATCGTAAACCGTTTCGTCTTCCTTCTTATCTCTGCTTGAAACGTATCTGAACAGCTCCACAACGTCTCTGTTGTTTATCTCTCCGTCACCGTCGCAGTCGCCGCGGATGATCACCGCGCCGCCTATGCTTACATACCTCGCGGTGTACGTAACGCTGCCAGTGCAGTCCGTTACCTCTTTGTCCCAGCCGATAAACGATCTATCATCCTGCGCCGGATCTTCCGGAGCTTTTATTTTATCACCGTAGTGATACGTTTTTTCACTTATGACCTTACCGTCGGCGTCAACGAATTTTACCGTGTATTCAATATATTCACTGTCGTATACCGCTTTATACTCGGCGTTTGCCGTGCAGGTCGCCGCTACCTTCTTATCCCAGCTTTTGAAAGTGTATGTGTACGTTTTATCGCTGTCGCGCTTCGGGTCTTTCGGTACCGTTATTTTATCGTTATAACGGTACGTTTTTTCGCTTATGATCTTTCCGTCATGGTCAAGGAATTTCACTGTATAATCGATATATACTTTGTCGTATACGGCGTTATATTCCGCATCGCCTTCGCATACGTCTTGCAGTTTGACGTCCCATCCTTTAAAAACGTAATTATACGTTTCATCTGAATAATCTTTAACGTCAGGTACTTCAACCTTGTCTCCGATCTTATAATAAACGCTTGACAAGACGTTTTCGCGGTCAACGAAAGTCACCAAAAACCAAATGTGCTCGCGTCTGTAGCCGCATTCGTTGCAGATATAATCGTACTGGTCGTCGTAAGTATGTTCGGAATGGTATACGAGATGCGGCTTAAGGTCGGTGTTGTAGTCCGAGATGCTTATACTGTTCCAGTCCGTGCCGAGATAATACGTTTTTTCTATCGCGCGGCAGGAATAGAACGCGCCTTCTTTTATTGTTTTTACGGTGCTCGGTATCGTTATGATTTTCAGATTTTCACAGTAGTAAAACGCGTTTTCTTCTATCGTCGTCACGCCTTCCGGTATATACATGCTTGTTACAACAGATTTGTCAAACGCGTATTTTCCTATAACTTCAACTGTGCCGTCGTCCGGTATAACGCTTTTTTGGCATCCGAGCATCATTATTTTATTGTTTGTATCTATAAGACAGTCTCCGGCTGAATGGTACGCGGCGTTATCCTTTGATACGGTTATCTTTTTAAGGGCGCCGCAGCCTCTGAACGCGTTGTTTGTTATAGAAGTTACTCTTTTTCCTATCGTCAGGCTTTCCGCCGCGCTACAATAGTGGAACGCGCCTTCACTTACCGTAGTTACGCTGTCCGGTACGGTTATGCTGTCAATAGAGCGACAATACTGAAAAGCTTTTTTTCCTATCACCGTTACGCTGTCCGGTATCGTTACGCTCTTCAGATTTTCACAGTTGTAAAACGTGTTTTCGCTTATCTCGGTCATGCCTGCAGGCAGATCCATGCTCAGAAGGCTTTTGCATCCGTAAAACGCGCTCATTCCAATAGAGTTTACAGTATCCGGCAAAGATATGCCCGTAACGTCGGAGCGGTGCATGAACGCGCCGGGATCTACCGCCGTTACGGTCAGCAAACCGTTATTGAACTGCACTTTTTCCGGTATCACAACGGCTCCGCTTTTGTTACTGTCACAGGCCGTTACGGAACAGTACGTGTTATGCGACGTATACGTTATACCGTCAATAACGACCGTCTCGTCATCGGCAAATACTACCGGTGCAAAGAACAGAGATGAGAGCATTGAAATTATTATAACTATACTGAATATTTTTTTCATTTACAGAAAACCTCCGTGATCATACGGGATAATTATATGCTTTATTTATTCCCGTTTCTATATATATCAGGTTAAAATTTTACATAATGTGTTAACATTTCATCGTATCTGCATTTTTTATTGACAAATAGCCGTTATTGTGATAGAATGGAGCGTAAGGAGAATTATTATGAAGGTTCTGATCTTAAACGGCAGCCCCAAATGTGAAAAAAGCGACACGCTGCATATGTCCGCCGCATTCGCGCGCGGTATCTGTTCCGTATCCGGCGGTGAAACAGAGATAATACATACTGCGCAAAAGCGCATTGAATACTGCACCGGCTGTTTTATATGCAAAAAGACCGGACAGTGCGTTATAGACGACGATATGACGGGTATTTTAGCGTCTGTAAATAAAAGCGACGTCGTTATTTTCAGTTTTCCCGTTTACTGTCATTCGATACCGGCGGCGCTGAAAGTCGTTATCGAGCGCACAATGCCGCTTTCGTTTGAAAAGATAGTAAAAAATGAAGAAGGTCACTATCATCACATAGAACGTGAAGGATCAAAACAAAAGCGCTTCGTTATGATATGCGGCAGCGGTTATCCGCAGAGCAGAGACGATTTTGAACTTATAACAAAAACGTTCAGACGCACGTTCAGACAGTGCGATCTGACCTTAACGGTTGAAGAAAGTCCGCTTTTCAACATAAAAGACGCGGAGCCGCTGGCAAAACCGCGCCTCGCACTTCTTGAAGAAGCGGGCAAAGAATACGCATCAAACGGCGCTTTATCGGAGCAGACGGTAAAAGCCCTCGCCGTGCCCATGATACCGGAAGAAATATATATGAAATTCGCAAACGGCGAAAAACCGTAAAAAGGGGGAAAGCATGAGACGCGACGTTATACATTACTACGAAAGAAACATAGCGGACGTTTACGGGGCGTACAAAGCCGCGGCTATGCAGAAATTCGGCAAAAACTGCCGTGAAGAGCCGTATCACACCCTGTCCTTCGGGCTTAATTACTCGTTCCGCTACAATATGAACGGCGGCGCTTGCACCGTGCATTTTATGCCGTACAACACCGGCACAGCGGTAAACATCAGATACAGCATCGTTCAGCTTGCCGGCGCCAGATACGGCGCGCACGACAAGGAAATGTCAGCGTTTGTCACGTCCGTGATCGGCGTGCCCGCAATGGATCTTAAAATAGACCCTGAGATCTTTCTGCTTGAGCAGAACAAGGTTTCAGCCGGCTCGTATACGCCCCCGGCTCCTTCATATCAACCGGCGCCCGCTCAACCCGCGCAGACGTATCAGGCACCTTCGGCGTCACCGAAATTCTGCGCAAAATGCGGCGCAAAACTCGATACCGGCGCAAAATTCTGCGGCGGATGCGGAAATAGAATTATATAAATAATATAAAGGCGGTAAATATTATGACACTTGATGAACAGGATCTCAGACACGGATTAAAATTCATAGTCGGCGTATGGCAGGTGGACTACGTTGTAAACGCCTGGTCAAACGACCTTGCGCACATTCCGGCAAAAGAATTCAAAAGCGATGACGGACGCGATTTTTCCGACATTACTTTTACGTTTTTTGAAGACCACACGGTACTTATGAAAAACGCTTCGGACGGAAAAGAAGAAAGAGGCAGCTGGGAGCAGACCGGATGGTCCGAATACCACTATACCTTAAACGGATTTATAGATATTCCCGAGGGTGATTTCCGCAAAAACGCGGAAACGCTTTCCGTGTTTGACGGCTTTCTTGTTTTCAGCATAGGATTTCTTGCCATAGGCATGAAAAAGATAAGCGACGGCGTTGTAACGGAAGTTAAAAAGAAAGATATAGGCGATATAGAAGTAAGCGAAGAAGACGCGAAAGCCGACGGGATAGCAGGAATATACGCTCCGGCAAAGACGATGTCCGTTATAAACGATTCTTTCGGAATGTATACAAAAGAAGAGATAGAAGCCGAATTCAAACGCAAGCAGGACGCAGGTGAAGACGTTGACGACAGCGCGCTCAGAATGCTTGATATGACTGTGGAATTCACGGCCGACCATAAAGTTCTGCAGTGGATGAAGCTGCCTGAGGGCGTATCCGAGGAGATGATAAAGCAGGCGATGGAAGCCGGCGAGATATCCGCGGTAAAAGACGGATATTTTACCATGAACGCAAAAGAGTGGAAATGCGTTGACGGCAAGTATTATTATGATACCGGCGAGCACCGCGAGACGTTCGGAGAAGTACAGTCCTCATGGGACGAGCTCAAATTTGACGAAGACGGGCTTTTGGACTTTGCTTCCGGCATGATGAAACTGAAAAAGATGCAATGAGCATTAAAATATATCAACATTAAAGGAGACACAAAAATGAAAAAAATTTTAATACTTGCACTTGCCGTTATTATGGTAGCGATAATATGCGTATCCGAGTCTATGGCAATATGCTACAACCACCTCGTTGACGAAGGCTATCCTGTCGACAGCGCGAGCACATGGGAACTTATGTGCTGGACAGTTTCCGACACGGAGATAAAACGCGTTGGATACAGCATTGACGAAGGCGATACGAACTGGGTCATTACGGAAATAGGGCACTATGCCTCGCAGTCAAGCACAACGATAAAACCGAACGACTGCTTCCGTGACGATGAGCTTGAAGCCGCTGTTTTCAACTACAGTATGTCCGGCGGTCTTGCATCAGGCTATGCATACCGTATCCATATAACGATAGACAGGACCAAACTGTCAAACAGCAAGCATACGGTGGTGATCATGGCGGAATTCAGCGACGGTCAGATCGACAATGCGTTAGCAGGCGAATCCGGAGCAAAAGTATTCAAGATCAAAAAGAGGACCACGACCGAGACAACTCCGGAAGAAACAACTGACCCCGCCGAATCAAGTGATGTTGAAGAATCAAACGAGACCGTTGACACAAACGATACCGTTGACACAAACGAGACCGATGGATCAAGCGAAGCCGAAGTATCAAGCGAGCCCGAGGAATCCAAAGATCCCGACGAGACAAAGGATGAGCAGTCAAGCGAGCCCGAGGAATCCAAAGATCCCGACGAGACAAAAGATGAAGACGAGTCAAGCGAGCCCGAGGGATCCACAGAGCCCGATGAGACGGAAAATACCGTAGATCCCGCCAAGCTTGAACGCGGCGACTGCAATAAAGACGGAGAAGTTGACAATAAGGATATCGTAACGCTGTTCAGATACGTTTCCGGCAACGAAAAAGAAGAAGACGAGACGATCTACGATTACGACCAGGACGGCGAAGTCAACAATAAAGACGTTACAAGCCTGTTCCGCGCGGTAAGCACGCTTCAGTAAATAATCATAAAACAAATCTAAAAGGCTGTCATTGATCGACAGCCTTTTTTTATCAGAAAAACGAACCCGGTCTTAATTCTCCGGCCCCAGCCAGCACTTATACTCCGTCCTCCCGTCCCAGCTCGCGCCGGCCTTGTAATACGGGATGAATATGCATCCGCCCGCGGTTATACGGAACGGATCGCGCAGTATCTTATATTCCGTTATATAACCCGGTTTAAAAGAAACCGGTCTGTCAGATCCGGGATCAACGCTTTTGTCGCGCGCAAGCACGAGCGCGCCGTACGTTAAAAGCACTTTGCCGCCGTTTGCGGGGTCCGGATGACAGATAAGCGGTATGTCAAACGTAAGCGTGATATTTTCTTTATTTTTCCACGTCTTTTTTATGACCGCGTAACCGTTATCATATACCGCGTTGTGTGATAAAGCGTGTTTTTTGCAAAAACCGGGTATCCGCATAGCAAGCGTATATTCGCTCTCCGTTTCCGGCATGACAGTAACGGTGATCTTATTATCAAGAGGATAATCCGTTTCCGTTTTGATCTTGCCGAAACCGTTTATATGAGCCTCCGACGGAAAATACAGATTGATACAGCATCTTTTCTCTTCTTCGCAGTATGCGGCGTACGGCAATACCGCAAGTCCCATAGGTCCGTTTGCGGTGCAGCAGGAGAGCGGTATGCCGTTTATATCGTAGCTGAAATTGACCTTCGTGCTCCTTGTGCCGTTGAACTTGGGGAAATAGTCGAAAAACGATCCGTCCTGCTTCATCGCGCCGAACAGAGCGTTATACGCGCTGATCTCGATCTTATCCATAAGAGCCGCGTCGCCCGTCAGTCTGTAATAATTGAGCATCAGCTTCATATACGTCACGGTGACGCACGTTTCCATACTGAGCTTTATCGCCTCGTCCGCCTGATGAAAATACGTATCGTTCCACTGCTCGCCCGTGCCGGGACCGAGGTTATACGGTCCGTCCGCGCCGCCGGAGCCTAAATACGTTATCTCGCGCCGGTTTATCATTTCGATAAACTTTCCGGCGCAGTTTATGTATTTCTCTATCCCCGTCGCGCGGTAATATTCAAGCAGGCCTTCAAAACAGCTCATCATCTCGTATGCTTTGGCTATGCTCTGCTCCGGTACGCCGTTGTTTCCTATATCCTTCGGATAAACACCGGACAGGACCGCGTCTATGACGTTCTGCCTTTTGCAGAAGCCCGAGTTGACGATATGCTCCGCAAGCGCAAAAAGCTCTTTTTCTCCGGTGAGGTTATACAGCTTCATTACCGGCTCAAGGATCGAGGATGATTCTATGCCGCAGAACGCCCAGCCCGTTTCGGTTACCGGCGTTTTGGGCGGATCTCCCACCTGTGAAGCCGTGTATAAAGCGAGCTTTACCATACAGTCAATCACGTTTTGCCCGCCGAACGCGGAGTAATACTCCCACAGTCCGAGCAGAACGTATTTGCGCTCCCAAAGATCCGAGCCGCAGCTGCCGTTCGGCTGTTTTTGTTTCGGCGCGGTACTTATATCGCCGTCACAGTCCTGTATGCTCATCATATCCGCGGCGGCGGAGTCAACGACTTTTCGCAGACGTTCGTCGCCTGAGTATTTACAAATAAGGCACGCGGCGCGCATTATTTTTCCGTAAAACTCGCCTGCCGCAAAGACGTCCAGCTTGTTTCTGAAATAATCGGTCAGCGCCGTCATATCGAGCTTTAGGAAAAGGCCGTCCGTGACCGCCTTTATCCTGTTATCAAGCTCTCCGTATATTTTAACGTTATCGCATAAAGCGACTTTGTCTTTTACGGCGGAATATTTATAGTTATCCATATCAGTCAAGCTCTTTTTTGCCCGTATAAAGCTCGTAATATCTGCCCTTCATTGCAAGCAGCTCGTCGTGATCGCCGCGCTCTATTATCTCGCCCGCTTCAAGCACCATTATGGCATTGCTGTTTCTTACGGTAGACAGTCTGTGCGCTATAACGAACGTCGTTCTGTTTTTCATGAGTCTGTCCATGCCGTGCTCTATGTGGCGCTCTGTACGTGTGTCAACGGAGCTTGTCGCCTCGTCAAGTATGAGTATGGGCGCTTTTGAGATAGCCGCGCGCGCTATGTTCAACAGCTGACGCTGACCCTGCGAAAGATTAGCGCCGTCGCCCTCAAGCATAGTGTTGTAGCCGTCCGACAAACGCATGATGAAGCTGTGCGCGGACGCGGTCTTCGCCGCCTCTATGACCTCCTCGTCCGTCGCGTCAAGTCTGCCGTAGCGGATATTTTCCATGACCGTTCCGGTAAACAGATGCGTGTCCTGGAGCACCATTGCTATGTTTTTGCGCAGCTCGTCGCGTTTGATATCCTTAATATCAACACCGTCTATAGTTATTTTGCCTTCTTCAATATCGTAGAAGCGGTTTATAAGGTTAGTGACCGTAGTTTTGCCCGCGCCGGTCGAGCCGACGAAAGCTATCTTCTGTCCCGGTTTTGCATATAGATTTATGTGTTTCAGCACCGTTTTGCCCGGAACGTAACCGAACGTTACGTCTTCAAATACCACGTGGCCTTTCATATCTTTCATATCCCGGGCGTTTTCTTTATCCGCCTGTTCCGGATCGGTATCCATCACTTCAAACACGCGCTCCGCGCCGGCAAGCGCCGCAAATACCGTCGCCATCTGCTGTGAAATGGAGTTTATAGGCATTGAAAACTGTCTTGCGTACTGCGAAAACACCGTAAGACCGCCCGCGCCCAAAAGACCGTTCAGCATAAGTATGCCGCCGACGCCGATAGTAACGGCAAGCGTGATCTGAGACGTGTTGCCCATTATAGGACCTACTATGCCGCCCCAGAACTGCGCTTTGAACTGTTTGGAGCGCATATCGTGATTTAACAGTCCGAATTCTTCTACGCATTCATCCTCGTGATTGAACACTTTTATGACTTTCTGTCCGGTAACGGTTTCTTCCATATAGCCGTTCACCGCGCCGAGCGCCGCCTGCTGGCTTACGTAATGCTTGCGGGAAATGCCGGCGATCTTGGCGCCGCCGAGCGCGAATATCGGGAAAAACGCGACGACGATCAGCGTCAGTATCCAGCTCGTGCTTATCATGAACACAAGCGTGCCTATAAGCGTCACCGCGCCGGATATGAGCGAGGTGAGCGAGTTGCTCAGCATATTTTCAATATTGTCAATATCGTTTGTGAAGCGCGACATTATCTCGCCCGTCGGGTGACCGTCAAAATAACGCACGGGCAGCTTCTGCAGTTTTTCAAACAGATCGTTTCTTATCTTTTCAACCATGCCGAGCGTGACGGATAGCATCAGACGGCTCTGCAGATACGTCGTCGCTATGCCGAAAAGATATACCGCGCCTAAAATTATCATCGCCGCGGCGACGTATGACAGTACGTTGTCATCTTTGAACAATACGTTTGAAAACGCTCCTACGTAACCGCCCACCTTTGCTTCAAGACCGCTTAAACTCTCTGCAAGCTGAGGCGCGACCGTTGCCGTAAGTTTGTTTATGACGGGAGCGAGCATATATCCGCCGATAAGCGACGTTACCGTACTTACCGCCATGCATAAAAGCACCGCGGCTATCCTGCCCCTGTAGCCCTTTGAATACGATACAAGGCGTGAAAGTGTTTTTTTGGCGTTTTTGGGTTTGCCCGCAGCGCCTCTCATGCCGCCGGGTCCGCCGCCTCTCGGTCCGCCGGGGCCGCCGTGACGCTTTTCCGGACCTTTGTTTGAGCTGTTATACTGTTTTCTTAACTGTTCCAAAGTTCTCGGCATCAGTTTTTACCTCCCGTCTGAGATTCGTATATCTCGCGGTATTCGGTATTGCCCGCAAGAAGTTCATCGTGCGTGCCCATACCCGTTATCTTTCCGTCGTTCATGACGATTATTATATCGGAGTCCATAACGGAAGATATCCTCTGCGCTATTATTATTTTAGTGCTGCCCTGAAGCTCTTCCTTGAACGCTTTGCGTATCATCGCCTCAGTCGCCGTGTCAACGGCGCTCGTAGAGTCGTCAAGTATTAGAATTTTAGGCTGTTTAAGAAGCGCTCTTGCTATGCAGAGCCTCTGCTTCTGACCGCCGGATACGTTCGTGCCGCCCTGTTCGAGCATAGTGCCGTATCCGTCCTTGAACGACGATACGAATTTATCCGCCTGCGCGTATTCAGCCATGCGCTTTATCTCTTCATCGTCGGCTTCCTCGTCGCCCCAGCGGAGATTCTCCGCTATCGTTCCGGAGAAAAGCGTGTTTTTCTGCAAGACCATACCTATACCGTCGCGCAGATTTACAAGCGAGTAGTCACGGACGTTAACGCCGTCCACAAGGACTTCGCCCTCGTCGCAGTCGTACAGGCGCGGTATCATGGATACGAGAGTGGTCTTTCCGCATCCGGTGGAGCCTATTATGCCGACGGTGCTGCCGCCCGGTATCTTCAGATCTATGCTGTCAAGCACTTTGTCTTCACTGCTCTTGTAATATCTGAAAGATACGTTTTTGAATTCTATTTCGCCGTGATCCACCTTTTTGTCTTTTTCTTTTGCGTCATCGTCCGTAAGCGTTATATCCTCGTCAAGAACTTCCTTTATACGTTTTGAAGAGGCGAGCGCACGGGACGTGAACATAAGCATGAACGTCACCATAACGAGCGACATGAGTATCTGCGTGACGTACATCGTAAACGACGAAAGATCGCCCGGAAGCATCTCGGTATTGAGTATGAGCCGGCTTCCGATAAGCACTACAGCGACTACCGTGATATTCATTATAAGCGTCATTACCGGCTGCATGAATATCATGACCTTTGCGGCGGATCTGCCGGTATCTTTTAAGTCTTTGTTTGCTTCTCTGAATTTCTCGTTTTCGTGATCCTCACGGACAAAGCTCTTTACGACGCGGACGTTCGTAACGTTTTCCTGCACCGTGGAATTGAGCTTGTCAAGCTTTGTCTGTACTTTTGAGAATCTCGGGAAGCCCGTCTTGATTATGAAGCCCACGGATATGAGCATGAGCGGTATGCTGACCGCAAAAACGACGGACAGCTTGGGTTTGAGCATTACAGCCATTATAAGCGAAGCTATCATCATGCCCGGCGCGCGCAGCGCCATACGCATCATCATATTTATAAGGTTCTGCATCTGCGTTACGTCATTCGTAAGACGCGTGATAAGCGAACCGGTCGAGAATTTGTCTATGTTTTCAAAAGAGAATTTCTGTATTTTTCCGTAAATATCGGCTCTCAGGTCCGCGGCAAAGTTGACGGACGCTTTTGACGCAAAGTACGCGCCGCCTACGCCGCCCGCCATCATGATTATAGCTATGAGTATCATTAAAGCCATGATGCCGAGGCTTTTGCCCGACGTCAGCTGACCTTCGTTCGCGCTGTTTATTATGATACCGAGAAGTCTCGGCATTATCGCCTCCCCGGCGACTTCAACAAGCATGCAGACAGGTCCTAAAATAAACCACGAAAGATACGGTTTTATATATTTATACCATCTTTTCACCGTTCATCCTCCTCTCCGTTTCTGTTTTTGCAGTAAGGATCTTTATGCCCCGCCGCTTTGAGATTTTCCGTCATGCGGGACAGGCTAACGCAAAGCGCGTCAAGCTCCTCATCCGTCATGCCGCCGCACATCGTATCGTCAACCTCTAAAAAAAGCTCGTGCGTTTTTTTAACGGTCTTTTTTCCTTCATCCGTCAGCCTTATAATTTTCGTTCTCGCGTCGTTATCCGACGTTTTTCTTTCAATAAGTCCGGCTTTTTCAAGCTTTTGTAAAGTTACGGTGACCGCCGCGGGACTTATATCAAGCAGATTTGCTATTTCCGTCTGCGTCAGTTCTCCGTTTCTGTGGGACAGGCTCATAAGCACAAAATGCTGGCTTCTGTGTATGCCGAGCTTTTCTATCTGCGATTCTATCGCCGCCCGGTGTAGTCTGTCCGTGAGCATCAGCAGTCTTACCGCCTGCTGCTCTTTTGTTTTGAATGTCTGTTCTTTCATACGCACCTTTCTTAACATATTAAAATTTAACGTGTTAATTATACGCCCGGTACGGCGATTTGTCAATTCTTATTTCTGCGTTTCTTTGTAACGTCTTTGTGAACGAACAAAAGAACCGCCTTTCGGCAGTCCGTTCGTTATATCGTTTTTGTCAGATCCTTCCGGCTTTTCTTGCGTGCTTGTTTTCGTACATCAGTTTATCGGCGCGGCGGGCGACGTCGTCGGCATAGCGGTCTTCATCCGGATCGTAAACGGCAAGTCCCATGGACACGCGCACCTGATCCCACCAGTCGTTGTTTCCGTCAACACACGTATCGTTGCACTTCTTTTCAAACTGTCTGGCAAGTTCATCCCTGTTTTTGTAATCGTCTCCTTCAAGAACGACGGCAAACTCGTCTCCGCCTATTCTGAACACAGGACTGTTTTTGAATACGTGGCAGATGATAGCGCTCGTGTTTTTAAGATAAATATCACCTTTATCGTGTCCGTAACGATCGTTTATTAACTTAAGATCGTCACAGTCGAATATGGCTATGGCAAATTCCGGTTTTTCGCCGGGAACGTTCAGTTTATCCTGGAGATCGCGTATGCACGCATCATACGTACCCTTGTTCTTTACAGACGTGAGCGCGTCCGTATGCGCCATGCTTTCAAGGTCCGTGATATGTATTTTCATATGGGTCACAAGCTGGTTGAACGTGCGCGTAAGTATGCCTACCTCGTCGTTTTCGCTGTAATCGAGATCAACGTCGTAATTGCCTTTGTCTACCTGTACCGCCGCTTCCGTAAGTTCGCGCAGAGGTTTTGTTATGCGGCGCGTGAACCGCATCGTAAGAAGCACGGATACGACCAAAAGTACGGCGGACGTGATAACTATAATGATTATCGTGCGCTGCCAGCCGCTGTTGATCTCCGATATGGGCACGGTAACGTTCAATCTCATGCCGTTGCCGAGCTTGAGCCAGACGGCTTCTTTTTCGGTACCGTTATACTCGTATTTTACGACCGTATCCTCACTCAGAAAACCCTGCGGCACTTTCGGCTTCCGGTCGTCCGGCAAAGCGGTAACGTCTATGTAAGGATGATATACTATGTTGCCTTCCTCGTCGTTTATAAACGCGTAGCCGTTTTTATAAAGCCTGAGGCTGTTCACCTCGTCCGCCATGGTCGTATAGTCTATCTCTATACCCACAACGCCTATAAACATATCTTTAAAATAAACGGGTATATTGTACGAAATAACGCGAACGTCAAGATTGTCCGTGATATACGGCGGTATCCAGATACCCTCTCCCGTCGCCTTGGGGACGGTGTACCAGACGAGATTTGACGTATCGTTCGTATCGTACTGCGATATATCCGTCACCTCGTGTTCAACAAAGCCCTTGCCGTCAAGATTGGTATACCAGAAGCCTTTGACCTCGCTTGAAACGGACGGATCTATACGGTAATAATACGTAAGAACGCCGTTTGTTCTGTACGCCGTTTTTTCAAAAATATCCGTTGCGCGCTCCATATGCGTTTGAAGCTGCTGCCGGTCTACGCCTTTAAGGTCCGTTTTGATAAATGAAGATATCATCTCAACGGACTGCTCAACGCTCTTGAAATAATAATCAAGGTTTCTTTCGCCTGTCTTACAGAGCATAAGAAGCATCTGTTCCGAATTGTCGTCACCTATCTGCTTTACGGATACCGCTCCGATCGCGGCGGTTATCACTATTGCCACGACTATAAAGCTGACCGCCAGAATAGTTGTCTTTGTCCTTATTGAATGTATGCTTTTGTTTTTCATCAAAGCTGCGCCTCTCGATGCGTCATTATAGTTATTATTTCAATATTAACAGATATTCCGACTTATTTCAACAGTATATATAAAAAATTTCAACTGAACCTATAAAAATTTACATATTTTATGTAAAGAAAACAGGCTGACTTTTACATCAGCCTGCTTTTCTTATATAAGAATATTATTTCTTACCTATAAGCTCGTTGTATTTGCCTCTTGCGGTGTAGTGCGTGTGGAGCAGTTCATGTGACTTGTGTCCGCACGGTTCGCCTAAGAACTCTTTATACAGCTTGATGATGTCGGGGTTCTCGTGAGACTTACGCAGCTTCTTGCCTTCGTCTATGGAGTAGATGCCGGCTTTTCTCGCCGCCCACTTCTCGCTCCTTACGCCTCTGGGCTGACCGCCGCCGACTATGCAGCCGCCGGGGCATCCCATGACCTCGATAAACTGGAAGTTCTCGCCTGCCTTGACCATCTCCATGACCTGAGCCGCGCCGTCAAAGCCGCTCGTTACGGCAACTCTTGCGGTAAAGCCTTCAAGGAACTTGTACTCGGGCAGTACGTTTTCAAACGTAAGAGAAGCGACTTTTATCTGGTCGGAATCGCCGAGGGGATGAACGTGCAGGTTGTCAGACGGGATCTCACGTCCGGTGACGAGCTCGTAAACGGTTCTCAGAGCCGCTTCCATAACGCCGCCCGTTACGCCGAAGATGTCCGCCGCACCGGTGGAAAGACCCATAACGGGGTCGAAATCCTCGTCCGGCAGATTTACGAAGTCTATACCCGCCTGCTTGATCATATTCGCAAGTTCTCTTGTGGTGAGGACCGCGTCAACGTCGCGCACGCCGTTTTCGTTCATTTCGGGACGGATTATCTCAAATTTCTTCGCGGTACACGGCATAATGGATACGAGGTATATATCCTTCGGATCCTTGCCGAGCTTTTCCGCGTAGTAGGTCTTTGTGACCGCGCCCTGCATCATATGCGGGGACTTGCAGGAAGACAGATTGGGGAGAAGCTCCGGATATCTGTGTTCTATGAACTTGATCCAGCCGGGGCTGCATGAGGTCATCATCGGAAGGACGGCTTCTCCGCCTGTGAGAGCCGCTTTTGCTCTCTGCAAGAATTCCGTGCCCTCTTCCATTATCGTAAGGTCCGCGCCGAAGTTTACGTCAAATACTTCGTCAAAGTTGAGCTGACGGAGAGCCGCTACCATCTTGCCGGTGGCTACGGTGCCGGAAGGCATACCGAACGGTTCGCCTATACCTACTCTTACAGCCGGAGCTATCTGAGCTATAACGTACTTCTTCGGATCTTCGATAGCCGCGATGACGGGAGCGATAGCGTCCGTCTCACGAAGCGCGCCGACGGGGCATACGGATATACACTGACCGCAGTTGGTGCAGTCCGTATCCGCTATATGCTTGCCGAAGGACGGCTGTATTATCGTCTTGAAGCCGCGTTTCTGAGCGTTCAGAACGCCTATCTTCTGGATGTTGTTGCACATTGCAACGCAGCGGCGGCAGTTTACGCACTTGGACATATCGCGTGTCATAACGGCTGATATATCAAGCGGGATATCCTTGCTTTCACCCTCAAAACGTCTTTCCGTGATGTTCATTCTTCTGGCAAGCGTCTGAAGCTCGCAGTCAAGAGATCTGTTGCAGTTCAGACAGTCCTTCGGATGGCAGGAAAGAAGCAGTTCAAGGTTTACTTTTCTCGCCTTGCGTACGCGCTCGGTATTCGTTTTTATGCTCATACCGTCGCTTATCTTAATCATACAAGCGGCCTGCAGATTTCTCATCGGTCTGCCGTTTGTCTCTACCTCTACCATGCACAGACGGCAGCCGCCGTACTGATTCACGCCTTCAAGGTAGCAAAGGGTGGGTATATAAATATTATTTTCTCTTGCAACTTCAAGTATGGTCTTGCCGGCTTCAGCTTCGTAAGGCTTGCCGTTAATGGTTATATTAACTTTACTCATCGTTTTGACCCTCCTTACTTTTTGATAACTGCGCCGAACTTGCAGTTCGTCATACATGCGCCGCACTTGATGCACTTGTTCTGGTCAATGACGTGCGGCTCTTTGACCTTGCCGCTGATGCACTGTACCGGGCAGTTGCGTGCGCAGAGCGTGCAGCCTTTGCACTTTTCGGGATCGATATAGTATTTTGCAAGAGCCGAGCAGATGTGCGCCGGGCATGTCTTGCCTACTATGTGAGCCTCGTATTCGTCACGGAAGTTTGCAAGCGTGGACAATACGGGGTTCGGAGCGGTCTGACCGAGGCCGCACATAGCGGTATCCTTGATCGTGTAGGACAGCTCTTCAAGAGTGTCAAGATCTTCAAGCGTTCCCTTGCCCTGAGTGATCCTTTCAAGGATCTCAAGCATACGCTTCGTACCTATACGGCACGGAGTGCACTTGCCGCAGGACTCGTCCTGGATGAACTGCATGAAGAATCTCGCGGTATCTACCATACAGGTGTTCTCACCCATGACTATAAGTCCGCCGGAACCCATGATGGCGCCGAGAGCCGTAAGGGATTCGTAGTCAACGGACGTGTCAAGGTTCTTTTCGGTGATGCATCCGCCGGACGGGCCGCCCATCTGAGCCGCCTTGAATTTCATACCGTCGGTAATACCGCCGCCTATCTCGAATATGAGCTTGCGGAGGGACATACCCATCGGAACTTCAACTATACCGGTGTTTATAACGTCGCCTGCGAGCGCGAATACTTTCGTACCTTTGCTCTTGCCTACGCCGTACTGCGCGAACCAGTCTGCGCCGCGGTTGATTATCTCGGCTATATTATAGTACGTTTCAACGTTGTTTATAATGGTCGGGCAACCGAAAAGTCCACTCTCGAACGGGAACGGAGGCTTCTGACGCGGCTCGCCGCGCTCACCCTGAATGGAGTTCATAAGAGCGGTCTCTTCGCCGCAGACGAATGCGCCGGCGCCGATACGGAGCTCTATGTCAAAGTTGAAGCCGGAGCCTAAGATGTTTTCGCCGAGCATTCCCCATTCACGCGCTATGTCAAGAGCCTTGTTGAATCTCTCGACCGCAACGGGATATTCGGCACGGCAGTAAACGTAGCCGTTGTTCGCGCCTATCGCGAAACCGCCTATCATCATACCTTCTATAAGGCAGAACGGGTCGCCTTCAATAGCGGATCTGTCCATGAACGCGCCGGGGTCGCCCTCGTCGGCGTTGCAGACGATGCACTTGCGGTCGCCCTGCGCCTTCATACCGGCGCTCCACTTGATGCCGGTCGGGAAGCCCGCGCCGCCTCTGCCGCGCAGACCGGAAGCCGTAACTTCGTCTATGATCTGCTGCTGAGTCATACCGAATGCTTTTGCAACGGCGGTGAAGCCGCCCTTTGCGATATAAGCTTCAATAGAGTCAAACGGGATCTTACCGCATTTATTAAGAACGATCTGTACCTGTTCCGCAAAGAACGGTATATCGTCTATGCACGGGATGTGCTTGTTTAAGTTGGCGTCAAAGAAAGTGTATTCTTCTATGACTTCGCCGCCTATGATCTGTCTGTCTATTATGTCCTTTGCGCGCTCGGGCGTTACGTGGACGTAGTAGATACGTTCCGGTTCAACGAGAACGACAGGTCCCATGGCACAGGTGCCCATACAACCGGTGAATATCACGTTCACCTTATCGGACAGGCCCTGTTCTTTTATGTAGGAATCAACAAAATTCTTTGTGTCCTGGCATTTGCTGGAAATACATCCGCCGCCGCCGCAAACGTATATCGTATGCTCGTATTTTTTGAGCTCCGCATTATACTGATCGGCAATAAGTTTGAGATCGTTAACGTTTTTAATTCTCATATCATTTACCTCTGTACTGGTCAAGTATTCCGGCTATGTCACCGGGCTTTACCTGCTTGTAAACGTCATCGTCGACAACGACGACGGGAGCAAGTCCGCAAGCGCCTACGCAGCGCGTTACGTGGATTGAGAAAACGTTGTCAGCCGTAGCTTCACCTACGCCTATGCCGAGAATTTCCTGCAGCTTTTCTATAAGCAGCTTACCGCCGCGAACGTAGCAGGCAGTACCGAGGCAGACTTTTACGTCGTGCTTTGTTCTCGGAGTCGTTGAGAAGAACGAATAGAAACTTGATACGCTTGAAACGTATGAAACTGAGAAGCCCATGTTGTCAGCAACATATTTCTGGACTTCGAACGGGAGATAACCGAATATCTCCTGTGCCGCATGCAGCACCTGAATGAGACAGCCTTCTTTACCGCTGTAAAGATCGATCACGTTGGCTAATTTTTCATAGTCGGCGCGCATCTCTTCTTTAGCGACAGAAGGATTTTTTGCAACTTCGCTCATTACTATACCACCTTATTTAAATTTATGTTCTGCACGCGTCTTTACAGGCGCGTACAAATATCCACATACAGTAATAATATCAAAAAATATTATAATTGTCAAGAGATTTGTTGAATTTGACAAAAATATTTAAATTTTTAATATAATTGTCTTATTTTTATTTCAACTGCTTTAAATAATTTTGTTTTTTTGAGAAAATTATTGAACTTTATTTTCTGTTTTTTCCTTTTTCTTTCTGTATTTGAGCACGAAATATATCACGGTGCAGATGATGAACAGGATTATCGCAAAGGCAAACATATAAATGTTGATATTCATAAACGTCCGCGCTATATCCTCGCTGTCGTCATACTCCGTTTCAGGCGCAGTTTCCGTCACTTCCTCCGTCGTCTTTTCCTCCGTTTCGGCAGCCGCCGCCGTATTTGTATCCGTTTCCGTCAGCGCCGCCGTATCCGACGCCGCGTGTGCGGATACGCAAAGGATCATAATAACGGTAAGGACGATGCATATGTATTTTTTCATGGTTTTCACCTCCGAGCAACAATATTGTATCATCTTATATGTGAATAAATCTGCGTGTTTGCCGTTACGGATCGACAAAGTATTTAGTCAAAAAAACAGCGGCGGTTGTAAGCCGCCGCAATGAACACAAGACTTTTTACGTTTTATTATTTCTCGCGCAAAGCACGTTTTCGTACAGTTTACCGTCGTTTGTGAAATAGTTATACGATCTGCAGCCGCCCGCGCAGAGCATACCCACGGGGCAGTTGGCGCATTTGCCCGTCAGCATATCGACTCTGAACTTACGGTTATACGCAAACGCGTTTTCATCGTTCCATATGTCGGCAAGGCTGCGCTGCCGCAGATTTCCCTCAATAAAACGCTCGTCGTACATTGACTCGCAGCCGCGCACGTTTCCGACGCTGTCTATACCTATTGAAGTCAGACCCGCTCCGCAGCCGGTGAAGCACGCGCCGGGGTTGCCGCGCATTATCGGTTCGTCCTCCGTGTAATATCCGATATTATCGGCAATACCCATTGAAAACGGAGACGTGCCGCGGTTTTTCGATATGAAATCTATGACGTACCGCGCGTCAAAGGCGACGTCAACGCCGTTTTTCTTCGCGTTTCCCATGGGCGAGCAAGCCTGCAGCTGCCAGGCGAAGATCGGATATTTTTTAAGCGTTTCATAAAGCTCCGGCAGACGTCTGTAATTGTCCGAGCGCAGCGCGCTTATGACGGACGTCGGTATACCGTTTGACGTAAGTCTTTCTATCGCGGCTATCGCACGGTCATAACTGCCCGACTGTCTGAACGCGTCGTGAACGTCGGCGGGGCCGTCAAGCGAAACGGCGACGGATTCTATACGGCAGCCTTTAAGCACGTTTATTATCCCGTCGCTCATTGTATAACCGTTTGTGATTATGCAGACGTTTATATTGCGTGACGTAAGAGATCTGACTATCGTCTGCCAGTCGGAACGCATGAAGACCTCGCCGCCTATCATGGAAACGCGGCGGCAGCCGAGCTCGTAAAGCTGGCGTGAAACGTCCTCGCATTCTTTTGTCGAAAGCTCGTTTTCACGCGCTTTTCCGCCGCATGAGCCGCAGTAAGCGCACGAAAAACAGCAGGCGAGAGTTATCTCCCACACACAGCTTTTCAGCCTGTATCCGCTCATTTCAGAAGCGCTCCGCATTCGGGGCAGAATTTAGAATCTGCGATCAGCTCGGAACCGCACGTCGGACAGAACTTTTTCTTCGGGAACGCCGCGCCGCATTTACCGCAGAATTTGGCTTTGTCCGGCATTTCCGCGCCGCACGCGGCGCATATTTTTTTCTTTTCCTGTACCGGCTGCTGCGTGAACTGCATCATACCTGTAAAGACTCCGCCGTTGTTCGGCTGCGGTCCGGCGTACGCCATCATATACTGAGGACCGGCGTAGACCGCCTCATAAGGTTTATTCCATCTGTCGTCAGACATCGCTTTTAAAGCTTCCGGCGGAAACGCCGGCTTTTCCGGTTTTTCGGGTTCCGGCTCAGGTTCTTTTTCCTCTTCCGGTTCTTTTTCTTCTTCCGGTTCTTTTTCTTCTTCGGGAACGGTGTCCGGATCTTCTTTAAAGCCGAAATACTCGGGTCCGGCGTAAACGCAGGCAAATTCATTCATATCCGGCTCTCTCGGCTTTTCCGTTTCTGGCGCCGGTTCTTTAATTTCCTCCGGCTCATCAGGATCTTCGCCGTCAATCTCGTCCATCATGCCCGGTCCGGCGTAAACGTCTTCAAACTCAGCCGGATCACCTTTTTTGTTGTTCGGATACGCTGCCATTTATATATCCTCCTTTTGATATTTTTCCGCTTCCGATCTTGCAAGAGCGTCGCATCTTTCGTTATACGGATGTCCCGCGTGACCTTTTATCCAGGTGTAAGTAATTTTATGCGGCTCTACCGCGTCCAAAAGCCTGCTCCATAACTCCACGTTCAAAGCCGGTTTGCCGTCAGACTTGCGCCAGCCGCACGTCCGCCACTGTTTTGCCCAGCCCTGACTAAGTCCGTCAATAACGTATTTTGAATCTGAGCAGAACGTGACCTCGCACGGTCTTTTCAGCAGCTCAAGCGCGGATATCGCGCCTAAAAGCTCCATTCTGTTGTTGGTAGTGTCCGCTTCTCCGCCGGAAACGAGCTTTTCTTTGCCGCGGCAAACGAGTATCGCCGCCCAGCCGCCCGGTCCGGGATTGGACAAACAGGAACCGTCCGTATATATTTCAACTTTATCCATGCGTATATTTGATCAGCCGATATCACGGAGCAACGGCGCCGTACAGAGCGATCGCGGGAGCGGGAAGCGTATTTTCGTTAGTTCCGGCGTTTCCGGCCACGCTTATTTCAACGTCGCCTTCCTCGGCTGATCCGAGCACGAAATACGAGCCTTCATCAAAATCAAATCTTATTGTGTACGTGCCTTTGGAATACGCTTTACTGAAGTTTACCTGAACAAAGCCGTTAGCGTCGTTTTCATGGTCGCCTATGATCTCAACGTCCTGCGATTCAAGCTCATCGCCGTAATTGTCAAGCAGGCTTATCCTGAGTATAGCGGAAGGCGCCGCTCCGGCGTAGCACGCCATTACAAATCCGTCAAACGCGTTGGGAGTGATAAAATTCACGTCTATGCTCCAGTTTTCAACGTTGGGGTCGATCACCGGACCCATCCACCAGCCCGTCGGGAACGGACCGCCGGATTTGCAAAGCCACGTGTTGGGATCTTTTTCGCCGGACGCCGCGGCTGTCGTCTCAGCCTCGGTCTCGGTCTCTGTCTCTGTTTCGGTTTCGGTTACGGCTTCCGTTTCTGTTTCGGTTTCCGTCACGGTTTCTGTTTCGGTTTCCGTCACGGTTTCTGTTTCCGTTTCCGTCGCGGTTTCGGTTTCTGTTTCGGTCTGTGCCTCCGTAACTGTATCGGACTCTGTAACAGCGGTAGTTTGATCTGCCACGGTAGCGTTATCCGTGACGCTGTCAGCGGTGTTATTTCCGCCGCAGGAAACAAGAGATACGGACAATATGATGATCAGAATATAAACAAATACCTTTTTCATAAAACTTTCCTTTCAAAAATTATTTATTTCATTATATCATTTATACCGGCTTTTGTCAACTTGTTCTCCGTAATGTTTTGAATTTAAATGTAAAGCGGCAAACACCGTTAGTTTTTTAATTCGGTAAAGATTTTTTGCTTTGTTTTTTTGCTTCTTTTATCTCTCCCGCACCTTTGAGCGTCAGTTTAGTTATCACGGGTCCTGCAAGCTCGTATATCAGCGTGGCGCACAGTATGACGGCGCGTATCTGGTCCGCGTAAGCCGGCGCGGCTGTCTGCGCAACGAGCGTAAGACCTATAGCAACGCCCGCCTGAGGAATGAGCGCGGGACCTAAAAATCTGCGCACGGTCTTCGGCGCTTTCATTATCACGGCTCCGAGCCATGCTCCGCCCATCTTGCCGACTACTCTTGCAAAAACGTAAATTATGCCTATCAGACCTATCTGCGGCAGTATCGTAACGTTCAGCGCCGCGCCGCTCGTCGCAAAGAACAGCAAAAACAGCGCGGGCGTCACGCCGTCCGCAACGGCTAAAATGCTGTCGGCTTCATCCGAAATATTGCAAAGCACCGCGCCGCACGCCATGCACGCCAGAAGCGACGACCAGCCGAGCAGATTTGCAATGCCGGAGCAGGCGAATACGATGCCGACCGTGATTATCTGTCTGTTGCTTGCTTTTTTAAAGAATTTGAGCGGCAGTTTGAATATAAAGCCGCACGCCGCGCCTAAGATCAGGGCGCCGAAGATCTCAATAAGCGGCATATATATCGTTTTTGCCTCAAATTTGCCGCCGCCTATGACGGAGGCTATCGCAACGCAGACGGAAAACGCCGTCAAAGCGACCGCGTCGTCAAGCGCGACGACGGAGACGAGAGTGTCCGTGACCGGACCTTTTGCGCCATACTGCTTTATGACCATAAGCGTTGCCGCCGGAGCCGTCGCCGCGGCTATCGCGCCTAATATAACGGCAAGCTGCGGATCCGTTCCTACGGCTAAAAGCACGCCCTGAACGGCAAAAACGGCAAAGAGCGATTCAAATATCGCGATAACGACCGGCGTCATGCCGACTTTTTTCAAATAAGAGCGCTTGAAGCCGCAGCCTATGGTGAACGCGATAAAAGCGAGCGCCATATCGGATATGACGTCGAAATCGTTTACAACTTCAAGCGGTATGACTTTCGTAACGTACGGACCGAGCACAAGACCGGCTATGAGATATCCCGTGACGTTCGGAAGCTTTATCAGTTTTACAAGTCTGCCGCAAAGCAGGCCCGCTATAAGTAAAATGCCTAAGTATAATAACGTATTGAGGTGCAACGGTATCGCTTCCTTTCATTCGCTGTGCGAGATCCCCTCGATATAAAGCAGGGGGACCGAGAACATTATCGCGCTGTCCGGCTCGTTCAGGTCGCCGACTATACGGCGCACGGCGTCCTTCGCTTTTTCCGCCATTTCATCCGAGCAGACGATAAATACAGTTTTTGATTCGGAGTGGCTGACGTCGAAAAACGCGCGGAAACTGCTTATAAAATGGCTTTCCTCGTGCTCCGCCAGAGCGTGCGCCATACCGACGGAGCTTATTACGGTAGCTCCGCTTACTCCTACTTTTTCAAATTCATCCAAGAGCCTGTCTAAAAGCTCTATTTTGTTTAAAACGGTGACTAAAACCTGATTATACATTTGTAAAGTCTCCTTTTCTTATTTTCAAGTATATTATAGCACGCATATTGCATTATTTCAACACTTAATTTAAACAATTATAACTTTATATTTTTAAATTAATGGGGTAGTTTTTACTTTGTTGATGTTGACTTATACTTTTTATTCTGTTATACTTTCTTAAACGGAGGAATACAGCCTTGAAAAAATTTTTATGTTTAGTACTTTCAATTATAAGTTTAACACTGTGTGCCTGTCAGTCCGACACAAACATCGCAGCCGTATACGACGAGCCCGGCAGGATACCTACGCATGTCTGCCGGCTTGACCCGTCGTCAGCTGACGATACGAGGCTCGCTCTTTTGCTGCGCAAATACGACGAGTCCGCTTCCGTCGTCGCCGTATCGGACGGGCCGGGCGGCGAAATGACCGCGGTATATTCGCTGCCGGACTCCGTTATGACGTACGAGATCACGGCAAACGAGGGACTGATCGCGTTTTACGAGCTTACAACGTATTCCGACGGCAGCGTCAATTACGCTCTCAAAGTCATAGACACTAACAATAACAACAAAGTACATTCTCCGTATAAAAAAACGGTAACGGATGAAAACGATATACAAACGCGTTTCATCGCCGTATATGACGGCTGTGTTTACTACCTAACAAAATCAAATCTGCTCGGCCGCTGCCGCGTTATGAAATATTCCGTAAAGGACAAAGAGCTGACGGAATATCTCGGCTTTGATTTTACGGAAAACGAAATGACGGCCGGCAGCTCCTGCACGTTCATATCCGAAAAATCCGGATACCTTACCTGCGGAGTAGTTGACGGCAACAGGACCGTACTTAAAACGTACGATCTGAAAACAAACGAGCTTGTCCGCGAAAAGCAGCTGCCGTACGGCGCCACGCTGGTATACATGGCGGATCACGATTACGCCGCCGGCACGTACGCGATGTATTATATCTCCGCGCAGGGCGACGAGCGTGTAGCGGTGTTCTCATACGAAGACGCGGACGTCACGGATCTGCTCAAGATGGATGAAAACACGTACGTCAACCGTGAGGAAGTGCGGCTGGAAAACGGCAAGGTATATTTTGAGATCCAGGACACCTCAAAAGAATCCCCGTACGATCAGTTCACCGGCATGGCGGCAGATACAGTCAGCAAGATCATTGAAGAATACGAGGGCTGCATAAGGCTGTTTTTAAACAAAGACGCGGCATATATTCTCTGCTTTGACAAAAAGTCCGGAAGCGAAAAAATGATACTTAAAAAATCAGTCGGATAAAGCAAAAGGAGAAAAAACATGACGAAATACGAACTTCCGTTTAAAATAGTACACGGATTTGATTTTCCGGATGAAATGCCGGAGGATGAAGTGCGTGAAAATATAAAAAACCGCCTTTTATCGCTGAAAGAAAAAGGATTCGGCGGCATTGTGACGAACGTTGCTTTCAGGGATTATCTTAAAAGCGAGCGTTTATGGCGCGTATTCGATATAGTTTTAGAGCAAGCGAAAGAAAACGATATGCGCGTATGGTTATACGATGAGGACGGCTACCCGAGCGGAGGCGCGGGCGGTCTTACGATAGAAGAAAACCCGGATTTTGAAGCAAGAGCCGTCGTCATGATGCACGCTTTTATAAAGCCGGGACAGTCAGTCACGTTTGAATTCCCGCGCGGACACGAATTCGCGCTTGCCGCCGTGTCGTATAAAGTCAAAAACGAAGATATTTCACGTCTTGACGCGGAAAGAGCGTATAAACGCTTTGACGTTTACGGCAAAACGGACGATCTGACCGTAAAAAACGACACGGAAAGTCTGCTTTTCGCCGCGTATTTTATCAAAAAGCACGTTTACGAGGGCACGCACGCGGAGCATAACGTATGCGAATGCCGCCGTTATATCGACATAACGAATCACGACGCGGTAAGAGCGTTTATAAAGAACACTTACGAGGAATATACGAAAAGATATAAAGACAAATACGCCGGCGGCAAGCGCGAAAACGGGCTTATTGAAGCCATGTTCACGGATGAGCCGTCGCTCATGGGCGTGTATCTGAACGCCGGACTTTATCCGAACTCCGTCCACGATGAATACGACGATACGCTGCCGCTTTACCCGATGACGACGTGGGGCAAAAACATAGACAACCGCTTGATGACAAGATACGGTATAAACATTTACGATAATTTGATTTATCTTTTCGGCGTGGATACACAAGCCGCGCGCGAAGTGCGCCGCGCGTGGTATACGGAGCTTAGCCGGCTCGTTGAGACGGCGTATTTTGAGCAGATCTCCGACTACTGTTATTCCGCCGGTCTGCCGTTCTCCGGCCACATCCTGCTTGAGGACGATATAAGACTTCATCCGCTGTTCGAGGGCAATTATTTCTCGCTATTACGTCACATGCATTATCCCGGCATAGATATGCTGCAGTCCATACCGGAGACGGTCTACGATATGGCGTTCACGCCTAAGCTCATATCGTCTATAGCGTTCAACTACGGCAGAGAGCACGTTATGAGCGAGGTGTCGGCGCACGCGCAGGGCGGCAATGTAACGGACGCGCAGATGCTCTGCTCACAGCTCATACAGTACGCCTACGGCGTAGACACATTCACGTCGTACTATGCCGAAAACTTTATGGAACCGGAAAAATATAATAAGTATAACCGCTGCATCGGCGCGGTGGACGAAAATATGCGCGGCAAGGATTTTACTTCTATTGCGTTATATTATCCCTACGACACGATAGCCGTAAACACGACGACTTCCATAGACGGTTTAAGCAAAGACGGCGATATGGCAAACGTGAAAAACGCCTGCGCCGACGGACTTATGAGGACGGTGAAGGAGCTTAACGACAATCAAGCCGTTTATCATTTCGTCGATCTGCAGCTGCTTGAAAAGTCGGACACGTCGGAGGGCTTTATAGATACACCGCTTTATAACGGTGTGTTCTTTGAGTCTCTGCTCATCCCGCCCTGCACGCTTACCGACCGTGAAAAAGAGGTGATCAGCCGTATGAGGCTTGACGGCGTACACGTATATTTCGCGGAGGACTGCGGTTTTACGGCGGAGGATACGGACGCGATAATCTGCTTAGGCGTTGAGGACGCCGTGGCCGCCGCGCAGTCCGAGGGCAAGCCGTTCAAGGTAAGCGGAGATCATAAAGGTATAGCCGCGCTTTACCGAAACGGCAACCTGCTCCTCGTCAACGCGGAAAACAGGGATAAACAGATATACGTCGACGTCGGCTCGGACGCCTCCGACGTATACGATCCGCTGAATGAAGACTACATATTCGCCGAAAAAACGGCGACCACCCTCGCTTTCACCCTTAAAGCCTACGCGGCGGTGATAATAAAATAAATAAAATTATGAAAAGACTTGATTTTTTGATCTAAATGGTATAAAATAGTATTTAAATTTATTTGATTTCAAAGGTGTCGCTTCGCGACGTTCTTTGGGGGTGCCCACCCCTCACGGCTCGGCTGACGCCTCGCCACCCCCAAACCCCCTGTTCCCCTCCATCACAGATGGGGCGACGCGCGGGGAGACTTGCAGGTGCGAGCATTGCTCGCCCGCCGTTTCTTCCGGGGTTAGATACGTTATTCCAATTCGCCTCATCCACCGCATCCCGCGAACCCCCAAAGTGAAACTCTGACAATGAAGATACACCTTTTCAGAGAAATTGTTTAAAACCATTTGATTTTAAAACCCCTTGATTTTTTATATAAACTGGTATAAAGTAGTTATAATATAAAGCTTGCACAATGATCGAAAAAAAAGGAGTAATGATTATGAAAACGAGAATCCCCGCGTTATTGCTTTGTTTGGCTATGCTTACGGCGCTTGTCCCCACGGGGATCTTATCGATCCCCGCGGCCGCCGCGCCGGACAACAACTTTTGCAAAACGGAAAACGTGGAGGTCCCCGCCGGCTGGGACTACGTCGAGGTCTCGAACGCCGAAGAACTGTTGGCGACCGAGGAAAGGCACGGCGGCTGGGATTCGGACGGCAAGTCTATGTTCGTGCGGCTGACGGCGGATATCCGTCTTTCCGCCGGAAACGTAGGCCAGTACGAAAGAGCATGCCTTCAGCTTGTTTACTGGACCAGCACGATAATCGACTTTAACGGTCACACTATCAAATGTTATATCAACGCCGAAAAAAACGGCGATAACAGGACCTGGTACGGCGTCTATATATTTATGAACTACGGTCTTGTCCCGGATCAATACCTGCGCCTTGTGGATTCCGCGGGCGGCGGAGGGATCACGCTTGACGCGCGTACCGACGTTGACGGTCCCACAAATGCGCTCTGGATAGAAGGACAATCGATGAAGCGCTACGCTCCGGCAGGGTATCAGGCTAATTATACCGAAACCCGCCCCACGGTCTATATAGACGGCGGGTACTACGGTATGACCACCTACAACAATAAGTTCTGCGGGGTGCAGGGCGAACCGCTCAACGATTCCAACGGCTATCCCCGTTGGACCAACATGTATACCCGTTCGGCGGTCGGACTGTACTATTGCAGCGCGGTCATAAACAACGGGCATTTCTGCGCCGAGTACGATAAGGACGCAAGCGGCGTATCCGCGGATATGGGCAAACGGTTCTTATCCGATTTCGGATATGTGAACTTAGATCGTCTTGCGATCAACGGCGGATTGTTCAACGGGTCCTGCTATTCGGTGATGACGTATCAAACATTGTCTTGTTATTACGACGGCGTGATATTCAAACAAATGATCCCGGTGATCAACGGGGGCGAATTCCACGGCGGTATACAGTTATGCACGACAAGGACTTCGTATTGGAGAAAACTGCGGGGCTGCTATGACCTTAACCCGAAAATGAAGGACATTAAGGTAAGCGAAGCCCTTTATCCCGGCGCGAAGATGTATATGGACGGCAAGCTGATAGATCCGGATGAAAAAGACCTTGAGGATATCGCGTGGCCGCACTTGATAACCGTCAGACCCGGTCCGCATATAATCAAAACAAAACTTTTAGACGAAAATCTTGCCACGGGCTGCTACACGGGATATTACGTGCAGTACAACAAAATGCCCGATTCCGCCATACTGCAGGAGTATATCACCGTGATCCGTCTCGGACAAGAACAGTCCTACTGGACGGAAGCCGAGGGGTCTTATTATACTTTACAGACAAATCTCGGCGAAAACTATTTGAATTTCTTCGTCCCCGCAAAGGACACGGCGGGCACGCGCAGATACCGCGTCAGAGCGACCTTCGGTGACATAACTATCCTGTCCGATGAATTTGAAGTTTACTGGATAGATTTTTCCGATTTCAAATTCACCGTGGGACCGGACTGGCACGACGGAGGCGGCAGCGGCGTCGCGTACGTTGATTTTGACTTTTACCGTTACGCGATGTGGCATTACAAACTTTACTGGCTTGTTCACGGCGACCACTGGCAGTCGATCGATGACGCGCCGTATCTTACTCCGCAGAAAAACAACGATCTTTACCGCTTCTATTTGCCTAAGATCGAAGAAAATGATTCGGACAGTACGACGTACTGTATAATCGTAACGTATAAATTAAACGGCGTTGTATACAATATTTACTCCGACGAATTCACGCTTGCCAAGGCTGATCTCGGCGATCCGATGGATCCCGACGGCGTCGCTCTCGACTGTACGGAATGTATTCTCGGTATCGGTGAAAGCAAAACGGTAAAAGTCACTCTGTTCCCGACGTCCGCCCCGCACAAGGAGGGCTTTACCGTGAAATCGTCGGATCCCGGCGTGGCGCAGGCTTCGGCGGCGGACGGCTGCTTTACGATAAAAGCAAACAAGGCGGGGACCGCGACGATAACCGTTACCGCGGAAGGCGGTGCTTCCGCTGAATGCGCGGTTACCGTGATAGATTTTGACAAGCACGCCGATACAGATACAGATACCGATACAGATACCGATCCCGGCACCGGTACAGACCCGGATACGGACGCCGGCGCTGACACCGATACCGGTACAGATCCCGTCGCTTCTTTTCTTCCCGGCGACGTCAACGGCGACGGCGCCGTCGATAACAAGGACGTGGTGACGCTGTTCAGATATCTTTCCGGAACAAACGTCACGGTAAACACCGCGGCGCTTGATATAAACGGAGACGGAGAGGCAGACAACAAGGACGTAGTGTTTTTGTTCAGATATTTATCCGGCGCAAACGTTACGCTGTCCGACAAGCCGTATATTCCGAAAAAATAAAAATACAGAATTTATAATCCAATTCTACAGGAGAGTTTTATATGTATCGCATCATACGCAAAAAAGAACTCAATCCCACCGTCACGCAGATGGAGATAGAAGCGCCGCTCGTGGCTAAAAAGGCGAAGCCCGGTCAGTTCATCATCCTGCGCGTGGACGGAGACGGCGAGCGTATACCGCTTACCGTCGCCGGAGTCGACCGCGAAAAAGGAACGGTAAAGATAATATTTCAGATAGTCGGCGCGACGACCAGAAAACTGAACGAAAAGCGGGAGGGCGAGTATATACAGGACTTTGTCGGACCTCTCGGCAAGCCGACTGAAACGGACGGTATTAAAAAGGTCTGTATAATCGGCGGCGGCGTCGGCTGCGCCATCGCGCTGCCTGTAGCGGAGGAATTCCACCGTTTGGGCGCACGGGTAGTGAGCGTTATCGGCTTCAGGAACAAAGATCTGCTGATACTTGAAGACGAGTTCAAAGCCTGCTCCGACAGTCTTACCGTAATGACTGACGACGGATCTTACGGACGTCACGGCAACGTCACCGTTCCGCTTAAGGAAATGCTTGATCATGGTGAAAAATTCGATATGATAATAACGATAGGGCCGCTTATAATGATGAAATTCGTGACGCTTACGGCAAAGCCTTTCGGCGTACCCGTCACCGTTTCGATGAACCCTATAATGATAGACGGCACCGGAATGTGCGGCGGCTGCCGGCTGACGCTTCACAGAGACGGACAGAACGTGACGAAATTCGCGTGCGTTGACGGACCGGATTTCAACGGTTACGAGGTTGATTTTGACGAGGCGATGTCGCGCGGCAGAATGTATACCGATTTTGAGCGTCACGCATACGAGCAGACCTGCAATCTGTTCAAGCAGGCGTAAGGAGGCAGTTATGGCACTACAACAGAAAAAACACGAGATGCCGACGCAGGCGCCGGAGGTGCGCGCGCACAATTTTGATGAGGTGGCGCTCGGTTACACCGCGGAAATAGCGCTTGAAGAAGCCCGGCGCTGTCTCAACTGCAAAAACAGACCCTGCGTGGAGGGCTGTCCCGTAAACATAGATATCCCGGATTTTATATCAAGGATAAAAGAAAACGATTTTGAAGGCGCGTACGGCGTCATAACGAAGTCCTCTTCCCTGCCCGCCGTCTGCGGCAGAGTCTGCCCGCAGGAAACGCAGTGTGAAAGCAAATGCACCATGGGCGTCAGATTCGAGCCGGTAGGCATAGGCAGGCTTGAAAGATTCGTCGCGGACTACCATAATGAAAACTGCAAAAAAGCGCCGCAAAAGCCGCAGTCGAACGGTCACAGAGTCGCCGTGATCGGATCCGGTCCTTCCGGACTTACGTGCGCCGGCGATCTTGCGAAAAAGGGATATAAGGTCACCGTTTTTGAAGCGCTTCACACCGCGGGCGGCGTGCTCGTATACGGCATACCGGAATTCCGTCTGCCCAAATCCATAGTCGCAAAGGAAGTTGACACGCTTAAGCAGCTCGGCGTCGACGTTGAGACGAACGTGGTAATAGGCAAAACGCTGACGGTCGACGAGCTGTTCGATATGGGCTATGAGGCAATATTCATCGGCTCCGGCGCGGGATTGCCGAATTTTATGAACATACCCGGCGAGAGCTTAAAGGGCGTTTATTCCGCAAACGAGTTTTTGACGAGAAGCAATCTGATGAAGGCGTATAAGGATTCCGACACGCCTATTATGAAAGGCGGCAGTGTCGCCGTCGTAGGCGGCGGAAACGTCGCCATGGACGCAGCGAGAACGGCGCTCCGCCTCGGCGCGGAAAAGGTGTATATAGTATACCGCCGCTCAATAGAGGAGCTTCCCGCCAGAGCCGAGGAGGTAGAGCACGCAAAGGAGGAGGGCATCGAATTCCGCCTGCTCTGCAATCCCACGGAAATTCTCGGATATAACAACGAAAACGATCCGCGCGATCCGAAAAACGGCTTCGTCACCGGTATGAAGTGCGTAAAAATGCAGCTCGGCGAGCCGGACGCGTCCGGCAGAAGAAGACCCGTGGAGATACCGGGCAGCGATTTCACGCTCGACGTCGACACGGTAATAATGGCAATAGGCACCTCGCCCAATCCGCTTATAAAGAGCACGACGGACGGGCTTGAAGTCAACCGCAGAGGCGGCATAGTCGTAAACGAGGACGGTCTTACGTCGCGCAAAGGCGTTTACGCGGGCGGTGACGCCGTAACGGGCGCCGCCACGGTAATATCCGCAATGGGCGCGGGAAAAGTCGCAGCCGCCGCGATAGATAAATATTTATCCGAATAATACAATGCCGCGCTTAAACGCGGCATTTTCAAGCGAGGTCAGATAATGGAAATATATCTTGATAAAGCAAAAAAAGCCCCCGCGATAAAGGCGGTGAACGGCGTGCAGAACGGTCCGGTGACTTACGATTTTTTAATAGATGAAACGGAGAATTTCAAAGCCGCGGGCTTTCCGTATTCGCGCCTGCACGACACGGAGATGTTATACGGCGCCGGGGATTTTGTCAATATCCACTGTGTTTTCCCGGATATGTCAGCCGACCCGAACGACCCGTCCGCGTACAATTTCAAATGCACGGACGAGTATATAAAAGCGATTTACGACGCCGGGACGAAGGTGTTTTACCGCTTAGGCGAAAGCATAGAAAACAATCCGCGTTTCAAGCGTTATACCGTGCCGCCGTCTGATTTTGAAAAGTGGGCGGACGTCTGCTGCCATATCGTCGCGCACTATAACGAGGGCTGGGCGGACGGTTTCCATTACGGCGTAGAATACTGGGAGATCTGGAACGAGCCGGAAAACCCGCCTATGTGGACGGGCACGGCAGCACAGTATTACGAGCTTTACCGGATAACCGCAAACCGCCTGAAAAAAAGATTTCCGTATATCAAAGTCGGCGGCTACGGTTCCTGCGGATTTTACAGCGCGCTCGAAAAATATAACGACCCGTTTTATAGATCTTTTTTAAGCTACGCACGCGATTTTCTGTCGTACATCACGGCGGAGGAAACGAAAGCCCCGCTTGATTTTTTCAGCTGGCACGTTTACACAGACGAGCCGGATGAGATAGCCGTGTTCGCCGTATACTGCCGCAATTTACTTGATGAATTCGGCTTCACGGCGGCGGAAAGCGTGCTTGACGAGTGGAATTACAACGCGCCGGACAGCACCGGCGGCAAATTCAGAAAAGGGATAAAAGCCGCGGTATTTGTGGGTGAAACGCTCATAAGACTGCAGAAACTGCCGGTCGATCTTGCGATGTACTACGACGCGCAGGTGATGCTCATATCGTACTGCGGGCTGTTCAACGAGTACACGAAAGCGCCGGAAAAGCCGTTTTACGCAATGCTCGCGTTCAATAAAATAAAACAGTTCGGAGAACCGATAGAATCGCCCGATGCCGACGGCGTCTTTACTCTTGCCTCCGCATCGGATAACGGATACACGCTTATGATAACGAATTTCAACGATGAACCGAGACAAATAACCGTTCACACAGACGCGAAAACGGCGAACGTATACACTCTCGATGCCGTATCGGATCTGGATCTGACCGCCGTTATATCCGATAGATTTGATATTATATTAGAGCCGTATACGCTCGTTTGCGCGGAATTCTTTAAATAAGCCTTCTCCCTTCGGAGAAGGTGTCGGCGAAGCCGACGATCCGTGCGCGCAAAGCGCGTTTTCGGGGAACCCCGCCCGTGAACCCCCATTGCTCACGAGTTCGCAACGGGGAACCCCGGTCGCCCCCCTTACGGGAACCCCCATTGCTCACTGTGTTCGCAACGGGGAACCCCTATTACCGCCCGCAGCACATAAAATAAAGGTACTGTACGCTGTTTTGCTGACAAAATCAAAAATACCGTCGTATTGCTGCGGCGGTATTTTTGATTAAATTTGTTCTTTAGCCGTATATTTCCGCTTCGTATATACTGAACCAGTTTTCACCTTCACGGATGAAGCGGACGTAGCGGGCTTCGATATCGAGGTCTTTGAGTTTTACGAACACCTCGCCCGAACCAAATGAAGCAAGAGTCGTATAGTTTTCGTTATCGTTACTGTATTCTATACGGTACGGCACCCACGCGGCTTCAAGATAAAGCATCATACCTTTTATTTGCTTTACCTCCTGCAAATCGACGCAAAGCCATGATTCGCCGTTCGGAAGCGATCCCCAGCGCGTTGTAAGATTTCCGTCAACGGCGTTGGATGCGACGAGACCGCCTTCGACCGAGGCTGATTTTACGCGTTTATTCAGCGCTAAATTCTCGTATTCCTTGAATTCTTCTTTTTTGTCATCCGCGGAAGCGGAAAATACCCTGACGTTTGTCAAAACTGCCGCCGCGGCGGGTTCGGCTTTTATATAACGCGCGCTGACGCCGTGCAGATTAACAATGGCAAAATCAAGGCCGTCGATAATATAGACGTCATAGCGCTTGAAATTCTTGTCTTCACCTGCAACGCTTATGGTAAAAGGCGTGCTTAAATTCTCCCAGTAAAGATATACGTCGCCGATCTCCTTTGATTCTTTTAAGTCGATCACGTACGCTTTGCCGCTCTTTTCGGCGTCCTTCATTAACGCTATCGCCTCATCGTCGCTTCTTGTGGCAAGAACTTTGTATTCGGATTTGACTATGTGCGCGGGTTCGGGCGACGGTACGCAGCGGTTTTCAACGTCGTATATCACCCGCAGTTCTTTTATTTCCGTGTTTGCTTCCGCACGAATATCCGCTGCGGACGACGCGGCGTAAAACTTATATTCGCCTTTGTCTATGATATAGCGGCTGTTTTTCGTGTCATAGCTGTATAGATCGTCCGCGGTTATAGTTATAGTAAGCGTTTCGGACTCGCCGGGCTGCAGAAGCTTTGTCTTTGCAAAGCCGCAAAGCTCGTATTTCGGCTGTTCAAGCGTGGTTTCGGGCTTTGAAACGTATATTTCCGCCGTTTCTCTGCCGGCTGTCTCGCCTTTGTTTTTTACCGTTACCGTTGCCGTGAACGTACCGTCTCTGTTTTCTTTTACCGAAAAATCGGAATACTCAAATTCCGTGTATGATAAGCCGTAGCCGAACGGATACGCGACTTCAACGTCAAACGTGCTGTAATATCTGTAACCGACGTAAATGTCTTCGTAATACACGACTTTACCGGGGTTGCCGGGGAAATAGAGGTGCGCCGGCGTGTCGCTGTATGATATCGGCCAGCTCATCGTTGTTTTCGCGCTCGGGTTTACTTCGCCGGTAAGCGCTTTGGCAACGGCGTTTCCGGTATTCTGACCGGGATAGCCTATAAAAACTATCGCGTCAACGAGATCGCGCCACGAGGCGACCTCTATAGCCGAGCCGGTATTGATAAGTACCGTGACGGTCTTGCCGTTTGCGTGGAATGCGTCGGATACGCGCTTTACCATATCGAATTCGGTATCGTTCAACAGATAATCTCCTTTTGAAGGGCTGTTGTCAGCGCCTTCCATAGTTACTCTTGAAATAACTATAACGGCTGTATCCGCGCCTTCTGCACACTTTGCTGCGTAGTCTTCAGTTACGACCTTGTCTATTGACGCATCCGTTTTTGAATGTTCTTCAGCTTTTTTGAAAATATTGTTCTTCTCGTCGTATAATGAAAGGCTTTCGCTGTTTGTTATGCCTTTTGCTATGTTGACAGACTTTTTCGGCGTTACGCCGCCGGAACCGTAACCGCCGAATATCGTTTTAAACGCGCCGTTGCCGAATAAAGCTATGCTCGTTCCGTTTTTATACGGCAGTGCGTTGTTGTCATTTTTGAGAAGCACCAGCGTATCCGCCGCCGCGTCTTCGGCTATTTTGCCGTTTGCCGTAAAGTTCACCTTTGTGTTCATTTCAAGCTCTTTGAACGTAGGCGACTGAGAAACGGTATATAAAATATGCTCACAGCATTTGTCAAGCGCGTCCCTGTCCACCTTGCCGCTCTTTAAACCGGCAAGTACGTTTTTCGCGTCGTCTTTATCGCCCGGCATTTTGATGTCGTTTAACGCGTTGACCTTGTCCTCTATCGCGCCCGCCGCGCCCCAGTCCGACATGACCGTACCTTTATAGCCCCATTCGTCGCGCAGTATGCCCGTCAGAAGATCTTTATTTATCGAAGCGTATGCGCCGTTCAACTGGTTGTAGGACGACATTATCGACCACGGCGACGAGTTTTTGACTGTGAGCTGGAACGGCTTTAAGTATATCTCACGCAGCGCTCTTTCCGTCACCGCAGAGCTTTCCGAGCCTCTGTTCGTCTCCTGCTCGTTGCCCGCGAAATGCTTTAAGCATGCGCCCGCGCCCGCGGACTGCATACCGTTTACGTAAGCGGATGCTGAAAACGCGGTCAGAAGCGGATCCTCGGAGCAGTATTCAAAGTTGCGTCCGCCAAGCACGTTTTTCTGTATGTTCATACCGGGTCCGAGCACTATGTCGATGCCGAGAGCAAGTGAATCTTTACCAATGGCTTCGCCCACGCCGTAGATCAGAGAGGAATCCCACGACGAGGTTATATTCATTATCGAAGGATACCATACCGCCGTGCCGTATCTTACGCCCGCGGGTCCGTCGTTTACGGTTATAGACGGTATGCCGATGCGCTCTATCTCATACGTACCGCCGGACGCGCCTTCCTTTTTAGGCTTGCCCGTACCGGCTACCAGATGCGCTTTTTCGTCGTCCGTCAGCTCGGCAACAACAAGAGTTATTGCATCCGCGGTAAGCTGTATAAGCCCGTCTCTGACTTTCAGATTTGCCGTATCAAGCACGCTGCCGTCAACGTCGGAAAAAGAAACGGTGACGTAAATCAGACCGTCTGCGGCAGGAGCTTCAAGCTCCGCCGCGCCCGTTATATCAAACATATCCATTTTTGTTTCACCGTTTTCCGCTTTTGCGGCGACGGTCAACTTTCCTTTCAGATCTTCCGGTGAGGTCGTAATATCGTACGTCAGCTTTATTTTATCACCGACTGATACAGACGTGACCTTTATATCAGCACTTTTCAATTCTTTTTCCTCCAGTTTTGTTTCCGTATCTGTTTCCATTGCATTACCGGAGGTTTCCGTATCGGTAACGACGGATGTTGTGACTGCCGACTCATCCGGTGTACATCCGGAGAAAACGGGCAAAAGAAGCGCCAAAAGGCACAAAAAGGACAAACTTTTTTTCATTGTAACACTCCGTAGGTTTTTTATTTATTTTACTGTGATTTGCTTGCAAATACAATTGCAATTTTGCGCAGAATAATAGCAAATACGATTTTATTCGGTCTTTGACCTGTCTTTTTTCGGCGTTTTTGATTTCAGCAAGGAAGGAGAGTGGCCGAAATGCTTAACAAAAGATTTGTAAAACACGGAATAGTCGCTGTAGCCGCATTTTGCCGCCACAATCTGAGCGCTGTAGCCCTCTTTTATCAGATTATACGCAAGATCAAGTTTTTTTGCGGTAATATACTGCCAGACGGGGACACAAAGATAATCACGAATTATCCTGTTTACGTGTGAATTGCTGTATAAAAAAATGATAACGACACAAAGCACAGTAACAGCGGCGGTATATTTCCGTCTCAGCTCCGAAGACGACAAACAGTCGGAAAGCATGAGCATAACGATGCAGCGTAAAATAGTTCTCGAACGAGTTTATCGAAAAGATACTCATACACAAGCCCGAAAAAGACGAAAACAGCAACAGAATCCAGAAAATAGACATCTGTTACCGCTTCATAGGAAACATAGACTGATCAACAAAAAAACACAATTACAAACGATTACTCTCTATTTGTGCACTGCGCCCCTAACCCCCCGCCTTCCCCCCGAGATTATCTCGGGTTTTTTGCGAGCGGAAAACGGACGACCAATGGTCGCCCCTACAATCCGCGCCCCATCAATCTCTTTTGAGATTGTGGGACCGGGGTTCCCCGGCGCGAACTGGAGAGCGTTGGGGGTTCCCGGGAGGGGACAGGGGGGTATGGGGGGTTCTCGGCGAAGCCGAGCAAAGGGGTTCCCCGTTGCGAACATAGTGAGCAATGGGGGTTCCCGTGAG
>JAFSYU010000011.1 GCA_017443595.1 Clostridia bacterium
AACTACCTCGCTTTAAAAAGTGTGTCTATGTAACGGCTCTTGTTAGGAGACGGGATCACGATTTCGCGTTCCGCCTGTGATCCGAAGGCAATGGAACGTGTGCGGTGATTTCGTTAGCTCACCTCAGGCATTGTCGGGCGTGAAGCCCGCAAATATGTTGACACCGATATTCAGTTTTCGTGCTTTTCCCGCATAAAGCGACAAAATCACAATTATCATTATACAGAACATTTGTTCGTTTGTCAAGAGGTTTTTTAAAAAAGTCGTCAACAAACGAAAATCCTTCGGGAAATCTCCCCGAAGACAGTAGATTTTTTAACACTTTTATGATATATTGGTTTTAAACGGAGACTATTTAAGTCTCAATTATCTAAGGAGCACGAGGAAACATTGATACAATGATTCCTTATGAGGAGGTTTTTATGCCTGCAATTAAAGGATTAGAATGGACTTTTGACACTGTGGCGTCGAATTACGAGAAAATGCGTCCCGGTTACGTCGACGAATTGTACCAAACGATTTTCAGATACATCCCCATTGATGAAAACAGTAACGTCGTCGAGGTGGGAAGCGGAGCCGGACAAGCTACTGCGCCGTTATTGAAAACTGGCTGCAGATTGACTGCGGTCGAATACGGGGAAAAGTTTTCTCAGCTGTTAAAAGCAAAATTCAAAGAGTACCCAAAGTTCTCGGTCATTACGGGGAAATATGAAGAAATCGAACTCGAAAATGATTATTATAATCTTGTGTATTCCGCATCGGCTTTTCACTGGATACCGGAAAAAGCCGGGTATGAAAAAGTGTTCTCTATGCTGAAAAGAGGCGGCGCATTTGCGCGTTTTGCAAATCATCCTTACAGATGCAAAAACGATCCCGCTCTCTCGGAAGAGATAGATGATCTATACGATGAATACTACAATAAGTTTTACAATAAAAAGCGTGAAGCGCTGACCGAATATACAGAAGAGCAGGCAAAGGAACGGGCAATGATCGCCGGAAAATACGGATTTACGGATATCCGGTACGCTTTATTTTACCGTCAGCGCGTATTCTCTGCGAAGGAATACACAGAACTTCTCGGAACCTATTCAGAGCACGTCGCACTGGAAGAAACAGTCAGAACTATATTTTTCTCGAAAATTGAAGAAGCAATCAACAAACACGGAGGTCATATCACGATCTATGACACGATCGATTTACAATTAGCTAGAAAAGGATAGATGGAGGATAAATAATGAAGGCGGGCAGAGCTTTTGAACTGTTTGTAAAACACATTTTGATGAACATAGGTTTTTCCGAGGTGTCTTCCGATGGAATCTATGTGTTTGATGGCGCTCCGGGACAAATGCTGCAAGGTTTAGGGGAAGCACATAACGCAGATGTTCTTTTGGACCCACCTGTACAGACTCCTTTTTATTCTCGAACAAGATTGTTGATTGAGTGTAAGGATTACCAATCAAGAGTCGGAATTGGTACTGTCCGAAGTGTATTAGGGCTCCGAGAAGATATTAATCATTTTGATATTGTGGATAAAGAAGAACTATTGTCCCGGCGCCGTCAAAACCGTCGCGGCGTTTTAATTGACTATGAAAGATATAGTTATCAAGTAGCAATTGCCGCTATTAATGGTTTTACTCAACAAGCTCAAAAATTTGCGGCGACTTATCGTATTCCGTTAATTTCATTTGAACGTCTTCCTTTTTGGAGTGGTTTTCTTAGAATCCTCAAAGGATTTAATCCAGAGTATGATAACAATACTGGTCGTAGATACACACAACTATTTGATCATTCTGCAGAGATAACTGAAGAGCATATCATCAGTTTTTCAAACGAAATAGGTAACCGAATGGCAGTAGCTATAACGGGATCTGGACAATTATTGTTTTTATACCGTGAATGTGGTGAACAAAACCAGTTTGACGATTATTACTCTTTACATTGGTCTTCTCCGGATCATCCGTGGATTTTAAGATCTGGAGACAATTCATATAAGTTTCAACTCCCTGAAAGTATTATGAAACAATGGTTAGACAATTCATCCAACGATCTTGAAATGAAACGAGAAGCGTTTAATTGCAAGGCAAACTATTTATCGAATATGATTGTTTATTATTCCGAAAATGGTCGTCCTTTTGTAAAGATGATTTCAATCGATAAATATGGACTTGAAAATGCACGAGAAAGGCTCAGATAATTGATTCGTTTATTAAAGTTGGATAGTGAAAAAAGGTTATGTGAAAAAATCTTTGTCTTAGTTTAGCAAGCAAATCCCGCCTGTCTTCTCAGCCTCTTGTTAGCGAGAGATCCCTAATACTCCAAAAGAAGCGGAGCGTCTATAGGAACAAGATTCTATGTTCTGTAAATAGTATGCAAGGCTTACGATAAAAACTCCATTAAAAGATGTAGATTATAGTTGTCAACTGTTGTGCTAGTGTATAAAGCGTGAATAAAAATTGCGAGGCGGGGATTGCTCTCCGCCTTACGCTGTTGTTAATTGTATATAATTTCGTTTAAGACGATTTCTTCCGCGCGGTTGCGAATAGAATTCATCTGTTGAACCCAGCCGAGTTGATCGTGCCTTTTGAGCGCTTCATCAACACCCTCGTCCTTTGCCATTTGCTTAACAAGCTGAAAGAGCATTTCTTCCGCTTGCTCGTTGACATCGGCAAGGTAATCCGGCAGTTTGCCCTCGATCAACAGCACCGTATAAATCGCTTTCTTACACCGTCTGAGGTAGCGAAGATGCCGCTTCCCCCATATTCCGATAGGGCGACATTTCTCCGTCTCGTCATCCCCGGCGAGAAAATAGTAGTCGCCTATCAATTCATATTTCAGACCGGTTTTTTCATCTGTAATGCACTTTTCCATTTGAGTAATCCTCCGATATAAATTGAATTTGTCCTATGAATTCAATCATTCCGGCTGATTACAAAAGCCGAAGGGAGAAGCTACTTCCTTACGTAGCCTCTCCCTTCGGGATGTTTTTTGTTAACGGAGAAGGAGAGATTCGAACTCTCGCGGCAGTTTCCCACCCTACACCCTTAGCAGGGGCGCCTCTTCACCGGCTTGAGTACTTCTCCATGTGAATTACTTTATTCGATTTAGTTTGAATGAAATCGAGGCTTCGCCTCGGCGAAATCAAAGCCCGCGCTTTGGTGAAATCGGATGCTTCGCATCCGGTGAAATTGAATCCGTAAACGGATTCAATTGAAAATTCTCACTGTGTGAGAATTTTCTGGCGGAGAGAGTGGGATTCGAACCCACGGCCCGCAAAGCGAGTCACTGGTTTTCAAGACCAGCTCCTTAAACCACTCGGACATCTCTCCGTATCTTTGGATACCGTGAGATGTATGATACCACATTTGCACTTAAATGTCAAGTTATTTTTTTAAAATATTTTGATTTTGCCTTAATTACTTACAGACGACGCCATATCAAACACCATTCCAAACTTTTTCGGTATTTCATCCTCTTTATAGAGCTTGAAATACACGCCGTCGCCGCGTCTGAAGTAGAGCTTTACATATCCGTAATCCGGTATGCCGTAATCGGTGTTTGACGCGAGAGTAAAGCTGTCGCCAAAAAACTCCGTGGCGGCTTCCGGAACTCCGAGCAGAACGGTCTTTTCCTGTGCCGTGTCCGCCTCCGCGCCGTTTGAATAAACGTGCGCGCGTCTTTCTTCAACGTCGAGAAAATAAAACGCGGAAGTTATACCGTATTCCTTTTCAAGCTCCGGCAAAGACACCTCCGCCATTACGGCGTAGACCGTGGAGCCGCGTTTATTGCTCTCTATTCCGAGCTGCTCCGCTGCCGTGCGGTAATCCTTCGTTATCAGCTCCGCCTTGCGCTCCGTGTATACCTTTGACGGTATTATCCTGCCGGGATGGTTTATCTGATACGCCGCGGCAAGCGCGCCGAATATCAGAAGCGCGGACAGGATGACCGCGTAAATATACGGTTTTTTCATTACTGCTGGCCGTTTTTGCGGTTGAGATTGTACTCCGAACGCGGATTGACTATCTCGCGCCAGTCAAGGTCGCCGTTGTCAAGCGCGCGTATCAGTATTTCCGCCGTGGCGATATTCGTAGCAACGGGAACGTTGTGGATATCGCACATCCTTATGAGATTCGCCTCCGTCTCCGACATCGGCTCACCTCCGGACGTATCTCTGAAGTACAGAAGTATATCTATTTCGTTATATGCAATTCTTGATAAGATCTGCTGTTCTCCGCCGTGAGTGCCGGGCAGAAGACGCTCTATTTTCAAACCCGTGGCATCGGCGATGTATTTTCCCGTAATGCTCGTGGCGCAAAGATTGTGCTTGCTCAGAATACCGCAGTATGCTATGCAAAGCTGCGTCATAAGTTCTTTCTTTTTATCGTGGGCAACGAGTGCTATTTCCATATCCTCATCCGCCTTTCTTCATTTATATATAATTTTACACTATACTGACTATTTTGTCAATACCTTTTTTCTTTTAACGCCGGATACGCCGTAAAGTACGGGACGCGGGCGCTGCCCGGTCTCTTCACACAAAAGCCTTTGTACAATGTTGTCAAACGCTTTTGATGAAACGAACGCGTCCGTATCCGCCAGAACGCCTTTTTCCTGTGCGAACATAAGCGTCCGGTCGTACGGGACCACGCCCAAAAGCGGCGTTTTTGTCGCGTCTATCATATCAAGCATTCCGGCTCTTTTGCTTTCGCTTACAGAACGGCTGTCAAAGCAGTTTATCAAAAGTCTGCATTTTATGCCGTTTTCGCGTAAGCGTTTCGCGGTTTTCTCCGCGCCTCTTACGGAAGTCGGGTTATGCGTCGCAACGACTATCGCCTCGTCCGCGCATTTTGATGCAACGGCGAGCGTTATCGAATCCGCGCCGGGCGTGTCGAGTATAACGTAATCGTACCCGGCAAACAGATTTTTGAGTTTTTTTGCAAAATCGTCCGGCTCTATTTCATCCGTGCATTTGAACGGCGCGCCGAGCAGGAACAGATTCGTATTGGAGGTGAATTTCACCGTGCAGTCTTCGGCCGGCCTTCTTCCGTAGACCGCGTCGCATATATCAAAAAGCAGTCTGTCCTCGCAGCCGGTTATGAGATCGAGCGTACCGAGATCGAAATCAAGGTCGCACAGAAGCGTGCGTTTGCCCGCGCGCGCCAGCTTTGACGCAAGGTTTGCGGCGGCTGTCGATTTTCCCACGCCGCCCTTGAATGACGTGATAAGTACCGTTTTAGTCATGGCTCAATAGTTGTTTATAATGGCCTGCTTGATTTTATCCGATACTTTGATGTTCTCTTCAGCTTCGGATAAAAGCCGGTCGGCCTTTTGTTCCGTTACGGCTTGCCTGTATTCGTCAGCGAATATCAGAGCCGCCTGCACTTTTACTATATCGTTAGGCGATATATCGTATCCGTATATCCTGTGGCAGTACGTTTCCGCCGTATCGCCTTCAACGCTTCCGTAAAGCGAGGAAACGTCCTTGAAATAGTTTATCGCGGCGTTCCTGCCCTCGTCAGATATCGCTCTGTTGTCGGACGCCGCGGCGTCTTTTGTGACGAGTATGCGTTTGGCTTTGTTTATCGCCGTCTGCATTATCTCTTCGTCATGCTCGTCATTCTGAGGCTCATTTTTGAAATACTCGTTTTTCTCGGTCACGAATATAATCCTCAGATACGCGGAGGTCATTCTGTCCTTTTTATAAGTAACGGCGTATTCCGTTCTGAAAGTGAAAACAATGGCAAGCACCGACGCCGCGGTAAGTACGAGGCAGATCACTATCAGTATCCACTTCGGTAGAAAACCGCCGTCCTTGCCCAGGTGTATCTTGTTCTCCTTGCCCTCGCGCAGCCTTTTGATATTAGACCGGTGTTTCCATACAATGATCAGCGCAATTATTATCGCAGGTATAAGTATGAGCGTCTGCGCGCCGATGAACCTTGCAAGGATTATCGGCATTATCAGGGCGCACGATACGGAGCCGAGCGAAATATATTTTGAAAAAGCGACTATTATAAAGAATATCGTAAAACAGACGAGAAATACCTTAGGAGCGCAGAAAAGAAGGACCGAGGCAAACGACAAAACGCCTTTACCGCCCTTGAATTTGAACCATACGGGCCACATATGACCGATGATAGAAGCAAATCCCGCTAAAAACGCCCCGGTCTGTCCCCAGACGAGCGCGCCTAAAAGGCAGGCAAGTCCGGTTTTACCGACGTCGCCCAAAACGGTTATTATCGCGGCTTTTTTGCCGTAGGTGCGGAGCACGTTCGTCATTCCGGCGTTTCCGCTGCCGCATTCTCTTATGTCCTTGCCGTAGACTTTTTTGGACAGTATTATCGCCGTGTTTATACTGCCGAGCAGATAGCCCGCGGCGCAGATCAGTATCATTGATATGATGAAAAGCGCCGTGCCGCTCTGATTTGACAGATATAACAGACCGTAATAGAAAACGTCTTTAAACGCGTAGCCCGGTATCATTGTTATTCACCCCGCTCTCTGATAATAAGCTTGATAGGTACGCCGCGGAAACCGAACGTCTCGCGCAGGCGGTTTTCAATATATCTCTGATACGAGAAATGAAACAGTTTTACGCTGTTGCAGAAAATTACGAAGGTCGTGGGTTGTATCGCCGTTTGCGTCATGTAGTATATTTTGAGCCTTCTGCCTTTGTCGGACGGCGGCTGAACGCGCGTCGTCGCGTCGTTCAACAGATCGTTAAGCATACCCGTCGTCGCGCGGAACGTCGCCTGACCGTAAACGTAGTTTATATGTTCAAACAGCTTGCCTAAGCGCTGACCGGTAAGAGCCGAAACGAAGATTATGGGCGCGTACGTCATATACGAGAGCGCTTTATAAATATCGTCCGTGAATTCTTTGACCGTTTTGTTGTCTTTTTCTATTTTGTCCCACTTGTTCACGACTATAACGGACGCTTTTCCCGCCTCGTGCGCTATGCCGGCAATTTTTTCATCCTGCTCAGTTATGCCCTCCGACGCGTCTATCATAATAAGACATACGTCGGCGCGGTCAACGGCGGCTTTTGCGCGCAGAACGCTGTAACGCTCGATGTTATCGGATATTTTGGACTGCTTTCTTATGCCCGCGGTGTCTATGAACGTATATTTTCCGTATTCGTTTTCCACCTCGGCGTCGACCGCGTCGCGCGTTGTGCCGGGAATATCTGAAACTATCATACGTTTCTGACCGATTATTTTATTTACTATAGACGACTTGCCCGCGTTCGGCTTGCCTATCACGGCGACTTTTATGCGGTCGTCCTCTTCCTGCACTCCGTCGTCGTCCGGGCACTTTTCAAGTATCGCGTCAAGCAGATCGCCCGTACCCGTACCGGACATGGACGAAAGCGCTATGGGATCGTCCGGGAAGCCGAGCTCGTAGAACTCGTAATATTCAAGCGGCAGATTGCCGACGTTGTCTATCTTGTTTACCGCTACGACGACGGGCTTTTTAGCCTTCTGAAGCATCCGCGCTATTTGAACGTCGTCCGCGGTAAGACCGGCGCGTGAGTCTACCATAAAAACTATGACGTCGGACATCTCGATAGCCGTCTGTGCCTGATCGCGCATATGCCTTAATATTTCGTTGTCCGTTTTAGGCTCAATGCCGCCGGTATCGGTCACGAGGACGGTCCTGCCGTTCCATTCGACCTCCGTATAAATGCGGTCGCGCGTAACGCCCGGCGTATCGTCGACTATCGCAATACGCTGACCGGCAAGCTTGTTGAAAAGCGTGCTCTTGCCGACGTTCGGTCTGCCTATTATCGCTACTATCGGTTTTGACATTATATATCTCCTATAGGTTCTTTCGTAAAAAACGTATCCGATCGGTCTGTAGGGCGATCAGCGGGTCGTCGAGGGCGCCGACCCCTACTGTCTGAATTCTTAATTCTTAATTCTTAATTTTTCCACGATCTCCGTCGCCGCCGTCGCGTCGGACGGTACGGGATAAACGGGTACGCCTAATTTATCGGACAACTCCGGCACGGTCATATCGTCCAAGAACACGTCTTCTCCGTGCCTGAGCATTACAGTCGGTATGAATACGCCCTCTCCGAGATCGGCGCCTTTGCACTGCTCCGCAATATCGGCTCCTACCACAAGGCCTGACACGGTGACGCCGCCGCCGAAAAAGTTGTTTTTTATCATCTTGACGGAAAGCTCCGCTCCGGTTTTTTTATTTACCATTTCCGCCAGATCGCATATGACGGTATAAGCCGCCTCGCCGGTTATCAGCGTTGCTTTTCTGCCGGACAGATCGCAGTCGAGCTGCTTTATCTCATACGGCAGCTCGTCGTACATGCAGGCGACCATGCCTACGCCGTTTTCATACTGCGGATAGCCCTCGTAATAAGACGCCTTATGCAGTTTCACGCCGCCCTTCAGATAGAACTCGTCCGCCGCGAAAAATATCCTGCTGCCGTATTTCTTATAGCATTTTGAAGAAAAGCTCTCTATCTGCTTTATGACCGCGCGGCAGTCTTCGGGCGTAAACGGCTCTATATGATACAGATTTTCTCTGTGCGCGGTAAGTCCGCACGGTACAATAGACACGCTCTGCATCGCCGGGTAAAGCGACTGCAGGTCTTCCATACTGCGCTGCAGCTCTTTGCCGTCGTTTATATCCTTGCAGAGCACTATCTGTCCGTTCATCGTGATGCCGGCGTCAGCGAACCTTCGCATTATGGACATCACCTTGCCGGCGTTTTTGTTTTTCATCATAAAGACGCGCAGCTCGGGGTTCGTCGTATGGACGGAAATGTTTATAGGGGACAGATGCATGCGGCAGATGCGGTCTATCTCATCGTCCGACAGATTCGTCGTCGTTATATAGTTGCCCTGCAGAAACGAAAGCCGGTCGTCGTCGTCCTTGAAATACAGAGATTCGCGGCAGCCTTTCGGCATCTGATCTATAAAACAGAAGATACAGGCGTTTCTGCACCTTTGCTTTTCATCCATCAGATACGTTTCAAATTCAAGTCCCGGATCCTCGTATTCCTCTTTGTCTACCGCCACGGTCAGAAGCTCCGGTCCTCTGTGTATCTGAAATTCTATGTGAGGTTCGGTTATATAAAAACGGTAATCGAGCACGTCGTTTATCTGATGACCGTCTATTGTCAGTATTATATCGTCAACTCTTATACCCGCCTTTTCCGCGGGAGAGCCTACGTTTACGGACGATACCGTTACCATTTTTTCCTCCAATACTTTACTATTTTATCATTATACTAAAAATGAATAATAAATCAACCCTTATTTCGTAAATAAAATACTAAAGGCATAAACAAAGGGCGGCATCCCGCCGCCCTTAGATTTGTTATTGTTACTGCGGTCTCTGCTCCACAGGTCTTGTTACGTTTGTGCTTACCGGGAACTTGCCTTCAAAGTCAGCCGATTTGCCTTCTTCATTATTATAAACGTCTCCGGAGTACATATCATATATCTCGATGTTTTCATACGTATTTCTTCTGAGAAAAACTGTCAAAAAGGCCGCCGCGTATGCGACAGCCTCGTGTTTATTTATTTCCGTATGTAATGATCAAAGTGCGTCGGGATGGATGCGGAGCGAATCTATCATGTCGGCAAAATCGTCCATGCCTTCGGGAATTTCATCAGCCCAAACCGCGAACTGGATAACGACCACACAATCGTCTTCAAAATAAATATTTACAAGCGACTGTTTAATCAATTGAACTCCTCCCATAAGATTTCCCCACGTGAAATCAACCTTTGTGACCGGAATTCCGTCTACTTCGTACGCCTCAAAATTGTCAAGCGTAGTGTTTTCTCCAGTTTGTGGTTTCAATGAATTAACGAACGCTTCTGCGTCATTCTGATCCCAAGGTTCATAATACGGTTGGGTCTGGAAATTGAAGAAGCAACGTCCGTCCGGGTCTCCGCTCGGATCATCTTTTGCGATTGAAGGAAGACCCTGATATGAATCATAGCCTTTATAACCGTCGGCTACTTCAAGATACACCAGATCATTATAGTTAAAACATCCCTCGGGCAATTCAAATTCCGTTTCAGTCTCTGTTTCAGTTTCTGTTTCAGTCTCTGTTTCTGTCTCTGTTTCAGTTTCCGTTTCAGTCTCTGTCTCCGTTTCAGACTCAGTTTCTGTTACAGATTCTTCTTCTGATTCTTCCGGCTCAGTTGCGGGTTCTGTAACAGATTCATCCTCTGATTTCTCTTCGGACTCTTCAGCTTCTTCTTCGGACTCGTCTTCCGATTCATCCGGTAAAACTACCTTTTCTCCGGTGCTTAAGAATCTGAACAGTTCAACAACGTCTTTGTTGTTCACTTCTTTATCACCGTTGAAATCGTACGCGCTTTCGTCATCAAGCTTTTTGTTGCCGGAAGCGTATCTGAACAGTTCAACAACGTCTTTGTTATTGGCTTCGCCGTCGCCGTTTATATCACCGACAAGCTTTGCCGATGCAAATATGCAGGCGCTTACGGCAACGGCTGTGATCATCGCAGCAATTAAAACAAGCGATATGATTTTTTTCATGGTTTTATCCTCCTTTTTTTTTGATTCTACCATAATGGCAACAGTTTGTCAATAAGATTTTGTGTTTTTAATTTGAAAAAGTAATTAAAAAGGCTGCCGCGTATGCGGCAGCCCACCGATCAAACATTTAACTCTTAAAACATCTTTTTTGTTCTTTGCGTTCCCCGGTTATCTTTCTTATACGCTTATTACGCATCCAAAACGATGAGCGTATCTATCAAATTGTAGAAATCCGTCATGGTATCCGGCAGATAGTCGCGCGTTGCAAACTGTATCAGAATATCGTAATCGTCAACGTCGTCGATATATACGAATACATAAGACTGAACTACGTGCAGGTCATTCAAATACCAGTTGAAATCAAATCTGGTTAAAGTAAACCCGTCTACGTAATACTGATCGAAATCATCCAGGACACCGCCGCTAAACGCGCTTGTAACGAACGTCTCCGCTACTTCTTCCGTCCAGTCCTGATGAGTCTGCACTCTGAAATTGAAAAAGCAGGCTAAGCCCTCTATATCGTTGTAGCCGGTAGGATATCCTGTGCCGTATGGATCTTCCTCATAAAACGTATAACCATCTATTTGCTCAACCGATATCCTGTCAAATATGAACGTTTCGACCGCCTCGGCAGTTTCGGTCTCAGTCTCTGTTTCCGTAACTGTTTCGGACTCTGTTTCCGTTTCCGTCTCCGTTTCGGTCTCTGTTTCCGTCTCTGTTTCGGTTTCGGTTTCAGTCTCGGTCTCTGTTTCCGTCTCGGTCTCTGTTTCAGCCTCGGTCTCTGTTTCGGTTTCCGTCTCGATCTCCGTCTCTGCATCAGATCCGTCGGCTGCCGTTTCCTGTCCGGTTTCCTGTCCGCTTGTTGACAGATATCTGAAAAGCTCCACAACGTCCTTGTTGTTTACTTCTTTATCGCCGTTGAAGTCATACGCGCTTTCGTCATCAAGCTTTTTGTTGCCGGAAACGTATCTGAAAAGCTCCACTACGTCCTTGTTGTTTGCTTCATTGTCGTTATTGATATCTCCGAGGATCTTGTCACCGGTCGTCCGAAGAACGTCGTTGGCATATACAAAAGTAGACGCGGCGACAGCAATTATCATAGCCGTGCAGATAATTACCGATATGATTTTTTTCATCTTTGGTTCTCCTTTGCTTTTGCTTTTTTTCTTTATTCTAACACGCTGATCGTTATTTGTCAATATATAATTTTGACAATAAACGTTTCATAACCCGTATTTCTCGGCTATCCTGTCGAGTTTTCTTTTAAACGGCGGGGTAAGAAGCAAAAGATATATGACGTTTGATACCGAATATATAACAGTGAACGGTATTGCGGCAATAACGGAATCTATATACGCGGAAAGCTGCAGAGAGCCGGTTGCGGAACAGGTTGTCCAGATATCCATGAACATTGAATAGAATATACCGCAGGCGACGCCGTACAAAGCGAGTATCACCTTGCTTTTTTTCAAGCCCTTTGAGAACACGCCGCCGAAAAAGCCTATAAGTCCCATAGCCGCCATCTGAAGCGGCGTCCACGGGCCGTTGCCGAAAAATATGTTTGATATAAGTACGGACACGGCGCCTACAAGAAATCCCGTTTCCGCGCCGGTAAACATACCGCTTATTATTACTACCGCCGTAAGCGGTTTGAGCTGAGGTATGAATCTGCCCGCGACGGCGAGCGTAACGAAAACCGCACCTAAAACGAGTCGCCGCGAGCCGATGCGCTTTTTGTCAAACCCGGATAGGAACAGCAAAAGCGACAAAAGCGTGACTATTACGGTTATAACGGCGTATTTTCTGCCGTCAGTGGCAAACAGCGCGCACATCACCGCGGTTGCCGTGAGTATGATCGGAACGCCTATACGTATGGCAGCCCGGGCGTTTTTGTTTTCTATGACCGTCATATCAGTCTGCCCTCCGTCATCCTGCATTTGTCCGTTGTGTAAAAGCTGTTGCCGCGCATGAATTCCGCCGTACCGGACGTGCATATGATCTGCCCGTCAAACATCATGGAGCAGGTGTCCGCGCACTGCGCCGCAAGCTCCGTATCGTGCGAGGCAACAACGACGGCAACTCCCTGCTCTTTTAACTTGAACAAGACGTCTTTGAATACCTTTTTTACGGACGCGTCCATCGCCTTTGTAGGCTCGTCAAGCAGAAGCAGTTTCGGTTTTGACAAAAGAACGCGGCACAGCGCCGCCATCTGAAGCTCTCCGCCGGAGACGTCGTACGGATGCCGGTCAAAAAGCGGCGTTATATCGTAAGGAAGCTCTTTCATATTAAAGCCTTTGAATTCGTCGCCGATCGTCTCGTGAGTGAAAACGGCGTGCGCGTCCTGACAGAGCATTGAAACGCAGCCGGTATAAAGCTCGCCGTTTTTATACGACTGTATCTTTTTGCCGAATATCTCCGTTTTGCCGGAATATGACCTCAAAAGCCCGGCGCAGAGCTGCAAAAGCGTTGTTTTTCCGCAGCCGTTGCCGCCGAAAATGAACCGTATCTCGCCTTTTTTTACGCTGAGATCAACACCTTTTAAAATATCCTTCGAGTCGCGCCTGTATCTGAAAAATACGTTTTTAAGTTCAAGCGCACTTTCTCCGTCCGGTTCTTTTTTATCTTCCCGCGGTTCTTTTATATCCGAGAACAGAAGCCTTCCTTCTTTGACCGTAATAGGACATCTGCCCGTCATTTTATTATCGAAAAACAGTCTTACGGGTGCGGGCATATCCGACAGCACTCGCTCTGACGGTCTTATGCTCAAAACCTGCTCCGGCGTGCCGCAGGCGGTCAGTTTTCCGCCCTCCATAAAAATCAGAACGTCCGTATATTCAAGCAGAAGCGACGTGTTGTGCTCGGCGATGATAACGGTTATGCCGAGCTGTCTGTTTATCCTCGCAAGCATGGATATAAAGTCCGCCGCCGCCACCGGATCGAGCCTTGAAGTCGGCTCGTCAAGCAGGATAAGTCCGGGTGACGTCACAAGCACGGAGGCGAGAGCCAACAGCTGTTTCTGCCCGCCGGAAAGCTCCGCCGTTTTATCCGAAAATCTGTCCGTAAGGTTGAAAAACGACGCCGCTTCCGCGACTCTTCTGTACGCTTTCTGCCTCGGGTAACCGAGACTTTCCGCGCCGAAAAACAGCTCGCCCGACACCCTGTCGGACACTATCTGCTCCTCAGGATGCTGTACGACGCAGCCTATCTGCTCCGCGCTCTGTCTGTCGGTAAGCTCCGTCAGCGGCTTTCCGCGGTAAATAAGCTCGCCCGTCATGACGCCTTTGGGCGTAAGCTCCTTTTTTATGAGCCGCAAAAGCGTTGATTTGCCGCTCCCGGTCGGGCCGCACAGGGTAACGAACTGTCCCGGATAAACGGAAAAAGAGACGTCATCAAGCGCGGGCGTATTTGATTTTGCGTAAGTAAAACTTAAATTTTTTGCAGTAAGTATTTCCATTTTATCCTGTCCGTTATCTCAGATATCAAAGGTAAAAAAACGAGCAAAGCGTATGATAAAGCCGATATTATGAAAAGCGCGTTCACGTCCGGAAAATCAAGGCTTGGGTAATACTGATATGAACAGCGCGTAAAGATCGACGGTATCACGGCGCCGGCGATGAATATGAGCTGACATACAAGAAACACACCGTCGCTTTTTTTGAAGCCGTAAGCGGAATAAAACGAGCGCCTGCCCGTACCGTATCCGCGGCACGCCATTGAATCCGCGGCGACAATGCCGTTTTCAAGCGCCCAGGTCGACAAAGCCGAAAAAACTCTGCCGCCGAATTTGAGGCGCTCCGGTATGCTTTTTCCGCCCTGATTTCCTATCGCTTTCTGCTGGTTTGATATAAGCTCCGCCTGCTTTGCGTAAAGCGGAACGAAGCGCAAAACCGCGGATACCGTCAGCGCCGCGGAAGCGGAAAACGGTGAAAGCATATAAAGCAGCTTTTCGGAATCTGTAAGCTCCGTAAAGCAGTAGAACAAAAACATCACCGCGGCTATGAGGGAAGCGGAGTTTAAGCCGTATATAACGGCTTCAAGTGTTATCGGATCGTCGCCGATGAACAAAAGCGGCGTGACGCCTTTTTTTGATATTATGGGGTTTACGATAAAAGTTAAAATAAATACGGTGAAAAACCACAAAGCTGCTTTACCCTTGCCGCGCATAAGTATAAAGAAAACTATCGCCGCGGCAAGCGTCACCGCCGTGTGATACGGATTGTTATATACCGCGGCAAGCGCGGTGACCGATACGAAATACAAAAGTACCGTAAACGGATTGCATTTTTGTAACCAGATCATTCGTAGTCACCCAGATAGCTGACGTCCGGAACGTATAGCCATTCCAGTACGTCGCCGTCGTTTAAAACGTATGCGCCGGAGCCGACGGACGGCGCTTTGCCGTTAACTTTATAGCCCCAGCCGGACGTCGGTCCGTACGAAGCCTCGTAAAGATCGCCTATACCGGAAATATACGGATTGATCTTTGAGCCGTTGTTGACGACAGTCAGACCTTTCTGACGGCAGATACGAATAAGCACCGAATAAGCCGTGTCGTTTTCCTCTATCTCCACCTTTTGCGGCGGTATCATTTCTTTATCCAAAACAAGCGAGCAGTCAACGGAAAAAGTGATATATCCGCTCACGTCTACCGTTTCCTCGCCGCCGAAATATTCATTTCCGAGCTTTACGCCGGATATACCGAGATATACAGCAACGCCGGCGGTTATAACGATTATGATTATGTAATCTATTACCCTTTTTCTTTTGAGTATCAGCATAACGACGCAGACTGTCACGCCGGCGGCGCAGACCGCGATGATTATTATTACCGTTACGCTCGGTTTTCCCTTTTCGTCCCGCGCTTTTGTATCTTCCGCTGCCGTTGTTTCTTCCGTTTCCATAGTTTCCGTTTCCGTTGTTGTTTGCCCCGTTGTTTCTGGCTCTGTATCGGTTTCCGGTTCTTTTGTTGTTTCCGGCTCTGACGTTATTTCGGGTCCTGACGTCGTTTCCGGCTCTGATATCGTTTCAGACCCGACCGCGGTTTCCGGCTCTGACGTTGCTTCGGATACTTCCGTTGTTACGGGCTCCGCCGTTGTTTCCGGCTCTGTTGTTTTTTGCACTTGTGTGGTTTCCGGCTCCGTCTCGGTCTGCGGCTCCGTTGTTGTTTCCGGCGCTTCTGTTGTTTCGGGTGCTTTTTCCTGACTGTCGATCACATAAAACGGTGTGAGCAGATCGTTATTTATCAGCGCACAGTAAGCCTGCGCCGTAGCCGTTCCGTTCGCTCCGGTGCCGTGCGTATGCTCAAAACTGCCGTCCGGCAGCCGGTACGACAAAAGCGCGTCGTATACGGATACGCCGTTTTTTATGAATCTGTCATCAGATCTCGCGTCTATGCCGAGGGAAGAAAGAGCCATTACCGCCTGCGCGCAGTTTTCGCAGTTTTCACTGCCGAAATACCTGAAAGCCCCCGTGTCCTTCTGCTGTGACGAAAGATACGAAAGCGCTTTTTCTATCGCTTCCGCCACGTCTTTTTCGTCCTTATGAGGCGCCAGCGCCTGTATCGCCATGGACGTCATGTCTATATCAGGCGTCGTACCTATCGTCGGGAATCCGCCGGACTCCGTAACGCGCGCAAGCAGTCTGTCTATATGCATAGACACGGTCAAGCCGGTATCGTAGCCGTTGTTAGCCAGATGCAGAGAGAAAACAAGCCCCGACGTACTTTCCGCGGTCTTTATTTTTTCTTTGTCTAACGCGTCGTAAACGGATCCTTCTATACCGCAGGCTTTTACGGTAAGCGCGTATTTCATAGCCGTAACGGTGTTTATCGGAACGTCTTTTCCGGCTATGAGCGAGCCGAACCCGGTCAGATCGAGCGTGTTATCGTAACGGTGCAGCGCTATGGCGGTAAAACAGCCGTTTTCCGGATCGTCCGGGAGCTGCGACGCTATCTGCGGCAGTTTTTGTTTATAATCAAAATTTTCCGCATATGCGGATATCCTCACGGCTGAGGATAAGACGACCAGCGCCGCGAGGATAATAAGCAGTCTTTTTTTCAATTTAAAATTCTTTTGCCGGAATTATTTTGAGCTTACGGCACTGAACAGAGCCACAACGTCCTTGTTGTTAACTTCGCCGTCGCCGTCAAAATCGTATTTTGCTTCATCTTCTTCTTTTTCCAAAGCGGAAACGTATCTGAACAGAGATACGACGTCCTTGTTGTCTGTCTGACCGTCTTCATTTACGTCTCCGGGCTCAAAACCCGCGCTGAACAGACATACCGGCGGTATAAGAACAAGTCCTTCCTTTTCGGCGCTTATAACGGCGCTTTTCGTCATAGCTACCACGGCTTTGCCGTCAGCGTCGGTAACTGCATCCGTGTCAACGCCGTCAACCGTTATGACCGCGCCTTCAAGCGGAGATACTATCGGGGCGTAGGTTTCCGGATCATAGCCGGATACGTATTTGACGGATATGGTCACTATACCGTCATCATCTTCCGTAACCGAATCAAAGAACGAATAAGCGTCGGAATACGTAGCGGCGTCGGAATAAACAAAAGCGTATACAACGTCGCCCTGCGCCACCGCGTCGGTAAGCGACCAGCATGAAGCGTTGTTTTTGTAATATCCGTAAGAACCGCCGTTTTCAACGCCCCAGAGCTTTGTAATAAACAGGCCGTAGCTGCCGACATCCGTTGCGAAGCCGCCTTCGCATTTTTCTTTATGGACCGTAATAAGAACGTCGTTTACGGTCCATGCTCCGTCGCCGTCCTCGTCTGCTTCGGCGACTTCATACATTGCAAGAGCGATCTTTTCGCCGTCGTATATGTTGACGTATGCATATGCTTTTTCCGCATCCTCCGCTTCGGCAAAACACATAAGCGACGGTACGAGCATTGCTGTCACAATTATGACCGATATAAAGGTCTTCCACATTTTTTTCATTTTTTCTTCCTTTCAAGAAAATAAAATACACAGCTTTTAAGGCTGTGTTGAATACGTTTTTGTACGGCAAAAGAAGACGGTGCTCTCCCCGCCGTCAAAACAGATCTTCCCGCCTCACGAAAGACCGTTTCAGTTTATTAAGCTCCGCCAAGCATTCCGACTGGTCACATCAGTGTGTGAGTAACGGTAATTGACGTTGCGGCCGATTTTCACGGCGCTTTCCTCTGCCCGGCACAGGTTATCCCAAGCCCGCCGATCTAACGGCGCCCGCGCGTAACGCGCTTCGGGGGACGGAGCCTCTCGTTTTTTTACAAAAAGAGCTTCTTTCAGGCAAGCCGAAAGAAGCTCCGTTTGACTTAGTCTTCTACCTTTATTATCTGCTTGCCGTTATAATATCCGCAAGCTCTGCAAACTCTGTGGCTGAGATTGTACTCACCGCACTTGGGGCATTTGGTCATGCCGGGCATTTCAAGCTTCCAGACGTTTGAGCGTCTTCTGTCGCGTCTTGCCTTGCTGACTTTTCTCTTCGGTACTGCCATTTATCCGCACCTCCTTATAAAGTGTCTTGATCTTTGTTATCCTGGCTGTGTTCACAGCCGCCTTCGTTAAGATCCTGTCCGCAAACCGGGCAAAGACCTTTGCAGTCAAGCCTGCATAAAGGCTTTGTGGGGAAGCTGATGGAAAGCTCCTCATAGACTGCCGGGTCAAGTTCTATCTGCCTGTCAGTATAAAATATTTCGTCGTCGCTTTCCTGTTCCTTCTTTTGTGAAACGGTGCGGCGCATACTGCATTCACAGGTTTTTTCAACCATTTTTCCGCAGCGCGCGCAATGCGTCGTATACGGCATTGAAGCGGAACATTCAAGCTCGTAATAACCGGAAATATCGCAGATCTTTCCCTTGACATCTATATAGCCGCGCGGCGTTATATCAAGCCCCTTGAAATAGATATCAGATTCTTCACCCGAGACGTTTTCCGTAAAGCTGAAATGGAGTTCTTTCAGTTCACCGCTCAATATGGGCGTAAGGTCTATCTTCATATCCATCTCCGAAAATAATGATATTTATACCCGCGGCATAAATCGCACAGAATATTATACATATAAGCACGAAAAATGTCAATAGGTAAAAACGGATAACTTTGAATTTTTTGTAAATAATTCTATCCAAAATATATTATACCGTCAGCATTTCACGCAGTTTTTCATATATCTTCTTCTCCGCGCGGGAGACCTTGACCTGAGACAGACCGAGCGTATCCGCCGTCTGCTGCTGGGAATAATCGCGGAAATATCTTAAAAATATGATCTTTTGCTCCGTTTTGTCAAGCTTTGAAACTGCGTCGCGCAGAGAAAGAGATTCGCAAAGCTCGTTTATGCCGTCGTCCTCGGACGGTATCGCGCCCTCGAGCGTCATGTTCTCGTCGTCTCCGACGGCTTCCGACAGCGAGTGCATCGGGTACGCGGATTCAAGCGCGTCCGTAAGCTCCTCTTCGGACACGCCGCATATCTTTGCCAGCTCCGACATACGCGGCTCGTAACCGTGCTCGGACGCGAATTTTTCTTTTTGTTTCATTGCGTTCTGCGCCGTTTTTTTAACGGTGCGGCTGACTTTGATAATACCGTCGTCGCGCAGAAAACGGCGTATCTCGCCTATTATCAGCGGCACGGCGTACGTGGAAAAGACCGTGCCGAAGCTCGGCTCGTAGCTTTTTATCGCTTTTATCATACCTATCGCGCCTATCTGGACAAGATCCTCGTACTCCGCGCCGCGGTCCGCAAATCTCGGCACAATGCTGCGGATAAGTCCCATGTTTGCGGACACGAGCTCGTCCATCGCCGCCCTGTCGCCCCGTTGCGCTCTTCTTATTAGCTCCGTGTTTTTCTTATAATCGTACGGTTTCTGACTGTTCATCCGGTACCTCCGCGTAAAGCGGCGGATCTATCCCCGCCGCAAAAGTCGTTTTTCCATAAACACGCGCGTACCGGCTCCGACTTTTGATCTGACTCTGACCTTGTCCGCAAACGTCTGCATTATTGCAAAGCCCATACCGCTGCGTTCGCCTTTGCTGTCCGTGGTGTAAAGCGGAGTCATTGCAAGGGAAACATCCGGTATGCCGCAGCCTTTGTCAGCTATCAGAACGGTAAATCTGCCGTCGTCGAACAGGCGCGCGTTTATGTAGATAAGCCCGACGGAGTTTTTATAAGCGTGGACCACGCAGTTTGTGACCGCCTCGGAGACGGCGCAGCGTATATCCGCAAGCTCGCCCACGCTCGGATCGGCGCGCGATACGAACTGTGACACGCAGCCGCGCGCGACAGCCTCGTTTTCCGGGATCGACGGAAGCGTCAGCTTTATTTCATTTATTATTTTACTTTTCATTTTATACTTCCTTTCGTTTGCGTCTCAGCCGTTATAACGGAGCAAAGACCCGCCATATCAAGTATTTTCATCGCCCTCTCGTCCGCGCCTTTAAGCCTGAACGGGACGCCTATGCGTTTGCACAGCGCGTATCTGCCCATTATCAGTCCCAGGCCCGAACTGTCCATAAACGTTATGCGCGATATATCGAGCACAAGCCCGGCGGGAATGCGCTCCTGTACCCGCTCGTCTATCTTTGCCCGCACGGCGGCGGCAAGGCAGTGGTCAAGCTCACCCGATAAATAAGCGGTGAGCGTACCGTTTTTTTCACTGAATGTAAGCCCGTCCATATTTTTGTTTCCCTTTCTTTATTCTGCTATTATGATATTCTGTTTTATATGATTTTTTTGTCGGATAAGATCAGTCAAGAAAAATTAAAAAAAGCCCCGATCCTCCGGGACTTTTATCGTCTGAAATTATATGTAAGGTTATGAGACGCCGGTTTATTTTACTATAGTCAGGATCTCGGAAAAACCGGTGATATCAAAGATCTCTTCAACCGTTTCGTTTACGTTGCAGACCTTCATCTCGCCCTGACTGTTCATTATCCTCTGCGCCCACATAAGAACGCGCAGACCGGCGGATGATATGTATTCAAGATCCGTAAGATCAAACGTTAACAGCGTCACGCCGTCTATAACGGATCTGAGCTGTGCTTCAAGCTCCGGTGCGGTAGTCGTGTCAAGTCTTCCGTTCACTGCGACCGTAAGCACGTTATCATTTTTCGTTTTAGTGACAGTCATTTTTTTATCTCCTCATTAAAATGCTTTATAGATTATTATTTCAACGCTGTTGCCTACAACGCCGACTTTTATATCGTCCGCTATTTTTGCCAGGACGGATTTTTCAAGCTCATCCCACGCCTGCTTTGCGGTCTTGTCCGTATCCGCGTTTTTCATGACGTCAGATTTGTAATCCGACATCATCCATACGGGCGAATACGCTGACGCGGTGTTGATAACGGCATACGGCGCGGTTTCTCTCATGGACAGCAGAGCTTCCGCGATAAGCACTCTTATCCTTCCGGTAAATCCCGTAGCCGCGGCGTTTTTTCCGCTTGACGAGACGCTGATCAGTTTGTCGCGCATTTCCACGGTCATTTCGACTTCGGACTTGAGATGAAGTTCAAATTTCTTATCCTCGGCTGATATTTTGTACTCGGATACTATGTTTCCGGCAATACCGCGTATCATTCCGAATAATTCTTCCGCCAAAAGGCGCAGATGAAGAACGGACTTTCTTTCAAGGCCGTAATCGGCACCGAGCTTCTCGGTCATGGCAAGAGCGTTTTCAACTCCCTTTTCCCCTCTGATCGTTGTTGTTTGTTCAGTTTTCATTTTTTTGTTCCTTTCAATATCGTCATTATTCTTTCGGTTTTTTAACGTATTTGATCATAAGCGCGGAAACTGCCGCTCCGACGGCAACGCCGTACCGCCCGTAAGAGCGAGCATACCGCCGGTAAAGACAGTTAAAAAATTATATAATGCCAGTTTGTATAATATCATATATTTTTGCAAAAATCAAGTAATTATATAAAATATTACTAATAAATTTGAAAAAAAGCACTGATTTTAAGCAAAATTGCCCGTGCAAAGATAACTTGATTAAAAACAACGCAAAAAACCGGGAAAGGATTATAACGTCCTTTCCCGGTTTTTTATTTTGATTTGCCGCGCCCCCTCATTTGAAGAATGATGGGACCGGGGTTCCCCGACGCGAACCGGAGAGCGTTGGGGGTTCCCGGGAGGGGACAGGGGGGCATGGGAGGTTCTCGCCGCAGGCGAGCAAAGGGGTTCCCCGTTGCGAACATCGTGAGCAACGGGGAACCCCTATTACCGCCCCAAACCCCACCATCCCCCCGAAAGTCTTCGGGGCTTTTGAAGCCGGGTCGTCGAGGGCGCCGACTCCCTAAGTCCGCGAGCTGCCCCTATTAATATTTAATATTGAAAAATCTCAACTTCTTTCAACCGCCGGTTGAGTTATACAAGAAAAACAAGTTATTGATTTTTCTTAAAGCTATGGTATAATATGATCACAAAAGCGCTTTTGAATTTTCGGAGGAAATATATGAATATAGGGGAAAAAATCAAGGAGCTGAGAAAGAAAAACGGGCTGACTCAGGAACAGCTTGCCGACCGTCTGCGCATATCGTATCAGGCGGTGAGCAAGTGGGAGACGGGCGCGGCGTGCCCCGATTTAAGTCTTATAGCGCCGCTGACAAAGATCTTTAACGTTTCCGCGGATGAGCTGCTCGGTATAAACGATACGGAGCCCGACGCGCGGTATGAAGAACTGAAAAAAGAATTCGATCTTACGTTTGCGACGGAGGACTTTGTAAAACGGCAGGAGATTTGCGAGACGGCGGTAAAGGAATATCCGGGCGATATGAAATGGCTATCAAATCTTGCGTGGACGGTCTCAAACCGTTCGTTTGAATATAAGGATAACGAAAAGTACGCCGCAGAGCAGGAAAAGGCGATAAAGCTGTTTGACACGGTGATAAAAAACACCGCCGACGAATATTTACGCGGCAACGCTATTGACGGTATCACGCAGCTTCTCGGCTGGCGCGGCAGAAAGGACGAGGCAAGGCAATACGCCGATATGCTGCCTGAACGCTCTGTGAGGACGCGCGACAGCGTTATGGAAAACGTCCTTGAAGGAGATGAGCTTATACGGTTTAAACAAAACCGCATAAACGAGCATTTTGAAGGGATGCTTTGGGACCTCTCCCTTATGCCGAATGAAAATTATTCCGATCTCATTCGCAGTTTAGTTCAAGTAATGATCCCCGACGGAAATTATCTTGAATACAATCATAGCCTGTACTACAGTGATCGAAGAGCAGTCAACCACGCAATAAAAACAGGCGAGAACACAGAATCAATCCTTGCTCTGCTCGAAGAAATGAAACGTTATGCAAAAGAATATGATAAAATACTTTTCGACGCACCCGGTATTTACAAATTTACCGTACCGCATCTGTCCATGATTGAAGAAGACGCCCGTGAGTGGATCGGTAATCAGGGAACACGGATGAGCGATGATTTTAAAGAGTTTTTGCAGGACAAACAATTTGATTTCTTACGTGGAAGCAAAACGTTTCAAAATCTGACCCTATAAATAACCGGGAGAGGATCATAACATCCTTTCCCGGATCTTTTTATTTTGAGCCGCCGCGCCCTCTCATTTGAAGAATGACGGGACCGGGGTTCCCCGACGCGAACCGGAGAGCGTTGGGGGTTCCCGGGAGGGGACAGGGGGGCATGGGGGGTTCTCGCCGCAGGCGAGCAAAGGGGTTCCCCGTTGCGAACATCGTGAGCAACGGGGGTTCCCGTGAGGGGTGGCCCGGGGTTCCCCGAAAACGAGGTACGAGTTTTTGGGGGTTCACGGGTGGGAAACCCCCAACAAAAATTGCACGGCATAACGGCTCGTGGTGCCATCTTGTAGGGGCGACCACCGGTCGTCCGCCCCCTCGGATTTCTAATCCGCGGGAGGGGTAAGGGGGTTTGGGGGTTGGCGAGGCGTCAGCCTCGCCGGAGGGGTGGGAAGCCCCCAACCGTGCCGGAACGGCGCACGGTTCGTCGCGAAGAAGGGGTTCCCCGACGCGAACTTGAGAGCGTTGGGGGTTCCCGTAGCGACACCTTTTAAAACTTTCCGAGCGTTTCCTCAATACCGGAGAGCTTTTCTTTATACGCCGCCAATTTTTTGCGCTCGCCTTCTATGACCGCCGCGGGAGCTTTGGAGACGAAGCCCTCGTTGCCGAGCTTCTTTTCAATGCGCTCTATTTCACCGCGCATCTTCTCCGCTTCCTTTTCAAGGCGGTTCTTCTCCGCTTCCATATCGACAAGCTCGCCGAGCGGGATATAGATCCTCGCCGCCGGGGTGATTATACTTACGGCGCCTTCTTCCTCGTACTTATCGCACAGAGCCACGTCGGACGCCGACGCCAATTTCTTGAAGAACACGGACGTCTGATCGTTGAAAGCGTCCTTGTTATCCGTCACGATGTGAACGGTCGCTTTCTTTGACGGGGCGACGTTCATTTCCGCGCGTCTGTTTCTTATGGCGCGTATCGCCTCTATAACAGCCGCCATGTGAGATTCGTCGTCTTTGAAAACGAGTTTTTCGTCGTATTCAGGATATGAAGATATCATTATGCTTTCCGCGTCGTGCGGGAGCGCCTGATACAGCTCCTCGGTGACGAACGGCATATACGGATGAAGCATTTTAAGCGTTCCCGTCAGCACGTAGAGTATCACGCGCTGCGCGTTCTCGCTGTCTTCCTTATTATCAGACAGCAGTCTCGGCTTGATGAGCTCTATATACCAGTCGCAGAATATATCCCATACGAAATCATACAGCTTTGACAGCGCCACGCCGACCTCGAATTTGTCTATGTTCGCGCTGACCTCGGACACGGTGCGGTTGTAAACGGACAGTATCCATTTATCCTCAACGTGCAGTTTGTCCGCCTCCGGCAGAGCGCAGTTATCAATCGACAGATTCATCAAAACGAATCTCGCCGCGTTCCAGATCTTGTTCGTAAAGTTTCTCGCCGCTTCTATCTTTTCATCCGAAAAACGCATATCGTTTCCGGGCGAGTTGCCGGTGGCAAGAGCGAAACGCAGAGCGTCCGCGCCGTATTTATCAATAATTTCGATCGGATCAATGCCGTTGCCTAAAGATTTTGACATTTTTCTGCCCTGCGAGTCGCGAACTAAGCCGTGGATGAACACCGTCGAGAACGGCGCTTTTCCGGTCTGCTCCAGCGACGAGAATATCATACGCGATACCCAGAACGAAATAATATCGTAACCGGTCACAAGAACGTCGGTCGGGAAGAAGCGTTTGAGATCTTCCGTATCCTCCGGCCAGCCGAGCGTGGAAAACGGCCACAAAGCCGAAGAAAACCACGTATCGAGCACGTCTTCATCCTGTCTTACGGGCGCGCCGCATTTCGGGCAGACGGTTAAATCTTGCCGCGAAACGGTCATTTCACCGCATGTATCGCAGTAGAACGCGGGTATCCTGTGGCCCCACCAGAGCTGACGGCTTATGCACCAGTCGTGCAGGTTTTCCATCCAGTTTATATACGTTTTGGTAAAGCGTTCCGGAACGAATTTTATGCTTCCGTCCTTTACAGCGTCGATAGCGGGCTGTATCATCGGACCCATTTTGACAAACCACTGATCGGACGTCAAAGGCTCTACGGTCGTGCCGCAGCGGTAGCATTTGCCCACGTTGTGAACGTGCTCTTCGGTCTTAACGAGATACCCGCCTTCTTCAAGGTCTTTTAAGATCGCGGCTCTCGCATCGTATCTGTCCATGCTCTCGTATTTGCCGCCCTCGGCGTTGATCTTTGCGTTATCGTCCATCACGCGTATCACGGGCAGATCGTGACGCTGGCCTACCATAAAGTCGTTCGGGTCGTGCGCCGGCGTGATCTTCACGCAGCCTGTACCGAATTCAAGATCGACGTAATCGTCCGCTATGACGGGTATCTCACGTCCCACGAGCGGCAGGATGAGCGTTTTGCCCACGAGATGCGTGTATCTTTCGTCAGCCGGGTTTACGGCGACTGCCGTATCGCCGAGCATCGTTTCAGGTCTCGTGGTGGCGACGGTAACGTACTCGTCGCTGCCCTTCACCGGGTATCTGATATGCCAGAAATGACCGTTTTCCTCGGCGTATTCGACTTCCGCGTCGGAGAGCGCCGTGGTGCATTTCGGACACCAGTTTATAATTCTGTAGCCCCTGTAGATAAGTCCTTTTTCATAGAGGTTTGTAAATACCTCGCGCACGGCGCGGGAAAGTCCCTCGTCCATCGTGAAACGGAGTCTGTCCCAGTCACACGACGAGCCGAGCGTTTCAAGCTGTTCTATAATGCGCGAGCCGAATTTGTTTTTCCACTCCCAGACGCGCAAAAGAAACTTATCGCGTCCGAGGTCGTATCTTGTAAGACCCTCGTTTACGCGGAGGTTTTCCTCAACTTTTATCTGTGTGGCTATACCGGCGTGGTCAGTACCGGGGACCCACAGCGCCGCGTAGCCCTTCATTCTTTTATACCTAATCAGTATGTCCTGCAGAGTCTCGTCAAGGGCGTGGCCCATGTGCAGCTGACCGGTAACGTTGGGAGGCGGTATCACAATAGTGAACGTCTCCTTTTTTCTGTCGTCGGAAGGCTTGAAATAGCCCTTTTCGCGCCAGTTTGCGTATAACCGCTTTTCCACCGACTGCGGATCGAAATTCTTTTCAAGTTCTTTCATTTTTATATTTCCTTTCGTGTTTTCTCTTTATAATTCAAAGCGTTTGCTTTTCAGTTTCTTCTGCTGCCGGACCTTCTTTCGTCCGTCACGTCGTAAACGCTTACGCCGTGCTCTTCCGCGTACCGCGCGCGGTAACGGTGATAAAGGTCTCTTATCCGGTACAGCTTATCTCCGTTTACGTCGCCGTACAGCTTTGCAAGCTCTTTGAAATCCGGATATGATGAATAATATTCTTCATCAAGCCTCTCGATCTCCCGTACGACGGACAGCGCGCCGCGTTTTTCATATTCTTCAATATTATCTGCGCACAGCGAAATGATTACCGTCCTCTCCCGCTCGCGCACAGGCTCAGGCTCGCTTAACCATTCGCCTTCCGTTTTGTATATATCTCCGTTGAGCAGCTCGCGGTTTTCCGGTGATATGCGCTGCAGTTCGCTTTTGTGCAAACGGATATGCGATATAGACTTTCCGCGCCCTTCCTCGTGCGGTATGAATAACCTTATTTTTCCGCATCCGGCGTCTTTTAAAACGCTTACGGCTTCGTCTGTCTGATCAATATTCCCGCCCGTGAGCGGGACGCCGGCGGTGAAATAAAGTCCGGTTTTTTTCGCTGCCGCCATCATGCGCAAAATCAGAGCAAAATCGCCTTTTCTGCCGGCAAAACGGTCGTGGTATTCAGCTAAACCGTACACCGTGAAATTAAGTTCTTTTACGCCCTCGGACAAAAGCATCTTAATGAGTTCCGCGCACTCTTTTTCGTCGCGCATTTTCATGCCGTCGCACTGCAGGAAATCGGCGGTGGGACTGCCGAGCCGGCGCAGCGTCCGCAGTGCCTGCCTGAGATCGGGATGCTCCATTGAATAACCGAATGAAAAGCTGCATTTCAGCTCCGGCGCCTGTTCTTTAAGCTCATTTATAAAACGTTGCGCCAAGTTTACGCTTCGATCCCAGTCCGCGCCCACGGTCTTTCCGTCCCACGACAAAAGGCAGTATTTGCACAGGTTAAAACACGGCGCGCAGAGACTTTGTATCATCACGTTAGTTGTTTTCATGACGCCATACCCGCCTTTCTTCAAAAATCAAAAAAACTCCATCCATTACAGGACGGAGATAGCCGTGGTACCACCTGATTTTACGCGCAAAACGCGCGCCTCATTGTTCCTTAACGCGGTAAACGTCGGCGCTTAGTCGTTCCCTTTCTGCGCCGCTGCTCCGGAATGACGGGGCGTCTGCCGTATAACGCGCTCACAGCCTTGACGCGTCTCTCTGTATACGGTTTTACGATGCCTTTATTTCCATCGTGGCATTTTGGACAGTATATCACACAATTTATGATTTGTCAAGATTTTTTGCTTACAAAGCGCCGCGGAAATCATACGTTCATACTTTTGAAATAAAATAACAACTATAAAAAACGTTGCGCGCTTGTTTTATTAAAAAATTTTATGTATAATATGTATTATACAATTTTTTTTGAATATGGGGAAACATATGAAAAGGGAAAATCCTGTTTTTACCGGAGCCGGAACAGCCATCGTAACGCCTTTCAAAAACGGCGAAGTTGACTATGACGCGTTCGGCAAACTTATAGACAGCCAGATCGCAGCAGGCATAGACGCTATAGTCGTATGCGGTACGACCGGTGAGTCGTCAACTTTGACGGATGAGGAGCACAGAGATGCTATCAAATTCACGATAGACCGCGTGGACAAAAGGATCCCGGTCATAGCCGGCACGGGTTCAAACGACTACGCTTACGCGATAGATCTTTCACAGCACGCCTGTGAAATGGGCGCGGACGCGCTTCTGCACGTCACGCCGTACTACAACAAGGCGTCTCAGTCAGGTCTTGTAAAGTATTTTTCCAAAATAGCGGACAACGTAACAAAGCCCATAGTGCTTTACAACGTCCCGTCGCGCACCGGATGCGGAATAGGCATTGACGCTTACAAAGAGCTTGCAGAGCATCCTAACATAGTCGCCACAAAGGAAGCGTCCGGCGATATATCTTTCATTGCAAAGCTTTTTGCCGCGGTAGGCGACAAAATAGATATATATTCCGGCAACGACGACCAGATAATCCCCATCATGAGCCTCGGCGGCAAGGGCGTCATTTCCGTTTTGTCAAACATAGCGCCCGCAAAGACGGTGGAGATGACGCACGCGTGCTTAAACGGTGATTTCAGGCGCGGCGCGGAGCTGCAGCTTGAATATCTGGAGCTGATAAACGCGCTGTTCATGACGGTAAATCCGATACCGGTCAAAGTCGCAATGTCCATGCTCGGCATCTGCGAGGACGAGCTGAGGCTGCCTCTCTGCACGATGACGGAGAAAGAAAACGAAAAATTAAGAAACGTTCTTGATAAGTACGGAGGAAGAATAAAATGATACGTATACTTTTAGTCGGCGCAAACGGCAGGATGGGACACGCGGTAGCCTCCGCGTGCGGATCGGAGCACACAGTAGTCGCACGCGTGGATTCCGTGATATCCGACGGAGTTTATAACGACATCTCGTTCGTACTTGAAAAAAGCGACGTCATACTTGACTTCTCGTCGCATATTTACACGCCAAGCGTTCTTCAGTACGGCATAAAGCAAAATCTTCCGGTAGTCGTAGCCACGACCGGTCACACGGAGGAAGAACTCGGCTTCATAAAAGAAGCGGCGGAAAAAATACCCGTATTCAAATCCGGCAATATGTCCATCGCCGTAAACGTTCTCTGCCGTCTGGCGGCGGGCGCGGCAAGCGTGCTTGACGGTTTTGACATAGAAATTATTGAAACGCATCACAGAAACAAGCTGGACGCGCCGTCCGGCACCGCGCTCATGATAGCTTCTTCAATAGAGGAGATCACAGGAGAGCGCAAGCATACTTACGACAGGACGGAACGCTCCGAAAGACGTCCCTACGATGAAATAGGCATCCACAGCGTAAGAGGCGGTACGGATATAGGCGAGCATGAGGTCATTTTCTTCGGCAAAGGCGAGCGTCTCAGCATAAAGCATATAGCGGAAGGACGCGAGCTTTTCGCTCAGGGCGCTTTGCGCGCTTGCTCTTACATTGTCGGAAAACCGGCGGGCTATTGCGATATGCGGACGCTTTTGATGGAATGCGGTCCGGAAAGCAATAATAAAAAAGTATGGTAAAATACACAAAAATGCACGGCTGCGGGAACGATTACGTTTACGTTGAATGTATGGACGGCAAACTGCCGGCAGACGTTTCTTCGCTTGCCGTAAAAATTTCCGACAGACACAAAGGCGTCGGCAGCGACGGGCTCATACTTATATGCCCGTCCGACAAAGCGGACGCTTTTATGCGTATGTATAACGCGGACGGCAGTGAGGGAAAAATGTGCGGCAACGGCATACGCTGCGTGGGCAAATATCTGTACGATCACGGGATCGCAAAAAAAGAAAATATTGACGTGGAAACGCTGTCCGGCATAAAACATCTTAAAATGGATATCAAAAACGGCAAAGCCGCCGGCGCGCGCGTGGATATGGGCGCGGCGATATTCGACTGCAGAAAAATACCGGCAAAATACGACGGTGAATGTATAGGCAAAAAAGTAAAAGTCGCAGGCGGTGAATACGAGGTGAGCCTCGTTTCGACCGGCAGCCCGCACTGCGTGGTGTTCTGCGACGATCCGGACGCGCTGGACCTTACGAAAACAGGCCCGTTGTTCGAGCACGACCCGCTGTTCCCCGAGGGGGTCAATACCGAATTTGTAAAGAAAATCAGCGATAACGTCCTGCGTATGCGCGTATGGGAGCGCGGCTCGGGCGAGACGCTTGCCTGCGGCACCGGCGCCTGTGCGGCTGTATCCGCGGCGGTAAAGCTCGGATATTTCAAAGCGGGAGAACCCGTAACGGTAAGTCTTATAGGCGGCGAGCTCGTCATAGAATATACAGAACAAAAAGTCTTTATGACCGGTGAGGCAGTCACCGTGTCCGAGGGCGTATATTTCGGAGATGAACAATGAAGCTCAACAAGTATTACGATGATTTAAAAGACAGTTATCTTTTCCACACCGTAGCGGTAAAGACCGCGGAATACGCAAAAGCAAACCCGGACAAAAAAATAATAAAGCTCGGCATAGGCGACGTTACGCGTCCGCTTCCCGCCGCGTGCGTTACCGCCATGAAAGCGGCGTGCGACGAGCAGCTCACTACGGAGGGCTTCAAAGGCTACGGCCCGTACGAGGGCTTTGATTTTCTGCGCGAGGCTATAGCCGGATATTACGCTTCAAGAGGCACGAAAATCGCCGCGCACGAGATATTCGTATCGGACGGCGCAAAAAGCGATATAGGAAACATACTTGATCTGTTTGACCGCGAAAATACGGTCTTAGTGCCGGATCCGGTATATCCCGTTTACGTTGATACGAACGTAATGTGCGGCAGAAAAGTAATATACGCAAAAGCGGATGAAAAGAACGGATTTCTGCCGATGCCGGATAAAACCGTTTCCGCGGATCTTATTTATATCTGTTCACCGAACAACCCGACGGGCGCGGCATACACAAAAGAAGCGCTCAAAGAATGGGTAAAATACGCAAAAGAGCATAACGCGCTGATACTTTACGATGCCGCGTACGAGGCGTTCGTTACCGATCCCGCGCTTGCAAGATCAATATATGAGATAGAAGGCGCAAGAGCGTGCAGTATAGAGTTCTGCAGTTTTTCCAAAAACGCCGGTTTTACGGGCGTACGCTGCGGTTACTGTATTTTGCCGGACGAACTTGTCGAAAACGGCAAAAAGCTCGCGGATATGTGGTTAAGAAGGCAGTCAACGAGATACAACGGCGCGCCGTATATAATCCAGCGCGGCGCGGCGGCTGTCTTTTCAAAAGAAGGTCAGACGCAGGCGGCAGAAAATCTGGCGTATTACAAAAAGAACGCGAATATTATCGGATCGTGCCTTGACAGTCTCGGCATATATTACACCGGCGGCGTCAATTCTCCGTATATATGGATGAAATGCCCGGATAATATGGGCTCGTGGGAATTTTTTGATCTGCTTTTATCCGAATGTCAGGTCGTCGGCACGCCCGGCGAGGGCTTCGGCGAATGCGGAAAAGGATTTTTCCGTCTCACTTCTTTCAATACGCATGAAAACACCGCGGAGGCGGCGGATCGCATCAGACGCCGCTTTATGAAATGAGTCATATTAACGTAGTAGGCGCGGGCCTCGCCGGATGCGAGGCTGCGTATCAGATATCAAAGCTCGGCGTCAGAGTAACGCTGTATGAGATGAAGCCGGAAAAATACACGCCGGCGCATAAATCGCCTCTTTTCGCGGAGCTTGTATGCTCTAATTCATTAAGAGCCGCAAGGATCACAAACGCCGTGGGACTTTTAAAAGAAGAACTTCGCATCTGCGGCTCGCTTATCATGGAAGCGGCGGACAAAAGCAGGGTCGAGGCGGGCGGCGCGCTTGCCGTTGACAGAAATATATTTTCAGAATATATAACAAATAAGATCAAAACAGAGCCGAATATTGAAATTATAAGCGGTGAGGTCACGGAAATACCCGACGGTATAACCGTCATAGCCACCGGACCGCTGACGTCGGATACGTTATCCGCAAAGATAGCGGAGGTGACCGGCGCAAAACAGCTCCACTTTTTTGACGCGGCTGCGCCGATAGTATCCGCGGACAGCGTTGATATGCAAAAATGCTTCTGCCAGTCCAGATACGACAAGGGAGAAGCGGCGTATATAAACTGCCCCATGGATAAAGATCAGTATCTCGCGTTTTATAACGCTTTAACAGCTGCGGAAAGAGCCGATCTGCACGGATTTGAAAAAGACCCGAAGGTGTTTGAGGGCTGTATGCCGGTCGAGGTAATGGCAAGCCGCGGAGAAGATACTCTGCGCTTCGGTCCTATGAAGCCGGTAGGAATAACAGACCCTAAAACGGGCAAAGAGCCGTACGCCGTCGTTCAGCTCCGCGCGGAGAACAATGAAAGAACCATGTTCAATATCGTGGGATTTCAGACGAACCTCACTTTTCCCGAACAGCGACGCGTGTTCGGCATGATACCGGGTTTAGAACAGGCGGAATTTCTCCGTTACGGCATTATGCACAGAAACACGTATCTGCAGTCGCCCGGACTGCTCGGCGCGGACTACGGGATGATAAACAGACCCGGCCTGTACTTCGCCGGTCAGATGACGGGCGTCGAGGGCTACGTGGAGTCGACGGGTTCAGGATTCATTGCCGGCATAAACGCCGCGCGCCGCGCGCTCGGACTTGATCCGTTCATCCTGCCGGATACTACCATGCTCGGAGCAATGGCGAAATACGTTTCATCATCCGAATCAAAGGATTTTCAGCCGATGAACGCGAACTTCGGCATAATCGCGCCCATAACCGAAAAGATAAGAGGCGGCAAAATAAAAAGGTACGAATATTACGCGGAAAGAGCAATTAAAGAAATTCAGAATGATATAAAATTAAGAATTCAGTAGGGGTCGGCGCCCACGACGACCCGTAAAAAAGCCCCGATCGCGTCTCCTCTGAATTCTGAATTCATAATTCTAAATTGTTAAAGTGCCAATATAACACCGTAATTTTTGCATATTAGTGCCATTTTGGCACTTTTATACTTGACAAAGCAGTGCCATTATGGTATAATGTTACCGAGGTGATAAAAATGACGCTGAAACAGTTGAGAAAAGAAAAGGGATTGACGCAGACCGCCTGCGCGGAATATCTTCAGATCCCCGTTCGCACATATAAGCGATATGAAGCTGATGAAAGCAAAATAAACCGTATCAAATATCAATATATATTAAACAGGCTTGCGGAGTTTGGAATAATTGACGAGGAACACGGCAAGCTTACGCTTGATCAGATAAAATCAATATGCGGCGGTGTTTTCAGCTGTTATCCGGTAGAATACTGTTATCTGTTCGGCTCATATGCAAAAGGAAAAGAAACGGAGCAAAGCGACGTTGATCTTTTGATATCAATGCCGGTAAACGGTCTGCAGTTTTTTGAGATATTGGAGCTTCTGCGTGAGAAATTAAAGAAAAAAGTGGATTTATTGGATGCTGCGCAGCTCAATAATAACGCTGCTTTGGTGCAGGAGATTTTGAAGGACGGTATAAAGATATATGGATAATAGAAAAGACGACCGTTACTATTTGGTAAAGTGCAATGACAAACAAAAGATTTTGTGAGACAATCAAATACGATTTCAAAGATGAGTCGCTGCTTATCGAGGCTTTGACGCATTCGTCCTACGCCAACGAACACAATCGCGACGGCGGCAGGATGAAGTACAACGAACGCCTTGAATTTTTCGGCGACGCGATACTTGAATTTCTGTGCAGCGAGTATCTTTTCTGCCATTATAAAAACGTGCCCGAGGGGACGCTTACGAAAATGCGCGCGGCGGCGGTTTGCGAGGAATCTTTATCCGCGCTCGGCAAACAGATAGGGTTAGGCGAGGCGCTCTACGTCGGCAAAGGCGAGGAACAGACCGGCGGGCGCGAAAACCCGTCCATAATAGCGGACGCATTCGAGGCGCTTCTTGCCGCCGTATATCTTGACGGCGGGCGGCAGGCGGCGGAAAATTTCCTTTATCCGCTATTGATACCGCAGATAGAAAAAACGTCCGTCAAGACCACGGACTACAAATCGCTTTTACAGCAGTTCATACAGAAGGAATCCGGCGAATTTGTCGAATACGCGCTTGAAAAAGAAGAAGGACCGGATCACAGTAAAACTTTTTATATGACGGTAAAATATCAAAACAATATCGTCGGACGCGGATCCGGCAAAAGCAAGCGCGCCGCGGAGCAGGCGGCGGCGCACGACGCGCTGGTGCTTTTCGGAGAGCTTTCTGATGAGTCATAAAAACGTCCCCGTTTTCATCCCGCATTTAGGCTGCCCGAACGACTGCGTTTTCTGCAATCAGAGAAAGATCACCGAACATCTGAGTTTTGACGAGGACGGCGTTAAAGATACGATAGACGAAGCGGTCGCAACGCTTAAACCCGGAGACGAGGCGGAGATAGCGTTTTTCGGCGGGTCGTTTACCGGAATAGACCGCGATCTGATGATACGGCTGCTGCGGCTCGGGCACTCTTACATAGAAAAAGGCGCCGTCACTTCCCTGCGCTGCTCCACAAGGCCGGATTACATAGACGAAACGATACTTGGCATTTTACAAAAATACGGCGTGAAAACGGTGGAGCTCGGCATACAGTCGACGGACGATACAGTTCTGCTGAAATGCAAAAGAGGTCACACGGCGGCTGCATCGTTTACGGCTATGAAGATGATAAAGGACGCGGGCTTTTCGCTCATAGGTCAGATGATGACGGGGCTTCCCGGCGCGTCGGCGGAGTCTGAAATACAGACGGCGGAAGATATATGCAAATACGCGGACGGCGCGCGGATTTATCCGATAGTCGTTTTCAAAGATACTGAGCTTGCATATATGGCGGAGGCGGGAGATTACAAACCGTATCCGCTTGACGAACTTGTAAAAAGAACGGCTGATGTAAAGGAAGTTTTTATAAAGCGCGGTATCCCGACCATTCGCGTCGGTTTACAGGCAAACGAAGGACTTACGGGCGGAGACGAGATAGCCTGCGGCGGATACGACGAGGCGATCGGCGAGCGGTGCGATTCTCTGATTTATTACAGACGCCTGTCAAAGCTGTTGTCCGATAATAAAACGGACCCGGTCATAATAGCCGTTCCGAGAGGACATATTTCCCGCGCGTCGGGACATAAAAAAGAAAACAAACTGCGGCTATGCGCGCAGTACGGCATAAAAGAAATAAAATTTGAAGAAAAGGACATACCGCCGTATACGGCGGAGATCATCGGAAGATAATGTATTTAAAATCTATTGAACTTCAGGGCTTCAAATCATTTCCGGAAAAGACCACTCTTTCGTTCAAAGAGGGCATAACGGTCATTATAGGACCTAACGGAAGCGGAAAATCAAATATAGCTGACGCCATGCGCTGGGTCTTAGGCGAGGTATCGTCGCGCAACATACGCGGAACAAAGATGGAGGACATCATTTTCGGCGGCTCGGAGACGAGAAAGCCGTCAAGCTTCGCGCAGGTGTCTTTGACGCTTGACAACTCGGGTGAAGAAGACAAACTGCCCATAGAATACGACGAGGTCACGGTCACGCGCCGTTACTTCCGCGGCGGCGACAGCGATTATCTCATAAACGGCAAGCAGTGCCGCTTGAAAGACATACACGCGCTGTTCATGAACACCGGTATAGGCAAGGGCGGTTATTCCGTCATAGGTCAGGGCAGGATAGCGGAGATAGTATCGCTTAAAAGCGAGGACCGCCGTATAGTATTTGAAGAAGCGGCGGGAATTTCAAAATACAAATTCAGCAAAAACGAAGCGCTCAAAAAGCTGACCGCGACGCAGGAAAATCTCACAAGATTAAACGATATAAACAGCGTTTTGGCGTCCCGCGTGGGTCCGCTTGAAAAAGAATCGGAAAAAGCGCGCAAATACATGGAGATATACGAAGAAAAGCGTATGCTCGATATAGCTCTGTGGCTGTACGACATGGCGGAGCTCACAAAACGCATAGCTTCTTTACGCGGCACGTTTGAGATATATTCAAACGACCTTGAAATGACCGAGACGGAAGCGGACAAGCTCGCCGAGCAGACGACGGCGCTGTTCGATACGCTGCAGGAGCTGAAGCGTCAGACGGAAAAGTGCAACACGGAGCTTTCAAAAACGCAGAACGACAGAACGGAAGCGACGAACCGCGCGGCGTTTGCCACGGCGGAAGCGCAGAACCTGAAAGAAAAGATCGAAGAGCTTAACGAACGGCTCAAAAACTTAAAAGAGAGCTTATCCGACGCGCAGAGGACGAAAAACGAAAGAGAGACCGCGCTGCGTGAATCAAAGGACAAGGACGCGGAGCTTTCCGCTAAGGAAAAAGCCGCGCAGGCAGCGTACGACGGGATATGCGCAAAAATAGACCAGTGCGCGAAAGAGATCTCGGATATTGCGGAAAAGACCGCGGAAATAAACGACGAGATGATAGATCTGCGCATAGCTCTGACCGTTACGGACAGCACGGATTCCGCGGACACGGAAAAGACCGCGGAGCTTGACGCGCTGATAGCCGCGCAGAACGAAAACATTGCAAAGCTTGAAGAAGAGCTTTCCTCAGCCGAAGAGTCGTTTAACAAATTTGCACAAAAACGCGAAATAACGGCAAAAAAACTCTCGGAAGTAAAAGAAAAACTGGTCAAAGCCGAAGAAAAACAGCAGACGCTGAAGCGTAAAAAGGACGACGCGGACGTCGCTTATCAGGTGGCGGAGCGCAAAGCCGAGGCGTTGAAACGCCTTGAAGAGCTGTTTGAGGGCTATTCCCGCGCCACGCGCTTCGTTATGGACGAGGCGAAAAAAGGCGTGCTGAAAGGCGTATACGCGCCGGTATCGCAGCTCATATCCGTGCCGGAAAAATATACTACCGCGATAGAGTGTTCTCTCGGCTCGGCTCTGCAGAACATAGTCGTCACCGACGAGGCGGCGGCAAAAGCGGCGATGTACGCGTTAAAGAACGCCGGCGCCGGACGTACGACGTTTTTGCCCGTTGCAACGGTAAAACCGTCTTATTTGTCGCAGGATATCACACTGCTTAAAAAGATGCGCGGATTTGAGGGCGTCGCGTCCGACCTCGTGTCGACCGACAAAAAATTTGAGGATATCTGCAAAAACCTTCTCGGCAGGACGGCGGTGTTTGACAACATAGACAACGCCGTGGCGTGCGCAAGAGAATTCGGATATAAAATCAGGATAACGACGCTTGACGGTCAGCAGATAAACGCCGGCGGCTCTTTCACGGGCGGTTCCGGCATCAAGGACAGCGGCATTTTATCACGCGGACGCGAGATAGAATCGCTATCCGAGCTTATGAAAAAGTGCAAAAATTCATCAGAGCAGGCCGGGACGGAGCTGAAAGAGCTTGATACGCTTTTGCAGTCTCTGTCGCTTGAATCTGACAATCTCACCGCGGAGGACGGTATAACCGCCGCGCTTCAGAACGAGGCTTCGTCCGCCGTCAAAGTCGCGCAGGCGAGACTTGACGAAGCGTATGCGAGAGCCGACGAGACTGAAGCCGAAAAGTCCGGCATTACCGAAAAAGCCGAGGTACGCCGCAAAAAGCGTGAAGAAGACGCGGCGCGTCTGCAGGAGCTTACCGCGCAGATCAAGCTGCTTACAGATAAGAGCGCGGAGCTTGACAGCGATATGAACAAGTACAACGCGGATCAGCAGAGCCTGCGTACCGCGCTTGAAGACGCAAGGATAAAAGCGGCGGAAAACGCGCGCGGCACCGCGGCGTATCAGGCGTCGCTGTACGAGAGCGAAAGCACCTGCGAAGTGCTTGAACAGAGTATCGCCGCGGCAAACGACAGACTTGCGTCATACAGAGACAAGCTGACGGAAAACGCGGAAAAGTCAGGCAAAACGACAACAGACCTTACCGCTTACGAACAGCATATAAAAGAACTTGAAGCACAGATAAAAGAGCTTTCCGAAAAAGTGGAGCAGACGGAAGCGAAATGCACGTCCGCCCGCAATTCGGAGCGCGAGAAAAACGAGCAGAAACAGCAGCTTATTGAAAAAAAGATACAGGCAGAGTCAAAGCTCGAAAACGCGGAAAACGAGCGTGAAAAGTTAAAAGGCGTACTTGAGGAAAACTATGAGCTTTCATATTCGGAAGCAAAAGAAAAAGCCGTTGAATACAACTGCCCGGAGATAACGGAAAGCAACAGGCCTGAGCATTACAAGCGCCAGACGGAGCTTAAAGGCAGGATACGCGCGCTCGGTCACGTAAACGTCTCCGCTATTGAAGAATATCAGGAGGTCAAAAAACAGCACGACGAACTGACGGCGCAGATAGCCGACCTTACGTCGTCTGAAACGGACCTGCTTGAAATAATAGAAAAGCTTGATAACGAGATGAAAACGGGCTTTGTACGCGCGTTTGAGAATATAAACCTTCATTTCGGTCAGGTCTTCAAGCGTCTTTTCGGCGGCGGTACGGCGGAGCTCGTCCTGCGTGATCCGGACAACGTTCTTGAATCCGGCATTGATATAAACGTAGCGCCTCCCGGAAAGATAATAAAGAGCTTATCGCTCCTCTCCGGCGGCGAGCAGTCGTTTGTCGCCATAGCGATATATCTTGCTCTGCTTGAGGTCAACCCCACGCCGTTCATCATGCTTGACGAGATAGAAGCGGCGCTTGACGAGGTGAACGTTGACCGTTTTGCGCAATATATCAAAGAAACGCGTGACAAAACACAGTTCATAATGATAACTCACAGACGCGGCACGATGGAAGTCGCGGAAAAGCTGTACGGCGTCACGATGCCGACAAAGGGCATTACAAAGGTTTTGTCCGTTGACATAAACGAAATAGAAGAAAAGTTGGGAAAGCTGGAATAACATCATGGGATTTTTTGAAAAACTTAAAAACGGGCTGAAAAAGACAAAAGACGCGCTTTTCGGTAAGGTGCACGACCTTTTCATATCCATGAGAAAAGTGGACGAGGACCTGCTTGAAGAGCTTGAAGAAATACTTATAACGTCCGACGTAGGCGTTGAGACGACCGAAAAAATAATAGCAAAACTCAGACGCCGCATACAGGAAAACAGGATAACGGAAAGCGAGGACGCTTACAACGCCTTAAAAGACGTTATAGCGGAAATGATAGACGACGGAGCGCCGCTCGATCTGTCAACAAAGCCCGCCGTCATACTCGTCATCGGAGTAAACGGCGTGGGCAAGACCACGTCTATTGCAAAAATAGCAAATTATCTTAAAGGTCAGGGCAAAAAAGTAATGCTCGCCGCCGCGGACACGTTCCGCGCCGCCGCGATAGATCAGCTCGGTATCTGGGCTGACCGCATAGGCGTTGATATGATAAAGCATGAAGAAGGTTCCGATCCCGCGTCCGTCGTTTACGACGCCGCAGCCGCCGCAAAGGCGAGAGGCGCGGACGTGCTCATAATAGACACCGCGGGAAGACTTCACAACAAAAAGAATTTGATGGACGAATTATCAAAAATAAACCGCGTTGTGGGAAAAGAACTGCCGGACGCCGCGCGTGAAACGCTTTTAGTGCTTGACGCGACGACGGGACAGAACGCCGTTATACAGGCTAAGGAATTCAGCAACACGGCGGATATAACGGGTCTTGTGCTTACTAAGCTTGACGGCACGGCAAAGGGCGGTATAGTCATATCCGTAAAAGACGAGTTAGGCATACCGGTAAAATTCATAGGCGTAGGCGAAAAAGCGGACGATATGCAGCCGTTTGTCGCAGCCGACTTTATAAACGCGTTATTTGAATAATGAAATTCGTACTTGCGTCAAAAAATAAAAAGAAGATAGAAGAACTAAAAAAAATACTGTCCTCTCTTATGCCTGACTGCGAAGTTTTGTCGCTTACAGACGCCGGGATTTATGACGAAATTGAAGAAAACGGCACAACGTTTGAAGAAAACTCCGTTATAAAAGCCTCCGCCCCGGCAAAGCTCGGATATATAGGCGTGGCGGACGATTCGGGGCTTTGCGTAGACGCGTTAGACGGTGCGCCCGGCGTATACTCCGCAAGATATTCCGGGGGCGGCGATCAGGCGAATATAGATAAACTTCTTAAAGAGCTTGAAAACGTGCCGGATGAAAAAAGGACGGCGAAATTCGTCTGCGTGATGAGCGCCGTATTCCCGGACGGAAAGACCGTCACCGCGCGCGGCGAAGCTCCCGGCGTCATATTAAGACAGCGCCGGGGTGAAGACGGCTTCGGTTACGACCCCGTGTTTTACAGCACGGATCTTAACAAAACTTTCGCGGAGGCGACGCCGGATGAAAAAAACAAAGTATCGCACAGAGGCAGAGCGCTGTACGCGTTTTGCGAAAAGCTGAAAGGTATAATATGTTGAATTCAAAACAAAGGGCCTTTTTAAAAAATCTCGGCAGCAAGATCCAGCCGATATTTCAGATAGGCAAAAACGAAATATCCGATAATATGGTAAAGCAGATAAGCGACGCGCTGACCGCGCACGAGCTTGTTAAAATATCCGTTTTGGAAAATTCTCAGTATACGAGCCGCGAGGCGGCGGATATAGTTGCGGAGAAAACGGGCGCGGACGTCGTTTTGGTCGTCGGCAACAGGTTTATTTTATACAGAGAAACACAGGACAAAAAGCGCAGAGAAAAAAGGATAATACTCCCGTAATGAGAACAGGTATATACGGCGGCGCGTTTTCCCCGCCGCACAACGGACATATCGCCGCGGCAAAATACTTCTTATCCGCGGCAAAGCTTGACAGACTGCTTATAATGCCCAGCCTGGTATCGCCTCACAAGCCCACGGCAAAGGACGACGATCCGCAGGCGAGGATACGGATGCTGAAGCTCGCGTTCTCCGACGAGCCGAAAATAGAAGTATCCGACTACGAGATACAAAAAGGCGGCGTAAGCTATACTTATTTGACTCTAAAGCACTTCAAGGAAAGCGGAGATACTCTCTGCTTTCTCGTCGGCTCGGATATGTTCTTATCGCTTGATCACTGGCGCGAACCGGCACAGATATTTTCGCTCTGCGAAGTCTGGTGTTTAACGAGAACGGGAACTGACGGAGCGGAACTTACGGCAAAAAAGCTCGAGTATGAAAAAAAATTCGGCGCATTATGTTACGTCTGCGAAAACGACGCAGTCATAGCTTCGTCAACGGACGTAAGAAGGCTTTTAAGAGAAGGAAAAGACGCTTCGCATTATTTAACGGACAGCGTCAGCGAATATATAAAAGAAAACGATCTGTACGGCGCAAAAAACGCCGAAATAAAAGAATATATATATAATAAGCTTTCAAAGAAAAGATACGAGCACAGCATAGGCGTGGCGGAAACCGCGGAGGAGCTGGGTGACGCGCTCGGTCTGCCGGAGGCGGATATCGCAAAGCTGATACGCGCCGGACTGTGCCACGATATATCAAAAGAAATGAGCATAGAAGAACAGTTTGCTCTTGTAAAAGAAGCGGGCATCGAGCCTTTGCCGGACTATTACACCGTCCCGGTGACGCTTCATCAGCTGTCGGGCGCGGTGCTTGCAAAAAAGCTTTTCGGTATTGACAAAGAGATATTCGATATGATACAATACCACTGCACCGGCTCTCCCGGCATGAGCCTGTGCGATAAGATACTGTTCTTATCGGATTTCATAGAGCCCAACAGAGAATATGAAGCGTGTAAAGCCATGCGCGCCGAAATATACTCCGGGGAAATAACAATAGAAAGAATAAATAAAATATTTACGGAATTATGCGGGCGGCAGCTTAAACATATTGAAGAAAAAGGTTATCCCGCCCACAGTCTTACGCGTCTGACGTACGATACGGAGGTAAAGAAAATGACAGAAGAAAAAAAACTTGACCTGACAAACGCAACTTCAAACGAAATTGCAGAGGAAGTAAAGCAAATACTTGACGAAAAACTTGCAAAAAATATTGAGATAATACCCGTTAGGGATAAGACCGTCGTAACGGATTATTTCGTTATAGCAAACGCAACGTCCACCACGCACGTCAAAGCACTGGCGGACGAGGTGGAATACAAGTTAGGCGAGGCGGGGCTCAAACCTCTTCACACGGACGGAGTGCCCGGCGGCGAATGGTACGTTTTAGATTACGGCGTCGTAATAGTCCATATATTCTCGGGCAGCGCGCGCGAGTTTTATAAGCTTGACAGACTTTGGCAGGACAAATCACCTATAGATAGTACAGAGGAATAAGAAAATGAAATACGATTATAAGATAATTGAACCTAAATGGCAGAAAATATGGGAAGAAAAAGGCGTTTTCCGCGCAGAAGACAAAAGCAAAAAACCTAAATTCTACGCTCTGGTGGAATTCCCGTATCCGTCGGGCGCCGGTATGCACGTAGGTCATATAAAGGCTTACTCCGGACTTGACGTCGTATCGCACAAGCGCAGGATGCAGGGATATAACGTGCTGTTCCCGATGGGGTTCGACAGCTTCGGTCTGCCCGCGGAAAACTACGCGATAAAGACTAATACGCATCCGCACGTCATAACGACAAAGAACGTGGATCATTTCAAGGATCAGATGAAGAAAATAGGTTTTTCATTTGACTGGAGCCGCGAGATATCCACTTCCCTGCCCGATTACTACAAATGGACGCAGTGGATATTCCTTAAAATGTTCGACAACGGGCTCGTTTTCCGTGCGAAAACTCTCGTAAACTACTGCCCGCACTGCAAGGTCGTACTGTCAAACGAGGATTCGCAGGGCGGCAAATGCGACGTCTGCCACAGCGACGTCATACAGCTGCCGAAAGACGTATGGTATCTTAAAATAACGCAGTACGCGGATAAACTGCTTGACGGCTTGAACGAGGTCGATTATCCGGACAGCATAAAGCAGCAGCAGATCACGTGGATAGGCAAATCCACCGGCGCTTTCGTCGATTTCACGCTTGACGGCACGGACGACAAGCTTGAAATATATACCACGAGATGCGACACGCTCTACGGCGTCACGTTCATGGTCATAGCTCCCGAACATCCGACGCTCGACAAGCATAAGGATATGATCAAAAACTGGGCGGACGTGGAAGCGTACCGCGCGGAATGCGCCAAAAAGACGGAATTTGAGCGCACGCAGCTCGTAAAGGACAAAACCGGCGTCAAGCTTGACGGTCTGTGCGCCGTAAATCCGGTAAACGGCAAGAAAATACCCATATTCATAGCGGATTACGTCATGATGGGCTACGGCACCGGCGCCATAATGGCTGTTCCGGCGCACGATCAGCGCGACTATGAATTTGCAAAAAAATTCGGCATAGACATAATCCAGGTAATAGAAGGCGGAGACATAGAAAAAGAAGCGTATACCGGCGACGGCAGGATGATAAACTCCGATTTCTTAAATCAGTACGACAACAAAAAAGACAGTATCGCCGCGATGCTCGAATATTTAGGCGAAAAAGGAATAGGCAAAAAGGGCGTTCAGTACAAGATGAAGGACTGGGCGTTCAACCGCCAGAGATACTGGGGCGAGCCGATACCGCTCATCCACTGCCCTAAGTGCGGAACGGTGGGCGTTCCTTACGAAGAGCTTCCGCTCGTACTGCCGGACGTTGAAAACTTTGAACCGGGAACGGACGGACAGTCGCCGCTTGCACGCATTGAATCGTTCGTAAACTGCAAATGCCCGAAGTGCGGCGGCGACGCCAAGCGCGAAACGGACACGATGCCGCAGTGGGCGGGATCTTCCTGGTATTTCCTGCGCTTCACAGATCCGCATAATGATAAAGCCTTTGCCGATCCGGAAAAGATGAAATACTGGATGCCGGTAGACTGGTACAACGGCGGCATGGAGCACGTCACGCGCCATTTGCTCTACTCCCGTTTCTGGCACAGATTCTTATACGACATAGGCGAGGTCAACACAAAAGAGCCGTACGCGAAGCGCTCGTATCAGGGACTTATCTTAGGTCCGGACGGAAACAAGATGAGCAAGTCCGCCGGCAACGTCATAGACCCGCTTGACATAGTGGAAAAATACGGCGCGGATACGCTGCGCACTTACGTTCTGTTCATGGGCGACTACACCGCCGCGGCTCCGTGGAACGACGACTCCGTAAAAGGCTGCCGCAGATTCCTTGAAAGAGTCGCTTCCCTGACCGATATAATGACGGCAAAGGAAGAGGACGCGGCGATTGAAAGCCTTGTCCATAAGACGATACGCAAAGTCGGCGACGATATAGAAGCCATGAAATACAATACGGCGATAGCCGCGCTGATGACGCTTATAAACGAATTCGGCAAGGTCGGCGCAATAACGAAATTCGACGTTGAAACGTTTATAAAGCTGCTTTCACCGTTTGCTCCGCATCTGACCGAGGAAATGTGGGAGAGCTTAGGTCATAAGACCCTGCTCGCCGTCACTCCGTGGCCCGAATACGACGAGGAAAAGACCATTGACAGCACGGTGGAGATAGGCGTGCAGTTCAACGGCAAGTCGCGCGGAACGGTGGTCATCCCCGCGGACGCGGACAAGGACGCCGCGGTCGCCGCCGTCAAAGAGTCCGGCAAATTCGCCGCCCAGCTTGACGGAAAGCAGATAGTCAAAGAGATCTACGTTCCGGGAAGAATAATCAACCTCATAGTAAAATAATGCTATCTATACGTTGATTTTTTTCAAAAACAAGAAAAAAATCTCAAAATATACTTGACAAATCATAAAACTGAATGTATAATAGCAAAGTAATTTATGCTCTTATGCGAAGGGGGGGAAAGAAATAATGGCAGAAGTCAGAGTAAAAGAGAATGAATCGCTTGACAGCGCTCTGAAGAAATTCAAGAGAGCCTGCGCAAGATCCGGCATAATGACAGAGCTTCGCAAAAGAGAATGCTATGAAAAGCCCAGCGTAAGACGCAAAAAGAAGTCTGAGGCTGCAAGAAAGCGCAAATACAAATAAGAAGAAGCACACCCCGGGTAAACCGGGGTGATTCTGCGGAATTAGCTCATATGGTAGAGCGTCGCCTTCCCAAGGCGAATGTGGCGGGTTCGAGCCCCGTATTCCGCTCCAAGAGGACAACGGAGAGGCATTTGCCTCTCCGTTGTTTTCTTCGTAGTTTATATACGGGGCTTGAAGCAGCGTTAAGAAAACAGTCCGGGGGACTGTTTTTAGCGGTGACCGAAGGATTTTGCAAGGCAAGCACGTTCAAGTTTTTGCAAATTGCCTTGCAAAATCCAAGAAGAGCCCCGTATTCCGCTCTGAATCAGAAAAGACGCCGTACGGCGTCTTTTCTGATTCAGCAACAAAATTATATATACGGGGCTCGAAGCAGCGTTAAGAAAACAGTCCGGGGGACTGTTTTTAGCGGTGACTGTTGACGAGCCTTGCGCCTCCGGGGGAGGAATAAGCAAGGCGAGGAAAGCGCAGCGGTCGAAAAAAATCAAGCAAAGTCGCGGCAGCGACGCGAAGATTTTTTCGGGCACCGCAAGCGGTCATATAGCAACCTGGAAAAACGGCTGCACTCTTGCCTTGCAAAATCCAAGAAGAGCCCCGGTTTTCAACTAAATCCGTCCTTACGGGAACCCCCGTTGCTCACTTCATTCACAACGGGGAACCCCTATTACGGACGGGTTAAATCCACTGCGTGGATGAAATCGCTGCACGATGAAATCCGCTCGACGCGGATGAGAGAAAGAGGACGGATTTAATTTCACCGAGCGTGCAACGCTCGATTTCATCCGAAGACGAAGTCCGAGGATTTCACCGCGGCTTTCCGTCGGGGTCCCCGGCGAATCGCGAACAGCGATTCGTGGGGAACGGACGCCGCGATTTCATTTTTTGCGATTTCAAGCGGTTTGGTTTAACGATGAATATCAGACCGTATAAAATCAGATTTTTTATCTTTTTTTCACTTTTGTGTTTTCACGCGTTAATCACAAGGCGCGTGGTCTAAAAAGATCGGCACAAGAAAACCGGCATTTTTCGCCGGTTTTCTTCGTTTTTCTCCGTTTTTCTCGCTTTTTCAAAAACTGAAAAAGCAGTGAAATAAAAAGATCATGTACCCATTTTGCATTCCGAAAATTGAATATGGTATTCGCAGTTTGCCGGACGAACGGAGCCGTTAGGAAATAAAACACTCTTCCCGCTTATCAACGGTTATATAATATCCCTATTCCATGTCTTGACATTTGTCCTGCTTTGCAGTATAATGGAAACGGACGATCCGAATACACACGATATTGCCTCGTCGTGCCCTGCCTTTCCGCTTCGGCACGCAGAAGTCTTGCGTAAAGACTTGAGATCCGGATAACGCAATGATCAAGTTCAAACGTCTTTATCCGAGTGTAAAGATTCAGAGATAACAAAGTACTAAATAATAACCGGAGGATAGCCATGAAGAAACTGTTCATAACGCTTGCATGCATCGTTACGCTCGCCGCGGCGCTTGCTCTTTCCGCTTTTGCCATACGCACGGATAACGGAGTCCTTGTATATGACGCGGATCGCATAGAGGAGATCCTGAGTTGTGAGGCGGGAGAGCGCGATATCAGATGGGACGTGCCGTTCCTTGCAAACGTGCCGAAGATCGACGGCGTAATAGGTGAAGACGAATACCTGCCGTTTGAAAACTATATGCCGTATATGTCAAAAGCGGCGTTCGGCAAAACAAGCGAAAACTCGTTCCAAAAGTTTATAGACTCGACGGAAAACAACATACTCGACGCGTACTGGGGCTGGGACGGAACATATCTTTATATCGCATTCACGGTGCATCCGGTCAACGGATACCATTGCGACCCTGAGACGGATTACGGCAGCAGTATACTCCTGTATAACGCAAACTGCCTGCAGCTCGGTTTTGCCGACCCGGAGGCGACAGGCAAGGACAAAAGCTATAACGAAATAGGCTTCGGCGTGAACAGCGAGGACGGGCATCTGCTTGTTGAAAGCTGGGCGGGACAGTATCTGCCCGAAGCCGGAACGGACTTCATGGGTATATACGACAGAAGAAACGAGACCGTAACGTATGAAATACGTCTTCGCGCGCAGTCTCTGCTCGGCTTGACGGACAGAGCGCCGCAGAACGGAGATCAGCTCAATTACGCATTTGTACTCGCTCTGAACGGCGATTCATACGCCACGGGCGAGGTCTGGCAGCTTCTGTTCTGCCACGGCATAGGCGGTCAGTATTCCATGAAGCTGAACGAGTATTTTGCAAGAATAACCTTTACCGGCAAGCCGGACAACGTTGAAGGCGAGGTCATAAATTACACGGGTCTTGATGAAAACGAGCAGAGATACGGGCTTCTCACGTTCGCGGACATGAGCCTTGAGGCTGTAACGGACGCGATAAAAACGGAAAACGCCCGCGCTGAGCGCACGGAGGAAAACGGAGAGGCGTTTTTAAGATTTTATCCCGGCGAAGGAGATGGCATACCGTACTTCTACTTTATCCCGGGACGCATGCTTGCGGACAACGTAAGCACCGTGGCGGTCAAATACCGCACCTCTTCCCCGCACGTTGAAGAACTCGGCATTGTGTACCGCAACATGTTCACGGAGTATATCGATCCCGATTACTTCTATACGGAAACGGTCGGCAACGACGGCGAATGGCACGTCGTGCTGTTCGATATGGAAGGCGAGGACGGCTGGACGCACTTTATAGTAGACCTCGGCATCGTCGCTTTCCCGGATGGCGCGCCGGCTGACGAATACGTCGATATAGCGTGGATCAAGGGCTATACGGACGACCCGCGGGATATGTATTCGGACATGATATACAAAAAACAGAGCGCCGTAACGGAGACGCAGACGGAAACCGGGACGGAAGCCGAAACCGAAACTGAGACCGATACGCAGACCGTAACGGACGCGGTGACAGACGCTCCCGAGACGAAAAAGCAGGATACCGGCGATAAAGACGTCAAAAACCCGGGTAAATTCAATCCGCTGTTCATTATAATCCCCGCAGCAGCAGCCGTCATCATCGCGGTCGTTATCATCGTTATATTAAAAAAGAAAGCGGCGTCGGTTAAAAGATGACAATTTATAACCGTATCATTGTACGCTCTAAAAGTACGATGAGGCGATGTAACACGCAGAAATATTCTTTGTGATTTCGAGCGTTAAGAACATAAAAGAACCGTCTTTTGTTTGCCAAAAGAAGGTCCTTTCAATGATATCCGTTCCTTGCGGATTTTTCCGTCACTGATATGGACGCGTACCGGGAAATCCTGAAAAAGATCGGGCGTTATGAAAAGTCCTGCGGGTTCATTTGCGGCAAAAGAAACGTCTCTTGCCTGCCGCGGCAAAAGGCGTTTTCTTTTCGTTTTCGGGACACGAAAACAGTTGAAAACAAAAAAGACGTATTTTGTACCGTTTAACGGCTGAAAAATTCACACAATAGTGCTATAATAAATAAAAAATATGAGCTATTCAGAGGTAAAAAATATGAAAAATCGTTTGATGTCGGTTTTGCTTGCAGCGATCCTTTGCATCAGCCTGCTGCCGGTATCGGCGCTGGCGACGGAAAGCAATCAATACGGCAACAACGTATACAGAAGTTTAAAAGGGAGTGCGCCGGCGATCAGCGGCACGAACGCCATGGGAACAGGCATACCGTATACCGGAAATCCCGTATTCTCAAGCGCAAGTTTATCTCTTGATTCAGGCGAGGTCACAGACATCAACTTCAAGGTCAATAAGTCCGATCTTGCGGGCGCGGCGAACGTTTCCGTGAAATTCAACTTCAACGGTAAAGAAACGGTCGGCGTCGACAGCAGTTCCGCGGGGGACAGCTATGCCGTATACAAATTCAAGGGCATAGAACCGCAGCAGATGACGGACGACGTTACGGCGACGCTTTCCGTGACGTACGGCGAAACGACTGTTTCCAGTGAAATGACTTATTCGGTAAAACAGTACTGTCTCAATCAACTCAGCTCTACCAATGCGACCGGCGAACTTAAAACGCTTATGGTCGATATGTTAAGATACGGCGCGGCGGCCCAGGAGTATCTGAACTACAAAACGAACAACCTTGCGACCGCCGGTCTTACCGCGCAGCAGCTCGCTTTAGGCTCCGATACAAGTGCGGCTCTCAGTCTCACGCAGGTAGATCAGAAGATAACAGCCATGACAAGCGGTGAAAAGAAAGTGAAATGGACCGCGGCGAGTCTCAGACTTGAAGGCGACGTGGCGATAAGGTTAAAATTCTCAAAGCTCGAAAACGCGGCGATCGCGGACGATATAAGCGTTAAATACACCGTAGACGACGGCACCGATACTTACGACGCGACCGTAACCGCCGCTTCAAACGGCAATTACGTTTGCTATATAAATATGCCGGTAGATAAGATGGGCGCGGTCATACACGCGGTCGTTTACGAAGGCAATAACGCGATAAGCAGTACAATAAACTACAGCGTTGAATCGTACGCCGCCGCAATGCAGGGCGAGACCGCAGACGGACTCGGAGAGCTTGTAAAGGCTATGATAAGATTCGGCAGAGCGGCGGATACGTTTGTACAGACGCCGTCATCTTCATCAACGTCACCGTCATCTCCTGATTCACAGGGGACTGCCGAGTCTACAAGCACGATCAGCGTCGGCGGTGTAGTGATCAGATCTCAGATCTCAGGCAGTTACTCAGTTACGGGATTCCAAGGATTTGCAGTAAGAATGGACGCTGACGCTATCAGAGCTCTTGCCGGAATTTCCGGAACGCCTTTCGTACGCGTTTCCGACGCCACGGCTAATAACAACTCCGCGGCTTTTGCCGTCCTCAACGCGGCGGCGGCTTCTCAAGGAGCAACGGTTCTCGGCGCGATCAGAGTTGACCTCGGTCAGATGAACGGCGGTAGATTCTCGTCTCTTCCCACCACTGTGTCAGTTCCCGCAACGCTTGGCGTAGCGGCAGCCGGCGGCAGAAAGCTTGCTGTTGTTAAGGTCCAACCCGGCGGAGCATTCAATATCCTTCTGGATGATGATGAAATTGCCATGACAGTTACATTCCATATCACCGGCGGACTCGCTGTGTATGGTGTGATCGCATACTGACGTCTTTATAACTTAGGGTAACGAGAATTATCCGAACCGCGTTTTCGGACGGCATCTCGCCGCTCCTGCTTCGTTAAACCCCTTGCTGTTACGTATAGTAGCACCTGCGGGCTTTGCCTCGCAGGAACAACGATCTGTTCGTCCGAAAATCCTA
>JAFSYU010000012.1 GCA_017443595.1 Clostridia bacterium
AGGATTTTCGGACGAACAGATCGTTGTTCCTGCGAGGCAAAGCCCGCAGGTGCTACTATACGTAACAGCAAGGGGTTTAACGAAGCAGGAGCGGCGAGATGCCGTCCGAAAACGTGGTTCGGATAATTCTCGTTACCCTATACGAGAATTATACGCCCATAATGTTAATAAATCAAGTATTAGAATATCTTTTGATAAATTTTTATAATTCTATTGCTTTTTTTGTTTTATTGTGATAAGATGTAATCTAAGAAAATATGCAATAATTTCGTGTATAAAAAAGGAGAACTAAAAATGAGCTTTCATCAGATAGTACATACGTACCGCAAATGCGGCCTGTACGGAGGCGGCGCCGGCTTCGGCGTTTTAAGCTCAGACAGGGATTTTCCCAAGCAGAATGAATTCGGAGAACTGCTGTACAGCTACGCCGCGCCGGATCTTGACACGGTAAATCCGGAATATTCGGAACGTATAATCGCGCTTATGCCGGTATCGTATACTTACAGATATAAAGGCGGCTCCTGCGCGGTAAGCCGTTCCTCATGCCTCGGCCGCGACGCAGAAGGCGATATGAACCATATCAGCCATTCCATCCTCTTCTCCGATGAGGATTCGGGCGTTTACCCGTGTGAATTCATCGGCTCTCCGTCGTTTCTGACCGCCGCGGCGGCGGACGCGGTCAACTCCGTTTCCGGCGTCGGCTACATGGGAGCGCCGGTACTGCAGACGGGCACCGAGGTAACGATAAACAAAGTGATGAAATTCTTATCCGTTCCCGGTAACTTCGATATATTCAGAAGCATGCTGTGGGCGCTCATGCACAAGGACGAAACAAAGCGCAGGATAATAATCTGCGACGAGCAGGAAAATACGGTATTATGGATATCCGCGCTCAACTACGCGCTGCCGCTTTCCTACGCGAAAAAGGTATCCTTTTCCACGTACGCGTACGATCCGCGCACCGCGGACGTGGATATCTGCGGCGTTGTGGCAAAATGCACGGCGTACGACAGAAGCTTTTATGAAAACGACGGATTTTTCGTATTCGATCTTACGACCGGAGAATGCTTCGATCCCGGCGTATATCAGGAAGACGTTGACTTTTTTGCGTTCCTTGAGGAGACAATGCTCCACAACTACGCGCTTTTAAAGGTTTTCCACGCTTACATAGAGCAGTTCTGCGATACGGATAAAGTAACGCCCGCGCTCTGTCCGGCGTACCTTATGAGCCGCGCGTCAAACTGCTATACGGATACCGGCGACGCTTTCAGAGCCGTTTCCGAAGCGGAATTCGACCGCATTGCCGAATATTCCGGCAGACACGCGCGCTACGGCGGCAAGCTGCTTTTGTTTGAAGCTATGTGCAGCGTCAGCGAGGCGATACTCGGCTTCGGCAATTCATATATAACAAAAGTGCTGAGCTATATGTCCGCCGTTTACAAAGACGCGTCGTACATACTGCAGAACGGTTTCAGATCGCTTGCGGTGGATTCCGTGCCGATAGCGATGATAGCGCGGGATATCACCTCCGGCAGCTTCAGCGCGTTTTTTGAAAACATCAAAAAGCTCACCGCTTTCTGCGACATAAAGATAGTGGACGAGCTGATGAGCGAAAAGAGCCGCAAAGCGCTGTTGTGGGTGGCGGGATATCAGCACGTTGAATGGAAAGCGGATTTCATAGTATCTTTAATATCCGAATACATACACAGCCACGCGTCAAGTTACGAATGTCTTATGCCCGCGGAAAAGATAGGCGGCTTCCTTTCAAGCGTTATGAAGGAAAGATACGCCTGCGGCACGGACAAGGCGGCGTCGGATCACGCGCTTTCGCTGTTTGTTGACGACGTAAACCGCTTCTGTACCGTTGAGGAGAACCTTGAAGCCACGACGGACGGCATGAAGGACGGCCTTGCGATCCAGGTCAACCTCACCACGGCGTTTTCGGAGCAGGCGGCCGCGCACATGAAAGAGCGCAGAAGAGAGCTTTTCAACTTCCTTGCCGCCGCGGAAAAATACGATCTTATGCGCGCAACGCTGCATCAGATGATAACCTCGTACGACGTTAAGGAAACGAGCCAGCTCGTCTCCGAGCATTATTCGGAATACTTTACCGCGTCGTCCGAATACGCGGAAAGATATCTGCCGGAAACGCTTGACGAATACTACGGCAATTACAGATCAAAGAAGCCGGAAAACATAAAAGACGCACAGGAGCTCGTTTTCGGCATTCTGTTATCCGAAAAACTGGTAACGGATATTTCCGACGAGGCCGTATCCGGTCTGCTTTCCGGAATAAAGCTGAACAAGCCGAACAAGGAAGCGGAAAAGGCGATAAACAACATCTGCGAATACGAGTGCGTCATACGCGGCAAAGAGCTTACGGGCAAACTTCTCTGTCTTGCTTTCGGCGCGGTCGTCGCCGGCATAAACAACAGAAAGGATTACCACGACGCGAAACCGAACCTGTCCTCCATTACGGAAAAGGAACAGATAGACCTGACGTGCCTTACGGAGCACGAGGCGGAAACGTACCAGGCGTGGATGCTGCCGATCTTCGCGGAAAACGCGGAAGCGGAGGAGATACCGTATATTTACGGACTTTTCCGCATGAACGTGGAGCAGACGAAGGAATTCACGTCGTGCTTCTGCGACGAATGGCTGTCGCAGAGCAAGCGCGCGAGCGATTATTCGGATTTCTGCACGTTTCTGCACTTTGTCTTCACCGCTCTCGGCGCGGACGAGCTGCAGACCGTATCCGAAAAGGTACACAAGCTGAATTCAAAGAAGCTGGAGCAGCTCAAGCTCGACGCGGAAACGGCGTTTTCCAAAGACTTTGCGCTTAAAGAAAAATTCAACCGGATGATAGAAATGCAGCCCAAAAAGAAAGGCTTCTTAGGGCTGTTCAGAAAATAAACATCAATAAAAAGAAAGGCACCGGAATGAAAAACATCAGGGTAATATCACTTGCTTTGGCGATCCTGTTCGTCTTTTCCGCGGCAGTGTCCGCCGCGCAGGTAAAAACGATAACGGGCGAAACGTCGCACACGGAAAAAACGCTTTACAAAGGCGTTACCTGGGCGGAGATAAACACGAACGCAAGCACACCGACGTACAACAAACAGCACATAAACGTCGTCACGTTCGATCTTGCACAGCGCGATCTGTATCTTGAAACGGCGTATTACAACAACCACGTGCGTGTGAATTACAGTTATTCCACTACAACGAACACAACAAAGCAGTATAACGCCAACCACGCCGACAAAACGGCGATAGCCGCCATAAACGGCGATATGTGGATGCAGGGCTCCTCCTGGTCCCGCATAGAAGGCAGAAACACGACCTTTCAGGGGTGTTCGGACGCCGTTGTCAAAAAAGAACTGACGGTATCAAGAGCCTTCAACATAATAGACGGCGAGATATACACGACTCAGCATATGGAACAGGAAACGCCGTATCCCGGCGCCGCGTGGTCCTTCGGCATAACGGATGATTACGTTCCCACGCTCGGCCAGCCTTACGCCGAGATAAATATGAAAAACGTCACAAAGAACAAGACCGTAAGCGTGGACGGCATAAACCGTCTGCCCGCGAACAACGCCATAGTCATGTATACGGACAGACTTATGGGCAGCTTCAACGATTTTGCGCTTGACGACGCCTACGAATATCTCATAGAATTTGACAAAGATTATAAAATGTGTCACGGCGCGGACGTGACCGGTTCAATTAAAGCCGTATACGGCCCCGACTCGGCTTCAAGCGCTCCGAAGATCACCGAGAAGCAGATGGTAATAACCGTCCGCGGAACAAAGACGGATTCCGTTAAGGATTACGCCGTGGGAGATATAATCAATTTCACGGTAAAAATGCATGAGCGCAACGGAAAAGACGACTACTGGCAGAGAGTCAAACAGTGCATAGGAGGCAACATAGTTTACGTAAAAAACGGCGTTTTCCAGGAAACGTATCTGGAAAACGGTTACCCCACGACTCTGCTCGGTTACGACAGAAACGGCAAGATAATAATGCTGACGATGGACGGCAGGAACAAGGGCGGCGCAGGCGGCACGACCGCGAGGCTGAAACAGCTTGTAAAAGACCTTGATCTTTACGAAGCGTTCATCGTTGACGGCGGCAAATCGTCCACGATGATAGTCGCGGAAGACAATACGTATTCGTCTTACAAAGTAGTCAACACGCCCGCGGGCGGAAGCGAGCTTACGGTAAACAACTCAATGATACTCGCGTTCGGTCCGCAGAGGCAGAAACAGGGCGAGGTAGAGCTTCCCGTTGAGATAAAAGATCCGCTGCACGTAACGTTTCCCAAAAAAGCGTACGTAACGTCGCTTGTCGCTCTTGCCAACGAGGCGACGTACGCCTGGGAAGACAAATGCCTTAAAATGACGGCAAACAATATTGCGTCAAATCCGGACCCGTGGGTATACCTGAACTACGCGGCTATAACCGGCAAGGCGAACGCGGACGACTACAAATATATCACCTGCGTTTACAAGATCCCGGAGACCTGCTCGGAAGAAAAGTACTACAGCGAGATATACTGCCAGTGCAACGGCAATCTTCCCGAGGGCGGTCAAAGCACCTCGGCGGAGGTAAAACGGACCGGACAGTATGAATACGTCACGTTTGACGCGTCGGCGCTGACTAAATGGACCGGCACGGTGACGACGCTGCGCATAGACTTCTTTGCAAAGAAGCTTATAAACGGCGACTGTATGTATCTGCACGATATAATCCTGTCCGAATCGGCGGACGAAGGAGACGAAGCCGGCAGATCAATAGCTGACGCTTTAAACGATCCGACGGCGACCGAGTCGGAAACGGAGACCGAGACAGAACCCGAGATCCCGGATGAGCCGGACGATCCCACGCACGTAACGTTTCCCAAAATATCCTACGTAACGTCGCTTGTAGCTCTTATAAACGAAGCTGCGTACGGCTGGGAAGACGAATGTCTTAAAATGACGGCAAGCGAAATAGCCGAAACAGCGGACCCGTGGATATATCTTAATTATCAGGCGATAACCGGCACGGCAAACGCGGACGACTACAAATATATCACCTACGTTTACAAGATCCCGAACAGCTGCTCGGAGGAAGAATATTACAGCGAGGTTTACTGTCAGTGCAGCGGCAATTTCCCGGAGAGCGGACAAAGCGCCGTGGCTTACGTAAAGCGGACGGGACAGTTTGAATACGTCACGTTTGACGCGTCGGCTCTGAGCAAATGGACCGGTACGATAACGTCGCTGCGCATAGACTTCTTTGCAAAAGCTCTCGTAAACGGCGACTGTATGTATCTGCACGATATAATCCTGTCAAAGACAGAAGCGGAAGCGAACGCGGCGGGCAAGTCCACAGCGGAAGCTTTAAACGGTACGACGGGACAGGATACGACGGAAAAGCCGGACGATCAGGCTCACGTAACGTTTCCGAAAAAATCATACGTTGACGCGCTTGTCATCCTCAACAACGAATCGACGTACGGCTGGGAAGACGGATGTCTGAAAATGACGGCAAGCGAAACAGCGGAAAACGCGGACCCGTGGGTATTTCTCAATTACGACGCTATACCCGGAAAGGCGAGCGCGGACGATTATAAATATATCACACTCGTATACATGATCCCAAAGACCTGCTCGGAGGAAGAATATTACAGCGAGATATACTGTCAGTGCAACGGCAACATGCCGGAAAAAGGTCAGAGCGCAGTAAACTACACAAAGCGGACGGGACAGTTTGAATATCTTACGTTTGACGCCTCGGAGCTGACAAAATGGACGGGGAACATCACGTCTTTACGCATAGACTTCTTTGCCAAAGCGCTTGCGGACGGCGACTGTATGTATCTGCACGATATAATCCTGTCCAAGACGAGCAAAGACGCTGTCTCCGCCGGAAGATCCATAGCCGAAGTTCTGAACGCTCCGTCCGATCCGGAAACGGAAGAGTCCGGACCGGTCTCCGAAGAAGTATCGTCTGACACGGATGATACGGAAGAAACCGGAACGGAAACCGGCGAGCCCGGGACCGACCCCGAAACAGACCCCGAAGGATCGGAAACGGAACCCGCGGAAGATACGGTCAAAGGCGACTGCAACGGCGACGGCGAAGCGGACAACAAGGACGTTGTGGCGCTGTTCAGATACGTTTCGACCGGCACGTCGGAATACGATCCCAAATACGATTTCAACGGCGACAAAGAGGTCAACAACAAGGACG
>JAFSYU010000013.1 GCA_017443595.1 Clostridia bacterium
CGTCGAACGAATTCAGGCGAAAAGCAAAAAGGCCCGAAAACCCTTGCAAATGAAGGATTTTCGAGCATTTTGGGCAAAGATAAATCCGGGTTAAAAACCCGGATTTTTGGTCGGAGTGTTCATAACGCAAGTGAATTTTATGATGAAATCCGGCGCGATACACATTCCGATGCCCGACCGATTCCCACATTCGACTTATCTGAAACAACCAAGTAAAATAAAGAAAAAACGGAGGTTTCAGATCATGAAAGAATTAAAAAAGTACATTACAGACGAAAATACCGGGCTGAAGTATGAATTGGTAGGCGACTACTATTTTCTCGCCGGGGATGATGAGACGGAGGAGCGCCGCCACATTGGAATATGGGGGCAGCGGCATCTTCGCTACCTCAGACGGTGTAAGAAATCGACCTATACGGCACTGCTGATTGAAGGCAAGCTGCCGGATTACCTTGCCGACGTAAACGATCAAGCGGAAGAAATGCTCTTTCAGCTTGTAAAACAAATGGCAAAGGATGAAGGAATTGACGAGGTGTTAAAAAGACAAGATCAATTCGGCTGGGTTCAGCGGATGAATTCAATTCGGAGCAGAGCGATGGAGGTTGTAAACAAAGAGATAATCAACAATTAGAGACTATGGCAGGGCGATCCGTCCTGCCATTTCTCTTTCTTTTGTTAAAGTAAATACTCCATCAATACACAAATGCGTTATCGAAGCAGGTTAATAAAGTCAATCCAATACGGCAAATCGGGAATCAGCAAGTGTGGAAGCAGTGTTATGGATATGACGGCTGGGATAGTAATATATAACTTCCGCATGAATTTTGAGGCGATGCAAATAATGACAGAGAACAGAATAAAGCCGACTGTCTTTTTAAGAACATAAAGAACAGTATAAAACAATAAAGACGTATTTAAGGCAAACGGAAGCCCGATAACGCTTAAAGACGGTGCGGACAGGCTTTCAAGCGGAAATCGTACAGCCATAAAAACAAAATCGACGGTTATAAAAAAGATGCACAGCAAGGCTGTAACCGTAACGGCGGATACTATTTTTACTCTGTCAAGCGTCCGTCCGCCGTTTTTTGCGCTTGAAAGCAGTTTATCCATACCATTTTTGTACTCAACCGTGTAGATACCGGCAAACAAAAGCAGTATCAAGGCGTACAGGTACGGGTCATAGTCAGAAAAAAGCAAGGCTCGCCAGCCGGTATCGTAAATTATCTCCGCTTTTTTGCCTTCGGTTTGCAGTTTTTCAACGTGATTTTTCTGCTCATTCAACCGCGAAAACGCCGACTGTTTTACTTCTGCGGCGTAAAATCTTTCAAGAAACTCGCTATACTCGTCGGACATTATCTGACCGCTTTGAACTTTATTACGCATCGATTCAAGCTGTGAAATAACGGTCTCGCATTCGGATATCTCCGACGTTATATATTCGGCTTTTGCTTCCGTCAGCTCGCCCGATAGTTCAGTACAAAGCCGATGATATTCTTCCTCATACAAATCTTCTCGGCTCAAATTGTTTCCGAAGAAAAAAATCTTTATGCCGAGCAGCAGTACGACAAGCAAAATCAGCTTTGACGAAATAAGTATCTTCTTCAGTTCATACCGATACAGTCCGTGCCGCTTTATCCGACGCGGCTTTTTTGATCTTGGAAATTTCTCGAAAAGAGTACGTATTCTTCCGAGTAACACAACCTCGATCCCTTGCAGTTTTTCACCTGCTCTCGTCTGCTTGTTTCCAATAACGCAAAACAAAGCGCAGACGGCGACGCATACAAACAGGATAATAACGACCGCGACCGGCAGTAAATCAACCGCCTTATCGAACAAATTCAAAGCGCGGTAGCGAACGAAAAAGCCGTTGATATCAAAACCGGATGAATAAAGCGCCGCGCATACCGCGCCGCCGCACAGAAACGTGAAAATATAACTGCCCGTCAGCTTGCCTATCAGTGCCGACAGTGCCGACAGAATAAAAGAAATAATGGCAGAAAGAGCGAACAGAATTAAGAAATACCCAAGTATGTTTAGCGGATACGGGCAGAATTCCATGCTTTGAACGGACACAAGCGGAGCGTATAGTCCCGATAAACCGTATTTGAATCCGCATATGATAAGATTTACAGCCGAATAAACCGCCGTCAGCGCTGTTGAAAGGATAAACAAAAGCGACAGCTTCACGCCTTGAACGCGATTACCTCTCTTCGATATGAGGAGGAAGGGCTTCATTTTCGATTCCTTTTCGCAAAGCGAGACCGTGCTCCCCATCACAACGGAAAGAATAAGCAAAAGAGAGATTTTGCCTGAAAAACGGAAATAATCTCCGTATCCATTTACCGCCTGCGGCATCTGTCCGGCATTCAGAAGCGCCGAATACTTTTCTATCACCTTTTCCTGATAGTCGATGATATAGCCGTCTTTACCGTCCGACAGATCTGAAATATTAAGCTCCGCCAACCGGATCACGCGCCGTATATCGCCCGTATATTCCGCTGTATATTCAATATCCGTTCTTTCGGCGGTTTCAGCGGGATAAAAGAAGCAAAAGACTGCGTTCGCGAAAAGCAGCGCGGCGACAATAAGCAATATTCCCTTTGAAGAAAAAAGCTTTTTAAACTCGTATTTCAAAAGTTTCATAGAATATCACCGAAAACATACAGATAATAATCCTCCAGCGTCGGCACGGCGGGCACGGCGTTTTCACACGGAAACGTGTCGGACAAAAGGCGAAGCGTCAGCCCGTCTCCGTCTGCAACTATACCGCAAACGCGGTATTTGTTTTTCAGCTCTTCCGCTTCCTCGCGGTCGGCGCGGACAAAGTAAACTCTGCCTTTCATCTTTTCCGTCAGCGTTTCCGGCGCGGCGGTATCTATGATTTTGCCTTGCTTCAGCATTACGACCTCGCGGGCTATGCCCTCTATATCCGATACGATATGCGTCGCCCATAAAACCGTTTTATCAGCGGATATTTCGGATATAAGGTTACGAACCGCGATGCGCTGTTTCGGATCAAGTCCCGCCGTCGGCTCGTCGAGCACGATTATTTCGGGGGATCCGAGAACGGCTTGCGCTAAGGAAAGCCGCTGCTTCATACCGCCTGAAAGTGCGGAAATCTTTCTGTCCATACAGTCGTCAAGCTCTACGCGGCGCAGTATATACTCAACCTCGTTTTCGTTTCCGCGCGGCAAGCCCTTCAATTCGGACATATAAAGCATAAAATCGAAAACGGTAAACGACGGGTACATACCGGCGTACTGAGGCATATATCCTATCCTTTCGAGGTATGATTTGCCGAGCGATTTTACGCTTTTGCCGTTATACATAACCTCGCCGCCCATCTGCGGCAGTATGCCGGCAATAATATTCATCAGCGTACTTTTACCGCTTCCGTTAGGTCCGAGAAGCGCGTAAATACCGCTTGAAAACGCGGTGCTTACGTCAGACAGCGCCTGTGTCTTGCCATAGTTTTTCGATATGTTTTTCAGTTCGAGCATCAATCGACCCTCACGATCTTACTATCGCC
>JAFSYU010000014.1 GCA_017443595.1 Clostridia bacterium
AAAATGAACGGCGGAGGCGGAGAAACGGTGGTAATTAAAGTAAACGATGAAACCGTATCGTTTGAAGACGCGGAATACAGGACTAAAAAAGTCGGAAACAACATAATTTTTACGCATAACGGCACGGAAATAACGCCGATATCCATTCTTTCCGATGAAGAAGTATCAAAAATCAAAGCGTCGGAATATATAGAGATAAGGTACGGATATATAGAGAATTTCAATGAAAAAGTATCTGAAGTGTGGACGATAACGTCGCTTGAGGCGGTGGGATAATGTCAGGAATAATCAAAGCCGAAAATCTGACAAAGAAGTACGGCGACGGGATAGGCTCCGTCACCGCGCTTGACAACGTGTCGCTTCAAATCAAAAGCGGCGCCTTTGTCGCGGTCACGGGAAGCTCCGGCTCCGGCAAATCGACGCTGCTGCACGTTTTAGGCGGCGTTGACAGACCGGATTCCGGCAGGCTGTATTTTAACGGCAAAGACGTTTTCGCGCACTCCGAAAAGGAGCTTGCGCGGTACAGACGCGAGTGCGTCAGCGTTATATATCAGTTTTATAACCTCGTGCCGACGTTAAGCGTCCGCGACAATATACTGCTCCCGCTCATGCTCGGCGGCAGAAAGCCGGACGAAAAAAGGCTTGATGAGATTCTAAAAATCACGGGGCTGCACGACCGCGAATTTTACTATCCGACGCAGCTGTCGGGCGGTCAGCAGCAGAGAGCCGCCGTCGCCCGCGCCGTTATGACGGGCGCGCCGGTGATTTTGGCGGACGAGCCGACCGGAAATCTCGACAGCAAAAACACGGAAAACGTGGCGGAGCTTTTGAGGCGCTGCGTAAAGGACTGCGGGCAGACCGTAGTGGTTGTGACGCACGACGCCCGCGTCGCCGCCTACGCCGACAGACAGATAGGCATAGAGGACGGCGCGATAGTATCGGACACGGGTGAATAGAATGGCGATATTAAAAATGTCCTTTGCCGCGTTTCGCGCGGGAAAACGCTCCATACCGTCGGTCGCCCTGTGCGTCGCCGCCGCGACGGCGCTTATATCGTTTATCTTCTGCGTCGCGGTCGAGTTTTACAAATTCGGCGTATTCGACGCAAACGGCGACAAAACAGAGCTTATTCAGACGTTTACCTTCACCTTCCTGCTCTCGTCGGCGGTCATCGCCGCGGGGTGCGCGATAATCTGCGCGGCGCTGTCCGTCTGCTATAACAGGAATATCCATCTGCTCGGCGTTTTCTCGTCATGCGGCGCGGACGGCGGGCAGAAAACCGCCGTTTTATGCTTTGAGGCGGCGATATACGCGTTCCTCTCCGCGCCCCTCGGCACGGTCTTCGGCGCTTTTTCCTCCGATAAGTTTTGTAAATTCGTTTTTCCGGCGTTGAATAAAGGATACGTTTACGCGTTTTCGTACACGACGGCGGTCGTTTCGTTTTTCGTCGCCGTCGCCGCAGTCGTCATATCGTCGCTTATACCGGCGGCAAAATTCAGCCGTGAAAACGTTATACCGGCGCTCAAAGACGGAACGAAAATAAATATTTCCCTGCGAAAAAGCCTTGCAAGCCGCGTTTTGCCGCGGCTTTTCGGATATAAGGGGAAGTTATCGGGACAGCTTTACACAAACGAGAAAAGCAAAAACAACACGCTTATATTCGGCGCGGTCTTTTCTGAATTTCTTTTCGTTTTTCTGTATTCTTCTCTCGTTTACGACGCGCAAAAGGGGCAAACGGGCGGCAAAGCGCCGTATCAGACGCCCGCGTTTCCGTATATCGCCGCTGTGTGCGCGTTCGTTTTCGTGCTCTGCGCCGTATCGGCGCTCTGCGCGTCCGCCGCGTCGTCATACGAGCATAAAAGCGATTACGCGACCCTCCGCTCCGTCGGCGCGTCGCTTTACGATTTGTCCGCGTTATCGGCTCTGTCGTCGCTTTATCTGTTTATAAATCTTACCGTTTGGACACTCGCCGCGACGGTTTTATCCGACCTTGCGATGTATATAATCTATTCCTTCGGCGCGTTTGTCATGTTCGCCTTCCCGTTTGAGGCGCTTCTTATATGCGCCGCCGCAAACGCCGCCCTCTGCGTCCTCTCGTTCGTATATACGACCGTAACAATAAGAAAAACGCCCGTCTTAAGCGGACTGAAAAGAGAGTTTTGATTTAAAGCGGTGTCGCTGACGCGACAAATATGGTGGGTTCCCACCCGTGAACCCCTATAAAACAAAATCCGTCAACAAGCGAACGGAAAGGGGCTGTAAAAAAAGTCCCAAAAAAGAAATCACAGCAAGCTGAGTAGGTTTGCTGTGATTTTTTACATAAAAGTAAACGACTGCCCCTATACAGAGACAGTCGAGTGGTGGTATAATGAAATTAGAATGAAACACTACAACACCAGAGAATACTATACCACAAATCAAATCAGAATGCAACTGGATTTTGAAAAAATCATAGAAATTTCTGATCCGGTATATACGTTCAATGAGATTATGGCCCATGTTGACCTGAGAAAATATTACACTGAGAAGGAAAGTGTAATGGGTCGTCCAAGATATGGCGCGGAAAAACTCATGAAGGTAATACTGTTCGCGTTCATGGAGAACGGATATTCATCACTTAGAAATATTGAAAAATTATGCAAAACAGATGTAAGATATATATGGCTACTGGGAGATGAGCCGGCTCCGTCGCATATGACAGTATGCAACTTTTTAAGTCAGTATATTGGAGAAAAGATAGGAGATCTGTTTTCAGACGTAAACAAGTATTTGTTTGAAAAAGAAGGTGTAAATCTTGACTGTCTCTATATCGACGGAACAAAGATAGAGGCTAACGCAAACAAATACACATGGGTATGGAAAAAGTCCTGTGTCAAAAGCAGGGACAAAACATACGCAAAGCTGACTTCGCTCATTGAAGAGATAAACGAAACCCTTTTGCAATATATGGGATTGCGTATAGAAACCCGGCAGGAATACGCGATAGAATATCTTGAAGAAATCATTGAAAAATATGCAAAACTTACCGGTATAAAGATCAAAGATATTGTACGCGGGAAAGGGCATCGGAAAACAATTGAACAGCGTTTTTACGATCAGCTCGTCGAATATACCGAAAAACTTAAAAAGTACGGAAATAGCATAGAGATATGCGGAGATACGCGGAACAGCTACAGCAAAACGGATAAAGACGCCACGTTTATGAGAGTAAAGAGCGACTATATGAAAAACGGTCAGCTGCTTCCGGCGTACAATATGCAGATAGGCGTATGTGATGAATATATAGCCATAGTGGATGCCAAACAATACGCGTCCGATATGGACTGCTTCGTTCCTCTTATGGAAAAATTCAAGAACGCATACGGTAAATATCCTGAATATCCGGTAGCCGACGCCGGATACGGATCATACAACAACTATCTTTTCTGTGAAAAGAACGGAATAGAAAAATACATGAAATTTACCATGTATGAAAAAGAATGCAAAGATAAAAAATACCGTGATGATCCGTACAGAGCGGTAAATTTCAATCAAGCCGAGGACGGAACTTTGATTTGTCCTGAAGGGCGCAGATTTGAGTTTCTCGGTACACGTCCCGTCAGAGGAAACAAATACGGACGCACGGAAGAAATATACGAATGCGAAAGTTGTGACGGGTGTCCTCACAGAAGCGAATGCTGTAAAGGCGACAGGGACAGACGTATTCAGATGAACCGTGAGCTTACGGCTATTCATAAAGAGGTCATTGATAATCTGAAATCCGATCTAGGGATACAGTTAAGGATAAACCGTTCCGTACAAGCTGAAGGCGCCTTCGGTTCGATTAAATGGAACCGCTCATACAAAAGAGCGCAAAGACGCGGTATAGAATCCGTAATTTTGGAGTTTACGCTGATTTCCATTGGATTTAACCTTTACAAGTACCATAACAAGAAGATGAGAGCCTTGTCGGCCGCTTAATCATATACCCATATACATATTTTTTACCCGTGAAAATATCACTTGTTTCCACAGGTCTTTTAGTGTTATCTTCTTCACTTCATTTTTTCTTTTTTATACGAAAAACAGAGACTCGGAC
>JAFSYU010000002.1 GCA_017443595.1 Clostridia bacterium
TAACGATTACCTCTTTTCAACAAATATTCTGCACGGGGGTCAGGGGGTGTCCCCTTGAGAGCGGAGAAACCTCTCCGCCCGGGAAAACGGTGCAGTACGTTTTCCCTGCTTGCTACGGTGTGCGACACACCCCGTAAGGGCAATCTCCTTTGTTCCTGTGTGGCGCATACCACGACTCCGGCAAAGCCGTAAAACGGTTGGATTTACCCGAAGGGAGTGTCGCTTTGATTGAGCCAAAGTGGCTCTGTTTTTCGTTCTCGCAATACATATCTGAGCCAAAAAAGCCGTTTTTGGCTCAACCGAACATATCGAGTGCGGCAAGGACGTTTTCAACGTTTTCCTCCTTTTCTTCCTCAGTCAGGTCCGTGTCGAGCTTTGAAGGTGCCGATGGCGGCGGAGAAGCCGTAAAAGATACGCTTTTCAGCTCCTCGCGGAACATAGCGCGGATGTCTTCAAGAGAAAAAGGGCCGTCGCTTTCCTCCCGGCCGATCGCCTCAATGATCGCGTTCACGATGAAACGGTTTCTCGTTCCGCTGCTTTTCTCCGAGAGCTTGCCGAGATACTCCACCGCCGTCTTTTCCCGTTCCTTGCTCATATCGAATCTGACGTTGATACGGTAATGATCGCTCATATCCTCACACCGCGTTCAAACTGAAGCGAAGCCATAAACTCATAACCTTTCGCGGCGGCACAGATATCGTCGATGAAAAACACGCGGTTGGGATCGAACTTCCCGAAGTTCCGTATCAGGCACCCGCCGCCACCGGCGACGTAGAGGTTTTGGCTATGGTCGTCATACCCGTGCTCACGCAGACGGCGGAAGATCTCGCTCACGTATTCCGACGCCGTGGCTTTTATGATCTTCAGATCGTTTTCGGAGATATTCGCCGTGCCGGTGATAAGCGCTTCGTCGATGATCGCGTCGTCGATATTGCGGTGAGTCTCACGCATGAACGCCTCGCGTACGGCAAGCGTGCATTGATGCGTACCGAACTGCTCGGTGAACATACGCCCCTGCTGCGGTACGCCGTTGATCACCGTCATCGTGTTCATCGTACCGTTGCCGACGTCTACTACCATATTCACGCCTTTCAGCTTCGCCGCGTATTCCGCAATGGCGGCGTATCCTTGCGGGTAGATATTCGCGCCGAGGATACGGATACGATACCTTATCCGCTGAAAAGTGAACGTTACCTCGCTGTTCTTCGTCAGATACGCCGAAAACTCCGATTTCTGTCCGTTCGTCCATGTCAGTGGCAATCCCGCCGCGATAAATACGTCGGCGTCTGTTTTACCCACGCTGTGAAGCTCCATAGCAATCGCGGCGAGCGTCAGAACATAATAATCGTCGTCCTTCTGTTTTTCGGGCGCGAATTCCTTGTGTCCTTCACCGATGGTGTAATACTTGCCGTCGTACACGAGCAGATTTTTTGTGAACAGCGGCTCGCCGTCGCTTTTCAGCACGCCGGTCTTGAATATGTGTTTTGCGGTTTTGATATTCCCGTAACCGTGGTCGATTCCGATGATGACTTTGTTGTTGTAATACTTCATTTTACAGTTTCCTCCTGTCGGTCTCTCCCGACTGTCTGATTTTTTGTTTGTTTTGTCGATCACACGCTGACGTTTGTTTGGCTTTTCAGCCGGATACCCTCATAGGCGTCGCCTCCTTTTTTGATTTTGGGCATAAAAAAAAGACCGGCGGTTTCCCGTCGGTCTTGCCTACGCTATGTAAAAAGTGCGTGCAGTTATTCAGTAACATATGCGGAACATTATGGCGCTTTCGGATCAAAATCCGAAGTACCTTTTTACACTTTACCGGACGCGCCTTTTGCCAATACGCAGATCCTTCTTTCCGATAACCTTGTGACTGTAAACAAACTAAACGCCCGCAGGTCACGTTTCTGATCTCCCATCCGGCTATGTACGAAGCATTTACGGCTTATGCGGACAGCATTACAGCCCGTTACAAGCAGGATAAGTCCACGACCATGAGACTGCCGGAACGGTATTTGTAATAGTGTAAAAGTGTGCGATAACGTCCCAACAAAACTGCGCAACTGAATCAGGTTAAAAAGAGTTAATAATTTTTTAACAAAAAAATTAGCACTCTCCCTTGACAATTGCTAAAAGCTGTGGTACAATATATTTGCAATAGGGAAAGAAAGAAATCCGGAACCAATGCTCATGTACGGTAAGGAAGCAAGCAACCGAAAACAAGAGATAGACCGCCAGCACTACACTATTCCGAACCAAAGACCAAAAGATAAGCATTGTGGGAAAATCTAAACTTTTGGATTTTCCTACAATGCCAA
>JAFSYU010000015.1 GCA_017443595.1 Clostridia bacterium
AGGATTTTCGGACGAACAGATCGTTGTTCCTGCGAGGCAAAGCCCGCAGGTGCTACTATACGTAACAGCAAGGGGTTTAACGAAGCAGGAGCGGCGAGATGCCGTCCGAAAACGTGGTTCGGATAATTCTCGTTACCCTACAGCGGGAGGGCGATCATCGATCGTCCTGTCGCGCCCCGTAAGATCTGTGATCTTACGGGAGGGGTAAGGGGGTTTGGGGGTTGGCGAAGCGTCAGCGGAGCCGGAGGGGCGGGAATCCCCAAAACCTGTCTGCGACAGAGGTTTCCCGCTGCGAAATAAAAGCAATGAGAGTTCACGCAGCCTGCATTTTAATAATATAAAAGTAAATTTTTTATTATATGTTTGACATTTGCCTGTATTTGTATTATAATATAAAAAAAGACTTTCGGAGGTTTATTATGAAATTATTTTTATCCGCGGATATAGAGGGCACGGCGGGGATCACGTGCTGGGACGAGACCGAATACGGCCACAGCAGATACGGTTATTTTGCAGAGCAGATGACAAAAGAAGTTTCAGCCGCCTGCGCCGCCGCAGACAGATGCGGTTATGAGATATTAGTAAAGGACGCGCACGACAGCGCAAAAAACATCCTGCCGGACAAGCTCCACCCGTCCGCGACTCTGATACGCGGCTGGGCGCGCGACATAAACTGCATGATGAGCGGTATAGATACCGACAAATTTGACGCGGTGGCTTTCACCGGTTATCACAGCCCTGCGATGAGCGAGGGAAATTCACTTGCGCATACGATGACCACGTCTATCCACAGCGTAAAGATCAACGGCAAATACGCGTCCGAATTCACGATAAACGCATATATCGCCGCGATGTACGGCATACCGGTCGTATTCTTATCCGGCGACGAAGCGATGTGTGAATCGGCAAAAGAGCTTATTCCCGGTATAACGACGGTAGCGACAAAGCGCGGATTCGGCGCGGCGTGCATCTCGCAGCATCCGGACAAGGTCTGCGCCATGATATCACGCGGCATGGAAGAGGCTTTATCAAAAAACTACAAAAAAACGTGCAAACTCAAACTGCCGGAGCATTTTTCCGTTGAGATAACTTACAGAGACGTAAACGACGCGACAGGCTATTCCTGCTACCCCGGCGTCGTAAGGCTTGACGCAAAAACTCTGCTTTATGAAAACGATTCTTATATAGAAGTCCTTAGAATGATGCACTTTATAATGTAAGAACAAGGGCCGTTTCGAAAAATGAAAAAAGTTATCAAATATATTATAATATCCGCCGTCGTTCTGGCGGCTCAGGCGCTTTTAATACGGCTCGGGTACGTGGGTTTCGGCTTCGGCGTGGCGATAGCCGCCGCGTATTCTCTGACGCTCAATCTTACAAAAAGAACGCTTGTATCAGCGATATTTACGGGCGCCGCTCTTCTGCTTGACTGTCTTACCATGCCGTTTCAGCACATAGGCGTTTACGGTATAGTCGCGGGTGCGGTCATTCTGTCGTTTGTCCTCGTATGGCTTACGACAAAGCACGAATACGGTCTGCTCTTATCCGACGCGCTCGGCGCGCTTGTGGGATACGTTCCTGTATATCTGCTGATAAAATACGCCGGTCAGTATTTTATTTCGCCACAGGATAATTATATATATCTTGCTGAGCTTTCACACTATCCGCTTATGATAGGGTGTGTGGCGGGCGGCGTCATCGCGTTTTTTGCGGTGCCCGCCGTAAGAGTTTTTGAAAAATACGCAAAAGAGCGTGAACAGCAGAATTAACAATTTATCTGTATATATATTTATAAAAATATGATAAACTGAAATTTCAAATAACGGGTCGTCGCGAGCACCTGCCCGTACACTGCGCCGCGCCCCCTCAAATCTCTGATTTGCGGGAAGGTTAAGGGTGTATGTGAGAATCGAGGGTGGGCACTCCCCCATTCTGAATTCTTAATTCTTATTTTTTTAGAGGTATCCGATACATAATGTCTTACAACGAAAAATACGTACAGCCGTTAGCCGGGATCAACATGCCGTGCATACCCGTAAGGGGCTCGGTGGCTTTTCCGGGAATAACGGTAAATCTTGAACTCACGCGCGATATATGCAAAAACGCGTTTGATATGGCAAACGAGGACAACGGTCTTGTTTTCCTTGTTTATCAAAATGATTTAAGCGGCGACAAGCCTACCGAGGACGATCTTTTCCACATAGGCACTGTCGCAAAAATAAAGCAGTCCGTCAAAGGGGCGGACGGAACGGTAAGAGCGCTTTTTGAAGGCGGTTACCGCGCCGTCAGCGGTCCGTTTATTTTCGCGCGCAGAATGATACGCGCGCAGCTGATAGCCCGCGAGATATCGCTTGACGGCGCCGTTTCAAATAACGACGAGGCGCTGCGCCGCGCGTTATGCGACGCGGCGGAAGAGACCATGCAGTTCAACGCAAAGCTGTCTTCACAGATAGTTCTCGTAATGTCAGCAATGAAATCTCTGCCGCAGCTGTGCGATTTTATAGCCGCAAACATATTGGCAAAAGCCACGGACAAACAGCTTGTTTTATCTGAATTCGATCCCGTCAGACGCGCAAAGCTGCTTCTCGGTCTGCTCGATACGGAAAGAGATATCCTTCAGACAGAGATCAAAATCAGAAACAAAGTCAAAGAAGCGATGGACAAAAACCAGCGCGACTATTATCTGCGCGAACAGATAAAGGCGATAGAAGAAGAGCTTGACGAGGAAGACGAGGAGATAGCCGAATATCTCGATCTGCTTGACAAATCAAAAATCGAGGGAGAAAACCGCGAAAAAGTTAAAAAAGAGATCAGAAAGCTCTCAAAATCGCCGTATACCTCGGCGGAAAGCTCCGTTTTACGCAATTATCTTGACACGGTCTTCGATATACCGTGGGGCAAATATACGAAAGACAAGACCAACATAGAAGAAGCGAGAAAAATACTTGACCGCGACCACAGCGGCATGGAAAACGTAAAGAAAAGGATACTTGAATTCCTTGCAATAAAACAGCTTAACCCGGGCGCAAAAAGTCCCATTCTCTGCTTCGTAGGCCCTCCCGGAGTCGGCAAGACTTCGATAGCTTCCTCCGTTGCCGAGGCGACGGGGCGTAAATTCGTCCGCGCGTCGCTCGGCGGCATACGCGACGAGGCCGATATCAGAGGCCACAGGAAAACGTACATAGGCTCTATGCCCGGCAGGATAATAAACGCTATAATCTCCGCCGGTTCCATGAACCCGCTGATACTCTTAGACGAGATAGACAAAATGGCAAGCGATATGCACGGAGATCCGGCGTCCGCCATGCTTGAGGTGCTTGACGGCGAGCAGAACTCCACGTTCCGCGATCATTTTATTGAAATGCCGGTGGATCTTTCACAGTGTATGTTCATTTGCACGGCAAACACGCTTGACACCGTGCCGCGTCCTCTGCTCGACAGAATGGACGTTATTGAGCTTGACACGTACACGAGAAACGAAAAATTCACCATAGCAAAAAAGCATCTTATCCCGAAACAGAGAAAACGCAACGGACTGAAAGCCTCTCAGTTTGCGCTTGAAGACAAAGCGTTATACGAGATGATAGACAGCTATACGCGCGAGGCGGGCGTCCGCAATCTTGAAAGGCTTATAGGCACGGTAATGCGCCGCGCCGCGATAGATCTGGCGTCCGGCAGCGTGAAAAAAGTCACTGTCAAAAAAGAGATGCTTGAATCGTATCTGCCCGGTCACAAATTCCCGCCGGAAAAGATAGACGAAGAAGACGAGATAGGCTGTGTAAACGGCCTTGCGTACACATCGGTCGGCGGCGATCTGCTCAAAGTCGAGGCGGCGGTCACGGACGGAACGGGAAAACTGGAGCTTACCGGCTCGCTCGGCGACGTTATGAAGGAATCCGCGCACGCGGCGATAACGTACATACGCACGGTAGCCGACAAGCTTGAAATACAGGGCGATTTTTATAAAACAAAAGACATACACGTCCACGTGCCGGAAGGCGCAACGCCGAAGGACGGTCCGAGCGCCGGCGTCACCATGATGACAGCGGTGGCTTCCGCCCTCTCCGGTATGCCGGTAAGGCGCGACACGGCGATGACCGGCGAGATAACGCTGCGCGGCAGAGTTCTGCCTATAGGCGGACTTAAAGAAAAGACTATGGCGGCGTACACCGCGGGCGTAAAGCGCGTGCTTATACCGTACGACAATATGTCCGACCTGCGCGATATAGACCCGCTTGTACGCGATTCGCTTGAATTCATACCGTGCAAGACCGCGGACGACGTTTTCGGCAACGCGTTCGCCGATAAGCGATAATATGCTGAACTTACAGGACGTATCTCTGCTCATATCGGCGGGCAGACCCGATCAGTTTCCGAATGGACTGCCGCAGATAGCTTTCTCCGGCCGCTCAAACGTCGGCAAAAGCTCGCTCATAAATACGCTTTTGAACAGAAAATCTCTTGCGCGCGTCAGCTCCGCTCCCGGCAAAACGGTGACGGTGAACTTTTATCTGATAGACAAAAAGCTGATATTCGCGGACCTGCCCGGCTACGGATATGCAAAGCGGTCTTACGACAAAAAAGAGGACTTCTCCGCTCTGACTGACGCTTATTTATCAAAATGCGAAGATATAGCGCTGATCCTTCAGCTCGTCGACTTGAAAGTCGGACTGACGGAATACGACAGAATGATGCTTCAGTGGATGAACGAAACGGGCATACCGTTCTGCATCGTGGGCACAAAAGCGGACAAGCTGAATAAAACTGAACTTAACAAAGCGGTCGCGGCTCTCTGCTCCGACGTTGACGTAGGCGCCGCGCCGGTCATACCGTTTTCATCCCTTAAAGGCACGGGAAAAGACGAGGTCTGGCGTCAGATAATCAACGTCGTTAACTCATAATGAAAAAGAAGATCATAATCATTATCGCGGCATTATCCGCAATAGCTGTTTTAACGCTTACCGTGTTTGCCGCAGTTGTCTTATATAAACTGATAATTCCGGTAAAGTTTGTTTCAGGCGAAGACGAGATCGCTTTATACATAACGCTTGATACGAAAGAAGACGTGGGGTTGATAGTGTTTGACTACACAGCGAACGGCCGTGAATTCGGCGGCGGCGTATCAAACGCGGACAGATCCATGATAAAACGCGACGACGTTATTATAAACACCTGGGACAGAGGACAGCTTGAATGTGACGCCGACACGGTAGATCTTACTTTTAAATTCAGGATCATAACGGAATATACCGATCCGAATTATGAAAACGTCTATCCGGAGGAGATCACAAGATATTTAGAGCCGGTGTCTTTCAAAGCACGATTCGGGACAGCTTATAAAGTTATTATATCGGGAGATAAAACAAACGGCTACAAAGCGTTTATAGTGGGGGATCGGAATGGCGTCGTGGATGGTGCATCTGAGAATAGCAGATGAACTGTTATCAAAATTAAAAGATATAGACGAAACAGCGTTTGTAGTGGGCAATATCGCGCCCGACAGCGGCGTGCCGAACGATGACTGGTCGGTATTTCACCCGCCGAAAACGGTATCGCATTACTATAAGAAAAACGAAAACGGAACGTATATAGACCTTGACGTCTTTTACAAAAGATATTTCAACGCTGACTTGATAAATAGATACAGTAAAAAAGAATTTTCATTTTTCTTAGGGTACTGCATACATCTTCTGACGGATATACGCTGGACGGATATAATATCCGCAAGGCTGATACACGATTATCCGGAAGAATACAAAAACGATAAAAACAAACTGATATGGGCCGCAAAAGAGGACTGGTACGATCTTGATTTTCTGTATCTCAGACAGCATCCCGATTTCAGAGCGTTTGCGATATACGAAAACGCGGTCGGGTTTGAAAACGAATATATGGATATATTCGACAAAGACGCGTTTGACAACCGTCGGCAATACATCTGCGGCTTCTATCGCAGCGACGGACACGGCGATCTTTACAGAAAATATAAATATCTGACGCAGAAGCAGGCTGACGATTTTGTAGCAGAAACGTCAAAGTTGATATTTGAGCAGATTTGTGATTTTGTAAGGTAAAGGATAAAACAATGATACACGATAACTACGGGATAAACGAAAAAGGTCATCTGACCGTCTGCGGCGCGGACACGGTAGAGCTTGCCGCAAAATACGGCACGCCGTTATACGTGCTTGACGAAGATAACGTAAGAAGACAGTGCCGAATTTACAAATCTGCCATGGAAAAATATTTTCCCACCGGATCCATGCCGTTCTTTGCGAGCAAGGCGCTGTCGTACGTCGGCATTTACAGGATAATAGCGGACGAAGGGCTTGGAACGGACCTCGTTTCCCCGGGTGAATTATACACGGCGCAAAAAGCCGGATTTCCGCTGCAGAATACGTGTTTTCACGGCAATAATAAAACGGATAATGATATCGAGTACGGCGTAAAGTCCGGCGTCGGTTATTTCGTGGCAGACAGCACGGAAGAACTGGCAGCGTTAAGCGAAACAGCCGTAAAGCTCGGAGTCGTACAGAAGATTCTTCTGCGTTTATCCCCCGGGATCGACCCGCACACGTTTGAGGCGGTAAAGACCGGCAGAGTTGACAGTAAATTCGGCTCGCCTATCGCCACCGGTTCGGCGGAGCGGATAGTCAAAGAGGCGCTGTCGCTGCACGGCGTGAAGCTCTGCGGTTATCACTGCCACATAGGATCCCAGATCTTCGAGTCTGAGCCGTTTTGCGACGCGGCAAAGATTATGATACAGTTTTCACTTGATATGAAAAACAAGTACGGTTATGAAGCTGATATCATAAACCTCGGCGGCGGCTTCGGCGTAAGCTACTATGAAGGACAGAACGACCCGGATATAGAAGGCAATATAAAAGAGATAGCGGACGTTATAAACGACTTCTGCAAAGAAAAGAATATAAAAGTCCCGGTCATATTCATGGAGCCGGGAAGAAGCATAGTCGGCGCGGCGGGCGTGACGATATACACCGTAGGCTCGGTCAAGGAGATACCGGGCTTCAGATCATACGTTTCGATCGACGGCGGTATGCCGGATAACCCGAGATACGCGCTCTACTCCTCCCGCTATACCGCTCTCATCGCAAACAAGGCGGATCAGCCGTGTACGGAGGAATACACCGTGGCCGGCCGCTGCTGTGAATCGGGCGACCTTATAGGCGAGGGAATGAGGATGCAGAAAGCGGAGCGCGGCGATATTTTAGCGGTGCTCGTCACCGGCGCGTATAACTATTCAATGGCGTCTCACTACAACAGGATCCCCAAACCGCCGATAGTTACCGTATCAGGCGGCAAAGACACGCTCGCGGTAAAACGCGAAAGCTACGAAGACCTTACCAAAAATGAATTATAAGGTGGATATATGTTATTCAATTTAAGTAATTTTACGAATCCTCAGTATATAGTACAGCTGCTTTTATCTATACCGATAGTTTTGTTTTCGCTGTCGTTTCACGAGATGTCGCACGCTTACGCGGCGCATAAAATGGGTGACGACACGGCGAAAAACCTGGGCAGACTGACGCTCAATCCGCTAAAGCATCTGGATCCGATCGGCGCCGTCGCAATGCTGTTTTTCGGCATAGGCTGGGCTAAACCGGTGCCTATAATGACGCGCAATTTTGAGCATCCCAAAAGAGGTATGATAATATCCGCCGCGGCGGGTCCGATATCCAATCTTATTTTATCCGTTATCGGCGTTATACTGTACGTTCCGTTCGCGTGGTTCATCGGTAGCGCAAACGCGTTCACCTCCGCGGTATGCACGTTTTTATACCTTTTTCACTATATGAATCTGGCGCTTGCGATCTTCAATCTCATTCCCGTACCTCCGCTTGACGGATCGCGCGTGCTTTTCGGATTTCTGCCGGACAGACTTTATTTCGGCGTTATGAAATACGAGCAATTCATAAAAATAGGCTTTATAGCTCTTATCCTTATAATGCACAACTTCCTGCACTTCAGTATTATCAGTTTCGTATGCGAGCCGATGTCAGACGGTATGATCTGGCTTATAACACGTATACCGATTTTCAGGTAATTATGGAACCTACCTATAAGATAGAGATTTTTGAAGGACCTCTCGACCTGCTCCTTTCTCTGATATACAAAAACAAGGTCGATATAATGGATATACCCATTACGCTGATATTCGATCAGTATATGGAATACCTTGATCAGATGCGCGAAATGGATATGGATATAGCCGGCGAGTTTATCGTAATGGCGTCCGAGCTTATGCTCATAAAAAGCCGTATGCTTCTGCCTAAACCCGAGGGCGAGGAACAGGGCGAAGACCCGAGAACAAAGCTCGCAAACGCTCTTATTGAATACAAGCACGCAAAGGAAGTTGCGGAGGAGCTTGACGAACTGGTACATACCTACGGCGGAAGACTTGCAAAAGATACGGAGGAAATACCGGCGGACGATTCTTTCATAGCCGAGCACAGCGTATATCTTTTGCAGCGCGCCATGACAAGACTTTTGATAAACCGCGGCAAAGAGGAGCTTTTAAAGCAGGAAGCGCAGATGGTGCGCCCGATAATCCGCAAAAAGATAGTTCCCGTGGGTGAAAAGGTCATAGGCGTACTAAGACGCGTCGTACGGAAAAAGCGCTGCAGCTTTGAAAGTCTGTTTGACGGCTGTACGTCGCGCTCCGAGCTTATAGCCACGTTTTTAGCGGTGCTTGAGTTATTGAAAGTAAACCGCATAAACGTGTCCGAGCCGGATGAAAACGAAGATATCTACATATCCATAAATGAAAACTACGTAAAACAACAGGAGGAAAAGGAGCCCGGCTCCGATAACTTCTCAGATGGAGATTAAAGAACTTGCCTGCTCTATCGAGGCTATACTGTTTGCGGCGGGCTATCCGGTAGAGGTCATAAAACTTATGGAAACGACCGGCGCGGACAAAGATCAGTTTGAAGACGCGATAGGCGTTTTAAATGAAAAATATGACGGTGAAAGCGGCGTAAGACTTGTATTTCTTGACGGCAGATATCAGCTCTGCACAAACGAGAAATATCTTGATATCGTGCGCGAGGCTCTCGGCATACGCCGCGGCGGAAACCTTTCCCGCGCGTCGCTTGAGGTGCTTGCCGTAATAGCTTACAACCAGCCGACCACAAGATCGTTTATAGAGCAGGTGCGCGGCGTGGACTGTACTTACACCGTCTCTTCCCTGCTTGAAAAGGGACTTATAGAAGTCTGCGGCAAGCTTGACGCGCCGGGCAGACCGTCGCTTTACAAAACGTCGCCTGATTTTCTGCGCGTGTTCGGCTTATCGTCCGTACACGATCTGCCGCCGTTTGAAGTCTTTGACGAAAACGGGCAGGTAACACTTAAACCCCTATAATATGATCGCATTGTATATTTTAGGCGGCATACTTCTGTTTACGGTTCTTCTGTGTCTGTTGCCGGTGGGTATAAGGATAAAATACGATAATGATTTCAGCTTATTCGTCAGCATAGGATTTATTAACATCAGAGTCATACCCGCAAAGCAAAAAAAAATACGCGTATCAGACTATTCTGAGCGCAAGCTTGAAAGACAAAGAAAAAGACAGCAAAAAAAAGACGCAGAAAAAGAGCGGAAAAACACCGCCGGTACAAAAAAAGAAAAGAAAGACAGCGTGCTTGCCGCAAGGCTCAAAAACCTTGATACCGCGCCGGATATGATAGAGCAGTTATACGATATGCTCTCGTTCGTATCGGATAAATTCGCAAAGCGGCTTACGGTCAGGTTCTTTCAGCTTGACGCGATAATAGGATCGGACAACGCGGCAAAGACCGCTATAATCTACGGCGGCGCGTGCTCTGCCGCAGGCTGCATATCGGCGTTTTTAGACCAGCATATGAGCCTGAAGAAAAGAAACGAGGCGTCAATAAGGATAACACCGGACTTTTTATCAGAAAAAACGGTCGTTTACGCAGACGTTTCAATGACCGTCAGAGTAGGCGGAATATTTACGTTTATATTTGAAATACGCAACGTGATTTCAGAAATATATAAATTATTGCAGGAGGATAACAGCAATGGCTGAAAACAACAATTTCAACGATGCGTTGAAGACGGCGCTTAACAATTTGTCAGATATAGCGGGCGCGGATACCATTATAGGCGATCCGATGACGACGCAGAACGGCACTATGATAATACCCGTATCAAAGGTAATGGTCGGATTTGCGACCGGCGGCTCCGATTTTGTGGGCAAACACAGTAAAGATACAAATGTTGCCAACAGCTTTTCCGGAGCGGGCGGCGGCGGTATAACCGTTTCTCCCGTGGCGTTCCTCGTTATCTCGCCCGAAGGCGACGCTAAGATACTGAACGTCAACAACCCCATGGATTCAAACGCCGATCTCGGTACGAGTGTCGTTTCTCTTCTCAACAAGACTCCTACCATAATAGAAAAGGTAAGAACTATTTTCAAGAAAAACAAGAAAGCCTCAGAAAAAGAAGAACCGGTGGAAGAAGTGGATCTGTCCGACGATGGCAGCGAAAAAGAAGTCTCGCTTGAAGTAGTTGAAGAAAAAACTGAAGATCAGCCGGACGAGAAAAGCGAATAATATAAAACAATGCGCATAAAATATACGGATGATATCATCCGGAGGTGTTTTATGCGCAAAAGTTTAATTGCAGTTATACTTGTTTTGGCTTTGAGCGTGCCTGTTTTCGGCACGGATCAGCAGATGCGGATATCCGCGGAAGCGGCGGTACTTATAGACGTGCAGGATAACGAGGTGCTTTTTGCGCGCAGCGCGGACCGGCGTATGCAGCCGGCAAGCATGACGAAGATAATGACCGCAGTTTTAGTAATTGAAAACTGCGGCGCGGATGATTTAATTACAATAGACGCGTCCTGTGCAGGTACGGAAGGCTCGTCCGCGTATCTGCAGGCGGGTGAGACGTTCACCGTGTCGGAACTTTTGTACGCGCTTCTGCTTCAAAGCGCAAACGACGCGGCTGTCGCACTCGCACGCCACGCCGCGGGCAGCGTTGAGACTTTCGTCGGGATGATGAACGATAAAGCCGCAGCGCTCGGCCTGCACGGCACGCATTTTACAAATCCGCACGGCTTATCCGACAAAGACCATTACAGCACCGCGCTCGATATCGCTAATTTGTTATGCTACTGCATGAAAAATCCGACGTTCAAGCAGATCAGCGGCGCGCGTGAATACGTTATAAAACCGAATGAGAACAGACGCGGCAGGTATTTTGTAAACCACAACAAGCTGTTATTCACCTGTGACGGCGTGATCGGCGGCAAGACCGGATATACGATGTCAAGCGGCAGATGTCTGTGCTCTTATTATGAAAAAGACGGCGTAAAACTCTGCGCCGTGACGATGAACGCGCCGCGCGACTGGTCGGATCACGCCGCTTTATACGAATTCGGCTCGTCGCAGTATAAGAATATAACGCTTGATATGGCGGGGATATATTCTCTGCACGTAGTGGGCGGCATAACGGATCACACGGAATGCACGGTTGACGATAACGTATCGGTAAATATAAAAAACGGCGTGGACAAAATAGAAAAAACCGTTTATATGCGTAGGTTCGAATACGCGCCGGTAGAAGCGGGAGAAAAAATAGGCGAGCTGGTTTTCAGTTCGGGCGGTAAAATAATATACACGTATCCGCTTTACGCGGATTACAAAGTTGAAGCAGTTAAGGATCGTTTCATATGGAAAAAATAAGGATACAGAAATATCTGTCCGACGCGGGCGTAGCGTCAAGACGCGCGGCGGAAGCGGCGATAGCCGAAGGTAAAGTCAAGGTCAACGGCAGGATCTGCGAGATAGGTCAGAAAGTGGACGATAACGACGTTATCATTTACTGCGGCAAAAGGATAAAAAGAATAAATAAGAAAAAAATATATATAATGTTAAACAAGCCGCGCGGATACGTCACGACTAACGCGGATGAATCCGGCAGAAAATGCACCGCGGACCTTGTGGCCGATTTAGGTGAGCGTGTTTATCCGGTCGGCAGGCTGGACCGCGACTCGGAGGGACTTTTGATTTTGACAAACGACGGCGAGCTTGCAAACAAACTGATGCACCCGAGCCACGAGATACCGAAGATATATAACGTCCGCGTGCGCGGCGCGGTGAGCGACGCACAGCTTGATATCCTCCGCTCCCCGCTTGAGATAGACGGGTATAAAATAAAGCCCGTAAACGTTGAGATAGTCGGGCAGACGGAGGTCAGCACGCTTCTGCGTTTCCGTTTGTATGAAGGAAGGAACCGCCAGATAAGAAAAATGTGCGAGCAGGCGGATCTGTACGTATCCCGTCTCACGCGCGTGGCGATAGGCGATATATCAATAGGCGACTTAAAACCCGGCAAATACATACACCTCACCCCCGCCCAGGTCGATTACCTGTCCAACAACGTGGGAAAAAGTGATAAGGACGAATAATAAACAATAAACCGCCTGAACATGGTGTCAGGCGGTAAATTTTTATATAAAATAAGCGCGTCGGGCGGGGGTGGGGGCCGCCGACGCGCGCGGCGTAGGGGTTCCCCGTTGCGAACATAGTGAGCAATGGGGTTCACGAAGCTAAAGCCGCAAATTGAATACGTTTCATTCTGTAGGGCGGGATCAAAAAAATATCGGAAGCAATGCATAAAATAAAAACGACAACCGTATGGCTGTCGTTTTTATTGGTAAATCCTTATTATTTAAGCTCGATCTGTGCGCCGGCTTCGGTGAACTGCTTTTCAAGAGCTTCTGCAGTTGCTTTGTCAACGCCTTCTTTGATGGGCTTCGGAGCCTCTGTAACGAGGTCCTTGGATTCCTTAAGACCAAGACCGGTAACTTCACGTACCAGCTTGATGATGCCCATTTTCTTAGCTTCGTCGTAGCCTTTGAGTATGACTGTGAATTCAGTCTTCTCTTCAGCGGCGGGAGCGGCGGCTGCGCCGGCAGCGGGAGCTGCTACGGAAACAGCGGCGGAAACGCCGAATTCTGCTTCGATCTCTTTTACGAGGTCAGCAAGTTCAAGTATTGTAAGTCCCTTGATCGCGTCAAGGATCGCGGTTGTTTTTTCGGATGCCATTTTAATTTTCCTCCAAATTTAATAAATATGTGCAGATCATTCTGCGGGTGCGGCTTCCGGTTCTGCGGGAGCCTCAGCTGCGGGAGCAGCTTCTTCTGCGGGCGCTTCTGCAGCAGCACCGCCGTTGTTGTCCACGACCGCCTGAAGTGCGATCGCCAGTTTGTAGAGAGGACCGTTCAAGCTGCCGAGCATCTTGGATATAAGCGTTTCCTTGCTGGGTATAGCGGCGAGTTCAAGAACTTCATCACGTCCTAAAACTTTGCCGTCGCAGATACCTGCCTTGATGCTGAAGGTCTCGACCTTGTCGTCATATTCCTTCAGGACTTTGGCGGCGGAAACCTCATCGGCGCCTATGGCGACCGCGGTCATCCCTGTGAGAATATCGCCGAATTCCTTGTAGCCGAGCGATTCAAGCGCGCGGAGCGTTATGGAGTTCTTTATGACCGTATAGTTTACGTTTGCTTCACGCAGGGCTTTACGCATTTTGGTATCGTCCTCAACGGTGATGCCGGCGTAATTGACTATAACGGTGGAAGAAGCGTCCTTCAGCTGAGCGGCAAGATCTTCAACCAACTTCGCTTTTGCGGCGATCGTTTTCTCTTTTGCCATTTGTTTTACCTCCGTATAGATTTACCAAATCCGGGAGAAAAAAATTTCCGCACACCAAAGATGAGCGGAAATGATAATATCTATCAATTTTCTCCTCGGCAGGGAAGCCTAAAAGCTTTTACTGTAACCTGCTGTCTTTGGATAACGCGAAGATTATATCACATAAAAACGGATTTGTCAATACTTTTTTTGCAAAAAAATCGCGTTTTTTATTAAATTTAATTATGTATCACTGACCTGTGATTATTTCGCTTTCCGTATAATTGTTTATGCAGTTGTCGTTATAGAATAAAACACGGTCGCTTTTATAACTATTAATTTTATATACAGCAGCGGTGTCTTCATATTTTTTGACAAATGATTCCGAATCCATTGTCATCGAATTAATTTTCACACAATCGTATAAAGCATCCGCTGTAAGATACGCATAAATCACGGTCTTTTTATCATATCCGTTTTCTTCATAAGATATATTTATCTCTACAGCTAAAGCTTTTCCGTCTGCAGAGTTTTCAAACTCTTGTGCAGTAAACGAGTCAAGAATAATTATTCCTTCTTGGCTTTTACACGGCGCACCTGTCTGTGGATCGACAAACAAAGCGCCTGCGACAAGCTTTGAGTTTTCAGGAAACGTTATATCACATAATCTGAGACATTGTCCTCCGGCAAGCGTTTCAGCTGCTCCGTTTATATTTACCGATACGTTCTCTGCGCATTTAATATTTGACGACGGATTGTTCGCTTCAACTTCATAACCGCCTTTTTCAATAACGGCAAATACGACAGGTCTTATACTGTCGTTTTTTTCCGTTTTGGGATATACAGTGTTTTCTATCATAACGGGAATTCCGTTTTCATCGAGCAATTTTTTTCTGTTGTTGCATAATGCGACAGCATAATAATTGCCGTTGTCAAGTTCAGTAATATACACCGCTTTACTGCTGTTTTCAAAAGATATGTTTCTTGAATATGATTTACTTAATATCATCAATTCTTGAGAATATTTTTCCAAATCATCATAGTTTGAAAAACTTTTTGAAATTTTTGGGTTGGAAATATCACAATTAAACAACGCAAAAATATCATCTTTACTTTCATTTATCTCATCGTAATATACAATTTCTCCGTTTTCAAGTCTTTTTAATAATTCATTTAAAGACAGCCGGTTATCGGATGTATCAGCAACCGCTTCCTTTTTAAAATCAAGAGTTGTATCTGTTGATTTAAAAGATTGATTTTCAATCGGTTTGTCCATACAACCGAAAGTACTGAATAAAACTATCGTTGACAAAAACATTGAGGCAAATATAAAAAGCCTTTTCATTTTTTCCATCTAAATTTACACATAACAATACAACCTTCTTCTCATATTCTAAACTATAATTATTTTGCCATATATTTATTAAGGCGGCATTAATATTTCATTCGATATATTGTTAATATTTATAAAATACAGTATTTATAAGTGACTAAAAAAATAATTATAAATATTCGCTTTGTATTGTTGTCTGCAAAAGCTAAGACCACCTTTTTGCAGGTGGTCTTAGTTGAGAATATTATATATTACTGTACCGTGTCATACAGCGGTTTTGTCGGGTTTGTTTCGTTTGCGCTGTCCGAAGCCGTGACGGCGAGGACGATGATATTCTCATCCTTCGGCAAAGTAAGCGTGCGCGCGCCGCTCATCTCTATTTCATACGTGAACACGTTTGCAAACTTGTAAAGTCTGTCTCCGTTTTCGTCGTGCGTGTGAGAATAACTGATACCAACGGTCTCGCGTTTGATGAACGCTTTGTCGCCCGCGGCGACCTGATCCCAGCAGCCGACGTTCTCGCTGAAGTCCGGCACGTTGACCTTGACCTTATTCTTTCCGGCGGTAAATACCGCTTCTCTGTCGCCGTCGGCGCTCGCGACTAAAACGTACGCTTTTCTTGTCTTGGCGGGCATTTTTATCTTCTGTCCGCGGCAGACGACGGCGTTTGCCTTGCCTTTATCGCCCATTACGAATTCTATGCCGCCGCATACGGCTGTTTTTTCAAACAGCTCTTCCGGTACGGATATTCCTTTGCCGAATTCCGCGGCCGCAAAATCACCGCACGGCGTAGTCACGCGCTTGTTATATTCAAGCGCGACCGGCGTGCCGGCTTTGTTCACGGGGGCGCTTTCTTTTATCGTTACCGCAAACGTCTTTACGGAATACGGCGTCATATCGAATACGAACGACTGTTTATCCGCCGAGATCTTTCCTATCTCATCCTCATAACCGTTCGTTTCCGTCACGTCAAGTATATCCGCGGCGAGTTTGAGTCTGATTTTCTTCTGCGCCGCACCGGACGTTTCCTGTACGCGGACTATCATCCTGTTGCCCTTTTCCTCGCGCTTTATGCAGCGTATTATCACGTTTTTGCTGCTTACCGAGGCAAACGACACTTCGCTTCTCCTGCCCGCGTGCTTATCCGCCGTGAAAGCGATAAGCGGACTGTTGAAGCAGGCGGCTTCCGATACCGTATTCACTCTGTCCTTGCCGTGGGAGGTTATTGCGTAGCCGAATATATTTCTGCCGTTATCCTGACGGCTCTGCTTTGAATCGTCGCTGAAATCGCCTTTGGGCGTGTGAATGAGCGTTATGCGCAGCGTATTGTCGTCCGGTTTTTCCATGCCGTACTTGCAGTCGTTTATTACGGATACGCCGAATTTGCCGTCTTTGTCCGTAAGATCAGCCCACTGATGAACGAGATGCTGGAAATACGGGAAAGAATCCGTATTGCCGTTCACGTCGCAGCCGAGACCGAGATCGAAGCTCGCGACCGGATTTGAAGCTGTGAGCGGGAAGCCGACGGACAACAGCTTCATGCGGTTGTGCCACTGTACGTCGTTATCCACGTTTACTCTCTGACCGTACGCGGACAAAGAGACCGTCTGCACGTATTCCGAGCCGTTTTCGCGTCTCGTTATGCGGAGCGCGGCGAGCGCCGGACCGTTTTCAATTACTTCAACGGAGCATACGCCGCCTACGTCTGTAAACGGAAGCTTGGTATCCTCGTATTTTATCTCCCAGGACGGCCAGTGTTCGTTGTTATCTTCACGTATTCCGAGTGAAGACGGAGCGGAAAGCAGCTCTTTGCCGAGCTTTTTGTCAAAGATCATACAGATATTGCCGTCGCCGTTTATTTCAACAATATATCTGTCGTTTTCAAGTCCGGAAAGTGAAACGGAAAGACCCGTATCCATATCGCACGGCGTATCAGACGGTACTATGTTGAATACCGTGAAGCTCACCGGTCTAACAGTTGCCGTGAAGATAATATTTTTGCCGGAGATCTGCGACGGTACTTCAACTCCGTCCGCGGTATAGACTCTTGCGCAGCAAACGCCGTCCGGCAGCGGTACGGAAACCGTGTCTTTGCGCTCAAACGATACGGGGTTGTAAACGACCGCGGGAGTGCCGGAAACGTCTGTTTTCAGCTTTGATATGACCGCGTCCGCGGACGCTTTCAGTTCTTCCGCGAGTATATTCTGCGCTATGACGTAATCGTTATATGTAAATCTGTATGCGTTTAAGATAGACGTTCCGGGCAGATCGTCGTGGAACTGATGCCACAAAAACAGCTTCCAGGCAAAATCAAGTCTTTCTTTCGGATATTTAACGCCGAGCCATTTTGCTGCTGAAGCCGCTCTTTCCGCCGCGTCCGCAAGCTGTTCGCATTTTCTGTTCCAGCGTTTGTTTATCGTGTGAGAGGTGAGCGAGCCGTAGCCGTGCGGTATTAGCAGATTGCCGCGGTACGCGGGCATATCGTCTATCTGCTTCTGTGTGAGACTCTTGAAAATATCGTCGGACGAAGCGGCCACAACGTCAAACGCCTGATCGTCACCGTTCTGCTCGACCGCGTCGTTTAACATTTTTACGGATTCTTCCGTCGCGGATCCGCCGTAGTCGCCTGTGCCGTAGTACATCATCTTTGACGGAACGCCGGTGTATTTTTCGTTGTTTTCTATCTGTTTTAAGTATTCTTCTCTGTCGTGCAGCGGGCGTTTCTGCTCGTCGTTTTCAAATCTGAGCGTATAGTCGCCGCATAAGAACGAGCCTATAACGTAATTTCCGTCCGGGCCTATCCATTTGCCCAGGTCCATTCTCGGAGCTTCTTTATCCGGCATGGGACGGCTGACCGAGCCGTCTTTATTATAAATAGGAGAACCTACGCCCCAGACGAGCTTCTGGGTTGAAAAGCCTTTAAGTCCCATATGCGCGGCGATGGACGGCAGCGAGTAACGGAAGCCGAAGCAGTCTGTTAAGAAGATATCCTCGCTCTTTTTGCCGAATTCGGATTCAAAATAACCGTTTCCGTATAAGATCTGGCGCATGAAAGCCTCGGACGACGGGACGTTCGTATCGGACGCGTCCCACTGGCTGCCGGCGACGTTCCAGCGTCCCTGTTTGATATACTCTTTCATCTTTTCATACAGATCGGGATAATACTCTTTTGCAAGTTTGTATCTGAAAGCTCCCTCAAAGTTCATAACGTAATTCGGGAATTTTTCAAACAGCGCAAAATTGTTTTCAAGCGTGTTTTTGACGCAGTCTCTTATAGTGTCCTGTATGGTCCAGTTCCATTGAGTGTCAAGATGGGCGTTTGATACGACAAACAGTTTTTTCTTTTGCTTTTTCATCCTTATTCTCCTGTTTATGGAAATAATATATTTCTTTTGTAAGTATACCACAATGATTTTTTTATGTCAACCGTTTTTTATAATTTGCTTTTTATTCTTTTTGCGATTGACTTTATTAAAAAATGATGTTATAATAAAGAGTGCAAAAACAAGAAATATTAAAACGTTTATCGTAAAAAACTCTGTTTTACCGATAAATTCAAGAGGTCTGACATGAAAAAATTCATTGCACTTATCATCGCGCTGGTTACGGTAGCGGCAGTCTGCGCGGGCGCGGTCATCACAGCCGCCGTACTGCCGGGCGACACGGACGGGGACGGAGAAGTCAACAACAAGGACGTTGTTACTTTATTCAGATACGTTTCCGCCGGAAAAAAAGCCGAGGACGAGTCGATATACGACTATAACAACGACAACGAAGTAAACAACAAGGACGTTGTTGCTTTGTTCAGAGCGGTAAGCTCCGGGCAGACGCCGGATACAACGGATACCGCGGCAGCGGATACGACCGAAACCGAAACGGAGCCGACCGTTACGGAAACCGATACAGAGCCGACGGATACGGAGACAAAGCCGGCTGACACGGAGGACGAAGGCGGAGAAGAATTTGAATGTATAAAGATAGGCGGCGTCCCGCTTGACGAATTTGCGGTCGTTATAGCGGCCGATCCGCTGTCCGGCGTAAAAAACGCCGCGGCGGATATGATAAGGCTGATAGAATTTTCCGAAGGGATCAGTCTCCCTCTCGTAAACGACGCGACAAAAACACCGCACGCCATTATTTTAGGCGAGACCGCGCGTGATACAGAAAAGATCATAACCGCGCGCAAGGACGTCAAGGACGACGGATACGCGCTTATTGAAGACGGCGGTAACCTCTATATTTCCGGTATTATAGCTCGCGGAACTGCAAACGGCGTTTATGACTTTTTGCAGAATTATTTAGGCGTAAGATTTTATTCAGATACTTTCACATACGTAAGAGAAGACGGCATAAACGACGTTCCCGCAAATCAGAAAACAATATACAATCCCACTCTGCCGGGACGTTACAACTGGTCTTTTGCGGCTGAGCAGAAAATACAGCGCTTCACCAACCGCACAAAGAGCACAAGCATCAAATACGGCGGTTCTCATAACCTCGGCTCTCTTTCAAAGACCGGAGACGGCGTAAGCGCGCAACCGTGTCTGTCAGACCCGGCGATCTTCGATCAGGTGTTTGCAAGCCTCTGTAAGCAAATAGAAAAGAATCCTGCAAAAACGCTGTTCCATATAAACCAGAACGACGGCGGCAAATTCTGCACCTGCGCTGACTGCACCGCAAAAAATGAAGCCGCGGGCGGCACCTGTATGGGATCGCTGCTTATGTTCATAAACGATATAGCGGACGCCGTCAAAGAAAAATATCCGGACAGACAAATAGATATTATGACGTACGCGTATCACGATACGACTACGGCGCCGGATCCGAGCGTCGTTAAGCCGCGCGACAACGTCGTAATCGTTCTTTGCAGGATGGACAGCTCGTGCTTCAACCACGCGTGGGACGACCCGAACTGCAAGGACAACAAAGCGTCGTACGCAAATATGGTAAACTGGTCAAATATGTGCAAAAAGTTTGCCGTATACGATTATTCGTACAACCACGCGTCGTCGGTAACGTCGGTAGGTCCGAACCTTGACGTGCTGTGGGACAATATGCAGGCGCTTAAAAAATGCGGCTGTATAGGTCTTTTGACAGAAGGAGATCACGTAGCGGAGACCGGAGAATTTGTGGAGCTGCGCAACTATCTTATAAATTCTTTGATGTGGGATCCCGACATGACAAAGGAAGAATACTACGAGCTGTGGGATGAATTCATGAACGACTACTACGGAAAAGCGGCTCCGTACATACGCGAATATATAGACCTGATGAACGCAACGTCTCTGCGCGCGGGTCTTACGGACTGGAACGGACACACGTCCGTTTATACGGATCCTTCCGTATTCTACGCTCCGAAGGTAAACGGTTCAAACGATTACACGGTAATAAACAAGTGCATTGAGCTTTGGGACGCGGCGCTTGCCTGTGAACTTACGGACGAGCAGTTTGCCCACGTTGAAAAATCTTCCCTGCACTTCCGCGACTTTGAGTCAAGATACGCAGAAAACAGTACCACAAGGGTAAGAGCCGCTCTGAAGTTCCAGGCTCTGTGCGACAAATACACGTATGATTATGACAAAGATCTGCCGGAACGCGGCTCAACGGAGTGGATAAGCAAAGAAAAACCGTCCGAAGACCTGTTATTCAGGCAGTATCCGGACAAAGACGAGCTTTACGTCTGCGACGTTGGAAACTTTGAAGAAGGCGTGCTCGTTATACCGACCGAAAATGACGGCAAAAAGGTCACGTCAGTAGGAAAAAGCGCGTTTTCACGCGCAACGTCCGTTGTAGAGCTGTACGTGCCGGAGGGCATAACGTATATAGGCGTTTACGCGTTCCGCGGATGCGCGAATCTTGAAACTGTCCATCTGCCGGCAAGCCTTACCACGCTCGGCTACGGAGCTTTAGGCGTTGCGGGGAGCGAGCATTACGAATGTGCTTCACTAACCGATATCTATTACGCCGGGACCGCCGGGATGTGGCATAAGATATACGACAGATCTAACGGCGACTGGAAAACCTTGGCGGGCGTAACGGTACACTGCTCGGATACGGATATAGTAATAAAGGCGGCTGAATAAAAACATAACGGGAGCGGATATCCGCTCCCGTTTTAGGGTAACGAGAATTATCCGAACCACGTTTTCGGACGGCATCTCGCCGCTCCTGCTTCGTTAAACCCCTTGCTGTTACGTATAGTAGCACCTGCGGGCTTTGCCTCGCAGGAACAACGATCTGTTCGTCCGAAAATCC
>JAFSYU010000016.1 GCA_017443595.1 Clostridia bacterium
AGCTCTTTCCCATACCAAGGTTTCCCAGACTGGGGAGTAAGCTCCAAATAAACAGTTTTATTTTCGAGATAAAATGTCAAAACGGTATGTTGCTTTCCGCTCAGCTTATCATGCAAGAGCCATATCTTGCTTGGAATATTACGCTTGTCAAGAATGTATCTCATCAGAACAACAGCATCATTACATGTACCTACTTTTGCCTTCATGGTGTCTTTTGGATCCTGAATACAGTATTCGGTCAATAGGTGGTCAAAGAACTCTTTATCAAAATCTTTCGTCATATCAGGCTTATATGTTTTGCCATTCAAATAGAAGCCGTATTCGTAACCATTGTCCAAAAGTTCTTGTTTCAACAGCTTGCATGTTTCTTTTATCAACATTGCTATTCCTCCGTCAAGCTCCGATTTACTCATTTCTTTGTCATCAATACCACCGTCTCCACATGCCCCGTTCTGGGAAACATATTGAAAGGATAAGCGCAGTCCGCGGTATAATTCGTAAGCAGTTTCTGCAGGTCGCGCGCCAGAGTATTGGGATCGCACGATATGTAAAGCAGTTTTTCCGGCTTAATATCGATTATCGACTTTATGACGTCGTCAGATAAACCTTTGCGCGGCGGGTCTACTATCAGAGCGTCGACTTTTCCATTAACAACAGACTTAACTATTGAGCTGTCACCGCAGTAGAATTCAGCGTTGTCAAAACCGTTTATTTTTGCGTTGCGCTTTGCGTTTTCTACCGCTTCCGGTATTATTTCGATCCCTATAAGCTTCTTTGCGTTTTTTGCGGCGCACATACCGACGGTACCGACGCCGCAGTAAAGATCGACAACGGTTTCAGTTCCTTTTATATCGAGCAGAGAAGCGGCTTTATTGTAAAGCGCCTCGCAGCAGTCGTGATTTACCTGGTAGAACGAAGCCGGTGCGATCTCAAATCTAAGCCCGCACAGCTCGTCCGTCAGCGTATTATCTCCGTATACGTTTATGAATTTATCACCGTATATGACGTTAGTGTTTTCTTTATTTATATTCAGAAATACTCCGGTTATCTCGCGGTGAGCGGATACGACGTCTTTTATAAATTCGTTTTGCTTAGGCAAAGCACCCGCGTTTATTACGAGCGTCAGCATAACGCCGCTTATGCCGGATCTTATACAAATATGACGCAGGATGCCGCCGCCGCTTTCTTCCGAGTAAGCGCTGACGCCGTACTTGTCCGCCTTCTGACATACCGTTTTTGCTATTTCCGCAAATGCGGGCTTTGTTATGGAGCAGCTTTCGCAAAATATAACGTCGTGGCTTTTTTCAGCATAATAACCGAAGTTTAGTTTTCCGGACTTGTCGTATCCGACGGGAAACTGCGCTTTGTTTCTGTAATTATAAAAATCTCCGCTGAATGTAACTTCACCGACGGGAAGAGAAACTCCGGCGCGCAGAAACGCCGCGGAAACGATATTCTTTTTTAATTCGTTTTCATATTCCGGGCTTATGTTCTGAAAAGCGCAGCCGCCGCATCTTTTATACTTGCATACCGGATCTATCCTGTACGGAGACGGCGTTATAAGCGTATCTATGGCGGCAACGGCGTACTTTTTTGCAACTTTGATTATTTTTATTCTGCAAACGTCTCCGCAAACGCCGCCGATAACAAAAACAACAGCGCCGTTTATTTTGCAAACGCCGTTTCCGGAGTCGTTCATATCCGTTATATTTACATTATAGAGATTATTTTTAGTGAACATATAATTATCCATAATGTTATTATATAATTATTTTTTAAAAAAGTCAAGTGTTTGATCAAGGAAATAACGCAGCTTTGAAAAAAAGTTAAACAGGCAAGAAAACAAAATCCATTTTTTTATAAAAAACCACTTGACAAAAGCAAATAATTATGATATAATGCCGAAGCAGTCCGAAATTAACTGTGCTATGGCGGAATAGCTCAGTTGGCTAGAGCAACCGGTTCATACCCGGTAGGTCGTGGGTTCAAGTCCAACTTCCGCTACTATACGGCCCGTTGGTCAAGTGGTTAAGACACGGCCCTTTCACGGCTGTAACAGCAGTTCGAGTCTGCTACGGGTCACCAAGAAAAAGCCGCCTTAAAGGCGGCTTTTTCCAATAAACAAAATAATATTTTTAAAATAATATCGGCACGGAACGTATGCCGTAAAATATATATAATAGCACAATTTTCCCCTTACTATCTTTTTAATAAGGAGCAGTCGCTATGAACAATAAGCAAAAAATATCCGATATTCTGATGAAGGTCGAGAAGCTTGTGATCGTTCGCGCGGTGCGCGGCGGTCTTACTAATCTCATACCCGTTCTCACTATCGGCGCTTTTGCTCTGATTTTGAATACTTTCCCGGTCAAGCCGTATCAGGATTTTATAAACAGCTTTGCCGGAGGATTTCTGCCTTCGCTGTTCGAAATGGTGAATAAAGCCACGTTCGGCGTTTTATCTATTTATATGTCGTTTTCGATCAGCTACGCTTACGTCAAGCTGAAAGCGGATCCTGAGACGTCTTTCATAGGCGCGGCGTCCGCGTCAGTTGCTTCGTTTTTCATACTCGCCGGCGCGTATCTGCCGGATTTCAGCACGGACAGGACCGGACCGAAATCGATGTTCCTTGCGATCCTTACCGGACTCGGCGCTTCGGCTCTTTATATGGTATTTGAGCGGCTTCTGCGAAAAACACGCAGACGTGTTCTGACTGCCGGGGCTGATAAAGAATTCAATAAGATCCTGTCAACTCTTTTGCCTATAGCAATAGTAGTAGTCATATTCGCTCTGTTCAACGCGTTTGTAACAAAGATTTTCAAAGTCGACTCGTTCCACGAGCTGCTCGGATCCGCGTTCGAGGCGATGTTCTCGATAGGCAGCGTAGGATATTTCAAAGGCTTCTGCTTTGTGCTTTTATCTTCTGTTTTGTGGTTCTTCGGTATACACGGAAGCGATACGCTTGAGGGCGTTATGCAGAAGTATTTTGCTCCGGGACTTGCCGTTAACCAGGTAGCTGTAGCGGCGGGAAACGAGCCTACGCAGATACTTACAAAAGAATTTTTTGACTGTTTCGTACTTATGGGCGGCTGCGGCTCCGCAATATGCCTTTTGATAGCAATACTTCTGTTTTCAAAAAACAGGGCGAGAAAAGGTCTCGGCATAACCGCGGCTTTCCCGATGATATTCAATATAAACGAGCTTATGGTGTTCGGACTGCCGATCATATTCAACCCCGTTATGCTCGTACCGTTCCTTTTGACGCCTCTCGCGTGCTATTCCGTTACGTATCTTGCGATGTCCGCCGGATGGGTACCGCTCATAACCTCGCAGGTTGAATGGACCACGCCTATACTTATAGGCGGATATCACGCCACGGGTTCCGTCGCAGGTCTTATACTTCAGCTTGTTAACGTTATAATCGGCGTGCTTATATATCTGCCGTTTGTAAAGATACTTGATCAGCGTTCGCTTGAAAGCGCAAAAAGCAGATTTATTGAGTTTTCCGATTTCTTCCGTCAGCACGAGCAGGAGCTTATAACCACGCGTCTTACGGAAAGAAGCGATATGTACGGTGACCTTGCAAAGGAGCTTTGCGCGGAGATAAGGCATGAAATGGAGAGCAGGTTTGCGCTTGCGTATCAGCCGCAGTATTCATACGACGGAAAATGCGTGGGAGTTGAAGCGCTTTTGCGTTGGCGACATCCCGTTCACGGCGTTATATATCCGCCGCTTGTTGTTAAGCTGGCGGATGAAGGCGGATTTTTGCCTCAGCTTGAAGAGCTGGCGATCAAGCGCGCTATTGCAGAACGTCCCTACGTTCTTGAAAAATTCGGTCCGGACGTAAAGCTTTCCGTAAACGTGACCGGTATAACCATAATAACGCACCGTTTTGTCGATTTCTGCGCTCAGCTGCAGAAAACGTACCCGATAGAAGATATGAATATATGTCTTGAGGTCACGGAACAGGCGGCGTTGCAGTTAAACAAAGAAGCCGGAAAAATGTTAAGATCTCTGCACGATATGGGATTCATGCTTGCGATAGACGATTTCTCCATGGGACAGACTTCCATCCATTATATGAAAGACAATATGTTTGATATAATCAAGCTTGACGGGTCTTTGGTTCGCGGTCTGTTCGATCACACAAACACGCGTGAGATAATACTTTCCGTATCAAACCTTGCCGCCTCGCTCGGTATGCAGATAATTGCGGAATACGTGGAAACGAAGGAGCAGAGAGAAGCTCTGCATGAACTCGGCTGCGAATGCTATCAGGGTTACCTGTATTCTCCGGCGGTGTTTCTTGAAGAGAAAACAGATATAAAAAAGAAGAATTAGAAGAATTAAGTGAAAAAGACGGTGAAAAAACATCACCGTCTTTTTACGTTATCTCGTCTTTAGGAATAAATGACGTAAGAGATTTATCTATCATAGTTACGCCGTGGACGAGCGAGCGTCTGCCGAATTTTGAGTTTATTTTATCCGCCGCTCTTGCCGCCGCCTCGCGCTTCTGCTTTTTTTCGTTGTCGTAAAACGAAAGCTGCATTCCGATTTCCGGATACAAAGAGGAGGCGCGCACGCCTATTGAACGCAGTTTTATTTTATCTCCTCTGTTCTGTATATGAAGCTCCATGGCGGCGGAAAACAGTTCTTCCGCTGTATATACCGGCGACGGCAGCGTTTTTTGACGCGTAAAAACGAACAGTTCGGAATTCCGTTCGTCTATCGCAACGGTCATACATTTCATTTTGTGCGCACGAAGCCGTTCTGACACGCATTCGCAAAGCTCCATAAACGTTACGCGCACGTCGTCGTCGGTTATCATATCTCTCATCGTTGTAGTTGAATTTCCTATGCTTTTAAGCGGCGGCGGAGCGCTTATATCCGACACTGCTGAGTTATCCTGCCCGTTTGCAAAGCGGTGAAGAAGCACGCCGCATTTTCCGAGCAGATGTTTGAGCAGAGAAGCGTCCGCGTTTGCAAGATCTCCTATCGTGTTTATTCCGTAAAGCTTCAGCTTTTGCTCTGTCGCGCGGCCTACGAACATCATATCAGACACGGGAAGTCCCCACAAAAGCGCTTTGTAATTGTCTTCGGTTATGACTGTCGTTGCGTCCGGCTTTTTGTAGTCGCTTCCCATTTTTGCAAATATCTTATTGTACGATACGCCTACGGACGCGGTTACGCCGAGTTCTTTTTTTATCCTTTCTCTTATTACGTCCGCCGTTTCCGGGCCGTCATCGTTTTTGTAAAGCTGCAGCCAGCATTCGTCTATGCCGAAGCTCTCCACCTTGTCGCTGTAGTCGTTGTAAATCATTTTCGCCTGCCTTGATATCTGCATATATCTTTCCATATGCGGCAGAACGCATACAAGACCGGGGCAAATGCGTTTTGCGTCGGCTATCGTATAACCCGTCTTTACGCCCGCCGCCTTTGCTATATAGTTTTTTGCAAGCACGATGCCGTGGCGCAGCTCTTTGTCGCCGCATACCGCGACGGGTTTGTCGCGTATGGACGGATCGTCAAGACATTCAACGGAAGCGAAAAAGTTATTTAAATCAACGTGTAATATCGTTCTCACCGTCTTAACCTCACGAACAAATGTTCTTATTTTACATTATAGCGAACAAATGTTCGTTTGTCAAGAGCAAAAAATAAAAAATTTAAATCTCCCTGTAAACTCCTTCCGTCACGACTGCGTCGTGCCACCTCCCTCAAAGAGGGAGGCAAATCAAGGCTCCCTCCGTGAGGGAGCTGTCAACGCATTTGACTGAGGGAGTTTCAAATTATTAAGAAAAATTAAGAATTATTAAATCGTCTTAATAAAACTTGACTTGCTTTGATTTTTGAGTTATAATAAAGAAAACCGGAAAGGTGTGAGATATGAACGGACTTGAATTCAAACAAGCGCAGCCGGAAGACGTTGAGACAATTTTCCGGTTGTGCAAAGAAAATATAGATAAATACGAAGATATATCTTCAATTCCGTATGATGAAGTCATAGAATGGGTACAGCGGAAGATAAACAAATGCATATCCGAATATACGCGCATATATAAAGACGGCGCGCTTTGCGGATATTACCGGGTTCACTTGGATGAAAACGAATACGAGCTTGACGACTTTTATCTGTTTGAAGAATACAGAAGGCAAGGCATAGGCTCCGCCGTGCTTGAAAAATGTATAAAGGAAGCGGATAAACCCGTTTATCTGTACGTTTTCAAACGCAACGAAGGTGCGGTGAAGCTGTATAAAAAGTTCGGATTTGAAGTAAAGGAAGATTTGGGAACGCGATATATAATGGAAAAAAGAGTATAACAAAACCGGCTCGCTTTACGGCGAGCCGGTTTGATGTTTAGTTTATTTCTCTATGTATTTCTTCATCACGTCCGTGACGCTTTCGACCGCTATGGAAGCCGTCATCACAAGGTCAAGCCCTTCGCGCTGGGCGGCGAGCTTTGCGCACTCGTCAAGGAAAACGTCAAACTCTTCTACGTTGTTCTTGCAGATTTTCAGTGCAGAATCGATAAAGAGGTGGGTTATATCATGGTCGCTCGCAAGTATGCCGGCAACAAAGCCGTACAGAGCCTGACCGTCTTCTATATAATACTCGCTCGTATCTATAAGTCTTACCTGATGCTTTACGTCGTATCTTAATTTATTTCCTTTTTCAAGACATACCACGCTGCCGTTTGAAGCGGCGAGAGCTTTGTTGGTAAGATCGATCAGATGCTTTGTTTTGCCTGTGCCTTTGACACCTACGATAAGTGATAACATATTGTAAACCTCCGTTTTGTTACTATTATCATTATACAGTATTTTTTTGAAAAATGCAAGTGATTTTAATGATTTTTAAGTGGAATTTACCTAAAATTCATCAGCCGTTTATACGTTTCTTCAGCTCTATGCCCATTTCCTCATAACCGGGTTTTCCGAGCAGAGCGTACATATTCTTTTTATACGCTTCAACGCCGGGCTGATCAAACGGATTTACGCCGAGGATATAACCGGATATGCCGCACGCGTATTCAAAGAAATAAACCGCGTAACCGAAGTTATAAGCGTCTTTTTTGTCTAACTCAAGAATGATATTCGGTACGCCGCCGTCGTTATGAGCAAGGATAGTAGCCGCTTCGGCGTTTGCGTTTACTTCATACAGCGTTTTGCCGTATAAGAAATTCAGACCGTCCGCGTTTTCTTCGTCGTACGGGATCTTTATATCAACGTTCGGTTCATTGAATCTTATCACGGTCTCAAATATGTTTCTTAAACCCTGCTGGATATACTGACCGAGCGAATGAAGGTCGGTGGAGAATATGACGGACGCCGGGAATATACCCTTATTGTCCTTGCCTTCGCTTTCGCCGTACAGCTGCTTCCACCATTCGTTCATCATGGCGTATCCGGCGTCGTAGCAAGCCATTATTTCAGTTGTCTTGCCGGATCTGTAAAGCAGATTTCTGTACGCGGCGTATTTCATGGCGTCGTTATTTTCAAACGGCTCTTTTCTGAATTTCTCAGCCGCGTCGTACGCGCCTTTGAGCATAGCGTCCGTATCTATACCGGCAACGCATATCGGCAACAGACCCACGGCGGTAAGCACGGAATATCTGCCGCCTATATCGTCAGGCACAACGAACGTTTCGCAGCCTTCCGCATCGGCTAATTTCTTTAAAGCGCCGCGCGCTTTGTCGGTAGTGACGAAAATGCGCTCGTTTGCTTCTTTTTTGCCGTATTTCTTTATAAGAAGCTCACGGAAAATACGGAAAGCTATGGCGGGCTCCGTTGTAGTTCCGGATTTGCTTATAACGTTTACGCATACGTCTTTGCCTTCGCATATCTGCAAAAGCTCGGACATAGCCGCCGGGCTTATGCTGTTGCCGGCAAAATATATATCGGGCGTGTCTTTTTTAAGTGTGTTGTAAAGCGGGCTCGTGCAGAATTCTATAGCGGCGCGCGCGCCGAGATATGAGCCGCCTATACCTATAACTATAAATACGTCGCAGCTCTTTTTTATCTTTTCTGCTGCAATTTTTATTCTTTTATATTCTTCCTTGTCGTAATCGTAGGGAAGACGCACCCAACCGGTAAAATCAGAACCGGCGCCGGTGCCGTTTTCAAGCGTAGCTTTTGCTTTTTCGGCTTCAGATGCAATAGTTTTCAGTTCACTATCAGCTATAAAGCCTTTGCAGTATTCATTTTTTAATTTGACAGCCATCTTCTTAAACCTCTGCGTTTTTTTCTTTATTATATAACGCCTTAAATATATTTACAAGTCACATTTTTTAAATTTTATCTTATCATTAAAAATTTAGACAGTAATTTTATGAACATATCGCCGAATTTGATTTCAGGCGCGTCCTCGTCCGCGGTTATATCCGTTTGACCTATAGGTTTGCCGTTTGAGAAAAACTCTATTTTGCCTATAACGTCGCCTTTTTTTACGGGAGCGGAAACGTTTTCGGAAAGTTCCGTTTCGTACGTTACGGATCTTATCTCGGTCTGCGGCAGAAGTGCGGAAAAATCACCGTGGCGGATCTTAAGTTCTTTATTAACGCCGCCCGTCAGACGTATAGGTGATAATTCGTCGCTATTAACGCTGTAGAGTCCGTAATTTGCAAATCCGAAGTCAAGCAGCCTTGACGCGGCGTTATTCCTTATATCGCGGCTCGGCGCGCCCATAATAACGGCGATAAGCTGCATATCGCCGCGTTTTGCCGCGGCTGAGACACAGAAGCCGGCTTTTTGCGTCATTCCCGTTTTTAAGCCGTTTGCGCCTTTATAAAACCGTATCAATCTGTTTGTATTCGTTAAACCGAAAGCGCCGTTTCTTACGGTGTCCATCCAAATAGTCGTGTAATCAAAAATAAATTTGTGCTTTAAAAGCTCGGCAGACATGATTGCTATATCCCGCGCGGACGTAACGTGATTTTTGACGGTATCGTCTAGGCCCGTAACGTTTTCAAAATTAGTGTTTTTCATTCCGAGTTCTTTCGCCCTCTCGTTCATCTGTACGACAAAGGATGCTTCGCTGCCGGATATATGCTCAGCCAGCGCTACGGCGCAGTCGTTTGCGCTTGCAACGGCTACGGACTTTATCATATCCGACATACTCATCTGCTCACCGGCTTTCAGATAAACCTGCGATCCGCCCATTTTTGAAGCGTTGTCTGAAGCGGTCACGGTGTCGTTAAGCGATGTTTTCCCGCTGTCTATCGCCTCGGCGACAAGCAAAAGCGTCATTATTTTAGTAACGGAAGCGGGCGGATACGAGGTATCGGCGTTTTTTTCGTATAAAACGTTCATGGTAGACGTTTCGATCAAAATAGCCGATCTGCAGTCGAGCTCATCCGTAAACTCCGCGGCGTTCGTATAACGGCAGAATACGCCGCAAAGCATCAATACGGAAAGAAATAAAGAAAAAACCTTTTTCATTATCATACTCCTTTAAACAAAGTTTTGCTGTATAATATATGAAAAAGGTTTGCTTCAATATTCTTGTGCTCAGATTGAAAAACGCTGCAGCTCCTTTATCGCGGCGTCCGGATCGTCTCCGAACACTTCAAGGTTGAGGGGCTGTGTAAGATCGAGAGCGAAAATGCCCATTATGCTTTTTGCGTTTACTCTGTAACGTCCGCTTACTATGTCGATATCACCGGGATACGCGGTGACTGCTGAAACGAAATCATATACGTCCTTTATTTCTTTGAGTTTTATAACTGCCGTCTTCATAAAAATACCTCCTAATTATTATTCTTACTATATTTTAGCTTATCGGATAATGAAAATCAACGTGTAATTTTCAAAGTTTGATTGATTTTTTATTAACTTGATCTTTAAGAAAGACTGAAAGTCTTAAGATACATTACGTCGCCTGCGTAACAGAAATCAAAATAATCAAATCTTATCTGATGTATCTCGCCTGACCAGTAGGAATATTTTGAAAGATCGATCTGCAACGTATGGAATTCGCCGTCGCATATAAGCGTCTGTCTTATGCGTTTGTTGCCGTCAGGATTCAGAGTATCACCGGCGCACAAAAACAGATCGCATGCGTACGACGACGCGGCGTTATCCGCCGGTATCATGTATTCTATCGTAAGCGTGCCGTATTCGGCCGCGTCTGATACGTCTCCGGCGCTGTAGTCAAACGAAATATGCGGATCACAGTTATCGGATGCGGCGGTTATCTTTGCGGTGCCTGTTTCTAAGGAAAATTCGACCGACGTATTGTAAGGAGACGAGATCATCTGTATGTTATCGGCGCTGTTAAGTTCACCTTTTAAAAGCACGTCTGTTGAGCCGAAAACTCTGCCGGAAATATAATTGCAGTGAAGCGACGCGTTTTCCTCAAAGTCTTTATTTGTCTTGAAAACCGTTCTTATTTCATCAACGGAGCCGGTAGTTATAAGATAGCTGTATTCTATAGGCTGATATGATATCAGTTTGATCGTATTTACCGGAGCAACGTAGTTTGTTGCGTCGTCAGACGCTTTTTTTGAATTGTTGTAATTATATCTGCCGGCTTTGAAGACGTCTACGTTTGGAACGTAAAGACCTATGCCGAAATCAGACTGCGGCGAGACCCACGCGCACCACGTTTCCGTGTTTCCGACTTTAAGCGGGAAGGTGCATTCGGAATCGTACGTTCCCCAGAATTTAAGATCGTCCTTGTATGAAAGCGTACCGTCCGTCCACGGCTCCGTGCCGTCATACCACATAAAGCGTGACAGATAACTTACCGTGTAGAATGCGGGAAGCTCCTGACCGTGATAAGGATGCTCCCAACCGGAAAAATCCGTAAATCTGTTGTCAACTTTTATATAGTCGTCAAATAAAGTATACGTATTTTCCATATAACTCGGCGTCAGCTGACCGTTAAGCGACCAGTCCTGAGGCTGAGCTTTTATGTATACGGAATTATCCGTAATTTTCAGATCAACAAGTCTGCTTGCGTTGCCGAACTGGTCGCCGCCCTGAACGGGGTTATACGTCCATTTCGTATCAAACGACGTGCCGGGCTGATATTCGTCGTTTCCGGCCGTTCCGTAATACGACTGCTGAACAAGACGTCCCGTATCGTGACTGTTTATAAGATTTGAAAGGTTTTTAACTTTACACGTTTTATCTTCAATATAATTTATACCGCCGCCCCAGCCGAGCTTTATACCGACTTTGAAACGGTCGTTTTCAAGATAATACGTTGATTGATTTATAAGCTGATAATCTTCAACTTTTATATCATCGATCAAAAAGTCGGCTTCTTCACCCGTGCAAATATCGACTTTAAAAGATTTAAGCTCGGCTGCGTAACCTCCGTTAAGATATGAACTGATAAGACAGCTGAAAACGCCGTCCGGCGCCGCTTCAACGCAGTACATATCTGTCTTTTCTTTTGAGTCCTGTATATAAGTAACGTACAGCTTAAAATCTTCGCTCGCGGTGTAATGGAATAAGAGCCTGTTGAAATCACCTTTGATACTTTCGTCAAGTACGGCTTCAAATCCGGTTTTTATACGGAAGATCCCGCCGCCCGCGCTTTCATATCCCGCTGCGGTGTATGAAACACCTGACGGTAATTTAACGTTTGCTTTCCCGTCGGCTTCCGTTATAAGCGCATGATCAGGTTCTTCTTCGGTTTTCGCATCCGTCGTATCTGACTGTTGCGTATCGTTTGCCGTGTAGTCTGTTGCGGGCTCGGGATCGGACGGAGTACACGCGATAAGCTGAATAAGCAAAAAAGCGGCTAAAATAAATGCTATGATATTTATAAATTTTCTCATCATATATCTCCGTGGTTGATTATTATAAATAAAATCTATCATAAAACCGGAAGAATGTCAAGAGAATAAAAGAAAAAACAGCAGTTTGCGTATAATTCCGTAATACCGGAATATAAATGTATCAAAAAGGAAATAATGGAGGAATAATATGAACGGCAGCGATATTTACAAGGATATAGCCAAAAGAACGGACGGGCAGATATATATCGGAGTGGTAGGGCCTGTAAGAACGGGAAAATCCACGTTTATAAAACGGTTTATGGAAACGCTCGTTCTGCCTAATATCGAAGGAGAATATGAACGGCAGCGCGCACGCGACGAGCTTCCGCAGAGCGCGCAGGGAAAAACGGTAATGACGACGGAGCCGAAATTCATACCGGAGAAAGCCGTGACCGTATCTCTTGACGAATCGTCCGGATTTGACGTGCGTATGATAGACTGCGTGGGATTTATAGTACCGGGTGCAGAGGGGACGGAAGAAAACGGTCAGCCGAGAATGGTGCACACTCCGTGGTCTGACGAGCCGATGTGTTTTGACGACGCAGCTGAGCTCGGTACACGAAAGGTCATATCGGAACACTGCACGATAGCAATGCTCGTAACGACGGACGGCTCTATAGGTGAGATACCGAGAGAGAACTACGTAAAAGCGGAAGAAAAAACGGCGTCAGAGCTTAAAGAAAGCGGCAAACCGTTTGTAATAATCGTAAACTGCGCGGACACGAGAGATCAGAAGAGTATAGATCTTGCGTATGAGCTTGAAGAAAAGTACGGCGCTCCGGCGGCACTCGTTAACTGTATGCAGCTTGACGGAGAAGATATAATCAAAATACTTGAACTTATACTTCTTGAATTTCCGGTAAAGGAAATCGATATAGATCTTCCGGAGTATCTCAAAGCTTTAGACGCGAATCACGAAGTCAACAGATCCGTAACGGATACGGCGCTGTCACTTGCCGAAAAAGCGGAAAAAATAAAAGACGTAAAAGAAGTATTCGCACATATGACGGATAACGAAAACATTATTGATTCAAGCGTTACGGATATAGATTTCGGCACGGGGAAAATAAAAATATCGGCGGTGCTCGATCCGGAGCTTTATTATGCTTCAATATCAGAAATAACGGGATGCGAAATAAAAAACGACGCGCAGTTATTTGAAACGATGAGGAAAATGAAGGATAACGAAAAAGTGTACGGAAAATACGTAAAAGCAATAAACGAGACGGAAGAAAAGGGATACGGAGTTGTAACACCGCAGCTGTCCGATCTCAAGCTCGATATGCCGGAAATAGTAAAACAGGCGGGAGGCTACGGCGTAAGGCTTAAAGTAGCAGCGCATATGACGCACATGATAGGTGTTGACGTTATGACGGAAATCAATCCCGTTGTAGGAACGGAGCAGCAGTCAAACGATCTTGTAAAGTACCTCACAAACGAATTTGACAGGGATCCGGAAAACATATGGAATACAAATATGTTCGGTAAAACGCTGAAAGAATTGGCGGACGAGGGGCTGAAAGAGAAGGCTGAAAGACTGTCCGAAAAATCAAAGGCAAAGTTCGCCGAGACGCTGCAGAGAGTGATAAACGAAGGCAGCAACGGCATGATATGTATCATACTGTAATTCGCAAATTGCGAACGGCGTAAAAAGTTTTATACACAATAACGAAGTGCGTGAATAAACATACGGCCCATACACTTAAAATATTTAAATAAATATATTGAAATCGGCATTTATTTGTAGTATTATATTTACAGGTATATGCCGATAATTTTATGCGGAGAGGGCAATGGACAGATTAAAAAGGTTTCTTTCTGACAATAACGTATATTACAATGAAAACAAAAAAGCGTCCGAATTTACTACTTTCAGGATAGGCGGAGAGTGTTTTGCCGTTTATCCGAAAGATGAAGCTGAACTTATAAAAACCGTATCGTTCTGCAAAGAATTCGGCATAAAATATATCGTTTTAGGCTGCGGATCAAACGTACTGTTTTCCGATAAAGGCTATAACGGCGCGGTCATTATGACGCAGTCGCTTAACGCTGTTGAAGTAAACGACGGCGTTATAAAAGCCGGCTGCGGAGCAACGCTTATATCCGTGTGCAAAGCCGCGCTTGATAACGGCCTTTCCGGTATTGAATTCGCGTACGGGATCCCCGGTTCCGTCGGCGGCGCCGTTTTTATGAACGCCGGAGCGTACGGCGGCGAGATGAAAGACATCGTCATTAAAGTAAAAGCATATTCCGCGTCTGACGGCAAAATTGTTGAATTTAACACAGAAAAATGCGGATTCGGCTATAGAGAAAGCGTATTTTCGGGCGGCGGATATATCATATTGTCCGCGGAAATGAAGCTTACAAGAGTTGAAAAAACGGAAATTAAAGCCGTTATGGACGATCTGCTGGGCAGAAGAAAAAGCAAACAGCCGCTCAATTATCCGAGCGCCGGTTCAGTATTCAAGCGTTATCCCGGCAGATATACGGGACAAATGATAGAAGAAGCCGGACTTAAAGGATATACGATAGGCGGCGCGCAGGTGTCTGAAAAACACGCCGGTTTTATTATAAACGTCGGCGGCGCAACGGCTGACGACGTTATAAAACTGATAGATCATATAAAAGAAGTCATAAAAGATCGCGAAGGCATAGATATAGAAACTGAGGTAAGGGTGATAGAATAATGTCTTTTTCAAGCATGGCAAAATGCTCGCTTCTTGAAGAGGTGCCGACCAGAAGCTGCTGTAAAAAAGCGCTTTTGATGGGCCTTTTGACATATTCTTCGGTTTTCAGCCGCGAAAAGATCAAGCTTGTAACCGAAATAAAGCCGGCGTCTGATACCGTTATATCTTTGCTTGAAGAGCTTTATAAGATCAAAAGCAATCTCTACGTTACGGAAAGAAAAAACAGCAGGGAAGATTCCGATGCAAAAGAAGCCGTAAACAGCTATAAAGTAACGGTAGCAGGTAAAAAAGAAATAAGCAAAATGAGCGCGGATCTTAAGAAAAACAGCATATCGCTTTACCGCGTAAACAGAGAGATATTTGATAAAAAATGCGGAAGATGCGCTTCGTATTATCTGCGCGGCGCGTTTATCGCCTCCGGCACGGTGAGCCGTCCGCAAAGCTCGTTTCACCTTGAGATATCAACGCCGTTTAAAAATCTGGCGTCAGACACGGCGGAACTTTGCAGAGAATCCGGTTTTTCGCCCCGTATCGCTCTGCGCGGATCAAACAACGTTATATATTTCAAAAAATGCGACGATATCGCTGATTTTCTTGCGTTCATCGGCGCTAATACCGCGAGCTTCGACTACATAAACGAATCTATCGTAAGAGAAAGCAGAGGACTTGCAAACAGAGCCGTAAACTGCGACACGGCAAACATAAAAAAGACCGTAAACGCCGCAAACGAGGCTATGACGGCGATAAAATACTTAAAGGAAAAAGGTCTTTTGAACAAACTACCGGAAGATCTGAAAAAAACGGCGCAGTTAAGATACGAAAATCCGCAGGCGTCACTTATTGAACTTGCGGAAATGTCGTCGCCGGCGCTGACAAAATCCGGCGTTAATCACAGATTGAAAAAGATAATCGAAATATATGAAAAATATAAACGGGAGAAATCGGATTGAGTTTTGTTCATCTTCACGTCCACAGTGAGTACAGTCTTCTTGACGGAGCCTGCCGTATAAAAGATATTGCAAAAACGGTAAAAGCTTTAGGTCAGGATTCCGTCGCCATAACGGACCACGGCGCAATGTTCGGCGCCGCGGAGTTTTACCTCGCCTGTAAAGAAGAAGGAATAAAGCCGATAATAGGCTGTGAAGTGTACGTTGCTCCCGAAACGCGTTTTGACAAAAAGCGCGACAACGCTTATAACCATATGATCCTTTTGTGCAAAAATGAAACGGGATATAAAAATCTGATATACCTCGTTTCAAAAGCGTATACGGAGGGATTTTACGTTAAACCGAGGATAGACAACGAACTTTTGTCGGATCACGCGGAAGGTCTTATATGTTTGTCCGGATGTATTGCGGGATATATACCGCAAATGCTTGTTAAAGGCAATTATGAGCGTGCAAAAGAATACGCGCTGTGGCTGAACAAAATATTCGGAAAAGACAACTTTTATCTTGAACTTCAGGATCACGGCTCAGAAGAGGAAGAACTTGCGCTGAAAGAACTTGTAAAACTGTCTGAAGATACCGGCATACCGACAGTCGCCACAAATGACGCGCATTATATAGCGAAACGCGACGCAGACAAGCAGGCAATACTTTTATGCATACAGACAAAAAGCGTTATATCGGACGGAAGACCGATAGGTTTTGACACGGATGAGTTTTATTTAAAATCGGAATCGGAAATGCAGCGCGTTTTCGGCAAAAATTCAGAAGCAATAGAAAACTCGCAGAAAATCGCCGATATGTGCAGCTTTGAATTTGACTTTTCAAAGCTTTACTTGCCGAAATATAAAACAGATAACGGCAAGCCTGCAAAAGAATATCTGCGTGATCTTACTTATAACGGTATAAAACGCAGGCTTGGCGACAAAACGCTTGAATATACGGATCAGTTTACGGAAAATGAATATCTGCAGCGCGTTGAATACGAGCTTTCCGTTATAGATAAAATGGGCTTCAACGAGTATTATCTCATAGTTGAAGATTACGTAGGTTACGCAAAAACGCACGGTATAACCACGGGTCCCGGCAGAGGCTCGGGCGCCGGCAGCATAGTTGCCTTTCTGATAGGTATCACCGACGTTGACTCGATCCGCTACGGACTTATGTTTGAGCGTTTTTTAAATCCGGAAAGAAAAGGAATGCCGGACTTTGACGTTGACTTTTCCGACGTTGAAAGACACAGGGTAATTGAATATATAACGGAAAAATACGGTCGTGAAAGGGTAAGCCAGATAGTAACGTTCGGCACGCTTGCCGCAAGAGCCGCGGTGCGCGACGTCGGACGCGCAATGGGAATGCCGGTATCCGACGTTGATTCCGTTGCAAAGCTTATCCCGTCGCGCGTCAAAAGGATCACGGAAAACGAAGACGGAGAAACGGAAGAGAATTTCGTAAAAGTGGAATCCGTGGCGGACGTGCTTGAAGCGCCGGAGGGAGCGGAGCTCAAAACAAGATACGATAACGAGCCGAAAGTCAGAGTACTGCTTGACAATTCCATGTCCGTTGAAGGCATACCGAGAAATATATCAACTCACGCGGCAGGCGTTATTATAACCGAAAAACCTGTGTGGGAATACGTGCCGCTTGCAATGAGCGGAGACGTTACGGTAACTCAGTACGACAAGGATATGTCCGAAAAAGTCGGGCTTGTCAAATTTGATATTCTGGGCATAAGCTATCTGTCGATAATCGAGGAAACCGAAAAACAGATACGCGAATACGACCCGGAATTTGACATATCAAAAGCTCCGCTTGACGATAAAGCAACGTACGATCTTATAAGCATAGGCGACACGGGCGGCGTTTTCCAGCTTGAAAAAGCAGGTATGCGCAGAGTTCTTACACAGCTGAAACCGAGCTGTTTTGACGATATCATAGCCGTTATAGCGCTGTACCGTCCCGGACCTATGAAAAATATTCCGACGTTTATTGAAAACCGCCACGACACATCAAAAATTAAATACCTGTCAGATAAATTAAAACCGATCCTTGACGTAACGTACGGCGTTATCGTATATCAGGAGCAAGTTCTTCAGATATTCCGTGATCTTGCCGGATATTCTTTCGGCCGCGCGGACGTCGTGCGCCGCCTGATGAAAAAATCAGACGCGGAAAAAATGAAGCAGCAGCGCGACATCTTCATAAACGGCGAGGAGGAAGACGGTAAACTTACCGTACCCGGCGCCGTCCGTCTCGGAATGGACGCAAAAGACGCGGACGAGCTGTTTTCACAGATGGAATCGTTCTCCGGCTATGCGTATAATAAATCTCACGCGGCGTCGTACGCTTTTCTAACGTACAGGACAGCGTATCTGAAATGCCATTATTTTGCGGAATATATGTCGGCGCTTCTGACAAGCGTACTCGGCAAAAGCCTCGATAAAACAGCCGAGTATATAAACGAATGCAGCAAGCACGGCGTAAAAGTGCTTCCGCCGGATATAAACGAAAGCGGAGTTTATTATCATGTAGTCAACAAAGACGGGGCAAAAAATATCCGTTTCGGTCTTCTCGCGGTCAAAAACGTGGGCGGAAATTTCGTGCCGCTGATAATCAAAGAACGTGAGAACAGAAAGTTCAGATCGCTGTCTGACTTTATACGCAGAATGGCGCCGTACGACTGCAACAGAAAACAGATCGAAGCGCTTATAAAGAGCGGCGCGTTCGACTGCTTCGGCGTTTACAGGAGCAAAATGCTTGCCGTGTACGGTGAAATAATAGACAGAGAACAGGCGGCGGCAAGAAAGAGCGTCACCGGGCAGATGGATATGTTTTCAATGTCCGGCGGCGAAGATATATCGGGCGAGCCGGAATATCCGGATATTGAAGAATTCTCGTTTAAAGATATACTTGCGCTTGAAAAAGAATCCACGGGTTACTATTTTTCCGGTCATATTCTTGACGGATACAAAAAGCACAGCAACGATCTGAATCCGGTCGAGATAGCGGAAATAACATCTTCATTCAACGCGGAAGGCGAAGAAGACGAAGAGCCGAATTCCGCGTATGAAAACAAAAAAGTAACTGTTTGCGGTATGCTCACGCGATTTACGGTCAAAACTACCAAAAAAGGAGACGATATGGCGTTTATGACCGTTGAAGACAGATTCGGTGAAATTGAAGTGATACTTTTCCCGGCGATCTATGAAAAATACCGCGCGTATATATCTTCGACTGAACCTATGTACGTTATCGGTACCGTCAGCAAGCGCGTTGAAGAAGACGCAAAACTGTTATGCGACGCGGTGTATCCGCTTATACCGGACGACAGATATACAAAACCGGAAAAGCCAACCGAAAACAAAGCTGTTAACAAAAATAAAAAAATCTACGTCAGAGTACCTTCTAAAGATAAAGAGATATATCCGGAAATAGAACGCGTTCTCGCGCTGGCGGAGATATATAACAGCGAGACGGCGAAAGACAGGCTGATCATATACGCGGAAGATACAAAAACGTATTACGATCCGGTTTCGGTCGATATGACAGCAGGTCTGAAGGACGCGCTTATTAAGCTGTGCGGCGAACAGAACGTGCGGCCCTAATTCATATAAAATTTAAAATAGACAGTAGAAAACTGCAACGCAGGGTGCTATAATTTATATAATTATTTTATCTGCCTTTTTGGAGGTGATAGTATAAATAAGTTTTTTGAGGCTTTGAAAAAAGCGATAATCGCCGTTATCACGTTTTTTACAAACGTTTCGGATAAATTAAAAGCGACAAGGAAAAGCGCAAAAGAAAAGCGCGCCAAACGCGACGAGAAAAGAGGCTACCACATTTACTGGGGCAAGGCTTTCAGACGTGTTTTGTCTCTGTCTTTGCATTTTCTTATACGCATTATTTCATATATATTCAATATTCTGATAACCGTCATAATAATTGCTATGATCACCGCGGTAATTGTCGGAATAGTATTCGCGTTTTATTTAAAAAACAACATAGATCCAACGCTTGACGTTGATTATCTGCGTACGGAGCAGGACGGCACTACGAGGTTTTACATTTACGACGAAAAAGGCGAAGAGGTGGAACTTGAAGAAGAACGCATCCACGGCGGTGAAAACAGGATATGGGTGCCGATAAAGGAAGTACCGGATCACGTTATAGACGCGTTCATTGCTATAGAAGACCACAGATTCTGGGATCATCAGGGCGTTGACTGGTACAGGACGCTCGGCGCCGTGCAGAATTTTCTGATCCCTTCCGGATCGACGTTCGGCGGCTCGACGATCACACAGCAGCTCGTCAAGAACGTCACCGGCGACGACGAGTATTCCATACAGAGAAAAATACAGGAAATATTCAGAGCTTTATACGTAGAGCAGAAGCTGAACAAAAAAGAAATACTTGAATATTATCTTAACACCATATATCTGTCGCAGGGCTGTTACGGAATAAAAACGGCGGCAAAAACGTACTTCGGAAAAGAAGTCTCGGATCTGTCGCTTGCGGAGGGAGCGGCTCTCGCTTCCATTGTAAAATATCCGACAAAATACGACCCTAAGCAGAACCCGGAATACAATCAGGAGCGTCGCAATACGGTCCTGAAAACGATGTACAACTACGGAAAGATAACGAAAGAAGAGTTTGAGGACGCCTGGGACGAGCCGCTGAAGCTCTACAACCCGCCTAAAAACAGCAGTGAAGAGGCGGAGACGGGAGCGCACGTATCGTCCGACTACGTTGACGCGGTAATTGAAGACCTTATAGAAGATATAATGGAGCTTAAAAACGTATCGCGCGAAATAGCTTCAAACCTTATATTCTCAAGCGGTTACCGCGTGTATCTGTGCATGGATACGAAAGTGCAGTCCATACTTGAAAAATGCTATCTTGACGATAAAAATTTCCCGGATGAATCAGGCTTTTATATAATCCCGCCGCAGTCGGCGATGGTCGTATGCGACCCGGAGACGGGTGACTGTCTCGGCCTTATAGGCAGAAGATGGGCAAAAACGCAGAGCAGGATATTCAACGGCGCAACGCAGGCGAGAAGATCTCCGGGTTCGTCAATAAAACCGCTTTCAACGTACGGACCGGCAATAGAACTCGGACTTGTAACGTGGGGCACGGTAGTAGACGATACGCCGGTAACGGTCGATCTTGATACCGGCAAACAGTGGCCGCAGAACGTCCTCAAGGAATATAACGGACTTGTAAACGTAAGATACGCGGTTCAGGAATCGCTTAATACCATAGCGGTCAAAGTGCTCCAAAAAGTCACGGTCGAAAGATCGTACGAATATCTTAAAAAACTCGGTATAAGAAACCTTGTTGAATCATATACGAATTCAAACGGACAGACGATGTCCGACCTTGAGATAGCGCCTCTCGCGCTCGGCGCCACCACTCTCGGTCTTACCGTGCGTGAAATGGCAAGCGCGTATACCACGTTTACAAACGGCGGTATCCACAACAAGTGCAGGACTTATACGAAAGTGCTTGACTCTCAGGGCAACGTCGTGATAGACAACAAGCCGGAAAGTACGACGGTTTTCAGCGCCGACACCTGCACTATAATGACGATGCTTATGGAAAACGTTGTCAACACAAAAGCAGGTTATCTCAAGATCGACGATATGACGGCGGCAGCCGGCAAGACCGGTACGTCGATGTTCGAGTACGACAGATGGTTCTGCGGATTCACGCCGTATTACGTTGCGGCGGTCTGGTACGGTTTCTACGATAATACGCCGCTTCATAAATACAACGTAAACCCCGGTATGTATATCTTTGATAAAGTTATGGTACAGCTTCACCAGGAGATGTACGATAAAGCAAAGGCAAATGGAACGGAGCTTATTCAGGAGTTCCCGACGGTAGGCGATATCGTTGAAGTTACTGTATGCAAGGATTCGGGAATGCTTTATAATCCCGAGACCTGCGGCAGAGACGAAAGAGGCGGCAGAGCGGAAAAGGCGTACTATATAAACGGCACGCAGCCTACGACTTACTGCACGCGCCATATGGTCGTAAACTACTGTAAGGAATCGGGCGCCGTAGCGAACTTCTACTGCCCGGAGACAACCGAAAAAGTCCTTGTACTTGAAACGGAACGCGACTTCCCGTCGTACGTATATATCGCTGACCGTTCATACGTGTATCATCCGGATCCGGCAAAGGTATGCACGATCCATACGCAATTTTGGCAGGAAGAAACGACAGATACAGAAGAGATCACAGAAACCGACGTGATAACGGAAACGGATGAACTGACGGAAACGGAAGCGCCGCCGAACGCGGACGACGCGCCGGATGACGAAAATAATATAAACCCGGAATAAATAATAAATTATTACTTGACTTTTTCTTTAAATTGTTGTATAATTATTTATGAATTACAGTTTTCTTAATATCAGGAGGAACATTTCCCGTATGAAAATCAAAAGAACAATAGCGCTTGCGCTTGCTTTGCTTACTTTACTTGTTTTCGCCGCGTGTAACGTCGCCGGCAGCCTTTACAGCGAAAAAAACGCGTACGTTTCCGTATACGTTTACGGTGAAAACGGAAAGACTCTGCTTTCAACCGACGCGATAAGAGTTGCACCGCTTGAAGAAGAGACGACGGCTGAAGAAACGACCGAAGGCGGACTTCTTACCGAGGAAGCGGCGCGTCAGCGTTACCGCACTACGCCCACGGGTATGTATGCGCTTGAGCTTTGCATAACAAACAAAGATAAAAACGCGGAGCTGCCGACCGTAATCGTTTCGCAGTTCCAGGGTGAAATCGAATATTCGCTTGACAGCGTTTTAGGCTGCACGGCGGGAAAAGCTTCCGGCTCAAACGATATTTATGAATGGGAATGCAAGGTCAACGATGTAGTAGTGGACCCGTTCAAAACCAAGCTTGAAAACTACGATAAAGTCGTATTCTCGTTTGTTGAAAGAACGTACCGCACGTTTACCGCGACGTTTGAAATAAACAACGGTGCCGAAACGCTTATATCCGAGACTAAATTCAACGTCAATGGCGAAAAAGCCGATATGAACATCGCAAACTACTTAAACAGCGATTATCTTGACGATAAGACCGGCGAACCGGTACAGCCCGTTAAAACCAAACTCGGCATAACTCTTTCAGAGGACGGAAAACGCGTTGTCAAGATAGGAGATCTTGAAAATGATGAAACTCATCACTGGATCTGCTACATAGGCGATATTGAAGACGGCACCGTTTCCGATCTGTCCGATACAAGAATAAGTGAAAGACTTACGATCAGCTTTGAGTACCGTGATCTGAACGCTGAAGAGACCGAAGGACAGGAAGACGACGAAGAAACTGACGAATAAGGTTTAAACAAAGAATAACAAGCTCGGATTCGTTTGACCGGCCGGGCTTGTTTTGAGTTAAAATATAAACGTTTATCAAGGACGGATAAATATGACAGAGAAAAATAACAGCGGTTTTTCAAGGACCAAACTGCGCGAGCAGGCGTTCTGCCTTTTATTCGGCTACTCGCTATGCAAGCCGACTGAAGAAGAACTGAGCGAATATTACGAAAACGCGGTCAGAATAAACGGATACGGAGATACTCCGTATCTGCAAAGCGTATTTTACGGCGTTGTAAAAGAAGCGGATCAGCTTGATCAGATAATAGAAAAGTACGCTGTAGGCTGGAAAAAGAACCGTATTTCACCTGTATCGCTCAATCTTATGCGTTTGTGCATATATGAAAGCAAGTACATAGAAGACGTTCCTGCTGCTGTCGCAATGAACGAGGCGGTGGAGCTTGCCAAAAAGTACGATACGGAGCAGGCGCCGGCGTTTATAAACGGCATCCTGAACGCCGCCGTAAAAGGCGAAGGGCTTTTATAATGAGCGTCACCGTTTTAGGCATAGACACAAGCAATTACACAACTTCTTTATCCGTCTGCGAAGACGGAGAAATAATAAGAAACGTCAAATTACCGCTTGCGGTAAAGAGCGGAGAAGTAGGCGTCAGACAAAACGACGCGGTGTTTTTGCATACGCTCAATCTTCCAAAAGCGTTTGATATGCTTGATTTTGATATAAAGAATATTTCTGCCGTAGGATACAGTGACAGACCGCGTAACGCGGAAGGGTCTTATATGCCGTGTTTTATGTGCGGGCAGAGCGCCGCGAGCATTGTTTCAGATACTCTCGGCGTTCCGTTGTATAAAAACTCGCATCAGGAAGGGCATATAAAAGCCGCGTTATATTCTTCAAAAATGCCGGAGTATGAAAAGTTTTACGCGTATCATTTGTCCGGCGGCACGCTTGAACTTCTTTCGGTAAAGTACGACGGCATAACGTATAATTGTGAAATATCCGGCAAAACGCTTGACGTTACGGCGGGACAGATGATAGACAGGATAGGCGTCATGCTCGGGCTTGATTTTCCGTGCGGCAAAGCTATGCAGGAGCTTGCCTGCGATAATAAAGAAGTACTGCCTAAAATAAACGTATCCGTTACAGGCGCAAACTGCAATCTTTCCGGTTTACAGAACAAAGCGGAAGACATGATAAAAAAAGGCGCGGCAAAATCTTATATCGCGTCGTACGTTATAGAATTCATCAAAAAAACGATAGAGAAAATGACGGACAACGCGATAAACAATGAAAAACTGCCGTTTTTGTTTTCCGGCGGCGTTTCTTCAAACAGACAGATAAAAGAATACTTTACAAATAAATACGGCGCATATTTCGCCGCACCGGAATTTTCCGCGGACAATGCGGCGGGAACTGCGCTTCTTACTTATCAAAGGTTTGTTTATGGAAAATAACGCTTTGACCGTAACTCAGCTTACGGAGATAATAAAAATGACGATAGACGGCGCTCCTTATTTGAACCGCGTCGCCGTATCAGGTGAAATATCAAATTTTAATCATCATTTTGCAAGCGGACATATGTATTTTACTTTAAAGGACGAAGGCGCGCAGCTCAAATGCGTTATGTTCCGCTCTCAGAATATAAATCTTCGCATAAAGCCGGAAAACGGTATGAAAGTGCTTTGCACCGGCAGAATAAGCGTCTATCCGCAGGACGGCAGATATCAGTTATACGTTAACGATATTATCGAAGACGGAATAGGAGCTCTGTATATAGAAGCTGAAAGAGTCAGAAAAAAGCTTGAAGCAGAAGGCGTATTTTCCGAAAAACTGAAAAGACCGCTTCCGCAGTTTCCGAAAAAAATAGGCGTGATCACATCGCAGACCGGGGCGGCGGTAAGAGATATAATCAATATCGCTGCAAGCAGATATCCCGCGTGTGAAATAATAGTTTACCCGGCTATCGTGCAAGGCGAATACGCGGTAAAAACGTTGATTGACGGATTGGCGTATTTTAATAAAGCCGAGAAAGTTGATACTATAATAATCGGAAGAGGCGGCGGATCGATAGAAGATCTGCAGCCGTTCAATACGGAGGATGTCGCATACGCGGTAAGAGCGTCTGAGATCCCCGTTATTTCCGCCGTTGGACACGAAACAGACTTTACCGTATGTGATTTTGCCGCGGACGTGCGCGCTTCAACGCCGTCTCACGCCGCGGAGCTCGCCGTGCCGGACAGCAAGGCGCTGCGCGACGCGCTTGATTCGGATCTTTATAAACTGAAGAGGATCATTGAAAAAATTATATCCGACGGAAAAGCATCAGTTGAAAAAGCCGCTTCATCACGCGCGTTTACTTCACTTGAAAGTCAGATAACGGACAGAAGACAAATGCTTGATACGATAAGCGGCAGCATGGCGGATAAGCTGAATATAATTTTATTAAAGAGAAGAAAAGAATTTGAAACGGCGGCGGCAAGACTTGATTCAACAAGCCCTCTAAAAGTTCTGTCACGCGGATATTCTTTTGTAGAAAAAGACGGCGTGCCTGTATCTGACGCAAGTAAGATAAAGACAGGCGATAATATAAACGTAACGATGAATAACGGCGTGGCAGCCGCGACCGTTTATGAGGTGAAATTAAATGGAAAACAATGAAATGTCATTTGAACAGATAATAAAAAGAGTAAACGAGATATTATCCGCGCTTGAAAATAAGGAAACTCCGCTCGATCAGTCGCTTTCTTTATTTGAAGAAGGCGTTGCGCTTATTAAAAGAGCCGACTTTATACTTGATGAAGCGCAGAAAAAAATCAAAATGCTTACCGAGGACGAAGTGAAATGAATATTATAGAAGATTTAAAAGCATATAATACCGTAATAAACGGGGAGCTTGATAGCCTGTTATCCGGAAAAGACGACGATCTTAATTTGATAGCGGACTCAATGAGATACAGCGTGCAGAACGGCGGAAAGCGCATACGTCCGTATCTTGTACTTAAATTCTCGGAACTCGGCGGACTTGACAGTTTTAACAAAGGCGCGCTTGCATTTGCCTGCGCACTTGAGATGATACATACGTATTCGCTCATTCACGACGATCTGCCGTGCATGGATAACGACGATCTGCGCCGAGGCAAGCCCACGAATCACAAGGTTTTCGGTGAAGCGACGGCGACCCTTGCCGGCGACGCACTGCTTACGCTTGCGTTTGAAGTCGTATCCGCCGCGGAAACTACGGATAAAGCAAAGATAAAAGCCGTAAACGCACTGTCTGAGCTTGCCGGATGGAAAGGCATGGTCGGCGGTCAGATAATGGACCTTGAAGGAGAGAAAAGGAAGCTTACCGACAGAGAGTTTACCAAGATGAACGCGCTTAAGACCGGTGCGCTTTTGCGCTGTACGGCGCGACTCGGACTTGCGGCAGCCGTCTGTGACGATGAACAAACGTGCAAAGACGCTGACGAATACTGCGCGTGTATAGGCAGAGCGTTCCAGATACGCGACGATATACTTGACGTTACGGCGAACCAGGCTGAGCTCGGAAAGCCTGTAGGATCCGACGCAAAAAACGGAAAAACCACCGTTTTGTCTTATATGTCGCTTGATAAGGCGCAGGCTCTTGCCGCGGAACTTACCGAAAAAGCCGCAGCAGCCATTGAAAAATACGGAAAAACGGGAAAAGAACTTTCTGAATTTGCAGTATTTCTGCTTAACAGACGCAAATAACTGCATAAAATTTGAAAAAATATTCGTTATTTTTGTATTTTCATCTTGAAATTACAAAAAATTATGGTAAAATATAAATGACGGTGCAGTATCCTAGTTTGAGAGAAGCCGTTTGAGGACGGGCCTAAAAATCCGTCAAAGGGCATATCGATGAAGCTCCTTGTGCTTGCTTCTTACGCCCAGTTTGGGGTGGGTGCTGGGAGATAGGTCTGAGGGCGTGCCGTAACGGCATACGGTTTTCGACCCTCTTACCGTGGAGGCCTTTGCTTGTGGTATTGACGTACCAGCGAAAACGTATTACGGGCAGAGGATTAAACCTATCGCGCGGGGCATTTGTCGCTGTGGATAGTGTAGCCTGCCTTGAGTGGTTCCGGCGAATTCGGGATCAAAGCGGCGGCGCCCGGCCAGGCGCCGTAAGCTATCGCCTGATGAAACCGTCGCTGCAAAAGAGGCTAAAACGACCAAGCTCTTGATCGGGGAAATCCCCTAGGCTGTTTATTTTTACAGTAAGGCAGACTGCGGATTGCAGTGCGGGAGACATAAGGCAATCGAGTCTCCGCTGCGGCGACGCGCGGACTTCTCCCGTAAAGGGAAACCGCCGATCGGTAACGAAAGGTGGGAGACGCGGAAATCGTACTCGACCTAATACCGCAAGGTTTACGCAGTCTGTTACCGTCTTTGATTTGAAAGGAAAAAGCATTGGACAAACATGAAGACACCCCTCCCCGAAGTATAGATACCGCCGAGGAGAAAAACGTTTCAGAAAAGAAACAGCAAAAAAAGAAAAAGAATAAAACAAAAGGCGCGCTTAACTGGAAATGGGCGCTGAAAGCGGCGCTTATAAGTATATTTATTTCTGTCTTACTTACGCTTTTGTCGACAGAGGTTCTTGAAAAACTCAATCTTGTCGCCGCCTTTGTGATACTTATAATTTTTATTTTAATAAATATTTTTTTCGATATTTTAGCTATTTCAATAGCAACGGCGGATATAAAACCGTTTTTGTCAATGTCCGCGCGCAGGCTAAAAGTCGGATATACCGGAGTTTATCTTATAAACAACGCGGAAAAAATGAATAACATTTTTGCGGACGTTATAGGCGATATAGCAGGCGTCGTATCCGGCGCCACGGGTACAGCGATAATAATAAAGCTGTTTACGTCGCCGGACTCTGAATTCACCGCAAATCTGATAATTACGTCGCTCATAGCCGGCCTCACAGTCGGCGGCAAGGCTTTGGGCAAATCCATCGGAATGAAATACAGTTATAATTTCGTTTACGGCGCGGCAAAGGTATTCAGCATATTCTCACGCCGCAAAACAAACGATAAAAAGGAAATAAAATGACGGAAAGAGCTGACAAGCTCCTTTACAAAAAAGGTCTGTGCAAAAGCAGGAGTGCCGCTCAGACGCTTATAGATGAGGGAAAAGTTCTCTGTAACGGCAGAACGGTTTTAAAGCCGTCTGAATTGCTTGAAGAAGACTGTGAGCTGACCGTAACGGAAGAGTTGAAATACGTCAGCCGCGGCGGATATAAGCTTGAATACGCGCTCAAAAGATTCAATATTGACGTTACGGACGACGTATGCATAGATATCGGCGCTTCCACCGGCGGTTTTACGGATTGTCTGCTGCAGCACGGGGCGGCAAAGGTCTACGCGATAGAAGGCGGTCACGGTCAGCTTGATAAAACTCTTCAAAACGACGACCGCGTTATAAGCATTGAAAATTTCAACGCGCGCGAGCTTAGTTTGGATTCGATCGGCGAATATTGCAAAACCGCCGTTATGGACGTTTCATTCATATCTCAGACTCTGCTGCACAAAAACGTTTATTCCGTATTAGAGAAAAAAGGTAAGTTCATTACGCTTATAAAACCGCAGTTTGAAGCCGGAAAAGAAAATATAAAAAAACACGGCATAGCTTCAAAAGAATCTTATGACGCGGTAATATCAAAAGTAATATCAAGCGCCGAAGCGTGCGGATTCAAACTTATGTGTACTGACACGTCTGTAATAAAAGGCGGCGACGGGAATACGGAATTTATAGCGTATTTTGTTAAATAAAAACGGAGGGAATAATGAAAAAATTTGCAGTTATCCCCAATATTTATAAAGATCCGGATCGTAAAATTACGGATAAAATAACGGAAATGCTTAACAAAAACGGCATTGACGCGCAAACCCTGTCCGACAAGTGCGACGGCAAGGAGCTGTCGGAATACGACTGCATAGTCGTTTTAGGCGGAGACGGAACGATACTTGATATTGCAAAAAAAGCCGCCGAATATGACGTAGCCGTTGCCGGAGTAAATCTCGGAAAAATAGGTTATCTTGCCTCGTTTGAGCCGGATGAAACGGAAAAACTGCTATTGATAAACGAAAATACAATTACAGAAAAGCGCATGATGCTCACGCTTGAATACCGCGGGCAAAAGTTCAATGCGTTAAACGACTTTGTGATATCCGGCAAAAGAGCGTCAAAAATGATATCCGTTTCAGTATCCGCAGACGGCGAGCCTTCGTCAGATTACAACAGCACGGCGCTTATATTTTCAACGCCTACGGGCAGCAGCGGCTATAACGTATCAGCCGGCGGTCCCGTTATTGATCCTACGCTTGACTGTATCGCCGTAACGCCGGTATGCCCTCACACAGGCACGGTCAGATGTTGTATTTACGGCAAAGACGCGGTATTCACCGTAAAAAACATCTCGTCCGCCGATAAAGAAGTGACGATATCCGTTGACGGCGGATCGGAGCTGCCGTTAGAGCGGGATGAAACCATTAAAATAATGCGCTGCACAAAATACGTAAGCCTTATAAAAACAGATAAAGAGCCCTTTACCAAAACGATGGTAAGAAAAATGAAAATATGAAAGGGAATAAAAAAGTGACAAACGCAACAAACAAGATCAAGAAGATCAGGCAGGCTAAGATCCTTGACATAATCGAAACAAAGCATATCACCACCCAGGAAGAGCTCACAAAGTATTTAAAAGAAGAGGGTTTTGACGCTACGCAGGCTACGGTATCGCGTGATATAAGAGAGCTGCGTCTTACAAAATCGTCAGACAAAAACGGCGCGTATAAGTATACCGTAAAGGAAAGCGGCTCCGATCACCCCGCCAACAAGTACGCAAAAATACTTATAGAAGCGACAGTCAGCCGCACTGTAGCGTCAAATCTGCTTATTATCAAGACGTATTCCGGTATGGCAAACGCCGCTTGCGCGGCGATAGACCGCCTCGGCTGGACAGAGATAGCCGGTTCCATAGCCGGAGACGATACTATCTTTATAGCCTGCTACGATAATGAAAACGCGGCTGCCGTAAACGAAAAACTGGACAAGATCCTAAAAGCATAAACGGAGGAGCGTATGCTCGTTTCACTTCATATTGAGAACGTAGCGACGATAAAAACGGTCGATATTGATTTCGACCGCGGTTTTACCGTTCTCTCGGGAGAAACGGGCGCCGGCAAATCCATAATAATCGATTCCGTAAATCTGCTGTTAGGCGATAAATCAAACAGGGAACTTATAAGGACCGGCGAGGATTCCGCAAGCGTGCGCGCCATATTCACGGCGCTGTCCGACAAAAAGATAAACGATATAAAAGAATGCGGGATAGATTGTGACGGAGAGCTTGAAGTATACCGTGAAATAAGCGCAAACGGCAGAAATATTATCAAATGCAACGGCAGAGCCGTACCGACGTATACGTTAAGGCAAATAATGAAAAACCTTGTCAGCATACACGGGCAGAACTCGTCTCTTGCGTTGCTTGACGAGGATACGCATATACGGTATCTTGACTCATACGCGGAAAATGAAGCTTTGCGTCTTGATTACGAAAAATGCTTCAATGAGCTGAACAACGCCGTAAACGAGCAGAGAGAACTTATTATAGACGAACGCGAGAAAGCGAGGCTTACGGAAGATCTTAACAGGCAGATAAAAGAGATAGAGAGCGCAAAGCTCAAGGATAACGAAGAGGACGAGCTGTTAGCCGCAAGAACAAGAATTAAAAATATTGAACAGACGTCAAAATACGTAAAATCGGTTTATAAAAATCTGTATCAGAACGATAAAGCGCCGTCTGCTTCCGAACGTATAGACGCCGCTATAAAAGCGTTGGAAGCTTTAAACGAAACAGAGCAAAGTGATAAAATAGCGGAAAATATAAACAGGCTGACAGGCTTTAAGTACGAGATAGACGATATAGCAATAGAAATAAAAAGCATTATAGAAGATATTGGAGAAGATCCGGCGGAAGCGCTTGACAGTATTGAAAACAGACTTGCTCTTATATCAAGGATAAAACGTAAATACGGCTCGGATATAAAAGAAGTAAACGCATACTGCGAAGAGCAGAAAAAACGTCTTGACGAGATAAAAAAAGCGGACAAGAGAATAGCCGAGTTAAGCGAGATCATAAAAAAAGCAAAAGCGGAAGCAATGCAAAAAGCGGCGGCGCTTACAAGATCAAGAAAAGACGCGTCAAAAAAGCTGTCCGAAGCGGTGCTGTCGGAGCTTAAATATCTTGATTTAAAAAAAGTGCGTTTTGAGATAGCAGTAGAGCTGAAAAAGCAGTTATCTTCGGACGGCGCGGACAACGTTACGTTTCTTATCGCAGCTAACACCGGAGATGAGCTGAAACCGCTTGATAAAACTGCGTCCGGCGGCGAACTGTCAAGAATAATGCTCGCAATAAAGAGCGTATTTGCCGGCAAAGACGATATAGATACGGTCATATACGATGAGGTTGATACCGGAATATCGGGAGCGACGTCGGAGCGTATCGGTAACAGACTGCATATGACCGCAAAGGGCTGTCAGGTAATTGCCGTTACGCACTCTGCGCAGGTCGCTTCAAACGCGGATCAGCATATACTTATATACAAAACGGACGTTGACGATAAAACGCAGACGTTTTGCAAAACACTTAATAAAGAAGAAAGAATAAAAGAACTTTCCAGAATAATAGGCGGAATAGACGTTACGCAGAACGCCGTAGCAACTGCCGCGGAAATGCTTGAAAAAAATACCGAAAGGACAAACATATAAAATGCAATTATACGAAGAACTCGTTGCCAGAGGACTTATTGCACAGGTAACGAACGAAGAAGAGATCAAAAATATGATCAACGATGGTAAAGCGACGTTTTACATCGGCTTTGACTGCACGGCGGACAGCCTTACGGCAGGTCATTTTATGGCGCTGACCCTTATGAAAAGACTGCAGCAGCACGGCAATAAGCCGATAGCGCTCATAGGCGGAGGCACCACGATGATAGGCGACCCGTCCGGCAGAACGGATATGCGTAAAATGCTGACGAGAGAAGATATTGACTACAACGCAAAACGCTTTAAAGAACAGATGGAGCGCTTTATAGAATTCGGTGAAGGCAAGGCCGTAATGGTCAACAACGCGGACTGGCTGCTCGATCTTAACTACGTGGAGCTCCTGCGCGAGGTAGGCGCGTGCTTCTCGGTAAACAATATGCTCCGCGCGGAATGCTACAAGCAGAGAATGGAGCGCGGCCTGAGCTTCTTTGAATTCAACTACATGATAATGCAGTCGTACGACTTCTACTATCTGTTCAAAAACTACAACTGCAATATGCAGTTCGGCGGCGACGACCAGTGGAGCAATATGTTAGGCGGCACAGAGCTTATAAGAAAGAAGCTCGGCAAAGACGCGCACTGCATGACGATAACGCTATTGACCGACTCCCAGGGCAAAAAAATGGGCAAGACCGCCGGAAACGCCGTATGGCTCGATCCCGAAAAAACGTCTCCTTACGATTTCTTCCAGTACTGGAGAAACGTAGACGACGGCGACGTTATTAAGTGCATGAAGATGCTTACGTTCATACCGCTTGAACAAATCGCGGAATATGAAAAATGCGAGGGCAGCGAGCTTAACAGAGTCAAAGAGATACTCGCGCATCATCTTACGGAAATGGTCCACGGTAAAGAAGAAGCGGACAAAGCGCTTGAAGCGGCAAGATCCGTATTTACCGGCGGCGCGGCGGCAGATATGCCTACGACGGAGCTGTCCGATGCTGATTTCACAGACGGCAGCATAACCGTTATAGACATGCTCGTCAAAGCCGGTCTCGCACCGTCAAAGGGCGAGGCAAGACGCCTTATCCAGCAGGGCGGCATAATGATAGGCGAGGATAAAGTTACCGACGTATACGCGTCTGTTTCAAAAGAAGATATTGCCGCGGGCATTATACTGAAAAAAGGCAAAAAGGTATTCCATAAGTTTACAGTTTAACGGGTTATAAAAGAAATCGTTCCGGCATAGTATTTACCGATAAATCATCGGGAGGGTATTATGCCGGATCTTATTACGTTTGAATCGTTGAAGGACAGAGAAGTGATAAACGTTATTGACGGCAGGCGTCTGGGTAACGTATGCGACGTCCAGTTCGATCTGTGTTCGGGTATGCTTACTGCTGTGATAGTGCCGGGTGAGTGCAATTTTTTAGGCATATCAAAAGGCGACGATATACTTATACCGTGGCATTGTATAGAGCGTATAGGCGACGATATTATTCTCGTAAAGTGCGAAGGCGAGTATATCAAGGTCCCCAAGAGGAAAAAACGGTTTTTTAAAATGTAAAATTTTTGTAAATCCATAAAAATATTTTAAAAAGCTATTGAAAATAAATAAAAGTTGTGGTATACTGCAACGGATTGAGCAAAAACTGCAGTTGCTCAATTTAATAATAAACCGCACGCGGATATAAACTTGCCGGCAGGTGCAATTTGTCACGGTAAGCACCGCGGAGGAAAAACCTGAGGAGGAATAAAAAAATGGCAGTAGTAACGATCAAGCAGCTGCTTGAAGCAGGCGTCCACTTCGGACATCAGACAAGAAGATGGAACCCCAAAATGAAGGAATACATCTTCACTGAAAGAAACGGTATTTACATCATTGACCTTGCAAAAACCGTTAAGAAATTTGAGGAAGCTTATATGTTCGTCAGAGAGCTTTCCGAAAATGAAGGCACACTTCTTTTCGTCGGTACAAAGAAACAGGCTGCCGACGCCATCAAGGAAGAAGCCGTAAGATGCGGCATGTACTACGTCAACGTACGTTGGCCGGGCGGCATGCTCACCAACTACAAGACGATAAAGAAGAGCATAGCACGTCTTGAAAAGCTTGAAAAAATGCAGGCTGACGGCACTATCAATCTCCTTCCCAAGAAGGAAGCCGCAAAGATCAACAAAGAAATAGACGAGCTTCAGAAGAACTACGGCGGCATCAAAGCCATGTCCGAGCTTCCGTCCGCTATATTCATAGTTGACCCGAAGAAAGAAAGAAACGCCGTTCTTGAAGCAAAGAAACTCGGTATCCCGGTTATCGCTATAATAGACACCAACTGCGACCCGGACGACGCTGATTACGTTATTCCCGGCAATGACGACGCTATAAGAGCCATCAAGCTCATAAGCTCCGTTCTTGCAGACGCCGTTATAGAAGGCAGACAGGGCGAACAGAACGCTCCCGCGACTGAAGAATCCGAAGAAGAAGCGGTCATGCCCGCTGACGTTGAAGCTGCTCCCGCTGAAGAAGCTGCTTCCGAAGAGTAAGAAAGGCAGGAATTTAAAATGGCTAATTTTACGGCAAAAGACGTTGCAGATCTCCGCGCAAAAACAGGCTGCGGTATGATGGACTGCAAAAAAGCACTTGTTGACGCTGACGGAAATTTTGACGAAGCTATAAAGATCCTTCGTGAAAAGGGACTTGCAGCGGCGGTTAAAAAGGCTGACAGAATAGCGGCTGAAGGCGTTGTCGATATACTCGTATCCGACGACAAAAAGACTGCTGTTATGATAGAAGTCAACTCCGAGACGGACTTCGTTGCAAAGAACGCTTCTTTCCGCGATTTCGTTAAAGATATTGAAAAAACAATACTTGCTCACAGACCTGCTTCCGTTGAAGAACTTCTCAAGCTCCCGCTTGCAGATTCCGAATTCACGGTAGAGGCTACTCTGAAAGACAAGATCTATACGATAGGCGAAAACATGAATATCCGCCGTTTCGTTATAGTTGACGGCAACGTTTGCACTTATATCCACGGCAGCGGCGTTACCGGCGTTATAGTGACCATGGAATGCGAAGACGACGCCGATTACGCGGAAGCCGGCAAAAACGTATGTCTGCAGGTCGCTTCAATGAATCCGCTTTATCTTGATAAGGCTGACGTTCCCGCTTCCGTTATCGAAAACGAGACCGAAATAATAGTCGCTCAGATAAAGAACGATCCGAAGAACGCAAACAAGCCCGAGAACATCATAAGAGAAAAGATGATCCCCGGCAGAATAGAAAAGTATTACGATACCAACTGTCTGCTTCTCCAGTCCTACGTAAAGGACGACGACAAGACCGTCGCTCAGTACGTTGAGTCTGTTGCTAAAGAACAGGGCAAAGCAATGAAGGTTGCAAGCTTTGTCAAATACGACAAGGGCGAAGGCCTCCAGAAGAGAGAAGACGACTTTGCGGCTGAGATCGAAAAGCTCGTAAAGAAAGACTGACAAATATATAAACATCCCGTTTGCATACGCAGGCGGGATATTTTTATATATATATTTATAGATTTACAGTATGGTATTTACTAATTCATAAAATTGGTTTAAAATGTATATCGTAGTACTATGTTGACGGAGTAAAACTATGAAATATAAATATAAAAGGATACTGCTTAAGCTGTCCGGTGAGGCGATGGCCGAAAAACAGGACGGAGCGATCGTAAACCCGTTTGACGTACCGTTTCTTTGCGATCTGGCAAAGGTAATAGGAGAACTTGTAAAAGGCGGCGTACAGGTAGGTATCGTTACCGGAGGCGGCAACGTTTTCAGAGGAGCCGCTGCAAAAGACTTTACAAGAGCAAGAGCGGACGATATGGGAATGCTCGTGACCGTGTTAAACAGCCTTGCCGTAGAAAATCAGCTGAACAAAGCGGGCGTTCCCGCAGTAACGCTTTCTGCCGTTGAAATGAACAAAGTAGCGCAGCTTTTTACAAAAGAGCGCGCTGAAGAATATTTTGCAAAAGGATACGTCGTTATATTTGCCGGCGGCACCGGAAATCCGTACTTTTCAACGGATACGGCGGCCGTACTGCGCGGCTGCGAGATAAACGCGGACGCTGTGTTCATGGCAAAGAATATTGACGCGATATATTCGGCAGACCCGAAGAAAAACCCTGATGCAAAAAGATATACAAGTATCAGCTGCCATCAGGTAGTTGACGATATGTTAGGCGCTATTGACCTTACGGCTTCCATGATAGCTTTAAACGCAAAAATGCCAATGGAGCTTTTCTCCCTGAAAGACTTAAACAACATATTAAAAGCCGCCCGCGGGGAAAATGCGGGCACTACCATAACAGTAACCGATTAAGGAGGATGAAAAAATGAAACTTGACACCAAACCGTATGAAGAAAAAATGGGTAAGACATTATCTCAGCTTTCGTATGAATTGTCTACTATAAGAGCCGGCAGAGCAAATCCCGCCGTTCTTGATAAGATAACGGTAGATTACTACGGCGCGCCTACAAAGCTTTCGCAGATAGCCACGATAACCGTCGCTGACGCACGCACGATAGTTATCGCTCCGTGGGACGGATCTATGCTCAAAAAGGTAGAAAAAGCTATTCAGACCTCTGACGTCGGCATAAACCCGGCAAACGACGGTAAAGTTCTGCGCCTTATATTCCCGCAGGTGACCGAGGAAGTAAGAAAACAGCTCACAAAGCAGGTAACCAAAATGGGCGAGGATTCTAAAGTAGCGATAAGAAACATAAGACGCGACGCCAACGACAAGAGCAAAGCGATGAAAAAGAATTCCGAGATGACTGAAGACGAACAGAAACAGTCCGATAAGATCATCCAGGATCTTACGGATAAGTATATCAAGGATATCGACGCGGTAGTCGCAAAGCGCAACGCGGAGATAATGGAGGTCTGATGCCCGATTGTCCGCTCAAGCACATAGCTTTTATAATGGACGGAAACGGCAGATGGGCAAAAAAACGCCATTTGCCGCGTGAACTCGGTCATAAAGCCGGCGCTGAAGTCTTTGATAAAATAGTAAATTACTGTTATGACATTGGCATTAGCGCCGTTACGGTCTACGCGTTTTCAACCGAAAACTGGAAAAGACCGCAAAAAGAAATAGACGCTATTTTCAATCTGTTTTCTTATTATATCGACCATTACGTTGAAAAAATGAGAAACAAAAAAGTCAGATTCGTTTTCATAGGCGACAGAACTCCGTTTTCCGACAGCTTGAAAAAACGTATGTCTGATATTGAAAAAGCAACTGAACCAAACAGTCAGATGATCCTGTTCGTCGGGATCAACTACGGCGGCAGAAATGAAATATGCCACGCGGTAAACGAGCTGATAGCACAGGGAAAAACGAATATAACGGAAGAAGATATATCAAATAACGTTTATACGCATGTTTACTCCGACCCGGATCTTATCGTAAGAACGGGCGGAGAATACAGATTATCAAATTTCCTTATATGGCAGTCCGCGTATTCTGAGCTTTATTTTACCGATACTCTGTGGCCTGATATGACCGGTGCCGACGTTGATCTTGCGATAGAAGAATTTAAAAAGAGAGACAGGCGGTACGGGGGAGTCTGATCCTTTACCGCTATACGAAAACATTGAAAAACGAACGTGTAAAAAGAACTTTAAGCGGTCTTATAATAATTGCAGTAACGTTTCCGATACTGTTTTTTACCGATACGCTCGTTATAACGGGTTATATGACGTTTGTTGCGTCGGTCGGTACTTTTGAGCTGTTGCGCTGCTGCAATCTGAATAAATGGTATATTGTAATTCCCGCGGAAATAATAGTTATAGTATCACATTTCATATGCAGGCTGCGCCTTTTCGGATTAAAGGATCTTACGGCGGATAAACTGCTTGTGATATACGCTTTTATGGCGGCTCTGTTTATTTTATATATGTTTACTCTTTCCGTTTTCATACCCGGAAAGTTCAATATTGAAACAAACGGTTTTGCGTCTTTGATGTTTTTGTACGTGCTTGCGGGAACTTTGGCGCCCGTCATGCTTTCCGAGCTTCCTAACGGAGCTTTTGATTTTCCGCTTATATTCATATCCGCATGGATGACAGACTGGTTTGCATACATGATCGGAAGCAAACTCGGCAAGCATAAACTTTGTCCCACTATATCTCCGAAAAAATCAATAGAGGGCGCTGTCGGCGGGATAATAGGCAACGTTGTTGGGTTTGCGATATACGCCGTAGTTCTTGCGATATTCTTCCCGCAAATCAAACCAAACTACATACCGCTGTTTATTGCAGCGATCGTGCTGTCAGTCGTATCGCAGTTGGGAGATCTGTTTATGTCGCTTGTGAAACGCAGATTCAACATAAAGGACTTCGGAAAGATGATCCCGGGCCACGGCGGCATACTTGACAGATTTGACAGTATAACGGCTGTTTCAATCGTAATATTTATTTTCTATTCAGCTTTTAAATTCAGCAGAGGTTTTTAATGATAAAAAAGAGAGTTGCGGTGTTAGGCTCAACAGGCTCCGTAGGTACGCAGGTTTGTGACGTTTGCGAAAAACTCGGCGCCCCCGTTGCGTTTATCGCCGCACATTCAAATATTGGCATACTTGAAGAACAAGTTAGAAAATTCAAACCGCAGATCTGCGCCGTAGGCGACGAAAAAAAAGCGGAAGAGCTTAAGATCGCGGTCAAAGATACTGATACTAAGATCATATCCGGTTACGACGGTATGTGTGAGGCGATCAAAGAATTTGACTGTGATATCGTCTATAACGCCGTGTCCGGTAAAAACGGCCTTTTGCCGACTCTTTCCGTTTTGCAGTCCGGTAAAACGCTTGCGCTTGCAAATAAGGAAAGTATGGTGCTTGCGGGGCATATAGTTAATAAGACCGCAAAAGAACATAACGTACAAATACTTCCCGTTGACAGCGAACACTGCGCAATATTCCAGTGCCTTAAAAACGGCAAACAAAGCGAAGTGAAGAGAATACTTCTTACTTGCTCCGGCGGTCCTTTCTTCGGTTATTCGTTTGAGCAGCTTGAAAACGTAAAGCTTAACGCGACGCTTGATCATCCGACGTGGAACATGGGCAAAAAAATCACGGTAGACAGCGCTACGCTTGCAAACAAAGGTCTTGAAATAATTGAGGCGATGCACCTGTTTCACGTTCCGTTTGAAAAAATAAAAGTGCTTATACACAGACAAAGCATAGTTCATTCCATGGTCGAGTTTGCGGACAATTCTGTAATAGCGCAACTGTCCGTACCGGATATGCGTCTGCCGGGACAGTACGCGCTTACGTATCCGGACAGATGCGAAGGCGTTATACCGGAGCTTGATCTGACTAAAACACCGCTTACGTTTGACGAACCGGACTTATCCGCGTTCAGAATGCTTTCCGTCGCGCAGTACTGTGCAAAACAGACCGGCGTCATGCCGTGCGTTTACAACGCCGCAAACGAAGCCGCCGCGGATCTTTACTTACACGAGAAAATAGGTTTTAACGATATTTACAGAATTACGGAATACGTAGTTTCACACACAAATAACGTCATAGACCCGTCGCTTGACGATATACTGTGCCGTGACGCGGAAGCCCGCGCGCTTGCGTATTCATATAAGGAGAAACTCTATACCAAATGATGAATCTGACACTCAGCGCATCAAGTACTATAACAAACATTTTATATATACTTTTGGCAATATTTATTTTCGGCTTGCTGATACTCGTACACGAGTTAGGTCATTTTATAACGGCAAGGCTCTTTAAAGTTACGGTAAAAGAGTTTTCTATCGGCATGGGGCCGAAAATAGTATCGCACGTAAGTAAAAAAAGCGGTATCAGATATTCGCTGCGCATTTTTCCGATAGGCGGATTTGTCAGTATGGCGGGGGAAGATGAAGAATCCGATGATCCGCACGCCATAAGCAAACAAAAGCCGTGGAAACGCTTAATAATCATGAGCGCCGGCGCGCTTACGAATATCACGTTAGGCGTGCTTGCAATGACGATACTTGTCGCCACACCGTCTTTTACAATAGGCGGCACTACCGTTGCAGAGATAGATCCGGAATACGTGCAGGTACAGTCCGACGAGCTTTTGGTAGGCGACAGAATTGTAAAAGTAGGCAGAACAAGCGTTCATTATTATCAGGAGCTTTCGTACGAGATAATGAATAAAGGCTATGAGCCAACCGATCTTACCGTTATAAGAAACGGTGAGAAGGTAGTTTTAAGTTCCGTTGTGTTTCCTACCACGGAAGAAAGCGGTGCGACTTTCGGCGATATGTTTTTTAAAGTCAGCGCGCTTAAAAAGAACTTCGGCAACGTTATAGCGTATTCGTTTTATTCATCGTTTTCTACGATCAAAATGATATGGGATTCGTTCATATCACTGATAACCGGACGCTTCGGCTTCAGCAGTTTATCGGGACCCGTCGGCGTAACCAAAACCGTTGCTGAAAGTGCGAAAGCCGGCGTATCGAGCCTTGTTTATATGTGTATATTCATTACAATGAACCTGGGCGTATTCAATCTGCTTCCGATCCCGGCGCTTGACGGATCAAGAGTATTATTTGTTTTGATAGAAATGATAATAAGAAAGCCTATACCGCAAAAATATGAGGGCTATATACATTTTGCGGGTATCATAGTTCTGATAATATTGATGGTAGCGGTAACGTTTAAAGATATTATTTCACTGATAGCATGAGAAGAAAAACAAAAGAAGTTAAGATCAACAACTGTATCATTGGCGGAGATCATCCCGTTGCGATACAGTCAATGCTGAACACAATAACAACGGATACAGAGGCAAGCTGCCGGCAGATAGACGAACTTTTGTCTGCCGGCTGTGATATAATACGCTTTGCCGTTCCGGATATAAAGAGCGCGGAGGCGGTATATGAATATAAAAACCGTTTTCCGCTTGTTCCGTTTGTTGCCGATATACATTTTGATCACAGGATAGCGCTTAAATGTATTGAGGCCGGAATAGATAAAATACGTATAAACCCCGGAAACATAGGTTCCGAAGAAGGCGTTGCGGCAGTCGCAGCGGCGGCTAAAAGTAAAAACGTACCGATACGCATAGGCGTAAACGGCGGATCGCTTGAAAAGCATATTTTGGATAAATACGGCTCTCCCACCGCGGAAGCTCTTGCTGAAAGCGCTTTTTATCACGCTTCTTTACTTAATAAATATGATTTTGACAATATTGTGATATCCGTAAAATCTTCAGATATAAAAACAATGATACAGGCAAACCGTATTATCTCGGAAAAATGCGAGTATCCTTTGCATTTAGGCGTTACGGAGGCGGGTACAAGAAGTCAGGGGACTGTAAAAAACGCTGTCGGCATAGGTTCGCTGTTATGCGACGGTATAGGCGACACGATAAGAGTTTCTTTGACAGACGATCCGGTAAATGAAGTAAAAGCTGCGAAAGAGCTGCTTGAAGCACTTGATATGTCCGATGAACTTATATCGGTCGTTTCATGTCCGACGTGCGGAAGGACGCAAATAGATCTTATAAAACTGTGTGATGAGTTTGAGAAGATAAAAGCAAATCTTCACCCGTCACGCAAAATCAGAGTCGCTCTTATGGGCTGTGTCGTAAACGGTCCCGGTGAGGCACGCGGCTGCGATATAGGCATTGCCGGCGGTAAGAACGAGGCTCTGCTTTTTAAAAACGGAGAACCTTTATATAAAGTTCAATACGATAAAATACTGCAAACGCTGAAAGAAGAGATAAATAAACTGTAATGGGTAAAAAGCTGTCTGATATCTTTAAAAAATATATTCCGGAAAACAACACGGAAGAAATGCTTTTAAACGACGGAGAAGTCGTAAAAAGCATGATGGGAGAGGATAAAAAGAGCTTCGTCGCCGAGACGAGGTTTTCCCGTCTTTTCAGTAAAAAGCAGCTTTATAAGACAGAAGAAAACTTAAGGGTTTTCTATAAAATGACGTTTATACGTATCTCGCCTAAATACGATATAAGCCTTTTGAATGATGAGTATTTCAGTGAGATATTCATAGAATGCAGCATAAGAAAAGCCATGACCCGCGGCATGATACGCTCGTACACGGCTGATTTTGACGGCGATACGATAACTTTGAACGTCAGGCAGTCTGATTCCGGCATGAGCCTGATAAACAGCGCAAATTCCGCATCCGTCATATCCGACGTAATATTTGATGAATTCGGCGTAAGAAAGAATATCGTTTTAAACAAGCTTGAAAGCGACGGCGACGATTACGCCATGATAGAGCGTGAAGCGGAAGCCGCCGAAAAAGAAGCTATGGAAAAAGCTCTTCTGCAGCTAAAAAGCTACAGGACTGCCGAAAGGGAAGACGACAGACCGGACAGAGAGCAGATACAAAGAGAAATAAAAGAAAAATTGAGCTCTTTGAACACAGACGACCCGTGGGACGACGTTTCCGATCCATCGCGCATATCAATAGGCAGACTTTATTTTGATATAACCGGAGCATCCGTTATATACGGAGAAGAATTTGAAATAGACCCGGTACCCATAAGAACGATAAACGGTCAGATATCAAACGTTTGTATAGTCGGCGAGACTTTCGGCTTTGAATCAAAGGAAATACGCGGTAAGGACAGAACGTCCGTATACTTTTACGTTACGGACGGAGACTCCACGCTCAAAGTAAAATTCACCATTACGTCGGAAGAAGCAAACAGTTTTTCCGTAAAAGACGGGTCAGCCGTCGCCATAAAAGGCAATATAAAAATAGACACGTATGACAAAGACTATCAGCTCGTACCGCATTCAATTTCAAAAATAAAGCGCTTATACAGGCAGGATAACGCAACAGAGAAAAGAGTTGAGCTTCATCTGCACACGCAGATGTCGTCGCTTGAATCAACCATTCCGCCGGAAACAGCTGTAAATATCGCCGCGTCATGGGGTCATAAGGCAATAGCCATAACCGACAGCGGCAATGCGCAGGGATTCCCCAAAGCAATGCTGACGTCCGAGTCGCTTGCTAAAAACGGTGTGAACATAAAAGTCATATACGGTATTGACGGATATTTTATTGACGACACGCAGAAAGCTGCGTACGGCAGCGGACTAGGAATGCTTGACGATGAATTTGTCGTATTCGATACGGAAACAACGGGTCTGTCAGCCCTCTCAAACCGTCTTATTGAAATAGGCGCCGTTCTTGTAAAGAGCGGTGAGGTAATAGATAAGTTTGAAACTTTTGTAGATCCGGAGACTGAAATACCGGAGCAGATAACGGAGCTTACCGGTATATCAAACGACATGGTAGCCGGACAGCCGCGCGAGGAAGAAGCGGTAAAAGCGTTTTTGGAATTCGCGGGCAACAGAACTCTTGTTGCTCACAACGCTCCGTTCGATATAAACTTTATATCCGTTGCGGCAAAGCGAAATAATATACATTTTGACCCTAAATACATAGACACGGTCCCGCTTTCCAGATTTTTAAATCCGGAACTTAAACGTCACAAGCTTGATATCGTTGCAAATCACTACGGTTTAGGCGATTTTGAACATCACAGAGCGTCCGCCGACGCGGAGATGCTTGCAATGATATTCTTTAAAATGTGCAATAAGCTGCGCGACGACGGCATAGATTCAATAGACGAACTGAACTCCGCAATGGCGGGCGGTACTGATTTTATAAAGCAGAAAAACAGAAGAATAGTTTTGCTTGTAAAAAACAAAGCGGGTTTAAAGAATCTTTATAAGCTCATTTCATACTCAAACCTAAAATATTTTTACAGAAATCCGCTTATCCCGAAGTCCGTTTTATCGGAGTACAGAGACGGACTTATAATAGGATCAGGCTCGTATAAAGGCGAGCTGTTCCAGGCTATTCTTGACGGTAAATCAGACGACGAACTAAACGATATAATAGAATACTATGATTATCTTGAAGTTCAGCCCGTTGTATGCAGCTCGGATCTGATAAAAAGATCTACCGTATCCGGTCCGGAACAGATAAAAAATATAAATAAAAGGATTATAGAGCTCGGAAAAAAGAACAATAAACCCGTTTGCGCCACATCCGGCTGTAACGTTCTTGAAAAAAGCGATGAGATAGGCAAACATCTTTTATACCACGGCAAAAAGATAAAAATTGACGACGATGACGTGGCGGTACATTTTTTCAATACCGAAGAAATGTTGGAAGAGTTTTCTTATCTTGACGAGCAGAGCAGATATGACGTTGTTATCAGATATCCTAACGAAGTTGCGGATATGATAGAAGACGTGCGTCCGATACCCAAAGGAAATTATCCTCCGAGTATTGAAGGCGCCGACGACGAGCTGAAAGATATATGTTATAAAAATATGCACCGTCTGTACGGAGACGATCCGCCAAAGCTCGTCAAAGACAGACTTGAGAGGGAACTTACGCCAATTATCAACTTCGGATTCGGCGTTTTGTACGTTATTGCCAAAAAACTTGTTGAAAACAGCGAATCCAAAGGATATCAGGTAGGCTCCCGCGGATCCGTCGGCTCTTCGTTTGTCGCTACGATGTCCAATATAACGGAAGTCAACCCGCTGCCGCCGCACTACAGATGCCCTAAGTGCAAAAATTCCGAGTTTATAACCGACGGCTCCGTCGGCTCCGGTTTTGACTTGCCTGAAAAAAACTGTCCTAAATGCGGCACAACGTACGTGCGTGACGGACACGATATACCGTTTGAAACGTTTCTTGGCTTCAACGGCGATAAATCTCCCGATATAGACTTAAACTTCTCGGGCGACGTTCAGGCAGACGCGCACAAATACACTGAAGTTCTTTTCGGTGCGGAAAACGTTTTCAGAGCCGGAACGATAGGCGGTATAAAACCGAAAACGGCGTACGGTCTGCACGTCATAAAATATATCGAGGACAACGGTATAAATCTCAGAAACGCGGAGATCCAGCACCTTGTCAATATGCTCGTAGGCTGCAAGCGCACGACAGGTCAGCATCCCGGCGGTATCATAGTCGTCCCGAGAGAGTATGAAGTATACGATTTCACGCCTGTTCAACATCCGGCGGACGACCCTAAATCCGATATTATAACAACACACTTTGCGTTTGAATATCTGCACGATACGATACTTAAACTCGACATACTCGGTCACGATGTACCTACAAAATACAAAATGATCGAAAAATATACGGGCACGAACATTCTTGACACGCCTCTTACGGATCCACAGGTTTATAAACTGTTCACGTCTACAGAGCCGCTCGGCATAACGCCGCGTGATATTGACGAGACTAATTCGGACAAACCTTTGTCAAGCGGCACGTTCGGTTTGCCTGAGCTCGGCACTAAATTCGTACGTCAGATGCTTGAAGACGCACAGCCGAAAAACTTTTCGGATATGCTTCAGATATCCGGTCTGTCGCACGGCACGGGAGTGTGGCTCGATAACGCGCAGTCGCTTATTAAAGACGGAGTGTGCGATATTTCCCAGGTAATAGGAACGCGTGACAGTATAATGGTATATTTGCTCCATAAAGGCCTTGAGCCGAGTATGGCATTCAAGATAATGGAGATAGTCAGAAAAGGCAACAAGCCGCCGAAAGTCCTGACGGAGGAGCATTTTAAGGCGATGAGAGAGCATGACGTGCCGGAATGGTACATAGAATCCTGCCTTAAAATAAAATACATGTTCCCGAAAGCTCACGCGGCGGCGTACGTTATATCCGCAATACGTCTCGGATATCATAAGATATATAACCCGCTTGAGTTTTACGCCGCGTTCTTTTCTGCAGCTCCGGACGGATTTGACGCGTCTCTCGTTATGAAAGGGAAGAGCGCCGTTAAAGAATGGATGCTTGAATACGGTAGAAATAACGATACAACCGCAAGAGACGACGATATTTATACAACGTGTCAGTTAGTGCTTGAAGCAATGTGCCGCGGTATAAAGTTTTTGCCCGTTGCGTTAAACAAGTCTGACAGCAAAGCTTTCTTGCCTGAAAACGGCATGATCAGACTGCCTTACGCAAGCTTAGGCGGACTTGGCGAGAACGCAGCCGAAAACATAGCGGAAGCCTGCAGAAAATATCAAATAAATTCCGTACAGGATCTTAAACAGTACGCAAAGCTTTCTAACAGTGTTATAGAGCTTTTGCGTAAAGAAGGAATACTGAAAAACTTAGACGAGACTAATCAGATAACAATGTTTTCTATGCTTAATAATTATTCAGGAGATGAATAATATGAGTATTCTTAAAGATCTGCAAAAAGAAATGGAAAATAAGCCGTCGGGCGTATTCTGTCCAGATTTTTACAGATGTAAAGGCTACGAAAAATCAAAAAGCAAATCACCGTCCATGATGCGGGCGGACGGTATATACGCGCTGTTTACGGAACCGGAGCCTTACATTTATAAAAACGATCTTATAGTCGGCAGCATAAAGCCTTATTTCGTTTCTTTAAATGAAGATGAAACAGAGAATATAAAAAGCTTTATGAGCAAGTATCCGGAGCGCGGATTTTTTCAAAACGGAGATCATTTCGCACCCGATTATTTTACCGCGGTGGAGAAGGGAATACCCGGACTTTTAAAATCAATTGATGAATCTGTTATATCTCATTCAGACGATAATAAAAAAATTGATTTTTTAAAGTCAATGCAAAAAACTCTCATCGCTTTATCAGATAAACTCAAATCCTATGCTGAAAAAGCCGAAGCGCTTCGTGAAACGGAAGGATATGATAACAAAAGACTTTTAAAGATCAAAAACAACTGCCTTTCGCTTATAAATTCCGTTCCGCAGACGTTTGAAGAGGCTTTGCAGCTTGTATGGATGATACATATATGCTTCGTATCGGAAGGCAGATACGCTATGGCGCTCGGCAGGATAGACAAATATCTGTATCCGTTATACAAGCACGATATCGATAACGGGATAATTGATGAAGCATATGCTGAAGAGCTGTTATCAAACGTATTTGCGAAAATATGCGAGCGCAGATATACGGGCGGAGACGACGTGGTGAATATCTGTATAGGCGGTGTTGATGAAGAAGGGAACTGTTCTGTAAACGAATTATCTTACCGCGTTCTTCACGCCGTAAGAGACGTTAATATGCCGGGTCCCAATCTTTCCGCCAGAATAACGCACGACTGCCCGGATACGTTTCTTGACGAGTGTCTGAAAGTTATAGGCACAGGTCTCGGATATCCCGCGCTTATGAACGATGAAGTCAATATGGAAGCCTTGTCGCGCAAAGGATATGATATAAAAGACGTAAGAAACTACTGTATGGTCGGTTGTATAGAGAACTTTATCGCCGGCAAGCAGCCGCCGTGGGTAGACGGCCGTTTTGATCCGATACGTTATCTGCTTGATATTTTTAACGATAACGACGGTATAAAACTTGACAGTATTTCATCAATGGATGAATTTATCTCAATATACAAAAATAACCTTTCCGCAGGCGCTGAAGATTACGTTAAAAGAACAAGAGCTGCTTCATACGTCTCAGATCCTCAAAACCGCACGTCGCCGTTTTTATCGTGCTTCTGTGATTGCTGTATTGAAAGAGGGCTTGATATTAACATGGGCGGCAGCAAATATCCGTCCGTTCACGGCGCGGTGCTTATGGGTATAGGTACGGTCAGCGACTGTCTTTCGGCTATTGAAAAGTGCGTATTTGTTGAAAAAAGCACGACTTTGTCGTATATAAAACAAGCAATAAAAAAGAATTTTGAAGGCTGCGAAGAATTAAGACAAACTCTTATATCAGCTCCGAAATACGGAAATAACGATTATTTTGCGGATAAATACGGCGTATGGTACACAAATACTTTATCCGATATGTTTGATCAATATAAGACAAACGACGGCGGTGCGTATTATACCGCAATGGCGGCAAATATATCAAATATAGACGCGGGAAAATCTCTTTCCGCAACGCCTGACGGCAGGCTTGCCGGAAAACCGTTGTCCGACGCCGCGTCGCCTACGTACGGCTGCGATACAAGAGGCGTCACGTCAACGCTGTTAAGTTTGTCAAAACCGGATTATACGAGATGCGCCTGCGGTACGGTCGTAAATCAAAAGTTCTCGCCGGACGCTTTCAAAGACGGCAAACGTGATAAACTATTGCAGCTTATACGCGTATATTTCAGCCGCGGCGGGCAGGAAATACAAATAAATTCAACGTCACGACAGGTACTTAAAGACGCAATGGAGAATCCGGAAAAATATCCGTCGCTCGTCGTCAGAGTTTCGGGTTTTTCAGCCATATACGTAACGTTATCTAAAGACGTACAGGAAGATATATTAAGCAGGACACAGCAAACGATATGAGTGATTTAAACGTTTCATGTATACAGCGCTTTTCCACCGGAGACGGACCGGGGATTAGAACTACCGTATTTTTAAAAGGCTGTAATTTAAAATGTCCGTGGTGTCATAACCCGGAAAATATCTCGCCGATACCGCAGATGCTTGAATACAAATACGCAAACAAGATCGTTTCGTACGGCAAAATAATGTCAACTGAACAGATCGTATCCGATATTATGGAGGATATTGAATTTTACCGCGCCGGAAACGGCGGCGTAACTATAAGCGGCGGAGAACCTATGCTGCAGTACGAAGGCGTGGCGGAGCTTTCAAAACAGCTTCACAATAACGGCGTATCCGTTATTATAGATACTGCCGGATCAGTTCCTTGGGATAATTTTGCAGCCGTTTTTGATCATACGGATATATTCTATTACGATTATAAAACAGCAAGTGAAAATGACTGCAAAAACGTATGCGGCGGCGATAAATCGCTTATTTTATCAAATCTGAACAAACTTATCATAAAAGGCAAAAACGTCCACGTTCGCATACCGCTTATCCCCGGATTCAATATGGGTGAAACGGACTGTGAAAATATTAGTGACGATCTGTTATCCGCAAAGGTAAAATACGTTGATCTGTTGCCGTTTCACCGTCTGGGAAGCGCAAAGTATGAAGCGCTCAACCTTGAATACGCTTATAAAAACACACCGCCGTCGAACGTTGATACGGTAACGTATATAAAAAGGATATACAGCAAATATTTTATCGTAAACGTAGAATAGGAGCAGAATATGAAAGCAAAAGCAGCCGTTTTCACAAAAGCTTTAAAGCCGTTTGACGTAAGAGAATTTGATATAACAAAAACGCCGTCAGGCTACGGCAGAAGCGAGCTTATCGCATCCGGCGTATGCGGTACAGACCTGCATTTTTATAACGGAAAACTGTTTATACAGACGCCTACGGTAATAGGCCATGAATTTGTAGGCAAACTCGTTGACTGTGATGATAACGAGGCAGAGAAGTACGGATTGAAAATCGGCGATAACGTTATTGCGGATATTGCCGTTCCGTGCGGAAAATGCCTTTTATGCAAAAACGGCGACGATGCAAACTGTGTAAATATGAAAGTTACAAACGGCGGCAGCATTGACGAGCCTCCGTATCTCTACGGCGGTTATGCTGAGGTCAATTATACACCGCTGTCAAATCTTATAAAAATACCGGACGAACTTGACCCGAAATCAGTTGCCGTTTTCGCTTGTCCCGGTCCTACTGTGTTCCATTCGTTCAGACTTGCAAAAAAAGCCGGCGTAAAAACGGATAAAGATACAACAGCAGTAGTGCAGGGACTCGGTCCTGTCGGTTTTTTTACAGTGATATATCTGAAATCCACTGGCGTTAAAAAGATATACGTTATAGCTAACAAGGAAAACGAAAAGAGAACTGCGCTTGCAAAAGAGCTTGGAGCCGATGAAGTGTTCAGTCTGCAAAAAGACGGTACAGAGAATATCAAAAAGAAACTCCAAAGCGAGAACGGCGGACTTGGAGTTGATCTTTGCTTCGAAGCGTCCGGCGCTCCGTCAGCCGTTCCGTTTGCAATGAATATTTTAAGAAACCGCGGCGCATATCTCATACCGGGACAGTACAGCAACCGCGGCGGCATTGAGATACAGCCTCAGATGATAACTTTTAAAGCAATTCAGATAATAGGCTCGTCTCAGTATTCCGTATGTGACGTAAAAGACTATCTGAAATTCTTAGCGGATAATAAGTACTTAGAAAAAACTATTCTGAAACTCGGTACGTATTATCATATAAGTGACGTGAATACCGCGTTTGAAGACGCCGGCAGCGGTAAAAACATAAAGACTCTACTGGTAAAATAACATGACGGATATCATAGTTTTCAGCGGTCAGAGCAATATGGAAGGTCAGACGGAAAAGTTGATAGACGCGTCCGTTGTTTCCGGCGCTTATGAATATAAATACGCAAACGACAGTCTTGTCCCGCTGCACGATCCTTTCGGCGAGAATTTAAGATTTGACGGAACGGCAGGCGAAGATTATCAAGACTACATGGGCATGACATGGCATGAAAAACACGTTTTCGGTGCATCTGCTTACGGCAATACGTCGCTGATCCCGGAATTCTGCCGCGTTTATACAAAAACGTCGGGAAGAGAAGTGATAGCCGTCGGAGCCGCAAAAGGCGCCGCTGAAATAGATTATTTTATGCCCGGATATGCCGGTTATGAAATGCTAACAAAGAAAACTAAAGCGGCGATAAATAAAGCGCATGATTTTTCCGGGAATATATACTTAATCTGGCTTCAGGGCGAAAGCGACGCTATCGCAAGTAAAGATACGCAAACGTATGTAAAACAGATAAAAATATTGGCTCACGCGTTATATAACGATATAGGACTGACCGGATTTGGAATAATTCGCGTAGGCAGATTCACAAACGATCACAGAGACGATGCGATAATCGAAGCGCAGAGCAGAGTCTGTAAAGAAGACAGTCTGTTTTTGATGCTGACGGAAGAAGCGGCTGAGATGAGTAAGATACCGAAATATATGAATCCGTACGTTGGCGGGCATTTCAGCGCGGAAGGGCTTGTAAAGCTCGGACATGACGCAGCAAACACTTTGATCAAATCCATAATATAAAAAGAGCCGCAAAAACGGCTCTTTTTTATGATTTAAAAGGTTATGATCATTCTTTCGGAATACCGCTGAACAAAGTGCCCTTTTTCTCCTGGTATTCTTCATCTGACATCTGTAATATCTTGATGCCGAGAATTATACCTTTAACGACGTTGATAATACCTATAACGCCGAAGGTAATGCATCCGAATACTATACGGAGAATACCGGCTTTGACTTTACCTGCCATAAAGCAGGGTACGCCGTATGAATTGAAGATTATAGTCATGACGCCGAATAATGTTTTGTTATCCATAATATGATCCTCCTTTTTTTCTTTATTATATACTTTATTTGACAAAATGTCAATATAAAATACAATTTTTATGATAAATAATTCAAATGTTTCCGTTATTTACAAATCTATACCTTCTTTTTCTTTGACGCGGCAATAAGAGCCAGAACTAAAAGAATAAATAATACTAAAGCGGCGACAATAATAATTATAACCGTTATAAATACTTTCTTAATTGCGGCAGTGGCGTTGTTATCTGTTTTTTCGGTATCTGTATTCCCGGCTTGTTGTGTGTCCGTATTATCTGTTTCTGTCGTTATCTCTTCTGTTTCTGTAAAACTTATTTCAGACAGAGAAGTGCCTTCATATTCCGTTTCTTTATCTGTCTCTGTTACAGATAAAGTATCCGTTTCTATTGCAGCTTCCGTGTCTGTAACGGGTTCTTCGGTGTCGGAATAAGCGGTTTCTTCAGTTACTGTTATTATCTCGGTTTCTGTTTCAGTTTCAGTTTCGGTAACCGTTTCCGTCTCGGTCTGCTGCGGTTCTTTATGTTCGGTTTTGCCTATAACGGTTCCTATGTAGTTTCCTTTCGGCTCACGCAGCTCGCCGCCGACGTAAGTGTAACTTTGTCCCGGTATACTTACCGTAACCGACAACTCAAAATCAGGATCTGCGTATTCTGAGTAGACGTAGTAAGATTTACCGGACTTAACAAGATATAAAACCGTAACGGTGTCGTTTTCTTTTACGTCTATCTGTCTGTTTAGATCAAGTGTGTAATAACCCTCGCAGTATGCCGTTCCGCTTGCAGCCGCGTCCGGCGACGCGGAGGAAATTTTTGATATATCAGATAAGTTTTTATAAACTCTTACGCATATTTCCGACGACGGTTTATCTGTATATATACCCGCTTTGCATATCGTCATTTTTTCATCAATTTCAAAGACGTTTACAGCGCCGGATTCGCTTTTTGACGCATCATAACTGTTGCCGGAAGCGTATATCGTCTCCGTATGTGTAAGTACGCGGGTATCTTCATCAACAACAACGTTTGCGGCGTAAAAGTTCCTTCCAAACTCGGAATTGTAGGATATCCATGCATAGCCGTTATCGCCCCAGCTTTCGCCCCACGTATTTTTCATCAAAAACGCGCCTGTACCCGTATCGGTATATTTAGTATCATCCCAGCCAACAAGGAGTATTACGTGCGAGGCTTTTGAATTATCGTACGTAAGGATACGCGCTACGGACGTGACTTTATTGTAATCGCCTACAAATACGTCAGCATTGACTGAACCGTATTCGATTATAAGTCTTTTTACAGCCTCTGTGCGCTCCTTTCTGCTCATATCCGTTGTTTCCAAAATCCTTATATCGTCAACGTAAGCGTTGCCGGAATAAAGAGCTGACTCAGGAGCGTTTAAAGCATCATCGACAGTGGGATAGTCTGAATTATATAAAAGTCCTTTTCCGGATATTGCCGCCATAAGAGCATAATCGTTTCCGCCGTAGCATCTGTACCAGGCGCTGCCGCGGCTGTGTCTGTGCTCGGTTCCGTCAAACTCCGCGCGCGCCATCATAGGAGCGGAGAACACGGTTTTACCGTTTTCGGCATATCCGTTTTTGACAGCGTTTATATTCAGCTGATCCGAGCATGAATACGCCCAGCAAAGCGGATCGTTCTTTTGATCAAGGACCGGCGTTTTAATATCCGTTACATATTTTGCCGGTAATTCATCAGCCGATACGTTTATCACAGCAAATGCGGAAGTCAGAATTACTGCCAGGAGAAATACCGCGGTAATTTTTTTAAAACATATTTTCATACGTTATCCTCGTTTTGATCGTTATATATAATTGCGCAAATTTATTTATCTGCAGAGAAGAAAGCATAATAATTATACAAAATACAAATTTTGTATATTATATTAGTCAAATTAAGCCAAATAACGTACTTCCTGCAATTTTCCCGGTTTTTGCGCTTTATTAAAGTTAAATATCATATATTTCCTTATTATCATCTGTAAGCGTCGTTTATTTCTTTAAATACGTCGCTTACTTTATTATAAGATGATTTAAGACGCTCCTTATATTCTATTTTATCTAATCCGTCAAATCCGCTGTCGTACAGTTTTATCAAACCTTCTGTACCGCATCCTATAAGTATTCTGTCAAACTCCCGATATTCAAGTTTAGAATCCGTTGGCTTTATACAGATCTTTAATTTCGGATTTTTTATTCCCAACAGATACCACGCGATCCTTAATTCAAGCCTGCCGTCGCTCGCTATATAAAAATCGGCTAACGTATCTTCTTCAGCGTTGCCGTATTTCAGCAAGCCTGATTCACGGTACTGCGGCTGCAGCGTTTTATCAAGCGTCGGTATATAAGTCTCATTTGAGTTATATTCATATATCCTATTGAAAATACCGCTGTTATTTTTATACAAAATTCTATTTTCTTTGCCGAAGACATTCTTATAGACAGAATATTTATAGTAAAACACGTCTGAATTGGCGTCTGTAAGCATTCTTGTGTTATCCTTGCCACTTATTATTAACATATAGTCAACATATTCTTCAAATATTAGCTCATATTCTGTACAGTTATTGCTTCCGGCGCCTGAAACTGATATGGGAACGTACAGTTTATCATGATAAAAATCAAAGCCGTCCGGCAAGTCAATTACAAGATGCAGATATTCCGCGTCGAATAACGTCCCAATCTTGGTATTTTCAATATAAGTCGTATAATTCCATTCATCAGAATTGCCGTCCGGGCAGGCTTTTGACGCATCAAACGCAAGTAAACCGTAACCCTGCTCAGCGGACGACAGTTCATGCGTTCTGTCATTCGGATCAGCCGGCGTATATACTTCCGTATTCCACGTACGCTTGAACCATTCATCCTGCCAGCTGAATATCAACCCGCCGCAGCAGCCGGCCTGAGCGATATCACGGCTCATTTGTGTAAGCAGTGTTCCCTGCTCATTTTCCGTCATATTTCCCTGCTTATATCCGTTGATCCCGTTATGCGCCATTCCGCGCGTTGTGGATAAACCGTATTCCGCTATTAGAAGCGGCACGGTATGAACGGCTTTCAGTTCGTCTAAATACGCTTTATAATTGTCTTCAAATTCCGTATAATCATAACTCATAAAATCCGGATAATACGGATATACGTCGTACGCGGCAAACAAACCGGGATAATAATTTTCTTTACTTATAATATTTTCCGTATTGACAGATACAGAATCGTTTTCTTCTTTGAACGGCTCGGACGGGTGATCAAGTGTATCAAGCGGCTGCCAGTTAAGAAATGAAACGGGAGTCTGATGATCATAATATTCAGTCTCGTATTTTATAAGATGATCTCCCACTTCACATAAAAACGCTTCAAACGGTTTTGAGTCTTCTTTTGTTTTGATGTAATCACCGTCCGATCCATTTATGTTGTTGTGATATCTGTTTGTATCCGCCACGAATTCCGACGGATATTCAAGCCCTAAAATATAACCTATAACGTATTTTGAAATATCTTTATCGTACACGGCTTTTTTTATTCTGCCGTATGAAGTATAATCGCTGTTTCCGTGGACTATATCTATCGTTTCCTTTGCAGCGCGTTTGAATGATGAAAGTATTTCGTCGTCGTATGCGTCGCCTATATCATACATGAGTTCTTCGTTGAACCATACGCCGTGCATAAGATAAAGAGTATTATCCGGATCATTTTTATTGTGATCGTACAGCGCTTTATAAAAATCCGGATTCATAACGGAAAATACGCGCACAGTATTTGCGTTCATTTGGCTGATATAAGAAAACCAGCGCATATAAGTATCGTACGATATATCCGGGCTTGACAGATCCGTTCCGGGCTCCGTAAAGCCTATGTCAACGCCGGTTATATATATCAGTTTTCCTTTATTATCGCCTGTGTTTTTATAAAAATAGCCGTTATTTGACGCAAAAAACGGAACGGAAACAAAACCCGTATCCGGCAGATCTATTATAAGATCCGGCGTCGGATACTCAATTTTTAAGTCTTTATTACACGATACTGAAGATGTAAGAATAAAAAGCGATAAGACCGATATGACTATCGGTTTTATCGCTTTTTTTGCTTCTGTAATAAACTGTATCATTATTCGCCCGTTCTGTACTGTGCCAGATATTTTTGCAGTACGTAGTACGAAGGCTTCAGTCTTTCATGCCACGCAGGATATGACCAGCCTTTCTGAATATAACTTCCGTTAATTTCTATTTCTGCTTTTTCACCGGTTTTTGTTATGCCGAAACCGAATGAAAAACTGTCGTACGAAACGGTTGAAAACATCTGATCAGCGTAAAAGTCACCTATCTGCTGTTTTGTAGAAGGATCCATAACGTTTAACAGCTGCCACGGTATACGTATCTCAACACAGCCGGAGCCGTAGCAGAAATCCGCTAAGGATTCATACTTTTCAGACGAGGGATTTCCGTTGCCGTACTTCAGTTTTCCCGTCTCGTATACTTTGTCCTTTACCGTTTCGCCCGTGCCTTTAACGGTAAGATTGTATCCGTAGCACATAAGCATATCGTCAAAATATCCGCTGTCTTTTTTACCTGAGTTTTCTTTCGGCAACACGTCTACAAGCATTTTGGATTCAACAAAATAATAACGGAACGCGTCGTAATATCTGTCAACAAGTATATGAGAATCGTTTGCGCCGTGTATCTTTATAAGGAAATCCGCGTAATCGTTAAAAGTAAGTCCGTAATCGCGCGCTCTTGCATTTCCCTGCCCTTCTATCGTGTTGATCGGGATAAACAGCGTATCGTTGTTGAAATCGTAATTTTCCGCTTTAACGCAAATATATAGGTATCTTTCATCATTCTGAACGTATATCGCGCCATGATCCGTTGTTGCGACGGCAGAAACGCCCTCCCAGTCGGAATATTCGCCGTCTATATAGCAAACGCAATGACGCGATCCGGGATCGAACGCCAAAAGACCGAAGCTCTGTTCACTTGTCTGTATATTGCTCCAGTAAGCGCGATGGTCGGCTAAATCGAACATTACGTTGTTCCAAGTGCGTTTGAACCACTCATCCTGCCAGGTAAATACAAGACCGCCGGCGTATCCCGTCTCATAGATAGAATCGAACATATCGGTAAGCATTTCGCCCTGTTTTGTCTCGTCAACGCCGCCCTGATTATAGCCCATTATGCTCTCGTGCCCCATTCCGCGCGACGTCGGAATACCGAATTCCGCAACGAGTATGGGCAGATTGTGGACAAGTTTGAGGTCTTTAAGATACGCCTCATACGGATTTACTTTGTTTTTTTCGTCTCTGTAACTTATATAGTCTTCCTGATAGTTAAGGCTGTCCGGATAATAAGGATAAATATGATAAGACGCAAACATACCCGCGGCAAATTTACGCGATTTGATACTTTCCGAGTTTACAACGGCTTTGTCTTCATCCTGATACGGCTCGTTAGGATGTATCAGCGGGTCCGTTGTTATCCAGTTTGTGACCGCGAACGGAGACTGAAAATTATAAGTTTCGCTCTGTTTTTTAATAACGGCGTCGCCTACGCGGCATAAAAAAGCTTCAAACGGCGTTGACGACTGAGTATATAAATATTCTCCGTCATATTCACGTTTGTCGGGATGCTGTGAGTTTGTATTAAGAACAAGGTTGGGATCCCATTCTATACCGATTATCCAGCCGGCAAGCCAGCGTGATACGTCCGTGCGGTACGTTCCCGACGCTTCGCCGGGACTCGGTGCGACTACGGCGTTACCGTGGATTATGTCTACAAGCGTCAGCGCGTCTTCCATAAATCCGTTCAATATCTTTTCGTTTTCGGCGTAAACGTCGTTTAATCTGTCAATATCCTCCTCGTTTACCCAAACGCCCTGGTACAGATAAAGCGGATTGTCAGCGGTCTTGTTATAATCGTTCAACGCGAGATAAAACTGCGGTCCCATAGCAGTATAAACGCGGATACAGTTGCAGTTCATTGCGGAAATATATCCAAACCACCTGTAATAAGTCTCATACGAGATGCTCAGATCTCCCGGGAATAGTCCCGGTTCCGTAGCGCCTATATTTACGCCGGTCATAAACAGTTTACGCCATTCGCCCTCACGGAATACGTAAAAATTCTGACCGTCCGCTTTGAATCTGTAATGGATATCCGTTTCAATATCCGTAAATTCATCCGCGTTCTTTACAAGGTCCGTGCTTTCCTGTTCTTTTTTTCTGAAAATGGATAACTGGTGGATACCGAAAGGAGCTAAAAGGCCCGTCTGAGCCAGTATAAAAAGGCATACGAGCGTTACTGCAACGGTAATAATGACTTTTTTCACTGTTCAAACTCCTTTCTCTTGATCTTTCCCCAGCTTCTGCGGAGCTTTCTGTATTTGATTATACCTTCAACTCTGAAAAGCGATATAAGCTGTCTGTAACCGAAATTTTCAAGCAGCGAGTAAAGCGATATCATAATGCTCTGCTTTACGGACATTGTTGTCTTATGCGTTAGCTGTTCAAGAACCAGACTGCCTTCTGAGAGTATAACGCCCAAAAGCACCGCCAAAAGGAAATACGTTACAAAGAAGAATATGTTAAGCTCTCCCATAAGAAGCGAAAACGGTATAAGAAAATATCCAATAGTTTCGATAAGCGCACCGAACAGCTCGAATATCCAGTTATAAGGTATTGAAAACAGTCCGACAAATCCGTAACGAGGATTTAAAAACATGGTGCGGTGTCTTATGAGCGTGTCCATAAGACCGACCTGCCAGCGGCGGCGCTGACTGCGAAGGTCATGGAGCGACATAGGGCCCTGCGTCCAGCAGACAGCTTCTTCATTGAATATTATCCTGTATTTCTGCTTGTGCTTTTTCATATAGTGATGGATGTTCACTATAATTTCCATATCTTCGCCGATAGTATCCGTCTTGTATCCGCCAACGTCTATAACGGTTTGTTTTCTGAAAAGTCCGAATGCGCCGGAAACTATAAGTATGGAGTTTGCGGCGGACCAGAACACACGTCCGGACAAAAACGAGCGGTAATATTCAACTATCTGGAATCTTTCAACGAGATGCTCCGGAACTGAAAATCCTTTGAATTCTCCGTCAACAATTTTTGATCCGTTTGCTATGCGAACAATTCCGCCGGCGCAAACGGTCCTTGAATCTTTGATGAAGTCAAGCGACAGTTTAAGCAAAGCGTCTTTTTCTATACGCGAGTCCGCGTCAAGACACGTGAACAGCGGATATGAAGAAGCGTTTATACCGGCGTTGAGCGCGTCGGATTTACCTCCGTTTTCCTTATCCACAAAAAGTAAATTAGGATAATTGCGGCTGTAATAAACGCCGTTTACTTTTTTTGTCTGTATTATCATACGGGCTGATGATTCGATCGGATGCATATTGAAAGCGTCTATAATAAGCTGCCTCGTTTTATCCGTAGATCCGTCGTTTACGACTATTATCTCGAAATGCGGATAATTGATCTTCATCAGCGACTTGACGTTCTGTACGATATTCTCCTGTTCGTTATACGCCGGTATTATAAGCGATATGGGAAGCAGGTTTTCGCTTTCCGTATAGCGTTTGAAATCGTTTGAATACTGCTTGTTGTGATCTTTTCTTACTCTTGCAAAAGATACAAAAAGCTGAATAATATATATAATACTGAGTACGATCGTAAACGTCATACAGAAATAGTTGAATATAACTATAAAATGTCTTACAACGGTAAAAAAACTCATCTGTAAAGCTCCAAAATCATAATTCTATCTCTTTATACAGAACGCTCTTGAGCGCGTCTGCGGCAAATCTGTCGTAACCGGATAATATCTCTTCAATGTCTTTGGGAGACACGTTCATGCTTACAAGTGCTTTTGCAGCCGTCTGGCGTACCCACCATTCTTTATCGTACAGTCCGCTTTTTACTACACGTAACGCCGACGGCGAGTTTATGTGCGCAAGTCCCTGCAGCGCCGCGCTTCTTATTACCCAGTCGTTATTCTGCGCGGCTATACAGAACGTCTGCTCGTCCTCCGGATCGCCGAAAGGCGCAAGCGCTTTGATACACGCTATTTGAAGTTGTTTGTCGTTTTCCGTAAAACCGAGCTGATACATTTGTTTGAATTCTTTCAGCTTGAACGGAGCCATTGCTTTTATAACAGTACATTTCATATAATGATTGCAGTCTGACAACAACAGTTTTGAAAGCTCGGCCCTGTCACCTTTGAATTCATCATAAAATTCATTTATCATTCTTGCGGAATAAGTTTTGTCTCCCTGTATCTGTTTTATGTAATTGCAGACGCTTTGCGCGTCGCCTAACGTACACAGCGCCATTGCGGCGTTATACGACAGATCTCTGTCTGCCGCTTCCGTAAGTTTAACAAAAGTTTCTTTATACTGTACCGCTCCCATATCGGCAAGACGTCTGCAGGCGTAGCCCTTATGATAAACGTCGCCGTTTGCAAGCATTTCAGCATATATCTCAACAGGTTTTACTTTTTCGTCAACAAGCGCGATTATCCTGTCTATCTGCTCTATATCATCGTCTTTGTGATTTTCTTTCGCGCGTTTAAAACATTCAAGAGCAAGCTCGTAAGATTCCGCACATCCGCCTATCTTTTCCGCAAGCGTGCATATCTGTTGATCAAGCGCGTTATCCGTTGGAGCGTAAATAGTGCTTTCTATCAGTACGGTAAGCTGCTTTTCTAAATATTCGGTTGTATTTTTTTCGTTTTCGTGTCGCTGCGCAAGTCTGAAATGTATTATATATTCAATCACTGTAACGATGATGCAAAATATAATACCGGCAACGCCCCATAGCTCATATTTCAAAATAGATCACCTGTTATTTACCGGAAAAGTATTTTTTTATCGCCGTGTAGCTTTCCTTTTCTCTTAATACGTACTGTTTTACTTCTTTTAATTCCCATTTGAACGTCTTATATCCCGGATCTGATTTGGCGCGCGGAAACGCGTAAAGCATATCGCCGCTGCCGCGTTCGCCTATCATAAGCGATATAAGCATACCGTTTGTCATAACGGTGTGAGCCTGTTCTCTGCCCTCAAGATCTTTGTCGTTTATAACGAGCATTGCGTTAGGGTCGGTAACGTTTAGCCACGTCCACGGCAGGCGGATGTAAATCGTCGTACCGGTCTGGTAAAACTGATTGTCGCCGCTTGAAAATCCACCGTATGTAAGCTTTGTTACCTTATCGAATTTTCCGTCGTACATCTCCTTTGTATATGCCGTGCCGCCGTCTCTGTTATACGTCGGTATAACGTATAATACCGCGTTTTGCTTGCTGTCAAACCTTAATACGTATTCCATGCCGGATAGCGAGTTATGCGTGAATTCGGAAGAATAGTAATATTCACCGTCGTTGCGCTGATACGTGTCAAGTCCAATGAACAGCGCCTCGTTTTTGTAATCTATATCATCCGATAACTGTACGGTTATATACAGATATTCTTCGTTTGCTGACATGAGGATATGCTGCAGCCTGTCGTCGTCTGACAGCATCAATCCGACGCTTTCCGGTGCTGCGGCCTCAGTTGCGATAAGTCCGGCAGACTGGCTTTCATCGCATTTGTTATGCCAGTTTGCGTTATCCGAAAGCGGAACGGTGTAAACGGACATTTTATCGTCCACCGGTGTCCAGTCGTCGTTAAGATCGAATATTACGGGTCCTAAAAGATTTGCGCTGTTTACCGCGTTAAGAACGGTTATTATGCGCTCGCCCTGCTCCGCTTCCGTCACCGCGCTTTGACCTAATACTGCGTTTACGTTTGAATACCTGATACCGCTTACGATAACGTTATCATACGCTTTCGCGGTTTCACGGAAAAGCTTCTCATAACCGGATGCGGTGCTCTTCTCTTCCTTTGCGTATTCGTTTAAAAGCGATTTGTCTAAATTAACGTCAATAAATTCATAGCGTTTGTTTTCATCACCGAAAACCGCATGCGCGTTTATCGCGCCGTTTTCTGTTTTGAATTTTGTACCGTCAAACGCGCGCATATCCGAATGAAGCGCAACGGGGCTGAAATAACCGTATTCTTTTGCGTGGAACTTGAAAACACAGTCAACGAGATAAGAACAGAAACCTTCTGTTGCCGAAGCGCTTTTTGAGTACGTGGCTTTATATGAATACGTATCGCTGACTTTCAGGTCCGTAACGTCTATCGAATATCCGAGGATATAAGCGGATACGTCCGTGAAATACGCGGAATCTGATATTAACTCATCCGATAACGAATCACCGTGAAGCGCTCTAATCACGCTTTCGGTCTTTTTGACGCAGTTTTCTTCATTTACCTCATCCGGCAGATTTATCGTCTGAATTATATATACGTTTTTGTCGCCGGACGATTTGTTGTACTTATACAAAGCCGAGTAAAACTCCGGCGGGAGCAGATCTTTTACGTAAATGCAGTTTGCGCCGAGATCCACGGCGTAGTAGATCAGCTTTTCATAATACGTAAGATCGCGTATATAATCGCTTCCGCCCGGCTCATGCGCGGTTATGCTGACGGATCTGAGCGGAAAATCAGCCCAGCTGTCGTTTACGTAGATCTGGAAAGTACCGCCGCTGATACGCGCGACGTCCGCGTGTTCCGTTTTATTTTCTTCAATATAATTTGACTGCTGCGTATCTTTTAAAATATGACGTATCAGCGGATCGTAGAAGCGCCAGAAGAAATGCGTTATATCGCCCTGCGTATCATAGGAGATCAATTTAAAGAATTGATTTGCAAACAGGAATTTGTTGTATCTTGACCCTGACGTATAGTCGTCAAAATCTCCTGAAAAATAATATACAGGAGCGTGATTGGCGGCGGTTTTACGCGTTATTGCCGTAAATCTCGGATATTTGGACACTTCTTTAAAGCGTTCCATTCCGTTTGTATTCAAGTCAAATTCAAACGTAGCTATTGATTCAGAACCGTAATTAGCTTCAACGAGTTCAAACCAGTTGTAGAAGTTACAGCCGCTAACGCCGGAAAATTCGCTTTTATACTCATCGTTTACGTAAATTTTAAGTAAGTTGGAAGAGTTGAAATCCTCGTTCTGCTGAAAAACAAGTATCTTTCCGTTTTCCGAGCATAAGAGTATGCCGGGGCCGCTGAATCTCCATTCTATACCTTCCTGCTGTTCATACATAGGCTTTGCCCAGTCCGGCAGGTCGTTGAAATTCTGCAGATCCTGTATAAATCTTCCCACCCAGCCCGTCGGCGTCACTCCTAACAGATCCGTCAACTGTGATCTGACGGACTGCGTCATGGGTGTGTTGAATATAGTCATTTCCCCTATTATTGCGGAGCCGTTTTCGTAAGCGTGCGAAATAACAGACATATCGTCCACCGTTATGCCGTCAGTCAAAGGATCGCCTCCGTCGTAATATCCGAAATTGTCGTTGCTTATGCCGTACGCGTCGGTTATATAGAGCAGATCCGGCATTGCTTTTATGTTCTTTATCTGTTTATTACCGTTCAGTTTTCCTTCTTCATTAAGGATCGGTCCGTAATAATCGTTTTTATAATCGTAATATGTGCCGTCGCGTTTTACGTATTTCTGCTGATTCAGTATCCAGTAAAAGCCGTAATGCTTGCGATACATATTGCTCTTATCTGATTTGTTTTCTCCGGAATACGGTAAAACGGTTTTGTCTATAACGGCTACGTCAAGCGTTTTTTTAGGTATGAAAAACCAGCCTACGAATACAACTAACAACGCCAAAAGGAGAATCAAAGGTATTATGTAATACCATTTGACTTTTTTTCTTTTTACGACGTTTTTTAACGCAATATCAGTAAATTCCTTTTGTTTTGCGTCTTTTTCTGTATTAGTGTCCATTATATCACACCGTTTCTTTCTTTATATAAGGTCTGCTTACGCAGCGGACGAATGCTTCCGCCGCTGATTTGTCAAACGAAGTACCTTTATTTTCGTTTATGAAGCTGATTGCGTCTTTTGTTGTCCATCTCTTTTTATAAGGTCTGTCAGATACAAGCGCGTCGTAAACGTCGCATACCGAAACTATCCTTGCTGACAGAGGTATATCCTCTCCCTTCAAGCCGTAGTAACCGCCGCCGTTATATTTTTCATGATGATAATTTGCTATATCCGCAGACGTTTTTATAATTTCGTTTTTGTCAAACGCGGATATCATTTTGCCGCCGAATTCGGCGTGTTCCATCATAGTTATATATTCGTATTCGTTAAGTCTGCCGTCTTTTACGAAAAGGTCGCTTGATACCGCGTTTTTGCCTATATCATGCAGGTACGCGGCGCGCGCGGTCACTTCCGCTACTTCTTTTTTCATGTGCAGTTCTATGCACAGCTCGTACGTAAGATCGTGAACGCTCTTTAAGTGTTCCTCACTCTCGTTTGCTTCGGACGCGTAGTCGTACAGCAGCGCAAACGCGCTGTCTTTGTTTAAAAATACTTTATCATACGAAGCCTGCAGACCGCAGTACAGATATCTCATCATTTTTGTAAAGAAAGCGTTCAATCCGTCGTCAATGCCTTCAAAGTACATAACGGCGCAAACGGCGTTTTCATTTTTTATAATGAATGAAACGTAGGTCTGTGATATCAAGCAGTTTTTGCTGTTGAACGCGCCGTTATTTACGATCATATCGTATCTGCAGTTTTTTACGCCGCTGTTTATGATCTCATCGTATCCGCCGTCTTCGCATACGGCAACACCGCAGCAAACTTGTCTGTTATCAAAATACGCGCTTATGACTTCACCTATTTTATCAGACGTATACTTGAAATAATTACTGTTGTTTGTATTTTCCAAAATATCTTTTACGCAGTCGCAAACTTTACTTAGATATTCACCGCAGAATTTGTTTATATCTACCTGTATTTTGTTCAGCTTCATTGCTTTGTTGTCAAAATAAGACGCAAAGAACAAAACCGCGGATACGGAAACGGAAGACAAAGACATAACAAACATATACATCCTGTCCGCGCGCAAAATTATCAGCACGCCGCACAGTACGGCGTTCAAAAACTGTATCATTGATGCGATCACGACGGGCGTCGTTATCTGCGCTCTGTTCTGAACGTTCCTTACTGAAAAGCTGAAAGTAATAAAGCTTGAGATTACAGACAGTATGACCGCAATAATGCTGAAAATATTAAACAAGAAAAGATTCGGAGCTACCATTATAAGCGCCGCGGAGATCGCAAAGATCGCTACTACGACAGCGGCGGCTGATCCCTTACGCCTGCAGAATCTGAGCAGGCAAAGCTGCTCGTAAAATATCAGCGTCAAAGGCGCGGCGTACGTAATATTCATCCAAATGGGATTATTTATAAGATACGTTGATCTCGGCAAATAGAACACGAAAAGCGCGGCGCCTGTCAAAGCAAGTAAGAACACAACTGACACCGAGTATAAAAAGCGCTTTTTTATAATGCTCATTATAAGCGGTACAAACAGCGATAAAACGGATGCCGCGCACAGTACGGCGCCGATCGCCGTTCCCGCAGAGATCGTATACGACGGATGCGCGGATCCCGTATAGTAAGTATCGAATACAACGGAAAACGGCAGTTTAAGATATACCTCTACGACCTGCTCTTTTCCGGTACCGCGAAGCGTTACCGCGTTATAACTGTTGCCGACGTATTCCGCTTCACCGTATCTGTTGTTATATATCTCCGTACCGCCGGAGTATACTCTGACGGGCGAATGGTCTGTGATTATAACAAGAGTTCTGTCCTCATCGCTTGGCGGCAGACGCTTTTCAAAGAGTATATAATCACGTTTAACGGATCTGTCGCTCAATATCGGGTTTTCGGGGCTGTACGTTCTTACGCTGCCGCTTGTAAAATTATCCGGATCGTCAGAATACGTATATGTCCACTCCGTGACTGTATTTTTATCCGTATACGCTAAAATAAATCTTTCCACAGTAAAATACGAGGCGACTATAAGCAAAAAGATAAGCGCCGAAACGCCGAAAAGGGGGAAGTTCCCCCTTAAGCCTCTTAATTTGCCTGCGATTTTTTCTCTCTTGCCAGACGTAACGATCACTCTCCTACAGCCTTGAATACTTTTGCAGCAGTTTTTTAACGTCGCTTTCCGAAATCTGCTCATCTTCATCTTTAAGCTTGTCGCTGATCTCGCTCATTATACTGTTGATTTGATCAAGATGATATTTGATTTTTTTCAAAGCGTTCTTCAACTCTTCGTTTTCACGTTCCGTATCAGTCATCTCAGTTCACCTTCATCGCGCTTATTACGGCGCTGTTGTTTTCGATCGAGAGTTTTAAAACTATATTGTTAAGCTGCTCGGATTTATTTATATCAGAATAGAACGTAACGTCGATTATAACTTCTACTCCGTCTATCTCGGCGCTGTTTACGTTATAGTAAATATCCGTGCCGTATTCCGGCTGCCACATTTCAAACACGCGTTTTCCTCTGTTGTAAAGGACGGATTTTGTGGTATCTATTTCGTTTTTACCGAAAAACTGCTCAATACATCTGTCAATATCTTCCTGTGACGCCTGGCGGTACATCATGCTGCCGCCAGGCATTTTGTAAAGCTCGTCGTAAAACAGATGACAGAAAGCAAACTGCGTTAGCGCGCTGACGTCTATACCGTTAATATTCTGAAAATCAGTCTGGCCGAGCATATAATATAGCTCGTACGCGCGTATGGCAAATTCGCCGGTATCGACGACCGCTCCGTCAACGGAAAGAAGCTTGTCCTCTCCCCCGCCGTACGCTTTATATTCAACAGTATCATTATGATCGTTGTTTTTCTGCGTTCCGTCGTCTGTATCAACTTTATACGTATCCGTCGTATCGTCCGTATGAGTTATCACGGGATCGATATTGCTGCAAGAAGCAAGTGCAGTAACTATAAGTAATAAAGGAATTATTAAAATATATTTTTTCATCTTTCTCTAAACCTTTTTGCAAGGCGCTTTTTTCAAATTTGTTTCAGTTTGCTTTCAACAGTTCTGTGCGTATGGCTCCGTTTTCATCTGTTGTGACTTTCCAGAACCTCGTAGTCCATGATTCTTCTGTAAAGATTTCGTCCGTTCTTACGAACAGCGGGGTTTCAGAGTCTTTTATATATGACGGAGACTCCGGTATCTCGTCCTCGTAATTTCCGGATTCCTTTGCTTTGATCAGCGCTTCTTTAAGATTGTCGTTTAAAACGTCTGAATAGGCCTTAACTTTGACCGTAGCTCCGAGAGGGAGGTTTATTGAAAGGCTCTCCGTGGGCTCCACTACCTTGTCTATGCCGGTGCCTTTCATAAAGTTTATGCCTATTTCTTCAATTTCCGCAAGGCTCATCGTCTTCTCGGTCTCACCGTTTATAAGCGATACCATTTCAGCGGCGTTTACTTCCGCGTTTGCTATTTTTTCAGCGTAATTTTCGGATATGAAATAGAAGCGGTACGCCATAAAGAAATTGTTGTTGTCAAGCAGCATCAAAGCGTCGCCGTATGACGGTATCTTTTCACCGTTTTCGTCAACGGGCGTATACATATCAGTATATCCTTTTGTTTTGTATACGCTGTACGTATAGATCGTTAACGTTTTAGTCTCAGCGTTAAATTCGTTTTGTATATCTTCGCTTACGGGTCTTTTTGATGAAAGAATGAAACTGTAAACAACGGAGCCGTTATACGAAAAGCCCTTAGTTTCGTTCTCCGCGCCGTCACCCTCGTAATCACCGTGACCGGGAGTGTATACCTCGTACGGCTCATGTACTTTTGTCTCGCGGCGCGTGCTCCAGTCCACCGTGCACATCCGGAACTGATAAGGCGTATCATATTCTATATCCGATATAACGTCGCCGTGATAGTAAACGCTGCCGTCCGCGGTTCTTATAGCCATGGCAAGCGGAAGTATCACGATTATATCGCCTTTTCCTTCAATACTGCTTTGTCCGTTTCCGGGTTGCGCCGGCGCGGATACTATATTTGACCAAAGCGATACTGTGTTTGACGGAACTTTGTACTCTCTTTCCCCTTCGGGTGACTGCACAGCGACGTTGTTTTTATCTTCAATATTTTTGTGATCTTCACCGAAGAACCAGCGATCGGAAGAACCGAAATATTTAGGGTCGATACTTAAGTTCACCGCGTCTTTGTCTACCGCGTAATCACCGTACGATGCCGCGTAAAGCGTTACGTCGCTGCCGACCGTTATAGACTCCGCATGAGGTATTGTGCCGTCAACGGGACTTTTCTGCGCGCTTGGGCCGATGGCGGGCGACTTTGTGGCCGAAAACGCTATCACGTTAGCTTGTCCGCTTATCTCAATATTGCCGCCGGTGTGTGAACCGCGTCCCGTACCGATCGCAGCGCCACCGCCGTTTATCTCGTTTGATCTGCTTGTCGCCGTGATGGCAATTACTTTTGCGTTGCCACCGATCTTTATGTTTGCTTTATATTCGTCTTTATTGTACTGTGAGGCTTTGCTTGTTCCGCGTCCGGCGCCTATTCCCGCGCCTCCGCACGAACCTACGGCAAGCACGTCGCCGCCGTTGATCTCAATGCGTGAAGCTGACGAACCGTAGCCGCCGCCTATGCCTGCCGCGAACGAGCCGGGATCGTTTGCATTAAGCTCTGCAATGATCTCGTCCGTGTCGCCAAACTCCATGTTTTTTAGCATTTCCGCGGCTTTGTCTGCGTTTTTAACAAAGCTATCGTTATTTCCTGCGTAAGCTCTTACCGTACCGCCGTTGATTATTATAGTACCGCAGTCATACTCGCCTACCGCGGCAACTCCTATGGCGCCGCCGCTCGTGCCGTATCCGGTACCTATGCCCGCGCCGCATTCTCTGCCGTATGCGTAAACTGTACCGCCGTTAATTTCAATATAGTTGCCGTTTACGTGATAACCCGAGCCGATACCGCTTCCGCGTGCGCCCGCGGTCGCTATTACCGTGCCGCTGTTTATGTAGATCTTACCTACGTTGACTCTTTCTTCTTCAGGTATGTTCGTCGTCGTACCGTAAGAGCCTATACCGGCGCCGTATTTGCCGCCTTTTACGTAAAGCGTTCCGTCACCGCTGAATCTAACGGTGGAACCGATCTCAACCTCTATACCGCAGGAGAAGTTATTTTCATCTCCTTCGATCTCGGTCGTACCTTTAAGGATGAAGTTAACGTCGGAATTGTCTTTTACGAATACCGCCGATCTTCCTTCTCCTTTTATAACGGCGTCTTCAAGCATGATATTGCCGGTAAAACCGGAAATATCATAAACACTGCCGGATCCGCTTATGACAGTATCTTCATTACCGCTTATTGTAACGGTATCGAATGCAGATACTTGAACGGGAACAAGTGCAAGGATAAGAAGTGCTGAAATTAAAGCTGCAATGACTTTCTTCATAACTGCCTCCGTAAAATAGCCTCAAAATTTTGCCCTATATAGAGCAATTATACTATTTTTTGTAATTTTTATCAATATATTATTTATAAATATATAGTATTCAATTTTTGAAATTTGTAAATTTGGCTGTTGTGCTATTTATTAAGATTATTATAGTAAATGATCTCATCCGGCATCCTGTAGCCGAGTTCTTCACGCGCTATTTTTATAATATACTCATCATTATAATCTGCATTGACCTCGTCAAGCAGTTTTTCAAGTTCAAGCTGTTCCTGCTCAACCTGCGCTTTCAGCCGGTCGCGTTTTCTCGTAAGCTCGTTATATCTAAGGCTCAGAGACAAGACCATTATTACGAAAATAACGGTCAGTAAAGCAAGACTGATTTTTACGAACAATGAAGTTTCACTCTTCATATTTAACTCCTGTGAGCCTTTAAAATTCCTTTTTTGATGCGTTTTTCAACGCCGCGGCTGATAAAGTACGCTTTCAGCGGGTATAAAAATCTCTGCAGTTTGCCCGCCGCGTATTTCACAGCCTTTAATAATATATATGAAAGCTTTTTATAAAGCTTCCCGAGCGTTATCCGGTACAGTATCAAGCCGGAAAACGCAAACAGTATAAGAAAATATCTGATCATCCCTTCGTTTGCGGCGTATATGAAGATCACGACGCCCGTAATGAAAACGACAGATAAAACGATATCATATATAATATCAACCGTAAAATGCATGATCTTCTTTTCCGGAAACAGATCTTTAAGTATATCTGCCGGAAGCCTTGCGGCGCCGCAGACACAGCCGCTTATATATCCGACGATAACCGAATAAATCAAAAGTAACAGCTGTCTTGACGGCGGGATATACGTTATATCCATCAGTTGTCTTTACCGAAAAGTTTGCCAAACAAACCGCGTTCGTTCTTTTTGCCGCCGGGATAGAACACGGCACTTATGTTTCCGGTAAGATCTACCGTACCTTCTTCTCTGTCAAAACCGTCAACCGTCAGCGAAGAACCCGTTATGGCAAGATATCCTAAAGACGTTTTAAAAACAGCTTCCGTATCGCCGAATCCCGTTATTCCTTCAACTCCGGTTATTTTGACTTTGCTTTTTGAATTTATGATTATATCGCTGTTATCCAACATACCGTATCTCCTCATTTTTTATAAATGATATGATACGGCAAATCCAAATATTACTCTATGATCTCATACATTGACTGAGCGTCGGATTTGAGAGTATGTTCTGAAATATTGCAGATCTTGAATTTAAGCGTTCTGCTGCCGAAGCTGACTTCAACAACGTCGCCTTCTTTTACCTCATATGAAGCTTTTGCACGGCGGCCGTTAACGGTCACGTGCTCCGCGTCGCACGCTTCGTTTGCAACGGTCCTGCGCTTTATAATCCTGCTGACTTTCAAAAATTTATCAAGTCTCATTTATTATTTCCTCTATTTCGCCATAAAGCGCTTCTTCTGCGTTTATATCAGCGTTATCCGCGGCGGCGCATATTGTAAAGAGCAGTTTGCCGAGATCCGCTTTAGTTCTGCTTTTTTCAAACGCTTTGAGTTTTGCTTCAAGCTCGCTGTCGTCACATTTATACGCTTCGCCCGATTTGCGCAGTTTTTTTGCTATTTTCTGCCCTCTGAAAAGCGACGGAAGCGCGCGGCTTACGCCGCTTAACTCTTCTTTTTTCGTCTTTTGTCCTTTTGTAGCCTTTTTTATCTCGTTCCAGTTATATAATACTTTTTCCGGCGTGTCAACGTTTTTATAGTTTTCATCAACTGAAAACACGTGAGGATGGCGTATTATAAGTTTATTGCACAGATCCGTTATAACGTCGTCGATACTGAACTGGCCGTCTGTTGTACATATATCGGAATGGAAAACGACCTGAAGCAAAACGTCTCCGAGTTCTTCGCGCAGTATGGCGGGCTCGTCGTTGTCTATGCCTTCAACGGCTTCATATACTTCCTCAATAAAATCGTTTCTTATCGATTTATGCGTCTGTTCTATATCCCAGGGACAGCCGCCGGGAGAACGCAGTATGCGCACAATTTTACACAGATCTTCAAAACCGTACTTTTCTTTTCTTTGATGTTCTACCATTTTTATTTTCCTTGAATTTTATTATTTCTTTTAAAATCGTTTTCGGACTGATATACCCGGAAATAAATACGGATATCATATATACCGCCGCGGATAATGTTACGGATACCATTGAAAGAGTCTTACCCTGTAAATATTTTGAAAGATATCCGCACGCGGAATATGCGAATATACCGAGCAAAGCCGAACAGAATGCCGGTTTTATAAACAGAGCCGATATATTACTTATACTGAAATATTTTTTTGCAAATTTTATATTGAATATCAGCGCCGAAAGATAACACAAACAGGTACCGAGCGGTATCGCAAGTCTTCCTACGGAATCTATTTTAAACAGTAAGAACAGCGATAGTATCTTTACGCCGGAGCCGAAAAGCATTGATATTACCGGATACGAAGGCTTGCCGCAGGATTGCAGCAGCGTATCCGTTACAGCAAGCAGCGCACACAAAACAACAGACGGTGACAGTACCGTAAGCATCGGCGCGGCGAGCACGGATGAATTCTCCGGAAAAATTACCGATAAAACCCGGTATGACAGTACTCCCAGCCCGACGGCGCAAGGCAGTGATATCAGCAAAGCCGTTTTCAGTGTGTTTTTTGCAAGTTCGTTTGCTTTTTCTTTATCTTTTGACGCGTATGCGTATGACAATGCGGGCAGCGCCGCTGAAGTAAGCGGATATATAAACGCCGCGGGCAGATTTGCAAAAGACAGACAAAGCGTTGAATAATTACCGAATATCTCCGTTGCCTGAGACGGCGTATATCCGATCGAGATCAGTCTTGACGGAGCTATAAACACGTCAGACAGCGACGAAAGATTCATGACCGAAGACGACATCGTTACAGGCAAAGCGATCTTAAGTATTTGCGGAAGCGCGTTTTCATCGCGTCCGGTTGCGCATTTTACCGGCTTTTTATAAAACGATTTTATGAAAAGACAGAATAATGCGGATAACACGGTTCCGAGCGTTATGCCGGATATTGCGTAAGCGGACGTTACGTATAACTCGTTTCCGGCTTTTACGGATATATACGCGAAAACGATGCCGAATACGGCTTTGCCCGCGCTTTCGATCACCTGCGATGACGCTGTCACCCACATTATGCCGTGTCCCTGATAATAACCTCTGACAGCGGACGATATACACGCCGCAAATACGGACGGCGCTATGACGGCTATGCAGAGATATGATTCATAAATGCCGGATACGGAAGACAGCCCTTTGCAGAATATGATCATTGACGCCGCGAACACGGCTCCGAGCGATGAAAAAGCAATGACGGACGTTTTAAATATCCCGCCGCATTTGTCTTCTCTGCCTTCGGCTAACGCTCTTGCCACGCATACGGAAACGGCGACCGGAAGTCCTGACGTTGATATAAGATAAAACCAGATATAAATATTATAAGCGACGTTGAAATAGCCCATACCCGTATCGCCAATAAGTCTTTGAACGGGTATTTTAAAGGCAACGCCTGTCAGCTTTACTATGATATTTGCGGCAAACAGTATTGCCGCGCCGGATAAGACCGTGTTTTTCCTGTTCATCGTCAGCCACCTCCGGATATATACTATTCGGATGCCTTCGATGATATTACCTTAGGGTAACAAGAGTTATCCGAACCCGCTCAAACGGCGCTATTTCGGCTCTTTTCGGTTTGTCGTCATTGGAATACCGGCGTATTCCTGCTTCCTGTCGCGCCGAAAATATCTCGAAATTTCATCCGTTTGAGTCCTATAGGATTTTCGGACGAACAGATCGTTGTTCCTGCGAGGCAAAGCCCGCAGGTGCTACTATACGTAACAGCAAGGGGTTTAACGAAGCAGGAGCGGCGAG